>JAWVCT010000071.1:0-3306 GCA_033858155.1 Blastocatellia bacterium
CTTGAGGAGGTCTTAATATATTTACGCGCGGGCTGTCGGTTATCGTTCCCCGTTTCTGTTTCGGAGGCGCGCATTTTTCGGGTCGCCATTCTTAAGCTCCAACGTACACGGCTGTATGAATCCGAATTCCCATTTACCAGACTTACTCTCAACCAATTCGCGTGGTGTATTGCCGCCTACACTTCGGATTTGCGAGCTCTTACTTTGTAACCACTCAACGGTTTCATCCATCGAGGGTTGTTGGGCAGGTGTGAGACTAAACGTCAGAAGAATAAGGTAGACTATCGTAAGTTTCACGGGGGGTCTCCTCCTGTGAGATTCTGATTGGTACATCATAACTCAAAAAGCTTGATTCCTCCCGAATACAGTATTGTCCGAGAACCGATTCGGCTCTAGTCTGAGCAATCCAATACTGACTGGAATACACCGTTATCGGCCTACCGAAGGTTTGCTGATTAGCCCGTCAGTTAATTACGCAATGTGTAGTGGTTGTCAGCAGCATTACGCAACAATGGCGTGAGCGAAACGGACCAGCGAGTTTTAATATTCTCAAAGGTTAGGCGTCATGAGATTTACGTAACCGGACTTTTGATTTCGAAAACACATTTGATAGCGGTACGGCAGTTAATAAGACGCCGCCAACAGAAACGTAGGAAGCGAGTTAGTCAAGTTCTTTTCGGAACTCCACCTCATGAGTTCGCGCGTACTGCATTGCAGCCTTGGCCGTACTATCAAATGCCGGACTGCCCGGGAGGTCGATGTCGATTTCCTGACCTCCATATCGAACTTCCTCGTAGACTCGACCTGTAAGTTGATCTGGTTTTTCCCAGCAACTCTTCGGCGGTGGGAGAATGCTAATCGGCGCTGCTAAGCTCGATCTATGGTTAATCGCGTCACAGGCGAGGTCAACAATTTCACCATATTCAGTTTCAACCCAAGCATGGTATTCCGCGGCGCCCTTCCAGCGAAAAGCAAAAGGATAGTTCTTCCACTCTGCGCTTCCGAAGACAACTCTTGATTTGATGCCGTATTGATTAAGCAGCCACTGAACGAGGAGCGCCACGGGAGCGCAAAGCTCGCCGCGCACCGAACGCCCTAATTGAGAATGCATGAATAGAATACCAGCGCCACCGTCAAAGGTATGTTTGATTGCAGCCTCCACCAGGCTTTTTAACCATTGAGGAGTTTCGCCGCTCCTTGCCGCTATTGGTTCCATGAGCGGCTTCGGCACCGCTGTGAAACTGGTATCGCCCGCTTTGCCGTGACACTTCTTATACTTGCTACCGCTCCCACACGGACACGGTTCGTTTCTTCCTATCTTTCCCGACGTGCTGATCACCCTGCCCAGTGTGCCGGTTGGCATAGAGTCAAAGCAAGGCTACTGATAAGCGCGTCAGGACAATTACGCAACGTGTACCGGTTGTCAGCAGAATTACGCAACGGTGGGGTGGGTGAAACGGACCAACGAGTTCTAATATCCTCACCGGTTAGGCGTCATGAGATTTACGTAACCGGACTAAAGGCATATTGACCGAATGGGAAATAAATCAGGAATCATGTTTGGCAATTCATTCGCCACGCGCAACACGCACCCACAAATGTAATCCTGGTACAGCTCATAAAACTGACCCTGGGGCATTTTCTTGGTCGATAGCTTACCGCTTTGAAGAAGAGCCTTTGTCTCCGTCGGAATTGCGTCTTGGCCTCGTATGGTCAACGTAATCTCTATTAAGCTTGGATTGTCAAACCGAAACTGCACACTCGAGCCAAGGTCGCTGATTTCACTGAACGGCGCAATCTCCTCAAAGACCTCTTTGTAAGCAGCGAGATCACCATCCAGCACTCGTTCTGCGATGTCTTGCTTCTCTTTCCATTCCTCGCGCTCATGTTGATAGCTCTCCACAGATTCCAAATATTCTTTAGCGTCCGCTGCTTTGGCATCTTCAATGGCGTCATTGAGCACCTTGCGCTTCGATTCCACCTTGCGAAAAACTTTATCCCAGAAGGTTGTTTGAAAATTGTCTAAAGCAGGTTGGCAATGCGGTTCGACCCCGAGCGTCCACGGTGGCGGGTCGCTGGCGGGAAAGGTTTCCGCCAGCGCTTCATCAATTTTGGAGTCGCTGATAGGTTCGCAGGAGTCGGACTTCCGTTCAGAATTATCTCTGTCCATAACAAATTCCTCAGCGAGCCCACAGTTATCCGTGCGCTGGCGATTCGGGTGTTGCTTCAGGCAGTTCAAGCAGCCGCTCAAAGAGCAGGAGGGTCTTTCCACCTTCCTTGTCTTCGAGGCCCAGACCGTCTTCGAGACCGGTGACACCAATCAGCGGTGCAATCCTTTGCACATTGTTGACTATGTGTTCCACATGTCTCTCATCGGCGGCCGTTTCTCCACCCAGAATGATCTCAACGCTTCCGGCCGCGGAACCCTTGCTTTCGAGACTAACGCCCAACAGGGGCAAGTACTCTTCCTCCTGTTGGTCGCCCAGTTCGCTGACGACCTCCAGCCTGGTAGCCCGCGACTTATTGCGTTTGCTGAATTCGTCAAGAAAGCTCTTCCACTGATCTTGTTCTATGAAACCTGACATCTCTTTGCTCCCTTCGTCATGCTCATTCCTCAGAAATGCAGAACTGCGCCTATGCTTCCCACTTCTTTAAGTCTGGCCGCGGCTGGACCACGAACCTGCTCGACCTTTCCCTCAAGATCAAACACCCGCTCGGCAGCCAACTGGATCAAATCGTTCACAGCACGCACGGCATGACTGCAATACGGACAAGACTCGTCGCTTGCAGTTAGCGCCTCGCAATTCGTGCACTGGCTACCGCGCAGATTGAGTCCCTCGCTATAGACAAACTGCCAAACCCGCCATTCCTGCAAAGCCAGCAGCGTGTCCTCGAGGCCTACCACTGCGTTCTGTTTTTTGTGAGCGGCCGTGATGAGCTGTTCGACCAGATCGGATTCACGCCGCCGCTCGACTTCCCGCTCAATCTTCAGAGTCTCCTCAAGCACGTGCGATATGTTTGCTTCAACCGGCAAGGCAACCTTACCAACAACGCGCGCGCGCAATGCTTTCGGAAGCAGCCTTTGCAACTCGCTGGTGGCCTCGACAGTGCCTGACAGGATCAGACGATCGAACTCCAGTTTGCCGGCCAATCGAGATATCCTCTGTGCGACTTCCTTTAAGTGCCACCGTGCGTGCAGGTCCGCCTTGCGCTGAATATTCATCTGCGATCGAAGGTGATCCGTTCCGGAATTTTTAATGTGCGTCGCATCCGCTTCGGCAAAAGCTTCCGTGTACTCCTCGATCT
>JAWVCT010000072.1:0-9511 GCA_033858155.1 Blastocatellia bacterium
TGGCGCGCCTACTCCTTTCCCGTGGGCAGACAGACGACTCCATCGGTGTGATCGAAAAGGTGAAATCGTCATCCGCGGCCTCGGTCGTATTTCTAACCTTGCTGGGCGATGCCTATTTGAAAAAAGGAAATGTCGACAAGGCTGAGGAAAATTATCTGCTCGCGCTTGCTGAGCATAAGGACAATCCGGACGCGATGATGGGACTGGCGAGAGTTTCGCAAAATAGAGGGGATAGCAAAACGGCGCTTGCATATCTTTCGCGCACGAGGGAAGTGGTCGGTAATGCTCCCGAGGTCCTTTACAGGCTCGGTGTCACTGCCCTGAATCTCGGATTCTTTGACGAGGCCCAGTCGTCTCTAGAGCAAGCCGTGAAACTGAAGCCCACAGAGTCGGCTTACGGGATCGCGCTCGGCGCTGCCTGGCTGAAAAAGCCCGATCTCTTTGCGGCCGAGCAGGAATTTCGGCGGGCGCTGGAACTTCAGCCCGACAGCGCGCAAGGGCAGATGTATCTCGGGTATGTCCTATATAAACAAAAAAAGTTCAGCGAGGCTAAGAGTTACCTCGAAAAAACGATCAAGTCTGATTCCAGCGTGGCCGAGCCCTTCTACTATTTGGGGCTGATCGTGCAGGAAGAGAACGAGGACGAGCGCGCCATAACGCTTTTGGAAAAAGCAATTCAAGTATCGCCGTCGTTTGCGAATGCCCACGTCGCGCTCGGCGCCAGTTATCTGAAGCTGAAAGATTATGTGCGGGCTCAAAGGGAACTCGAGCTGGGAGCCAGCCTTAATCCCGACGATTCGAAAGCGCATTATCAGTTGGCTGTCTTGTACGCGCGACTAAAGGACCCGAAGCGGGCGCAGGCAGAGATGCAAATTGTCGAAAGGCTGAAAGCCGTGGACCAGTCACAAAAAAGGGAAGGCGACACTTTTGTTCTGACGCCGGCGATACCGAATTAACCGTAAGTTTCCGATACCGCGAAGCGGTTAAGCAACATAGCCCAGGGTTGACGCGCTTCGCGGCAACCCTGGGTAACGGGTTTTAGGATCGCAACCCCGTTGGGGTTGTGTCAGTTCTTCAGTACAGTCGTGATTGGGAATTCGTTTCAAGGTCGCCGTTGAGCCGGTCGTTCGATTAGCGCCGCACACGCAACCCCCTTCGGGGTTGCGTCAGTCGATCACTCGATTCCCAGGGTAGCCGCGCGGCGCGGCAACCCTGGGCTGTGTTGCTGAACCGCTTTGCGGTTTGAAGATTGATATGTATTACGACCGTTATTTCAAACTCGCACTGGCGCTGTTGTGCCTAATCCTAAATGTGCCCTTAAGCATTTCTGCACAGATCTCGAAGAACGTTACCTTCGAAGAAATGCCCGCCCAAAAGAGCGGCATTACCTGGATTCATAACAACGCGCATTCAGCCGATCGTTATTTACCCGAGACGGTGGGCGCCGGTTGCGCTTTCTTTGATTACGACAACGATGGCTGGATGGACATCTACCTTGTCAATAGCGGCCCCTCGGATTTTTACACTCCCGGCAAGCCGTTAAAGAATGCCCTCTATCACAACAATCACGATGGCACATTCACAGACGTGACCGACAAAGCGGGAGTCGCCGGCGGGACCTTCGGCATGGGTGTCGCGGCCGGTGACTACGATGCCGATGGCTGGATCGATCTTTACGTGACGAGTTATGGCCGCAATATTCTTTATCACAACAACGGCAATGGAACCTTCACGGATGTGACGGACAAAGCCGGAGTCGCTGCGCCCGGCTGGTCCACTTGCGCCGTCTGGTTCGACTATGACAACGACGGCAAGCTGGACCTGTTTGTTTCCAGCTTTGTGATTTACGAGAAGTCTCTAAACATTCTCTGCACCGATGAGACATTAAGCCGGCGTTATTACTGTGTTCCGCGCCTGTTCAAGCCGCGGGCGAGCCATCTCTTTCACAATGATGGCAATGGCAGGTTCACCGATGTGAGTAAGGAATCGGGCATCGCTGATTCGCCGGGCAAATCGTTCGGCGCGGTTGCTACCGACGTTAACAACGATGGCTTGATGGATTTGTTCGTGGCTAACGATACAATGCCGAACTTTCTATTCATCAATAAGGGCGGCGGAAAATTTGAAGAGGTTGGATTGGCGGCGGGCGTGGCCTTCAGCGATGCCGGCAAACCTCGCTCGGGAATGGGTGTGGACGCGGCGGACTTTGATGGTGACGGGTGGCAGGATCTGTTTGTGGCCAATATTGATCGAGAGTTTTTCAGTCTCTACCACAATCAGAAGGAGCTGATTTTTACCGACGAGCCCGGAGAAATTGGAACCGCAACGCAGATGTTAAGCGGCTGGGGACTGCGGTTCTTTGATTATGACAACGATGGGGATCCTGATCTCTTTCTGGTTAACGGCCATCCCGATGACTTCATAGAAATGCGCACCACGCGCGTGAAATACAAAGAGCCTTTATTGATGTTTGAGAATACCGGGCGCGCCTTCAAGAATGTCAGCGCGCAGGCGGGGGCCATTTTCAGCAAAGAGTTTTCCGGACGCGGCATGGCCACCGGCGATTTTGATAACGACGGCGATCTCGACGTGCTTATATCGAACAACGGCGGGCCACCGCTGCTGCTGCGGAACGAAGGCGGGAACAAGAACAACTGGCTCGGCCTGCAACTCATCGCGAACAAGAGCAACCCTTCTGCGATTGGCGCCGTAATCAACTGGCAAGCCGCCGGTGTGAAACGAAGCCGGCTGAAGACAGCGGGCGGCAGCTATCTTAGCTCTCACGATCCACGCGAACTGCTTGGGCTGGGCAGTGCTAAGAAAATTGATAGCGTTGAGATTCGCTGGCCCAGCGGCAAAGTCGACAAGCTGACGAACCTGCCAATTAACACTTACATAAAAGTAGTCGAAGGTGAAGGCTTGGCTAAGACCAGCCTGGGCACCGCGAAATAACATGGCGGAAAAAGTTAGGAAAATTCTCTTGTTGACCGCCCTGGTCTGTTTCGCCTTCACTTTGTCGATAACACTCGCCCAGAGCCAGCGTGACTCTTTCTCGAAATGGCGGCCAACTCATGAGCTTGGTGGCGTGCGCTATGTCGGAAGCGACGCCTGCGCGCAATGCCACGTCGCGCAAACAGCAAAACGCCTCGCGAATCCGATGAGCCGGGCGCTGGAGCCAGTGGAACGCTGCGACGTTTTGAAAAGTCATCCGCGGCTGGATTTTCGCAACGGTCGCTACGCCTACCAGATTGTGCGCGAGGGGAATCGCAGCGTCTACACAATCGCTGATGGTAAAGATTCGATTTCCGAACCTGTACTTTTTTGCTTTGGCCAGGGCAAGGCGGGTCAGACTTATGTGTTTCAACATAAGGGAATGTTCTACGAAAGCCGGGTCAGTTACTATCAGGAAACCCAGGCCCTCGACTTTACTATTCTGCATCCGCGTTCGGCGCCCAACTCTTTGGAAGATGGCTTGGGCCGTCCGATGACTATGGAAGCGGCGCAGGGCTGTTTTGCTTGTCACTCAACTGCGGCGGTTAGTGCCGAGAAGTTGCAATTCGATCATTTGATGCCCGGGATTACGTGTGAAGGTTGTCATGGACCGGGTGAGAAACATGTTGCCGCTATCAAAGCGGGGAACAGGAACCTGCAGATATTTAGTCCGGCGAAGCTCGAAGCGGATGAACTGTCACAGGAATTCTGCGGCGCCTGCCACGTGAGTTTTGAAAAAGCCCTGCTGATGCCGAAGCAGGGTGGGACGAATAATCTGCGTTATCAACCTTACCGAATTTTCAATAGCCGTGGTCACAGCGGCGATGCTCGAATCAGTTGCGTCGCCTGTCACGATCCGCACGACAAGCTGGCCGAGGGCGCGGCCTCTTACGACTCAAAATGTTTGGCTTGTCATCTCACGACTCGGGATCAAGCGAAGACTGCTGCTCGCTCGGCTGCTGCATGTCCGGTGAGCAAGCAAGACTGCACCACGTGTCACATGCCGAAGATCGAATTGCCCGGAGGCCACAGCAAGTTTACCGATCACTGGATCCGCATCGTCAAACCGGGCGAACCGATGCCGAACTGAAAATCAGCCACAGATTAACGCGGATGACACGGATTAGAACAACAAGACAGCCCGTTCCTTTGTTGTTTTGCTTCTGATCCGTGTCATCCGCGTTAATCCGCGGCTAAATTGTCTTTTCCGTTGCTACGGCTTGGCGGGAGCGGCTGATGGGCTAGCCATTGTCGTGACTCGCTTCTTCCATTCTGCCGGCGTCGTCGATCTGAGCTGCGGTAACTCAGCCGCGGCGATCACCAGTTTCCGCACGCTTGTGATCACGACGAACTCGAGTGCCCCGCTGGGTTTCGCTGCTTCGTCGAGCTTTGCAAGCTGTGCATCACGCCATTCCGTCGTGGCCGGATCACTTTTCGACAGCAGAGACATCGCTTCCAGCCCTGCTTCCGCAATCGCCGAGAGGTTGTTTGCCAAAGGCCTGGCTTCTTGCAGAGCGGGTGATCGATCGATCATTGGTCCGAGAGCACGGCTGGCGGTTTGCCATTCAAGCAGCGTTCGTTCGAGGTCCGATCGATAGAGCGCAAAGCGCGGTGCATCGGAGAGGAAGCCATCAACACTGGCGCCGAACCGACGCGCGGCCTCGCTGTCAGGCCGCGCCGCGTCGACCAAGCCGGTCAGCGGGCTTAGCATGGTCTGCGGCCGCATTCGATAACGATGGTACTCTTTTACAGGTTCGAGTATTGATGTCAGCGTGCGCAGTGGCCCACTGTCCTCACCAGCCGCCAGACGGCGGAGCAGCATGCCATAGTTTTTTTCGTGAGTCAGTCCAAGCTCTTCAAGTTGACGGCTGATCACCGCCAGGCGCCGGTACATATCATCGATGTCCGTCACGTTTCGCGGCGACCAAAGCCGCTCGGCAATTGCGGCCGTGCGCGGCCAGATGCGCGAGTCAATCGTCTCCGGGCTCACCCATTCTCCCCACATGGTCGCTTCGCCACCCAGAACATGCTTCGCTTCTTCAGCACTGAGAGTTGTGTTCTGCGGAATCGGATCGGCGAGATAGTGTTGGGACGCGGGAAAGATCAGATCGATGTAATAGCCCGCCGACAGAATCCCGTTGTAGCCTTTCTTCGCCGCATCGGCGAGAGAAGCCGGGCCACGCCACGAATGGATCACCGCATCCTTCGGCAGATCCGCATGGAGTATCTCTTCCCAGCCAATCATTTTCTTGCCGTGCTTTTGTAAGATTTTCAAGAGGCGTTGGTTAAAGTAAGCCTGCAAGGCGTGATTGTCTTTGATGCCTTTCGCTTTCATGAAGGCCTGGATTTGCGGATTGCGGTCCCACTGCTTGCCTTCGTTTTCATCACCGCCGATGTGCATGTAGGCGTCCGGAAAAAGCGCGGCCATCTCGCCCAGAAAAGTGTCGAGAAACTTGTAGGTCTGTTCGCGCGTGGGATCGAGCGCCGGCTCAAAGATGCCCGCGCCTCGTTCAATCTTGAAAGGCCCGGGCGCGCTGCCCATCTCGGGATAACCAACCAACCAGCTTGTGCTATGGCCGGGAATATCGAACTCGGGCATTACTCGAATGCCGCGGTCGCGAGCATAGGAAATGATCTCGCGCACCTGGTCCTGCGTGTAGAACAAACCATCAGAGCCGAGCAAATGGAGTTTGGGAAGCTTCTTGCTCTCGACGCGAAAGCCCTGGTCCTCGGTAAGGTGCCAATGAAAGACGTTTAACTTTACGGCCGCCATCGCGTCGAGATTCCGCTTCAGGACTTCCATCGTTTCGTAATGGCGACCGACGTCGATGAGTAAGCCGCGCCAGGCGAAACGTGGTTGGTCCTGGATCCTGATACCGGGGAGATAGTAGCCGTCGCGGTCGCCCTGTAGCAGTTGCAGGAATGTTTCGAGACCGCGTAAAGCGCCCACCACTGTCGGCGCTGACAAGCGCGCCTGCTTGTCAGTGACTTCCAAACTGTAACTTTCGTTTTCGCTGAGAGAAGGAATGGGCTCGCCTGCTCGCTCGCATTGGATGACGAGGGTAGCGGTGCTTTCATCGGTCGCCGGCTCAGCCGAAAGAGTCAAAACCGTTCGCCCCGAAAGCCGCGTGAGCATGCGAGCAATGCCTCCGCGTAGTCGATCGTCCGCATAGTTCTTGACGGCAACGTGGAAGCTGCTCGTGATGGGCAAACGGCCCGCTTGCATTTGCACCGATGCGGGTACAGGCATCAGGTTGAGTTGGCTCGCGGCGATCATTTGGCCGGCAGTTCCTTGCATTTGGCCGGCCGATCCTTGTGCCGGTACCGGACGAGGCGCGTTAAAAGCATAGGTTAAAATCAGCAGCAGCGTGGTGTATTTGACAGTCTTCATAGTTGGCAGTTTTCACTCTGGTTTGCTCAGACGCTTGAGTGGTTTCTGGTTGGTTCTATTGCATCAGGAATCGTGACATAATCGCGGCGCAGTTAGCGTCTGCATTGTAGCTGATTAATCCGGATCGTAACGATCAAAAACCGCCGCGAGGAAAATTTCTTCGATGAGCATGAATAGGGCCACGGGCTTTTACTGCCAGAGCCACTCGTTTATCAGGAGGGCGATTATTGGCGTCGTCTTAGCCGCTCTTTTTGGGGCTATCCTCGGATTGCTTTTGGCCGCGGGTCCGGCGACGCATGCCGCCAATCCCGCGGTTTGGAGCCTGGTGTGGGGTGACGAGTTCGACGGTCCCAACGGTTCGCCGGTTGACCCGAGCAAGTGGTCCTTTGATATTGGCGGGAACGGCTGGGGCAATAATGAGCTCGAGACCTACACGAGCCGCACCGCCAATGCCGCTCTCGAAGGCGGCACGTTGGTAATCACAACCCTGAAGGAAACGTTTACTGGTCCTGATGGAATCACTCGCAACTACACTTCGGCCAGGCTGCTTACTAAAACAAAATTCACTCAGAAGTATGGACGCTTCGAGGCGCGCCTCAAGCTTCCGTATGGCCAGGGTCTCTGGCCGGCATTTTGGATGCTGGGAGACAACATCGATACGGCGCACTGGCCCAACTGTGGCGAGATCGACGTGATGGAAAATATCGGCAAGGAACCGTCGATCGTTCACGGCACTTTTCATGGACCGGGCTATTCAGGCGGCGGCGGCATAACGGCAACGTACGCATTGCCCAATGGCCAGAAGTTTTCCGACGCCTTTCACACGTTCGCGGTTGAGTGGGAGCCGAACGTCATGCGTTTCTATGTCGACGGACTCTTGTACAAGACGCGCACGCCGGCGGATCTGCCCGCAGGCTCCACGTGGGTCTTCGACCATCCTTTCTTTATTATTCTGAACGTCGCGGTCGGCGGTGGGTTCCCGGGCAATCCCGATGCGTCGACGGTTTTCCCGCAACGAATGGCGGTGGATTATGTGCGGGTCTATCAACGGGCTGTGCTCTCAAACACGCCGGTGCTGTTTACCGATGAAGGCTCCGGGCGAGCGTTGGCTCTCGACTCAGTGACTTTCAAACGCGATCCCTTTCCCGTCAGGACCTCTGATAACTTTAGTCAGGACCAGACAACAAGACTGATGCTTCTGTCTGCTAACCTGGACCTGCAGCCGGGAGATGGCCCATCGACCGTGACAGCGCAGGCTGATGATGGAAAAGGGCATACAGTCCCGCTCGTTGTCGAATGGGTAGGCCGGCTGCCGAATTTTGACTGGATCACTGTCGTGATTGCCAGGTTGCCGGCCGAGTTGTTGAATGCCAATCAGGCGCTGGTTAATGTGACCGCGCGTGGTCAATCCAGTGATCAGGTTCCGATTTTATTATCGCCTTGACGCCAGGGCGGATCGCAAGATGACAAGCAGGAGGAGATACTCATGAGTTGCCGATTCCTTAGTTACAGAAACCTGGCGGGGCTTTTCATTGCCGCAATTTTCTTGCTTTGCCTGGCCGGCACAACGCTGGGCCAGGGGAAGCCTGGCGGAGTCGGGCCGCCGCCTAACAATAATCCGAATGTTGGCGATCGTATTCGGCAGATCGACGAAGGGAGACTGCGCGGAGCAGAAACGAACGTGAGCCTGGAGGAGGAGAACCAAAAGCGTCTCCAGGCCGCGATTGTAAACATGAAAGAGGATTTCAAGCGCCTGCAGATTTTGCGCAACGACATCGCGCGAAATCTGGTCGCGCGCAAACCACTCGAATACAAGTTGGTGGCGGAACAGACCGCTGAAATTAATAAGCGTGCCAGCCGCTTAAATGTTTACATGCGCGCCCGGGTGGCGGAAGAAGAGAAGCCAAACAGCGCCGATGACTTCAAGAACGACGAAATGGTGGGCGCTCTGGTGAAGCTGTGCAAGCTGATTGATAGCTTCAGTGAAAACCCCGCGCTGAAGAACGCGGCCACCGTAGACTCGAAGGAAGTTGCGAAATCGAAGGAAGACAAGGCCAGCGCCAATCGCGACCTGCTGGCGATCATCAAGCTGAGCGCGGGCATTCAAAAGAAGTCAGGGAGCCTGATTGGCTCCCCATAGGTCGCCGCTCGTCTCCGCTCAAGGGACGATTACGAACCAGGCCTCCTGCTTGACCATTTTCTGTTGCTGCATGTCCCTGCTCTCGATCATGGCTGAGTACCTGCCCGCCGCCAGACCGTCAAGTTTTATGTATTTGGCAAGGGTCAAGGTGGGCACAGGTCCTGTTGATGCATCTGTCAGCTGATAATCCACGGGCCGCGACATCCGCTGGCCATCTTTCATCAACGTCACGGTAACTCTCACCAATGGTTTGCCGCTCTCGCGGGCCACGGCAGCGTTGTATAGTTTAAAGAAAATGATCAGGTTATCGGTAGCATGAAATTCGCGACTTGGGCTGGGGCGGATCTGCATGTTCCCTTCGCTGAACACGTCCACGTTTCCCGCCTTCAGTTGCTCTGCGTGCCGACTCAACACTGCATCCGAGGCATAGAAGTCCGAAGCGTCAACGGGCAATACAAGTTTTTCTCGTTTGGCCGCCATCTTTCCTGACACCCGATCTCGAACTATCAGATCAACCGTGTAGTTACCGGCGAACAACTGCATGTCCTGTCGATAAAAGATCTTGTCATGCAAAATTGATTCATATTGCTGGGCGGTAAGCGCGACGTCAAAGTTTCCTCCCAGGCGCGAAAGGATCTTCTCTTCGCCTTCAGCTCGGATCACTCCGAGAACTTCCAATTGCAAACGTTGCTTGTCGCTCTTGCGATCGAACTGCACCGCGGCGGGAGGTATCTCAAACGACAGCGGCACGACGTAAGAGCCGTCTCGGGACCGGAAAAAGTTCAACTCTAATGATAAGGGCAAAGTTGGATGGGACTGCACGCTGGCGAAGTTCGCCAGCAGTTTCCTGTCGTCGGGCGAGAAAGGAATAATCTGACTCGGTGGAATCGCGTAATAACCAGGACGAGTAACTACACTGAGATCCGATCTTTGAACTTCGATTTTCACTTTGCGAAAACTGCTGTCGAAGTTTTGATCGGTACTGCGAT
>JAWVCT010000073.1:0-105718 GCA_033858155.1 Blastocatellia bacterium
CGGCGCGAAAGGGAACCAGCTCGACTGAGTTCAAACGCTCGCGCGTAACGTTAATCTCAGGCAGGCCGCGATGCGAATCGGTGGCCGTGTCACCATGTCCGGGAAAATGTTTGGCCGTCGCGATCACGCCGCCATGTTGCGCGCCCTGGACGAACGCGGCGACCAGTTGGGCCACCGAGGCGGGGTCCTCGCCATATGAACGAACATTGATGACCGGGTTGGCGGCGTTGTTGTTGACGTCGGCGACCGGCGCGTAAATCTGTTGAATGCCGAGGGCGCGGGCTTCGCGGGCGGTCAATTCGCCCTGCCGCCGCGCATAGTCCGGATTGGCAGTCGCGCCCACCGCCATGTTCCAGGGGAAATTAACTGTGTCGTCGAAGCGCATGCCGGGCCCGGCTTCCAGATCCGCCGAAATCAACAACGGATATTTTGCGAGTTGCTGCATGCGATTGACGAGCATCACCGATTCGTACACTGGGCCGCGAAAAAGCACGATGCCCCCGACGTGATTGTCGACCACCTGATGACGCAGCTCCTTGAAGGCTTCACTGTCCTGGTTCAGGTAGGTTGCGTTCAGACCGACCGCGAAAAGTTGACCAATCTTCTCGTCCAGCGACATCTTCCTTAGTTGCTTATCGGCCCACTTTTGGGCTTCGCTTGAGGGATGACGCGAATATGGTTTGATGGAGCTCTTGAAAGTCGCAGCACGGGCCGTGCTGGATCTCGTGACTCGTCCCATTCCCATCGGAACGATGAACAGAAACAGGAGCAACAGCGCCGTGACTTGAATTGCATTCCGATTCGGACGTTTCGTCATTTTTATATTGAGCCTTATCAAGCAAATCAAATCTCAGCCGCGCCGGCGTCCGGAGTGCGGGTTAGGATGCTGGTCACGTATCCCACAGTGCAGCAGATGGTCGTTCCAATCAGGACGTACCAGGTCCAGGCAATGTTGGTGTGAGCAGCCAGCCAATCCATCCAAGCCGTGGAGGGCGATTGAAATTTGTTTGCGAGCCATTGCAGGACCGGACCATTGAACTTGATGAAAATCATTACCGCGAGGGTTACGGCCATGCCCACCATGACGCCGGTTTGATTGGCCCGTTTCGTTAACACTCCCAGCAGGAATGCGCCCAGCATCGGACCATAAACCAACGACGCGATCGTCAGCCCGGTGGTGAAAACAGATCCCCAACTGCTCGCCAGGACCGCGATGCCAATCAGCACGACTCCCCATGCCGCCGTCAACCAGCGCGATAGCTTCAAGAGATGTTCGTCGCTGGCGTCAGGCCGGAACAATGGCTTGTAGAGATCCAGCACGGTGCTCGACGAAAGTGAATTGAGCGAGCCGCTAAGATTAGACATCGCGGCGGCGAAAATCGCCGCAATCACCAGACCGGCAATGCCGTGCGGCAGGCGTTGCACGATGAACATGGGAAAGATTTCGTCATTGCTCGCGAGCTTCGCAGTCAGCGGATAAAACTTGTAATAGGCGTAGAGCATCACGCCGATTGTCAGGAACAACGCGAACTGGAACAGCACCACAAAGCCGCTGAGGATTAGTGCTTTCTGACTTTCGCGTTTGTTGCGACAGGTCAGCAGCCGCTGCACCAGCAGTTGATCGGTTCCATGCGACGCCATCGTCAAAAACGTGCCGCCAAACAGTCCGGCCCAGAAAGTAAAGGGCACCGTCAAGTCGAACTTGAACGAGACGAGCTGAAATTTATTCGCGGCTTGGGCATGGGCGGCGATCGAACTCCAACCACCCGGAACCAGATGAAGTAACTCGTACGCGGCCAGTAGCGATCCGCCAATGTAGATTACTAATTGGATCAGGTCCGTCCAGATGACTGCTGCGATGCCGCCTTCGAACGTGTAGATCAACGTCAGTACGCCGACGATAATGATCGACCAGAGCCATAGGTAAGGCAGACCCGGCAGGCTCGCACTGAGCACCGCGCTCAAAACCAGTGAGGCCGCGAACACGCGCACACCTTCCGCGAGGGCTCGCATCACCAGAAATAACGACGCGGCAAAGTTCTTGGTCTTGGTTCCGAAGCGGTTCTTCAGCAGTTCGTACGCGGTCAGCAGGTTGCCGCGAAAATAAGCGGGAATGAAAACCAGGCTAATAATGATGCGGGCCACCACGTAGCCGAGCACAACCTGCAGGTAAGTGAAGTTGCCTCCCTGCTCAGGCCGTGCGTAATTTGCATAAGCCAGCGCCGGTACGCCGATGAGTGTGAGCGTGCTGGTCTCCGTCGCGACGATCGAAAGGCTGATAACGATCCATGAGGTGTTCTTGTCGCCGAGAAAATAATCCTTAACGGTGCGCTGCGATCGCCGAAACATCACGCCGAAGATCGTGATCCCGGCGAGATAAACGAGCAGAACTACGTAGTCGATAGCGGAGAAGCCCATTTGGAAAACGAATCCTGAGCAGCCTTCCCATTAGCACCGTGGCTTTAGCCCGGTGATGAGTCGTCGTGTCGGACTGGAAACCGTTTAAACGGTTTCCGTCTTATATCGGATCCCAAGTTCACCGCGCTAAAGCGATGGTGCCAATAAGATCAGCAGTCGCGACTCGAACGATTCGGCTTGCTCGCCGAGTACCTCGATCACTGCCGCTATTGCGCCTTCTTAACAGACTCTATGGCCTGCGCCAGCACTCCTCGCGACGCTTTGAGCGCGGTGTCGGCCTCAGCCCGCGAACAGCCTGTCTTACTCATAACTAATGCGACGGGCAAATCGCCGCCTGCCGCATCCAGAAGTTCTTTTGCGCGGTCTTCGTCCAAGCCTGCTTCCGCGGCCAGAATCCTCTCTGCGCGCGCGCGCAACTTGACGTTGCGCGTCTGCACATTCGTCATGCGATTGCCGGTAACATAACCGAGTCGAATTAATGCTGCCGTCGAGAGCATATTAAGGATCAACTTCTGCGCGGTCCCTGCTTTCATGCGCGTCGAGCCCGCGATTACTTCAGGACCAACCACTGGGACGATGCTGATCTCCGCGGCCTTTGTTATCAAAGATCGTGGCACTGACGTTAGCGCAATCGTTAACGCGCCGAGTCGCCGCGCATGCTCAACCGCGCCCACCGTATACGGCGTGCGGCCCGACGCCGCAATGCCGACCAGCGCATCTTGTTTAGTGAACTCGCGCGCCTCGAGATCGTTGACACCCGCTGACGCATCGTCTTCAGACGCTTCGACCGCGCGATAACAGGCTTCGTATCCGCCAGCAATGATCCCCTGTACCAACTCCGGGGAAACACCGAACGTCGGCGGGCATTCCGCAGCATCGAGGACGCCGAGCCGGCCTGACGTGCCCGTGCCGATATAGAAAAGACGACCCCCGTAATTCAGCCGGGCCACTATTCCGTCGACGGCCCGCGCAATATCGGGGAGGACCCGAGCCACAGCTACGGCCACGAGCGCGTCTTCTTCGCTAATCAGGCGGAGAATTTCGTCAGTCGGTAATGAACTAATTTGCGCGGTGCGCGGGTTTTCCTGCTCGGTAAGCAGAGTAGAGTCGGCGGCTTCGGGCATGGTCGAGAAGGCAATCAGCGGACTTCGAATCTTCACTACTGAAGGTACCGAAAAGCACTCTCAGACCGCAACCGGCAACCCATGCAGATGCTCCTGGGCCAGCCGTCCGGCAGCTACCGTGGGGGAAAAGTTTGGTGGGGCGATGAAAGCCTTTTTGGCTATCTGCGCCAGGTCTTCGCGCAAAGGCGCGATCACGAATTCACCTGCGGCGAAAACACCCCCGACGAAAGCTACCTGAAACCGCTCGTGCTCCATCTTCAGTCTGCGAATTACGGCTACCGCCGCTTTGCCCAACTCTCTGCCGGCGTCGGCCAGGATGTTTCGAGCGACTACGTCACCCGCTCGCGCCGCTTCAATCACATATTTGCTAAAGCCGGCGATCCGATCGTTGGTGACCGTCGGAGCGTAGACCGCAGTTGCCAGATCATCGGGCACGGCCACTTGAAAATATTCGCAAGCCGCCCTGGTCAGCGCAGTCTTTGGCCCGCGTTCATCAGTTGCCTGCGCCACCGCCTGTAGCGCGCGCCGAGCGATCCACGATCCGCTGCCTTCGTCTCCCGCGACCGGCCCCCAGCCACCCGCGAACACGTGTTTGCCCTGGCGGTTGGCGCCAACGCAAATTGATCCGGTCCCGGAAATTACGACAATTCCCGGCGCGCCGTCGGTGGCGCCATACAAAGCAATTTCGCCGTCAGTCATCAGCTCGATGTTTTTGATCCCGAGTGTCTCGATCAAAACATCTCGCATGCGAGTGCGAATATCTTTTCGTCTGACTCCCGCCAGGCCAACGCCCGCCGCAACCAGGTCGTCACGATCGATCGAGGCCGCCGCACACGCTTTGTCGATGGCTTCGCGAATAGCAGCAGCGCCGTTGGCAATGCCTACTCTTAATGGATTTGATGGACCGGAAGCGCCTTCACCCAGGATTCGATCGCCATCAAGAACGACCGCGCGCGTTCGCGTTCCGCCGCCGTCAACGCCTACAACCAGTTTCCGCAGCGGGCTTAGACGCCGCGGCAATAAGTCCACTGTTGTTTGCGTTGCCGTCATTTGAATCTTCGATGTCTGCCTAACCTATAAGGGTTTCTATTCTAGGAACGCCCCAGCTATAATGGAAACTAAAAGATCTTATCCACGTAATAATCCACGTTGATGCAGGCCAGATTATGGATATCAGACAACTAAAAGCATTTGTAGCCATCGCCGAAAGCGGCACCTTCACTGCCGGAGCCGCGCGGGTCCACGTGACGCAAGCGGCGATCAGCATGCAGATTCGCCAATTAGAGACTGAGACGCACGCGCAACTTTTCATTCGCGCTCCACGCCGGGTGATCCTGACAGAGGCGGGCGAGAAACTACTCGAGCGGGCCTACACGATCCTGCGTGAGCATAGTGCCGCCCTCGAAGAACTCGCTGCGTTGACCGGCGCGCATCGCGGGCGACTGCGAATCGGCAGCGCGTCGGCAATGGTCAGCGCTGATCCCCTGCCGCAGATTCTGAGAGAGGTGCGGCAAACGTATGAGGGGGTCGAGACCTCAGTCGTCTCCGGGACCAGCGAGTCTTTGGTGAAACAGGTTTTGGCCGGAGAACTCGACGCGGCTTTTGTTTCGTTGCCGGTGGACGCGCGCGGCGTGCAGACGGAACTTCTGAACGAAGACTATCTCGTAGCTATCGCCTCACCCCGGCATCCTCTGGCAAAGCAGAAGATAGTCAGCGCATACGCGCTCGCGGGTGAGAAGTTAATCCTCGGCGAGAGCGGCGGAAATACCCGGCGGTTGATCGATCAGTTTTTTGCGCAAGCGGGCGTGTCGCTCAAAGTCTGCATGGAGTTAAGCCGGCTGGCGGCGATCAAACGCATGGTGGAAGAAGACATGGGCGTCGGCATTGTGCCTTTGCAGTCAGTTCAGCAGGAAGTCGCGAGTGGAAAGTTGGTGCGCTGGTGGATCGAAGGCGCGCAAATCAACTGGCAACTCGGTGTCGCGCGGCTAATCGGTGGTTACGAATCACCAATCCATCAAAGGTTTCTGCAGCTTTGTCGCGAACATTTTGCGAAACATGCCACGAATCCCTCGCGCTCAAAACCGAAGGCGAAGAAAAAAGCAGCGGTTAGTTGAGTGGCGCAGATTCGACCGAAATCAGCCGCGGAGCGGCAAAAGATCTGTAGCCCATGACGTGAGTCATGGGACAATAGCCCAAAGCAAACCAGCCCCGTCCGGGGCGAAACATTCTTTGATGTTGTTGCGAGTTTCGCCGCTCTGCGGCTATCCGTTGGCCTAAACCCATACCCACGGCTGGCGCCGTGGGCTACAGATCTTTCGCCGCTCCGCGGCTTGGTTGGTACCTTTGAAGACTTCCACCTAGTCAGAGCTAGTCTGTACCACTGCCTTCAACCGCGACTCTCATTCATTCCGGTAATCAATCGCTCGATATCCTCTTCGTTGTTAAAAAAGTGAGTGGCGACGCGGATGCCCCGGGGCTTTTCTGTGACCACGACTCCGCCGCGAAAAAGATGCCGCACGACTTCGTCAGGTTTTTCGACTTTGACCAGGGTTTCCGCTGAACCGGCGCTTTCGTTTTGCAGTGGCGATAGGATCGGCCATCCGTTTTCGGCTAGTCGCGACGTCAGCAGGCTATTTAATTCCAGCACACGCGCTTGTAGGTTCGCCGTTCCGATCTCGTTCATCAGATCGACTGACGCCCCCAGCGAGAAAATTCCCGCGAAGTGTGGGCAGCCCAGTTCGACCCGGGCCGCGGTATCGTGACGCGGGCGAAACTCATCGTTGCGCATCTCGAAAGGTTGTTCGACGCTCAGCCAGCCGATAGAACGTGGCAGCGTCTGCTCCAACAGTTCGCGGCTGATGTAAACAAAGCCCGACCCGTAACCAGCCAGCATCCATTTGTGGCCCGTCGCACAGAGCGCGTCGATCTTCATTCGCTTCACATCGATTTCAAACGCGCCAGCTGACTGACTCGCATTGATGACCAGGGCGTGCTTGCCCTTGATCGTGCCGAAGGCCTCCGGATCCAGACGAAAGCCATTCGAGAATTGCACGTGACTGAGCGCGATAACACCGGTCTTATCCGTCATCGCGTTGCGCACGTCCTCGGTTCGTAGTTCACCCCCGACTGATGGCAGCAAGTGAACGGGAATGCGTCGATGCATCCAGGGCAGAGTGGTGACGGGAAATTCAAGCTCGCTGGAGATCACTTCGCCGCGATCTTCCAACGCATCGACGATCACATTCATCCCCGAAGAAGTGTTGGTGGTAAAAGCGATCTCCTCCGGCTCGGCATTAATGAAACTCGCCACCTTTTGCCGAATCGCTTCGCGGTCGGCGAGCCAGCGATTCCAATGCACATCGCCGTCGCGCATCATCCTTTCGTAGTAACCGGCGGCCGCCGCCTGCGACGCGCGCGACACCGGCCCAGCAGCAGCGCTGTTGAGATAGACAAGGCGTTCAGTCACCGGAAACTCCCGGCGGATTTTTTCCCAATCGATCATCTTCGGCTTCGAGTAGTAACTAAGGACGCGATACTTTGAGACGTCCTGCAGACCGCTCCTCCTCCAGGAAATCGAACGGTAGTCGGACCCGTAGTCCGTAGAATTGTTCACCAAGCAGATTCCTGAAATCGTGCCTGTCGAGTGTAAGCAGCGCGTACGACCAAGCCAGCGCAGTGAAAAGAATTGGTCGGTCTTTGCTTGCCGAGAAGACTACGGGGCGGTCCAGCGCCAGGATGTCATCCACGATTTCAAGTTGTTGTCTGAGACGAACCCACTCCCCCGTAGCTGCAGCCGGAAGCTTGCCCAGATTTCGCAGGACCTCGCTCACTACGTAAGGACTGCTCATTAGTGTCCAGCCCGCGGATGGGGCCAGATGAAAGAGCGCTCGCGATGATCCTGTCGCCGAGCCGCATGCGGCAAGGAGCACGCGTGAGTCAAGAAAAAGCTTCACTGTGCGGCGAGGAAGCGGCGATAACCTGCCTCATCGTCCGCGATCCATTGCTCAATCTGTTCCTGGCTGAACTCTAGCGGCGGCGGCAATTCTTCGCTTCCGGCGCGCAAACGTGCAGCGAGAAAGAGGAGCAGTTCCTGCTTTTGCTCAGCCGGCAGAGCGTCAGCAGCGGCTTCGATTTCGGCGAGTGTGCTCATGACTGGGAGCGTAGCATCACTGCGACGAGAATCTCAAGAGTGTGCCTTCGCCTGAGTTGGTCATCGATGGTGAGGATCACGATACAGATAGCTTACGGAAGCAAACCGAACCCGATGAACTGATCTTGCTCGGGGTCTACAGTGTAGTTACACTGTAACAGTGAATCCGCTTCAATTCGAATGGGACACTCGAAAGGCAGCCGCCAATTTTCGCCAGCATGAAATCTCATTCGAAGAAGCGAAAACAGTCTTTCTCGATGAAGAGGCCTTGGTGATTCCGGACGAAGAGCACTCAACCGAAGAGGATCGGTTCATCATTATGGGCTTTAGCATGCAACTTCGAATCCTGGTTGTCTGCCACTGTTATCGACAATCGGGCGATGTCATTCGAATCATCTCGGCGAGGAAGGCAAGCAGAACCGAAAGAAACCAATACGAGCGGCGGAGAATCATATGAAAAAGAACTACGACTTCTCAAACGCGGTAAAAAATCCGTATGCCAAGCGGCTCAAGCGGCAGCTTACTATCAGACTTGATCATGAGACGATCGAGTATTTTCGGAAGATGTCTGACGAATTATCAATTCCTTACCAGACGCTCATCAACATGTATTTGAGGGAGTGTGCCGCGACCGGAAAGAGGTTGCGGCTGCATTGGAAGCCGGAGAGTCGGAACCGCGCGGCGTAAGTATTTCTTCGAGCGATGACAGTTTATGAGACGACGAAACCTGAGTGAAAGTCTGAAAAAGAAGCTTCGGGATCCCGCTTGGCAGTTTGTCGGTGTGGTTATTATGACACTCGCCCTAATCGGACCCATTGTGCTGAGTTCTCTCAAGTCTTCTTCGCAAAACGAACTTGAAGCCAACCGACTAGTCATATACTTAGACGCGCACAATGTACTTACGGATTTCTTGGAGCCGGTGGGAACGCGGACGCGAGTGCTTGTTGACGGTAAAGAAGAACAAGACCTGAAGGAGTTCGTCTACTTGCTGGAATACAGAGGCGATCATGCCTTGCGACCTTCGGATTTTGGATTACCCTTGCATGCGAGAATCCCGACAAGCAGAAAGATCATAGCTGTCCAAAAATCTTCGAATCTCGAAGGGCCTCTTAGATTCAGTCCCGAAAGCAATCATTACGAGCATACAAAACAGCCGCCGGTTGCTTTCGAAGCCCAAGTTTTGACTGAACACGATTTCGAAATTAAGCCAATACTAATGAATCCCGGTGATTGGTTTAGGGTTGAGATCTATACAAGTTCGTCCTTGGGCAATGACAAGTCGGGTGCTTCACCGGAGACTCGAAAATCTAAGGAGGAGCAGTCGACCTCTGACATCTTGTATGGAGATGTAACCTGGTCTTGCCATCTTGCGGGCGTGCGATGCCCAGCCGAGCGGACAATTGAAGGCAACGTGTTAGGATTTGGCAATCCTTGGTTTCTTCAAGTGTACGTTTATCATATCGGCTGGTCGGTCTATTTTATTACTGCCTTCACAATTCTGAATCTAATCCTGCTAATCGCCTTGGCTAAGTCTGCGGGGATACAAAAGGCGACAAAGCCGGTTCAAATCTTCTTGTTTGCATTGGCGGTCGTTCTGAGCATGGCGTCATCAGAAATGGTATCGTTTTGGTTAGGCCTTGATAGCCCATTTGACTTCGAAAACCTAGCTGAAACAATCATTTTTGGCTTGGACGTGGCAATCGTATTCACATTGTCAGTGTTCATTTTCTTGAAACGTGTGAATCGACGGAAGAAGGGGGCCCCGCAAACCACATCGTCGCCAACGGGGGCAGAGTGATCACCGCCGAGAAATCCAAACCATGCGCGGGAACCTTTTCAGCCTTGATACTCTTCATCACGCCAAACCCGCCGCCACAATACTTTTCGTGATCGGTGTTGAGTAGTTGCTTGTACGTTCCGGCTCGCGGCAGGCCGAGGCGATGTCCTTCGCGCACGACGGGTGAGAAGTTGCCGACGCAAATTATTTCCTTGCCGGTTGAGGGCGAGATGCGGCGAAAGGCGATTACATTTTCAGACGTGTTATCGACTTCGATCCATGCAAATCCGCTCGGTTCGGTATCGGCCTCCCACAGCGCGCCGTGTTTCCGGTAAAGCTTGTTCAGATCTTTAATCAAAGCCTGCACGCCCTGGTGGACCGGCGTTTCCAGCAGATGCCAGTCGAGGCTTTCAGTTTCGTTCCATTCGCGCCACTGGCCAAACTCGCCGCCCATGAACAGAAGTTTTTTCCCGGGATGCGCCCACATGTAAGCGTACAGCCCGCGCAGGTTCGCGAACTTCTGCCACTCGTCGCCCGGCATCTTATTCAGCAGCGCGCCCTTCATGTGCACAACTTCGTCGTGAGAGAAGGGAAGGATGAAGTTCTCGGTCCAGGCGTAGATGAGACCGAAAGTCAGAGACGTGTGATTGCCGCCGCGAAACAAGGGATCGGTTTGAAAGTATTTCAGCGTGTCATGCATCCAGCCCATGTTCCACTTGAAATCAAAACCCAGCCCGCCGGCATAAACCGGACGACTGACCGCGGGCCAGGCAGTTGATTCTTCGGCAATCATCAGCGTGCCGGGACACTCTCGATGGGTGACTTCGTTCAACTCCTTGACGAACGAAATCGCTTCCAGATTTTCCCGCCCGCCAAATTCGTTCGGCACCCACTCGCCCTCTTTGCGGCTATAGTCGAGATAGAGCATCGACGCCACCGCATCAACGCGCAGGCCATCCAGATGAAACTCGCGCAGCCAGAACAGCGCATTCGCGATCAGAAAGTTTCGCACTTCGTT
Organism: Blastocatellia bacterium; assembly: GCA_033858155.1. Classification (GTDB taxonomy): domain Bacteria; phylum Acidobacteriota; class Blastocatellia; order Pyrinomonadales; family Pyrinomonadaceae; genus UBA11740. Next base: position 10,488 of record JAWVCT010000073.1, read on the forward strand.
GCGGCCATAGTTGAAAATATAAGTGCCCCAGTCCGGATGCTCACCTTTGCGCGGGTCCTGATGTTCGTAGAGCGCCGTGCCGTCAAAGCGCCCGAGCGCGAACGCGTCTTTGGGAAAGTGCGCGGGCACCCAATCCATGATCACGCCCAGACCTTTTTGATGAAGATAGTCGATTAAGAAACGAAGATCGTCAGGCGTGCCGTAACGAGATGAGGGTGCGAAGTAGGCGCTCACCTGATAGCCCCACGAAGGTCCGTAGGGATGTTCCTTGAGCGGCAAAAACTCTACGTGCGTGAACCCGTGACTGAGAACATAGTCAGCCAGTAGCGGCGCCATCTCGCGGTAAGTGAGCGGGCGGTTACCGTCTTCAATGATTCGCCGCCACGAACCAAAGTGCACTTCATAAATCGAAAACGGTTCGCGCCAGGCTTGCCGCTTCTGGCGCTTAGTCAGCCAGGCGCGATCGCGGAATTTGTATTTTGATTTGAAGACGATCGACGAAGTGTCCGGCGGCGTTTCCATCATCAAAGCGTAGGGATCCGCTTTGAGAAAAGTTTGCCGCCCGGCCTTGATCTCGTACTTGTAGAGTTCACCTTCGGTTAATCCGGGAATGAAGAGATCCCAAACGCCCGACGTCCCCAGCCGGCGCATCCGGTGTCTCGCGCCGTTCCACTCGTTGAAGTTGCCGACTACGCTAACGATTTTTGCATTCGGCGCCCAGACGGCAAACGTGACGCCACTTATACCTTCATGAGTTGAGACGCGAGCGCCGAGCTTTTCATAGATGCGTTCGTGTTTGCCTTCGCCGAACAGATGCAGGTCGAGCTCGCCGAGTGTGGGTGAAAAATCTTCGGGCGACTTTGGAGTAGGCGAGTCGGTCGAGCGTTTGGGAGTCCGGGTGGCTTTTGGCGCGCTTTGAGCCTTTACGCCTTTGCGTGAATGGCGGGCCTTCACCAATGCTCCTTTTTGCGACTCTTGTGCGTTCTTGCGGCTCATTACTTTAGTGCGAACAGTGGTGTGTGGACGCTGGGAGCGCGGACGGCTCGTCCGCACAGCGCGCAAGGCGCGCTCAGCTTTTTTCGCCCGCTAGAGCGGACTCTTCAATTTAGAGAACGCTGATCCTCGGGTTCCGCTTCGCTCCACCCGAGGCTGTATGCTGTCGTCTGCTTCGCAGCCTCATTGAGTCGCTAGTGCTTCCTCACGAGATTGCAGCAGCTTCAATGGCTCGGCAAGTCGGCGATAGATATCCGCGCCGGTTCCCATCTCAGGCCGGTTGCTCTCCGCTTCCGCAAGGATTTCCAAAAAGCGCTCACTCACTGAAGGCAGACGCAACTGATCCATTAAGTCGATCGCTCGGGCGGCGTACTTCAAAATTTGAATGGTTTCGATTCCGGAAATGTCGTTGAAAAACCAAGCGCAACTGGTATACATCAACAAGAGCATCCGTTGTAATTCCAGGAACGTCAGCGCGCGCCACTGTTCATCAGTTGATAACCAACGGCCGGCGTGGTCACTCAAGAATTCTTCCCGCGAATGATATTGATCGAGAATCAATGCGATGCTGGCATTGCGGGCCTCCCAGGGATCGTCGAACAGACTTCCGCGCGTCGCTTCAAAGTGAACAGCATTCTCATCGCGCAAAAAATCCAGAGCCCGTCTCAAGGGAGCGCGCCAGCGCTGATTCCATCCTGGCGCGCCTCCGGTGTGACAACCGCAATCGCGCGCCCAGCGACCGACGCCATGTGAGCAGCTCCAGGACGTTCCTTCCCCATTCGAGCCACTGTTGATTTCAACCTCATAGAGGGCCGGATGCTGTTCGAGGTATTCCCCGTAGTTGGTAATTTGAAACCCACGCGCCGGCGCCTCGATTTCAAGAGCGTGGGCCAGGCAAATATCGCCGAACTTGAAATGGTGACCGTAGGTTTCTCCGTCAGTCGCGATGTTTACCAAATCTCTGTCCACGGCTGCGTGAGAAAATCTGTCCACGAGTTCGCGGCTTGACCGCAACAGATTCTCAAAAGCAATCGCGCGGGACATTGGCCCGTCGTAAAAAAACACGGCCATCGACCGCTCCGAGCCGTCGCGATGAAAGTATCGATAGGCGACGCTCGTATCGACCGTGTCCTCATTCACCTCGCGCCATTGACTCCCTCCGAGGGCTCGGATACGTGACGCTTGATTCGGAGCGAGAATGACGAAGCGCAATCCGGCATCAATCAGCGCTCCCATTACGTCGTCGTTGCAGGCGGTCTCCGGCAACCACATCGCTTCCGGTTCGCGTTCGAAGCGTTCGCGGAAGTCCATCAAGCCCCAAACAATCTGGGTCTGCAGATCGCGTTTATTGCACAACGGCAAAATAGCGTGGCCATACGCTTGCGCAATCGCATTGCCATGCCCGGCGCGTTCGCGAACGCTTTGACGATCCGCATCGACGATACCGGAGTATGTGTCGGGATGATTTTCCTTAAGCCAACTCAACAGGGTCGGCCCAAAGTTATAGCTGATGTGCGCATAGTTATTGACGATTATTTCCCGTCCGGTCGCGGCATCGGTAACGAGCGCGCTTGCATTGGGTTGGTAACACTCGGAATAAATGCGCTCGTTCCAGTCGTGAAAAGGCGCAGCGCTGGGCTCGACTTCGACGATGCCGGTCCACGGATTCTCGCGCGGGGGCTGGTAGAAATGGCCGTGGATGATGAGTGCAGGCATGGACTAATCAAAACACAAGCCACGAAAAGGCACAAAAGGCGGAAGAGAGAAAACCTTGTCAGGAGCACACACTACAAGAGCAAGAATAATGATCCCTTTGTGCTTTTGGGTGCCTTCACGCGGCTTTATATTTCTGAATGGCGAAGAAGTCGTTTAGACGCCGGACCTGTCCGGCGCAGGCTGTGAACGGCGGACAAGTCCACCTTCTAAACGGATCGTTTTGCGGCAAGCGCGAGCCAGGCGGCGCCGATCAGTCCCGCATCGTCACCACGTTCTGCGCGCTCAATCCGGCAGCGCTGTGCGGGCACCAGGAATGCGCGCCGCGAAACTTCTGCGCGCGCGTGTTGCGCAAACATCTCCCAGGCAGCCGCCACGCCTCCGCCAATAACAATTATTTCAGGATTGAAAATGTTGATGTAATTCGCCATCGCCACACCCAGGTAAACTCCGACTCGCCGGAAGACCTCAAGCGCCAGTTCATCGCCGGCCATCGCCGCGTTACAAATTTTTTCTGAAGTTAGGTCGCCTGCGGCAATTGAGTGCAGACTTGAACTCGGATGTTGGGCCAGTCCCTCGCGCGTCATCCGGACAATCGCGGTCGCGCTGGCGTAGACCTCCAGACAACCAATGTTGCCGCACTTGCATTGAACACCGCCGAAAGGCTCTACCGTGATGTGGCCAAGTTCACCGGCGGTGCCATCGGGACCACGCCAAAGCTTGCCGTCGAGAATTATTCCACCGCCGACACCTGTGCCTAGCGTGAGGGCGATGATTGTTTGGAGGCCGCGGCCTGCCCCCTGCCACATCTCGCCCAGGGTCGCAGCGTTGGCATCGTTTTCCAGGAGTACAGAACGATTGAGAGCGCACTCTAACGCTTGTCCCAGTTTGAATCCTTCCAGGGACTTTAGGTTCGGCGCGTGAACGACCAATCCCGTTTCGATGTGAACTGTTCCGGGAACGACAATGGAAACAGACTGGATTTGGGTGCCGCGTTGCCGGGCTTGGGCTTCGCACTGTCGCACAGCGGCCGAGATAATGCTCACGACCTCTTCCGGCTGGTCCGATCTTGGGGTGGGACTTCTTACGCGTTCATGGATATGACCAGCGCCATCGATGTTGGCCGCGCGCAGATTCGTGCCGCCAAGATCTACGGCGCAAACGAGCTCATTTTCTCCGGCTTCATCAATCACGCGCTAAGCTTTTCTTCTGCCAAACATGTCGAACCCAACCGCCGCGACTAGCACTCCGCCTTTGACCACGTACTGGGCCCAACTCTCAACGTTTAGGAGTGACATGCCGTTATCAAGGCTAGCCAGAATCAACGCCCCCAGCACGGCGCCGAATACGGTGCCACGTCCGCCCATCAAGCTGGTGCCGCCGATTACGCACGAAGCGATCGCATCGAGCTCCATCAGGTTGCCGGCATCGGGTGACGCGCTGCCGACCCGCGCCGTGTGCAGAATCGAAGCCAGTCCGGCGAGCGCTCCCATCAAGCAAAACGCCGCCAGGATGTAACGCTTTAGATTAATGCCCGACAACCGCGCCGCATCAGCATTTCCGCCAATCGCGTACAAGTAGCGGCCGAAGGTCGTGTTGGAGGTCAGAAACGCACCCGCTAAGGCAACGGCTAGCAGGAAAATCACTGGGATCGGCACGCCGCCGGCTTTGTTCATTAAGAAGATGAAAGCCACCACCACGACCGATGGCAACAGTATGCGGGTGATAAGCGTACCAGTACTGACAGTTTTTAAACCGTGACGACGTCGAGCCCGGTTCCGTCGAATGTTGATCCATCCGATTCCGGCTATCGCGGCGATTGCCAGCCCGAAGCCGATGCGCGGATCGATGAAGTCGCGGCCAAGTGAGCGGAAGAAAGGAAGCTCAATAGGAATAGTCGCGCCTTTGGTCAGTTTGAGAATCACGCCGCGCCAGGCTTCCAATCCGCCGAGCGTAACTATGAACGCCGGGATGTTGACGTAAGCTACGAGAGCTCCCTGGATAGCTCCGATCAATAAGCCGACGAGGATGGCCGCAGCGAGAGAGAAAGCCAATCCCCGGCCCTGCGACATCGCGGCAATGCCGCCCGCCAGACCCACCACCGCGCCCACCGAAAGGTCGATATTGCCGCAGACGATAACCATCAGCATGCCGACGGCCAGCACGCCCGTCACGGCCATCTGCTGCAAAAGTTTTGAGAAGTTGACCGCGCCCAGGAAGAGACCGTAGGGATGATGTTGATCGATGGTGGCCCATTGAAAGAAGAGCCAAATCACAATCAGCGCGAGCAACATCGTATAAGCTCGCAACGCAGTGGTGCGGAGCTTGATTCTTTTTGTGCGAGTGATCTCGGGCGTACTCATCTTAAGCTAATCGCATCCTGCAAAAATAAAGATTAATCCGTTTAGCCGGCGCACTTGTCCGTGTTTGTTCTAAGCGACGGCGGCAAGTCCGCCGTCTAAACGAGTGTTATCTTTCCCAATCTTAAGCCGCTTTTCGTGCGTGTCCGGTCGCGCAAGACATCACTGCTTCGGGCGTTGCCTCACTACGGGTGAACTCTCCGGTCACGCGGCCTTCGTGCAAAACGATCACGCGATCGGAAAGACCCAGGATTTCGGGCAACTCAGATGAAACCAGAACGATCGCCAGACCGCTTTCCGCCAGCCGATTGATCTGCGCATAGATTTCCTGCTTGGCTCCGACATCGATCCCCCGCGTCGGTTCGTCCAGAAAAAGCACCCGCGGGTTGGTCAACAACCATTTTGCCAGCACGACCTTTTGTTGATTCCCGCCGGACAGCGTTCCGGCCACCGTGAAAACCGAATTTGCTTTGATGTGTAACTCGCGCGCAGAGCGTTCGCCGGCGACCGCTTCGGCGTCGTCATTAGTTACAAAGCGCCCCGACAGTTTGCGCAGGCCGGCCAGGGTCATGTTTTTCAAAATCGTCTGGTCGAGGATTAGTCCATAACGCTTTCGATCTTCAGTTACGAACCCGATACCCTGTTTGATAGCGTCGGAGGGCTGGTTGATTTGAACGGGTTTACCGTTAACAAATATTTCCGCGGATTTGCGGCCGGCATGCGCACCGAAGATCGCCATCAGCAACTCGCTCCTGCCCGATCCCATCAGGCCGGCGATACCCAGAACTTCGGCTTTGCGGGCCGTGAATCCAACCCGATCCACCAGCAACTTGCCCGGCACCGCGGGGTCTTCGACCGTGACGTTGCGCGCTTCGAACACTACGTCACCGCGTTCATGTTTACTTTCAGGAAATATCTGACCGACTTCGCGCCCGACCATTTTCGCGATCACCCGCGACTCGTCCATGTCCTGCGTCGCGTCGGTGCCAATCGTGCGGCCGTCGCGCAGCACCGTTACGCGATCGCTAATGCGGAAGACTTCGTCGAGCTTATGCGAGATGTAAACCATGGCGACGCCCCTGGCGCGCAGCTTGTTAAGAATAGTAAAAAGCGTGTCGACTTCCGCGTCGGTCAACGCCGCGGTTGGTTCGTCAAGCACCACGATCCGCGCGTCCTGCGACAATGCTTTGGCGATCTCGATGAGCTGCTGCTGCCCGATGCCGAGGTTTCGTACCGGTATCAGAGGATTAATCGCCAAGTGCAGATCGTCGAGCAACTTCTGCGCCCTGCTATAGAGAATTTCCCAGTTGATCATCCCGAAGCGGCGCGGCTCGCGACCAAGAAAAATATTCTCGGCCACGCTCATGTCCTTAACCAGTGACAATTCCTGATAGATGACCGCGATGCCGGCCTTCTCAGAGTCGCGAACGTTGGCAAAGCGTCGTTCAGAACCATCGAGAATAATCTCGCCGCCGTATTCAGGATGCGGATAGACGCCGGCCAGAATCTTGATCAGCGTGGATTTACCGGCGCCGTTCTCGCCGACCAGCGCATGAACCTCGCCCTCCTTTAAATCAAAGCTGACGCCGTCCAGGGCCTTCACACCCGGAAAGGTCTTGGTGATGCTTTTCATTTCAAGAAGTGGATTAATGTCCAAAGTCCAATGTCCAACGTCTGTGGTCTTATCGGTATTTACTACCTCTAAGAGTTGACTCACGCAAATATTTCATGAATCCAGAGATCAATTGGCTGACCTCAGTTGCGGCGTGGCTTAGTGTCTCGAATTGAACAACTGAAATATACTCCTGGTCGAGCGCAACATAGAGTTGGGCGCGTGCTTCGCCGCAAGAGCCCTTGGCTAGAGCAAGGAACTGCAGAAACTCCTTGTCTCCCCCGCGTTCAAAGCCCTCCGCGATATTGGAGAGAATTGAAACGCAAGCTCCACGGATTTGATCTCTGAGACCAAAGTCGTGAGCGAACTTACCGGTTGCGGTAACCTCGTAAGTGTTCTTCGTCAGACTGCGTGCCCGTTTCCACGACTCGATATCCTCAAACTTCTTAATCTTTGCCATACACTACCTCCTTAGTAGGGGTCAGAGTTGGTGGAGACTTTGGACATTGGACGTTAGACATTGGACATTTAGACTGCTCACTGCTTCGGCCACTGATCCTTGGGCACGTTCTTATAGACATCTTCCACCTTGTCATAGCCGTCCTTGATTACCGTGGTCATTACATTGTTCTTGTCTACCACCTGAGGCTGGTGCAGGATTGAAGGAACGTCTTTCTTGCCGTTGTTGATGGTGTCCTTCGTTTCAACCTTCTCACCGCGAGCGAGTTTGATCGCCGCGTCGACCGCGCTATTGGCGAGCGGTTGGATCGGCTTATAGATCGTCATCGTTTGTTTGCCTTCAACTATTCGCTGCAGGGCATCGAGCGCGGCATCCTGTCCGGTCACTAAAACCTTTCCGACCAACTGCGGCGGCAAGGCTGAGATAGCCCCGCCGGCAGTGCCGTCGTTGGACGCGATAATCGCCTGAATGTCGTTATTGTTTTTGGTGAGCGCATCCTCCGTAATACGCAGCGCCTCGCTCGCCAGCCACTCACGCGCGAATTGTTTGGTGACAATCTTGATGTCGCCGCGATCGAGAGCGGGTTGCAGGACACTCATCTGGCCATCCATCAGCAGCAGCGCATTGTTGTCTGTCTGTGAGCCGCCAATCAAAACGTAATTGCCCTTCGGCGCATGATCGAGCGCGTACTGCGCCTGCATCTGCCCAATCTTAACCACCTGGTGCGCCACGTAAAGATCGACATCGGAATTGCGAATCAACCGATCGTAACTGATCACTGGCACGCCCTGTTTATGGGCGGCCTCAACAATCGACGCGGCAATCTGTCCGTTGTGTGGCGCCACGATCAAAACATCGACGCCCTTCGTCAGCAGATTGTCGCACTGCTTGGTCTGCACGGCATCGTCGCCGTTGGCGACCTGGATTTCGCACTCGGCTCCGACTTCCTTACATCGCTGCTCGACCAGAGCCTTGTCGCGCTGCCAACGCTCTTCTTTCAAAGTGTCCATGGAAAAACCGATGCGCACTGGTCCGCCTTGTTTTGCGGATCGTCCGGTGTTGCCCTGGTTGGGGCCTTTAACACAGGCCGAGGTTGATAGCAGGGCGAGCAACAGCAATGGAAACAGTCTGTTTATGGTTTTCATTCTTTCAGTCCTTCTTTAGTCGCAGTGCCTGGCACATTTGATTGGAGTGCGCTCTCAAGAGCCGGATGTTTATAGCCATCCTTGCGATTTTATTCAAGCAATCTTTTGTAAGCAGGGAAACCAGGTTCGTTATTAAGGCCCAGGACGATATTGATTATCGCTTGAATCTCTGAACATAAGCGGCGAGACCGGCTATCTGCGCTTTGGTTAGCTTCTTTCCAAAAGCGGGCATACTCTTCTTACCCCGCGTGATTGCATTGACGCGCTCGGCGGTGTTGGGATGTTTGGCCCACCAGCCGCCGTCGGTAAAGTCCGGAGCATTGGAGAGGCGGCCGAGCGAGGTGTCACCCGAACCATCCGCGCCGTGGCACTTCGAGCATTTCTGTTTATATAAAGCTTCGGTTGATGGGGGCACGCCGGCGGCTGGCGAGACGGTGTAAGCGTGGTTATGTGCAGCCTGGCTTAGCGTCCATGAATTGGCGGCCAGGAAAATTCCCACCAGGACGAGAATCAATTTGAGCAGCAGCTTCATGTCAGTAGCAAAACTTTTTCAGATTAGCCGAGCGGCAGCGAGCGGTTCGGTGTCAGAAGCCCGGTCGTCAGGGAGGGCCCTGATCATTAACTAGCCCGCCCTCACGGTCCGGGCTTCTGACATCGATTGTCGCCGATTCGTACCGGGCCCATAATACTACGAACGATGAACACCGGCAGCAGCAGGAAACGATTTTTGCCTTATGGCTATGTTGGGATCTTACTCATTGGGTTGGCTGAAGGACTGTTGTTCGGAGGCAATCAACTAGTTGGACACTGGTTCACTCCTATCGTCTGGACCGGTTACATTCTCTTTATCGACGCGCTGGTTTACAAAGTCTCGGGGCGATCGCTCCTGATGACTGACCGTCTGGAATTTCTCGTCATCGCTGTTTTCTCCATTGGCGTTTGGTGGCTGTGCGAGTTTTACAACGCGCCACGATTTTGGAAATCCGATCTGGAACTGTGGTGGCACTATCACAACCTCGAGCCGAATCTTTTCCTGAGGCGAGTGGGGTACGACTGGGCCTTTGCGACCATCTTTCCGCTTCTTTTCTTAACCGCGGAGTTGTTCAGGCTAACGGTGTTCAAGCAAAAACGCTGCGGCGTAGCGATCAAGCTTTCACAGCCGATCCTAATCGTCTTAGCGCTGTTGGGAGCGGTGGGAGCAATCGCGCCGCTGCTTTATCCCTCTGTGTGGTTTGCGCCGGTGATCTGGCTGTCCTTTATCTTCCTGTTCGATCCCTTGAATGCTCTGCGCGGCCAGCCTTCGATCTTGAATGACCTCAGCCGGGGCGATTGGCGAAGGCTCTGGTCTCTGCTGCTGAGCGGGCTGGTCTGCGGGGTCTTGTGGGAGTTCTGGAACTACTGGGCAATATCCAAATGGACTTACACGGTGCCCTTCTTTGGCAACATAAAGATTTTCGAGATGCCGGTCCTTGGCTTCCTGGGCTTTCCGCCTTTTGCAGTCGAGTGCTGGGTGATGTACATCTTTCTTCGATCGCTGCTGCGACCGTTCGCTCCCGAAACCAAAGGTGGCGAGATCTTCGTTCGTTCGTCATAGCGGGAGTAATTCTAAATTGACTGCAAATAGTTGGCTCAAGCGGCTTGGCTTTTGGGGGTTCATGTTCTTCCTGGTCAAGGGACTCCTGTGGCTGATTATCCCCGCGTTGATCGCGATTCTGGTTACGAACTAGTCTTGGCCTTGAAGTTAGTTTGCGGTTTGTTGCCGGGGCCCCGACGCAACGAGAGTTGGCAGCTCGCCTCTCAAACTGAAATTTGAAATCTCAAATTTGAGATCTCCATTCTCAGTTCTCAAATTTCAAATCGATTAATGTTTGACACGCAATCAACGAGTAACTAGAATACGCGCCACCCAAAAAACTGGAGGACAAACCGAGTGACTCTCAAGATCCGGATCAACAGGAAAAGTGTCGAATCGATGACCAGGCAGATTACCGATCAGCTCGGCAGTTTGATTAGCGAGGGAGCAATGGCTGTCGGAAGTCTGCTGCCCAGCGAACGCTCTCTGGCAAATTCGCTCGGCGTGGCGCGCAACGTTGTCCGCGGCAGCTACGAATATCTCGAGAAGGCCGGCGTCGTCCAGCGCGAAGGACGAAAAGGAAGGCGAGTGCGCGCCAAGACCTCACGCAAGAAAACCACGACCACCGCGAGTGCAAAGAAGGCCGCTAAGAAGCGTTAAGGCTGGGCGTCCTCTGCTTCTCGCACAACTACACAGCTTCAATTAACGGCTCGGCTTCACTACCCAGCGCCAGGATCTCCCGGTGAATCGCCGCACGCTCGGCCAACAGGCGCACAAACGAACGACGGCGCGTAACAAACAGCGCCAGCGCCACAAAACTTCCGAAAAATCTATCGATCTCTTCAAAAAAGCGCACGGCAACATACCCGCACAGCGGGGTCAAAATCATCATGGCCGCCCCGCTCAACCAGCCCGCCACTCGCCACGAAACTATTGCGACAAGGATCCAGGTTAAGGGAAACAGAAGCATCGCCGAGATAATCTTGAACGTGGAGAGCACGTCCTGTTCGTGGCGCGCCAAACGCCGGGAAAGATAGCCGGCCAAACGGTAGGCCGGGTAGTGAACGGCCACACCAAACAAAGCCAGCGGGGCCAGCAGCACGCAAGTGCTTACCTGGGCCAATAGCCGGAAGATTGTGTGCGCCGCAGTCGGAGGCAGCGAAAGGTCCGAGGGATCGATGCCCGCTTCCTTCAACTCGAATTCAAAACGAGCAATACGCGCTTCAATCGCGTCGAGTTGCCCGGGAGAATGACTGCGATAAAACGCATAGCCCTCCAGGAACCTTTGGCGCAATTCAAGCGAGCGCACCAAATCTTGTTCTTCGTCATGCTCGTCCACCTCGGCGGCAGAAAATATCTGTTCCGCTCTGGCGATCAGAGACAGGGCCTCTTCCTGCTCGGCGTGGAGCATTACTTCGCGCAGAGCTGTTTCGATCCGATCTGAAAGCTCGCGCACGGCCTCGCGTGGCGGCGACCCGTCAGGTTCGAGCGCGACGCGTTTGACCGGCAGGCCTTCAGCAAAGTACAGCAGCGCCGAACTGCGGAACGTCGTTTTCTCAGTGTAGTAAAGTCCGACCGGAACAATCTTCAGATCAATCGCATGGCCGGACGAGGCGGCCGCCAAAGCAATGCGGGCCGCGCCGGTCTTTAAAGGTTTCAAACGCGGTTCGTCGTGTGATACGCCTTCCGGACAAATGCCAATCGTGACGCCGCGCGCCAACAGAGCGCGAGCCGCGGTAAAGGTTTCGATGTTGCGGGAAACGTCCTGGCCTTCGTCCTGTCGCCGATAGGCGGGCAGGGAATCCATCGCGCGCACCAGATAACCGATCACCGGCATGCGAAACAGCGGCGCCTTGGCGATAAAGGCAACGCGTCGCGGCGCAAGGCAAAGAAGGAAGACCGGATCGACCAGGGCATTAGGGTGATTTAGGACAAAGATAACCGGGCTGTCACGCGGCACGTTCTCGAGGCCCGTGACCTCTATGCGGCGAAAGTAAACACGCAGGGCAATTCTCAAGAGGGCACGAATAATTCGCCTGATCATATTTTGTGTCAGAAGCCCGACCGTCAGGGAGGGCTGGCATTCGTAAGTGGCCCTTCCTTACGGTCGGGCTTCTGATACTAGTCGCGTGGGGCCCATTCCAACTGAAAATGAGTGCCGGTTTCGCTGACGCGCACGAAGCCGGTCCGCTCCAGCAGATTGACGGCGCGATTGAACCTGATGACTTGCAAGCGTAGCGGTTTCTTTTCGCGGGTCGCTTCGGCCTGTAGTCTTTGAATCAGCGAAGTGCCGATGCCGCGATTCCGATGTGCAGGCAGCAACGCCACATCGATACAGCGAATCTCGTGTTCACGACGCTCCACGATTAGGCGGCCCACTGGTTTGCCTTCAAACAAAATTATCTCGTCGTCGGCGCGTTTGTATTCGCTCTCAAAAAAACGTTGCTGTGCTTCGTACTGCATTCCCAGAAACTCGCGGATGCGATCCTCCGCCCAGCCGAGCCCGCGCAGATCGTCACCGCGGCTGCTCTGGTAAATTTCCACGAGGAGATCTTCGTCGCCGTTCGTCACCGGCCGGAAACTGATCGCCTGAGCGTTGTCTGCTGCGGTCATAGCGAGCGATTCTAATCGAACACTCTGGTTTTGGATACGCAAAAGCGCGCAGGGCATTTGAGATGGTGATGTGGTCAGTACCGGGAGCGGTAGCGATCGGGTCTCAACCCACGTGACGGTCGAGATCGCCAATACTGTAACCCGGTCGCTACCGCTCCCGGTACCGACGCCATCACTCCAGACGACAACGCCAACTGTCGCCAATCCGGCTCAAAGGTGCGATAATACGCGCGCTTTCCCAAACAACTTAAACGAAATTCGGAGAGGTCATTTATGAAGCGCTTCCTGATCGTGTCGATCATCGGCTTGCTTGCTTGCGCGTCCGTCGCCTTCGCGCAGGAACGCCGGTTCACCATTGACGATTTGCTGAAGGTCCGGCGCGTCAGCGATCCGCAGTTATCGCCGAAAGGCGATCAGGTCGCCTTTACCATCACTGACGTGGACAAGGCTGCTAACAAAAGCACCACGCAAATATATATCGTGCCGTTAAGCGGCGGCGAGATGCGCCAACTGACGAATGATGAGCACTCGTCCGCTTCCCCGCGCTGGTCGCCGGACGGAGAGAAGCTGGCGTTCATTTCCGCGCGCGACGGCGAGAGCCAAATCTGGACCATCGATGTTTCCAGCGGCGCGCTGAAAAAGATCACGAGCATCTCGACCGGCGCCGGCGATCCGATCTGGTCACCGGACGGCAAGTGGCTCGCCTTCGCGTCTGACGTTTATCCCGAATGCAAGGACGACGCCTGCAACCACAGACGCGCCGAAGAAGTGACTCAGAACAAAGTGAAAGCCCACGTCGCTGAGCGTCTTTTGTATCGCCACTGGAAATCCTGGAAAGAGGGAATGCGGAGCCACGTGTTTGTGGTTTCCGCGAACGGCGGCGAAGCTCGCGACCTGACGCCGGGAGATTATGACGCGCCGCCATTCAGCCTGGGAGGACCCACGGACTATGCGTTCTCGCCTGACTCGAAAGAGCTTGCCTTCACCAGCAATCACGACAAAGTCGAAGCCACTTCGACTAATGCCGACGTTTGGTTGGTTTCAGTTCGCGGAGGTACGGCGCGAAACATCACGGCCGCCAATCACGGCTATGATGGCTCGCCTAAGTTCTCACCCGACGGGCGCTTCATCGCTTATCGATCGCAAGTCACTCCCGGTTATGAAAGCGATCGTTTCCGCTTGATGCTCTTCGATCGCAAGACCGGCAGAGCTCAATCAATCACCGAGACGCTGGATTCCAACGTGGATGAATTCACTTTTACCGCGGACAGCAAGTGGGTCTATCTCGGCGCGGAAGCCCGCGGCCGGGGCGCAGTCTATTCACTTTCGGTTAGTGGCGGTCCGTTGAAGAAGATTTTGGGTGAAGGCGCAAACGGCGACATCAATGTGAGTCCTGACGGCAAGACCCTGGTGTTCTCGCATAACTCGATGACGCGTCCCAACGAGATCTTTACCTCCACCGCCGACGGCAGCAATCCCATGCCTTTGACCAAAGCGAACGAAGCTCTGCTCTCATCGTTTGGTCTTAAGGCAGCCGAAGAAGTGACGTGGACCGGCGCGATGGGAACGAAGATCGCCGGCTGGATCGTCAAGCCCGCGAATTTCAATGCGAAGAAGAAATACCCGCTCGCCGTTTTGATCCATGGTGGGCCGCAGGGCGCGTGGCTCGATAACTGGGGCTATCGTTGGAACCCGCAGATCTTTGCTAACGCAGGTTACGTGGTGTTCATGCCGAACCCGCGTGGCTCGACCGGCTATGGACAGCAACTGGTCAGTGAGATCTCAGGAGACTGGGGCGGAAAAGTTTTCATCGATATCAAGAATGGCGTGGCGCAGACGGCCGCGCTGCCTTATGTGGACAAGAACCGCATCGGCGGCGCCGGCGCGAGCTATGGCGGTTACATGATCGATTGGATCGAAGGACACAACAACGATCCGCGTTTCCAGTTCAAAGTGCTCGTCTCGCACGACGGCGTTTACAATCTCACTTCGATGTATGGCGCCACCGAAGAACTCTGGTTCACCGATTGGGAATTCAAGGGAACGCCATGGACCAATAAGCCAATGTACGAGCGTTGGTCGCCGCACAACTTCGTGGCTAACTTTAAGACTCCGATCCTGATCATCACCAACGGGCTCGACTATCGCGTGCCCGAAGGTGAAGGCCTGCAAATGTTCACCGCCGTGCAGCGGATGGGCGTAGAATCAAAGCTGGTCGATTTTCCCGACGAAGGTCACTGGGTAGGGAAGCCGGCGAACTCGGCCTTCTGGTACAACACAGTAATTGGTTGGCTTGATAAGCATTTGAAGTAAAGAATTAGCCACAGTTAAAGCGGATATGCACAGATAAGACAATTTGATTGACTGTCGTGTTCTGGCTTTTCTTATCCGCGTCAATCCGTGTGAATCTGTGGCTCTCTTCCGAAACGGAGGACTGTCATGCCTGGTTGGCTCAAAGCTTTAATCGCCGTCGCGATCATCGTGGTGCTGCTGGTCGTTGGAGTTATCGTCGGCGGCGTGGTCTGGTGGTCCCGCAACAAAGACAAGCTGATTGCTCGTGGCAAAGAGGTCGTGACCGAAGGCCGTGATTTTGGACGCAACACCGACAACCAGGGATGTGTGGACGAAACCGTGTCGCGCTACAAAAAGGATCCGGGCTTCACCACCGTGATTTCGAACAGCATTTTCACCCGGGCATGTCTCGACGCCAGTCGTTCGACACCTAACTTTTGCGCTGATGTGCCGAAAGCCACTGAGTTTATTAAGAGCGGTGAATGGCGTAAGGCTCAATGCTCCCGCGTCGATCTCTCGAAGGACAGCTATTGTCAGCAACTGTTTCAGCCGGTGCAGGAATTCTGTGCGAAGGGCCCGCGCAAATCGTCAGCCGATCGCGAATCGCAATAGTTTTGAATCAACCTTGAGTCCAGGACACTTGAACGTGGATAGTGTTCGTACAGAGCCGGTTTCCGTGGCAGCCAAATGACCAGCACTGTCAAAAAAATCATCGTCTGTATAGCCGTTGTGGTTCTGCTCGGACTTTTCGTCATCGGAGTTCTAATGGGCGCGGCTGTTTTTATTTGGAAGAAAGCCCAGCGCGCGGGCAATGAGGCGGCTACCATTCAGAACGTGAAGACAATTGCGGCGGTGGAACTCCAGTACTACAGCACCCATAGCAGGACCTTTGGAACATTCGATGAGTTGCGCAAGGCGGGAATGCTGTCGTCCAAGTTTTCGGAAGAGCAACCCGCGGCCGATGGTTATGTCTTCACTCTGAAGGTGACGCCGAGGACGACCGACCTGCAAAGCTCCTACGCGCTGAATGCCGATCCGCAAAGCCCCAATACCGGCAAGAACCATTTTTATATCGACTCGATTAGCGGGTCGATTCATGTCAATGAAGATCAGCAGGCTAGCAATTCCGATCCGCCACCTCGCGAATGATCTAACTTGCTCAAAGAACTCCGGTAATCATTGCCTTCTGAACCCTCAATAGATCGTCTTGTCCTGCGGACCCGACCGTCTGGCCCGAGCTTGATGCGTCAGTACTGGGGCAAGCTTTTGTTCATGCACTGGGCGATCGACGCTGAACTTCTCCGGCCATTGATTCCGGCACAACTTTCCATCGATACGTTTGACGGGAAGGCCTGGCTCGGCTTGATCCCTTTTACGATGTGGGGCATTCGCGCTTCATTCCTGCCACCCATTCCCGGCACCAGCGCCTTTCACGAATTAAACGTGCGCACCTATGTTCACTTCAAAGGCGTGCCGGGTGTCTGGTTCTTTTCGTTGGACGCTGCCAACAGTCTGGCAGTGTGGGGGGCGCGCACGTTCTATCACCTGCCGTACTTCAATGCCCGGATGTCTCTCAGGCAACAGGGAGAGTCGATCAAATACCACTCGACGCGGAAAGATGTTCGCGGTCCATCTGCTCAACTCGATGCCGCCTGGACGATTGGCGAGCCCCTGGCTCAAGCGCGACCGGGTTCGATCGAATTCTTTTTGACCGAGCGCTACTGTCTCTATTCTTATCATCGCGAACATCTCTACCGTGCGCGCATCTTTCATCAACCATGGCCGTTGCGCAACGCGACTCTCGATGCATATGAATCGACGATGGTTGAGTCTATGGGGATCAGGGAACCGTTGGGCGAGCCGTTGTTGCACTATGCCGAGTCGATAGGCGTGAATATCTGGCCGTTGCGGAAGGTCTAAAGGGCGCAGGCATCCTGCCTGCGGTTCGCCGTCATCCTGTCGGCGCATTCTTCAATACTAGCCGCGGAGCGGCGGGAGATCTCTAGCCCACGGCGTGAGCCGTGGGTATTGGTGCAGCCTAACGAGAAAGCCGCGGAGCGGCGAAACGAGCGCGAGATCACCCGAAGTGTTTCGCCCCTGACGGGGCTCGCTTCGGTTTCTCCATGCAGTCCCATGGCTGACGCCATGGGCTGCAAACCTTTTTCCGCTCCGCGGCTCAAGACCTCACGCGCTCAGCAATCACAAATAATTCCTCAGCACTCAACGTGTAAGGCTCGCATTTCAACGAGCCATAAAGATTCAGGGTCTCAAACCCGGCGCGCTCCAGCATCCGTCGTATCTCTGCGACGGTGTAGATCCAATGTTTGGCGTGGCCACTTTCGACCTTTCCGGCTTTCTCAAAAATGTATTCCGTATCGATGCAGCTTTCTTCGGCCAGGTAACGTTCTTTAATCGTCACCGAGATGTCGTCGATCTGATGCACGCTCAGTGGTTCAAATTTGTGCAGCACTGACTCTGCCGCCATTCCGGTCTCGACGACGAAACGCGCGCCAGGTTTCAGTGCTCGAGCGACGCCGCTGAGAAAACTTTCCATATGGGCGTAATCAAGAAAACCGAAACTGTTCCCAAAACAATACGCGCCGTCATAAATCGCCTCGCCTTCGATCCGGCTCATGTCGCCGAGAATAAAATCGGCTTGAGCATGGGTAACGACCGATTGCTTGCTCTTGTCAGCACCTCCCGCCGCCAGAGGCGGTTCTGGCTCCGTTGAGCTCAATGCACTAGCTCGTGCCTCATCAACGAACTCTTCCGAAATATCGATTCCCGTCAACGGATAACCACGCGCGGCCAACGCCAACGAGAGTCTTCCATTCCCGCACGGCACATCCAATAAGTGCGAACCCTTTTCACACCGCAAGACCTTGACCAGGAAGTCAGCTTCGCTTTTCGTTTGCTTCGGCGAGATCGCTCTGCGCCAAAGGTCCAGTGCCAGGCCGTGGAAAAAGTTTTCGTACCAGTTGGATGGGACGGTCATGATTAAAACGGTCGCTACCCTCTAGTCGCGCCGCAGAATAGAAAGAGGGGGAGTTGGGAAATTCATTATTTGATTAGTTCATAGGGCTGTGGAAACGCTTTTCGTCCATCCTTGTCCGCTCGGTTATCGATATAGTCTATGAAGCTTGTCTTGAACTTTCTTCTATTTGCCGGCTGGTCAAACCATCTCCGGTGCAAGAAGTTCTCGTTGTCCAGCACTGGTTTCCACGACTCAAAAACCCCTTTGTTTTTGCGATAGTCAAAAATAGTTTCGCAGATGTTCCAGGCGTTGAAGGCATACAACTCATATCTGATTTTCTGATCGTCGGCAAACTTTCGCTGGTAATCCTGCGTGTAGACTGGATTAACGAATTCGGGATACTCCATTCCCCGATTGAGCAGGTCGAAATAGAGGCGATCAATGTTCGAATAGGTAGTGACTGCCCTGGTCTTTCGATACACAAGATAAGATACAACTATAGCAGTTATGGACAGCGCCAAACTGATAATTCCAATCGCCAGCATCTCTGCGATTCTCCTTTAGAACAATTCGATAGGGCCTGTAAGGCTGGACAAAGAATTGAGCAATGGGTCACTTGCATCGCGGCCATACAATTCTCGGTACATCTGCAGTATTAAAGATTTCACCTTCGTGCTTTCGATCTTATCGCGCCCAAAAGCTGGAAAGATCATCAGATTCATCTGGGTCGGCTCGTCACCCTCCAACGGCGGTAAAACATATCGTACGTTCTTTAGCTCCTGGGCGCCATTTTTTCTATAGAATGTTTTTCGTTCTTTTCTCTCCGCGACATTTTGGCCATATCTTTCATCTTCCACCTCAAGTATGAAAAACTCTTTTCTGTCTCGTAGCTCAGTACGCATTAGTTGCATGAAATCAGTTGCGATCCCCTCGCGCCGCTGTGAGCGGTTAGTAGACATGTAATCCAAGACAATAAAATCGGTTCCGAGTAGGGGCCATAGCAGAGCCATGAACACGACTTCACCCTTCTGTAAACCCACCCATAGGCGGCTTCTTCCTCCCGTTACTCTTTCACGTATCACCGAGTCTGAATGTCTCTCGTTAGGCGGAAAAGCGTCCCGGTAAATTTTCAGGGCCCCGACAAAATATTCGTCACCGGTGTTGTGAACCTCTACAAACTTGACCATCTTTCTTATTTCGCTCACTCCGGCCGCTCCATTGGCGGCAACACCGCGACAAAATCTTCCGCAAATCGTCGCCCGTAATCATCGAGCAGTTCACTCACGCGTTCGAGTTTTGGCGAACGCACGATCAATCCCGCGTGGTGTTTCTTTTTCACGCGATAGACGATCTCGGGATCGTTGTAAGCGGTCGTGTCCGGATACTCCTGACGGGCCAGCGAAAGAATAATCCCCGCATGTTCTTTTCGCGGCTTCAACTTGAAGCGCGCTCCGGATCCCGCACCAACCTCGAGCCGAGCCCACTCTCGCCAAAGATTTATTCCTGACGCAGCCTCCAGAACATCGGCGATGTATGCGCCGCCGACGCGCGCCGCAATTTCCAGGAAATAGAATTCGCCGTCGGCATCGCTCTTGATGAACTCGGCATGCGTGGCGCCGCTGTCCAGCTTCAGCGTCTTGATCAAACGGCGGTTGATCTCCAGCAGCTTCTTCTTCTCCGGCGAGTTGTGCGCGATGGTTTGCGAAATGTATGCGCCACCACCGTGCGCCACCTGCAAAGGAGGGCGGCCGTACTTATTCACGCCGCCGAACACGACTCTTTTTTGATGGACCAGGGAATCGACATGGAAAACTTCGCCGGGGACAAAGCGCGCAATCAAATGATACGAAGCGCGCTCGCGCAGACTCTCGCGTTGGTTCAACTCTTCAATGGCTGCCCAGGCTTCAGCGGCACTCGTCAGTTTGCGAATGCCAATCGCCGAGACATCAGACCGGGGCTTGAGTATCCACGGTGGCGGAACGCGATCGAGATATTCCTTAACCTCTTCGTGGTTAATGGCCGGCACGAAATCCGGAACCTTGATACCCGCATCGCGCGCCCCGACGCTCATCGCCAGCTTGTCGCGAAAGGTTTTGGCCGTGCTGCTGCTCAGGCCGGGCATGCAGAGATGCTCGCGCGCCAGCGCCGCGATGACGACGTCGAATTCTTCCAAAGCGACGATCCGATCAACCTTCCGGCTCTTGGCAATATGGCTCACCAGATCAAGGAACAGCTCGACCGGCGCATCGTTAGGGACAGCAAATATCTCCTCAATAACCTCACGCGGCCAGTCTTCGTGCAGCATCTTTTCCTTGGTGATGAGAATGACGTTGCAGCCCAGCGCCTGACATTCGCGCATGAAATCAGCGCCCTTAAAGAAGGTGGCGAAACAGATGATGTTGAGTGGTTGTGGTCGTGTTGCTGGCATAGTCTCAGGCCAATCGCAGACTGAAGTCTGTGCCACCAGGGCTGCGACAATATACAACTTTACTGCCATTTGGTCAGCAATCGTGTACACTGGCCGCTCTTTTGGAGTGCGCCGCAGCCGGCGGCGCTTTGGATATCTTGAATTCTCAGTGGCCATTGAAAGCGGCGTCGCACTACGCTTGCCGCCGCACTCCAAAAATAAAATATGATCTTTCGCGGACCATACCCAGACGTTTCGATCCCTGAAGTCTCACTCACCGACTTCATCTTCAAAAGGACGAATGAATTCAAAGACAAGCCGGCGCTTATCGACGGGCCGAGCGGCCGCGCTCTGACCTTCGGCCAATTCGAAGACGCGGTGCGACGCACGGCCGCCAGCCTGGCCCACAAAGGTTTTCGCAAGGGCGATGTCTTCGGAATCTTCAGCACGAATTGTCCTGAATACGGCGTCGCCTTTCATGCGGTCGCCATGCTCGGCGGCATTAGCACCCTCGTCAATCCGCTCTACACCGCCGACGAGGCCGCGTTCCAATTGAATAATGCGGGCGCGAAGTTGCTCGTGACCTCGCCGCAGTTCATCGAGAAAGCGCGCGAAGCGGCCGGGCTGTCAAAGATTGACGAGCTGTTCGTCTTTGGTGAAGCTGAACAAGCCACGCCTTTCGATTCACTGCTGCAAAGCGACGGCGATGTGCCCCAGGTCGAGATCAATCCGCGCGAAGATCTGGTAGCGTTGCCGTATTCCAGCGGCACCACGGGTCTGCCCAAGGGTGTGATGCTGACGCACTACAACCTGGTGGCGAACATGCGGCAGATGGATGGGCTGGAGTACTTCCATTGCAATGATGTGCTCCTTTGCGTGCTGCCGCTGTTTCACATCTACGGTTTGGTCGTCGTGCTTAACATGGGGCTGCACATGGGCGCGACGATTGTGATGATGCCGCGCTTCGACCTCGAACAATTTCTCAGCTTGATTCAAAAGTATCGCGTCACTCTGTCGCACATTGTGCCGCCGATCGTCTTGCAGTTGGCGCAGAATCCGGTCATTGATAAGTATGATCTGTCGAGTCTGAAAATGATCTTCTCAGGCGCCGCGCCGTTGGGTGTGGAGTTGTCTCGCGAGTGCATGAAGCGCGTTGGCTGTGGCATTCGACAAGGCTACGGGATGACGGAAACCAGTCCCGTTACACACAGCAGTCCGCCCCATCCGGAAGACATGAGGCTGGGCGCGGTCGGTCCGGCGGCGCCGAATACAGAGTGCAAACTGATCGATCCGGCGACAGGCTCCGAGCTTGGTCCGAATCAGGAAGGTGAGCTGTGGGTGCGCGGACCACAGGTAATGACCGGCTACCTGAACAATCCGGAAGCGACCGCGGCCACGTTGGACTCGGACGGTTGGTTGCATACTGGCGACATCGGTTACGCGGACGAGGACGGTCACTTCTTCATCGTCGATCGCATGAAGGAGCTGATCAAGTACAAAGGATTTCAGGTGGCGCCGGCTGAGCTGGAAGCTGTCCTGCTTTCACATCCGAACATAGCGGACGCGGCCGTGATTCCCTGCGCGGACGACGAGGCCGGCGAAGTGCCCAAGGCCTTCGTGGTATTGCGTGGCGAAGTTTCGGCCGCGGAGATCATGGACTTTGTCGCCGCGCGGCTGGCGCCACACAAGAAAATTCGTTTCGTTGAGTTTATTGCACAGATTCCCAGGTCCGCTTCGGGTAAAATTCTGCGGCGCGTGCTGGTTGAGAAAGAGCGCGCAAAGGCCAAGTCTGAAAACTGTAGTTAGATTCGTTTAGAGTCGGCTACTGCCCGACCAAGCGGGCGCAAGCCCGCTTCTAAACTGACCATTGAGGCTTACATACATGAGCGAACAAGTTTCACCTGACAAAATTTCACGCGCGGTACGCGCGTACTTTCTGGCCATCCGCGCGATGGATCCTGAGGCGGTCGCCAACACCTTTGCGGAGGACGGCACCACTTGCGATCCCATCGGCGCTCCGCCGATTAGCGGCCGCGCCGCCGTGCGCGAATTCTTTCAATCGATATACAAAAACTTCAAGAGCTGTGCCCTGACTGAAGACTCAGTCTTTGTCGCCGGTAATGGCGCGGCGGTGAAGTGGACCGGTACCGGCACGAGCGCCAGCGGTAAGGAAGTAAAGTTCGAAGGCATCGATGTCTTTGAAGTGAATCACGACGGCAAGATCCAAAACATCTGGGCCTACTGGAATCCCGCCGAAATGATCGCGCAGTTGTGAGCGCTCTATACAGGCATCTGAGATGACAACGAGGCCCGGTCGCTACCGCTCCCGGTACCGACCTCATCCTTGACGCGGTCCGCTCGGCACTCTAATCTCGGCGTTTCAGCAAAACGATCAGCAAAGGGTTTTCTTTCCAATGTCACCAGTCATGACCGCCGCGCCCGCCTGGACCATACCCGGTTTCCTCGAAGCGCGCAGCAACAATCACCTCTTCATTAGCGGCGCCGACGCTACCGCGCTTTCGTACAAATACGGCACGCCCTTGTTCGTCTTTTCCGAGTCGCGCATTCAAGCCAACATCGCCCGGCTGCAAGCCGCAGCGAAACAGGTCGATCGGCCGATCAAGTTTTGCTACGCGTCCAAGGCAAACTCCAACATGTCAGTGCTGAAGGTCGTGCGCGACGCGGGCATCGATATCGAAGTTAATAGCGGCGGTGAGCTTTATAAGGCCCTGCGGGTCGGATTTCGTCCTGACCAGATTATCTTTAACGGTACCAGCAAAACGGATGCAGAGCTTGACGAGGCAGTGCGTGCGGGCATTTATTCGATCAATGTCGATTCGATTTATGAGATCGGATTGGTCGAAGACGCGGTGCGTCGCGCGCGCGCTGAACTCAACAGCGGACTGCCGCCGGCGCGAATTGCTCTGCGTCTGGTGCCTGAGATTGGCACGCGTTCACATCTCGGTTTGCAAACCGCGCTATTGACTTCAAAGTTTGGCATCTCTTCATCGGAAGTCCTGGAAGCATTTCGGCGCGGCTTGCAGCATCCCGAACTCATCCACGTCTGTGGCATACACATCCACGTTGGCTCGCAAACACCCGACGTCGAGCCTTTCGCCGAAGCTTTCAAGAGCATGTGGAACCACTTGATGACCATTCATCGAGAGACTGGTCTGACGCTCGAGCACATCAATCTCGGCGGCGGGATTCCGGTCAACTATCTGCGCGATCGCTCGCAGGCAGACGATATGCCGGAGCATGAGCGCGACATGCTCGGTGCTGATCTCGAACCATCGGCGGTGTTGACTGAGGCGTTGCGGGTCGCCCGCGAATCGGCGCGCGATGCGGAAGCTGAGCACCTGCTGGAGGGTGTGACGATCCTGCTCGAACCTGGTCGCAGCGTCATTGCTGACGCGGGCGTCGTGCTCACGACTGTCCAAAATATCAAGCGCCGTCCCGAAACGAACGACGTGTGGTTGCTGACGGATGCGGGATATAACCTGCTGCTGTCGATGAACAATTACAAGTGGTACTACCATCTGATTTCTGCGTCGCGGGCTGCGGAGCCGTTCGACGCCGAGTATAAAGTAGCCGGGCCTTTGTGCGATTCGGGCGATGTGTACTTTGATATCGAACGCCACGGGCGCCTGCCCGACTATCGCTTGCTGCCGTCTGAGGTAAAGCCTGGTGAAGTGCTCGCGCTTTTGAATTCTGGAGCGTATTCACTGGCGCAAATGTTTCCGTATAACGGCCGGCCCCTGCCGGCTGCGGTAATGATTCGCGAAGCTGGCATCGCTGATTTGATTCGCAAACGGGATACGTACGAGGATCTTCTGGCGAACGATGTTTGGTAGGAAGGTTCGCACGGTCGGTGAATGAGGTCAGTACCGGGAGCGGTAGCGACCGGGTCATCCCCTGGGGAACTCGACTGCCGCGTGGATTGAGGACCCGGTCGCTACCGCTCCCGGTACTGACTCCATCATCTAGGTACTTTTGAGGCAAGCCATCGGAAAATCCAAGTCGGTGAAACCCGAAACTCAAACACATGATGCCGGACAACTGGTTCGCGGCCTGACGCTGGTCGCCGCGATGTCGGTTGTCGTCGGTAACGTCATTGGCACGGGCGTCTTCCTGAAGGCGCGCGTGATGACTTGCAACGTCGGCACACCGGGCAAAGTTCTCGGGGTTTATGTTATCGCCGGATTACTCTCGCTGGCCGGAGCGCTGAGCTATGCCGAGCTGGCCGCGATGATGCCGCGCGCAGGTGGCGAGTACGTGTTCATGCGCGAAGCCTATGGCCGCGCGTCGGGATTTCTCTTTGGTTGGATGTCTTTCTTCATCGGCAAAGCGGGATCGCAGGCAGCGCTTGGCGTTCAATTCGCCTTGTTCCTGAACACGATGCTGAAAAGGAGGCTGGACGGCGAGTTCTTCTCCGCCAACGTCTTTGGCCATCCGATCCCGTTCGGCAAAATCCAGGTGGTCGCGCTCGCTTCAATCCTGATCGTCACCGGAATCAATTGTCTTGCAGTCAGGGTCAGTGGCGGGGTCGCTTCCGTGCTATCCGGGATCAAGATCGCTCTGGTATTAGTTGTTGGCGTAGGCGCGTTTCTATTGGCTCGCGATGCTGACTGGTCGCATCTCTGGATGGCGAATGTTGGCGGCGCTTGTGAAGGAGTTTCGGCGGCGGCCCGCGTCGGTTTCGGCGGATTCATCGCGGCGATGTTGGGAGCGTTGTGGGCTTATGACGGCTGGAACAACGTCACGCTGGTTGCGGGTGAGGTGCAGAATCCGGCTCGCAACCTGCCGCGCGCTCTGATTGGCGGCATGCTCCTGATCATGGCGCTGTATTTGTTTGTGAACTTGTCCTACTTCTACGCGATGTCGCCGACTGAAATCGCCAGCGTTGCCACCACCTCATCGGTTTCGACAGAAGTTGCGCAAAGATTTCTCGGCCCGCTGGCGATAACCTTCATCGCCGCCGCCCTGCTGTCATCAACCTTCGGCACGCTGCATACTTCGATTCTTACCGGGGCCCGAGTGCCTTACGCGATGGCGCGCGATGGCCTGTTCCCGCGCAGTCTTTCGAAGGTTTCGCCGCGCACGCGTGTGCCCACCGGCGCTCTAATCGTCCAAGCTGTTTGGGCTTGCATCCTGGTGATTGCTTTCTCGTCTTCGTTCGACGTCCTGACTGATTACGCCATCTTTGGTTTGTGGATATTTTATGGACTCGTCACCGCGGCCGTCTTTATCCTGCGCCGCAAGATGCCCGATCTCGAACGTCCGTATCGGGCGTGGGGATACCCGGTGGTGCCGATCTTTTTCCTCTTGGCGACGGCGCTGATCCTGGGGATGACTTTGTGGGGCGTGCGCGCGGATTTTGCGAACGGTGTTGGGTTGATGCTGCACGGTCATCTGCTGACTGGCTTCGGTGTCCTGGCCCGCAATCCGCCGTTGGCCGGCATCGGTTTGATCGCGCTCGGGGCTCCAGTCTATTGGATTTGGATGCGAGTGAGATCTGAAGCAATTTCATGAGACATGGAGCGAGCGCAGAGTCGAATAGGTTTTTCTTTGCGCCTTTGGATCCTCTTAGCGCCTTTGCGTGAAATTTCGACATCGCCCTTCTCGATCACGGCGGAAATTAATATGAATCGAGCTAGAACTTTTCTCAGCATTGCTATCCTCATCTTGCTTTCAAATTCAGCGCCGGCGCAGACTCAACTGCAAACCGGATTGACGCGCGCAACCAGCCTCCGGGAACTAGTCGATCAGGCCGCGCGCACTGCCCTCGAGAAATTCGCCGACAAGAAATTCAGCCCGGAACAGCTCTCGATCACTCTGATTGATTTACGCGACCCGCAGCACCCATCCACGGCGAGTTTTCGCGGCAACGAACGCGTATATCCCGCGAGCGTCGTTAAGCTCTTCTATTTCGTTGCCGTGCATCGCTGGCTCGAGGACAAGAAGATCCAGGAGACGGCTGAGCTACAGCGTGCGGTGCGCGACATGATCGTAGATTCATCGAATGAAGCGACTCAGTACGTGCTTGATGTGCTGACGCAAACGACCGGCGGTTACGAGTTACCGTCGAAGGAAATGGCCGCGTGGCAGAACAAGCGGAACGCGGTGAACCGTTATTACTCGGCGCTTGGTTTCACGAACATCAATGTCAATCAAAAGACTTTTTGCGAAGACGCCTACGGTCGCGAGCGGGTTTCGCGTGGGCTGAACGGCGAGAACCGAAACAAGCTGACCACCGATGCGACGGCCCGTTTGCTTTCTGAGATAGTGACGGGTCGCGCCGTGAATCCCGCGCGCTCCACGCAAATGATGGAACTCCTGAAGAGAGATTTTGCGGGCACATCGAAAGACGCCGACGATCAAGGTCACGGATTTACCGGCATTGCTTTGCAGGGAATTAATGGCGCCAGGCTCTGGTCGAAGGCCGGCTGGACCAGCACGACTCGGCACGATGCGGCGTACGTCGAGCTGCCGAACGGAGCCAGGTTTGTGTTGGTGACTTTCACCACCGATCACGCGAACGAACGTGAGATCATTCCGACCGTGGTGCGCGTGGTGATTGATGGGATAGTCGCCGTGAAGTAATCAGCGACAACCCCCCTTGCTGGGAACGCGGACGTCCCGTCCGCACCAGCGAGGCGCAGCCTCGCTGAAAGTGGTTAACCGATCGGAAAGGCAGAGCCTTTCCGCACATCAGGCGGCGGAGCCGCTCTTCCAATAATCGAAGATGTTTTCCAATGATCGAAGATCTTTCCCGCTATCACCGTCCGATCACGACGCTCTTCAATCAACCGCGAACCGCTGAAGAGTGGGAAGCGCATCGCCTGACCGACGAACAAATCGAATTCTTTCACGCTAGCGGTTATCTCGCCGGCGTGCGCTTGTTGAATGATGAACAGATCGAAGCACTGCGCGCGGAGTTGGCGGAACTCAGCGATCCAAATCATCCGGGCAACGATCTCTTCTATGAATTCCACACCAATGAATCGACGGAACCGTCGACCACTTTGTTTCATGCTCTGGGCGCCTGGCGCATTGCCGCGGGCTTTCATGACTTGCTTTGGAACCCGGCGTTTTTAGTGCCGGCGTCGCAACTCCTCGGCGGCGCGGTGCGGTTCTGGCACGATCAGCTCTTCTGTAAACCTGCTCATCATGGCGGCGTCGTGGCTTGGCATCAGGACTATTCCTACTGGACGCGCACTGTGCCGATGGCTCACCTGTCCTGTTGGATTGGGCTGGACGATTCGACGCGTGAGAACGGTTGCGTGCATTACGTTCCCGGCAGTCACACCTGGGACCTGTTGCCGGTCACCGGCCTGGCTAATGATATGCACGCGATTGAAAGCGTCTTAAGCGAAGAACAGAGATCGCAATTTAAGCCGGTGCCCATTGAATTGAAGCAGGGCGAGTGCTCCTTTCATCATCCATTGATGGTCCACGGTTCTTACGAGAACCGCAGCGACCGTCCGCGGCGCGGCGCCGTCATTAACGTCTTTCGTGACGGCGTCCGTTCGGCTGCGAATGATCCTTTGTTGGCGGGCGTGCCGCCGATTCCCGCGGGAGAAAAGATCGACGGGCAGTTCTTTCCTCTGTTGTTCGATCCTGAGCGACCCGTCGTTAGGGTTAACAGCCCTTGCTGATGCGCGGGCTTCTGATACGCCGACACATCGAAGTTTCAGAGGCCCGACCGTGAGGGAGGGCCAGCCCATGATTAACGCCTCTCGGAACTTTCACGGCTCTGGGCTGTCTAACTCAATCATTGAGGAGGACCGCCGCCATGACCGCTCAGAACATAGTTGGGTCGAATCCAGAAGTCTCTGTTCACTACGCAAAACCAAATGTGAATGTCACGCCCTTAATCGACGTGCTGCTCGTTTTGCTGATCATATTTATGGTGGCGTCGCCTTTGAAGCCGGCGCGGTTTCTGGCGAAGGTTCCGTCCCAGCCGGATCGAGAGCGAAAAGATATTCCTCCGGATTCGAACACATTGGTGGTTACGATTAAGTTGGATCGAACCTTGATGCTGAATGGCATCGCGGATGTCGGTACGGTTAGCGAGACCGGCAGACTGAGCACCATGCTGGTTGAGCTATTCGAAAAACGAAAGCAAACTCACGATTATCGATACGACATGCGCGACCGGGCCGATTTGTCTGATGATGTTCGCGTGCAGAAGACGGTCTTCATTAAGGCGCCGCGTTCTATTCCCTATGCCGATGTGATCCGCGTGCTCGACGGGATCAAAGGCGCGGGCGCGACGCCCGTGGGTTTGCAGATCGATGATTTGAATTAGTCCCTCTAGCAGGCTGCTGAAAAACTAATTTGGAGTGCGGCGGCGGCAGCGTAGCGCGACGCCGCTTTGGATTCGCTGACCACGAAAATGCCAGGAAATCCAAAGCGCCGCCGTTGTCGGCGCACTCCAAATTTGTAGCTCAGGACATCAAATAAGAGTTTTTTAGCACCCTGCTAGAGCGCTCTTACTAATAATCGGATGCCGCCGGCACAGATAGCTGCGCTCCCACGTCGCTCCTACCTCGTGGCAACTTGCCTGTTGCCAAACTTCATCTGCTAGAATTGATTCGCAATCATCCTCGAAAACTTAATCATTATTGTTTTGGGAGAGTCGCCATGAGCCACTTTACGATGTTTTCAAGAGCAAATAGACGAAGAAATACTGCTTTGCTGGCAATCGTCCTGGGCCTTTTGCTGGCGGGATGCAAAGCGCGCAGCGCCAATCCGGCGCTGAATTTTGCCCCAGTCCCCGACGGCCAGCCGCAAAACTCTTACGCGGATGTAGTCGCCAAAGACGCGCCCGCGGTGGTCACGATTCGCGCCGATAAGCGCGTGCGCACGCCGCAGCAGTTCCCGTTCTCGGACAATCCGTTCTTTCGCGGGTTATTCGGCGACGGCGGTCCGCAACAGCCGCAGGAATCGCTGGAACAGGCGCTCGGTTCGGGTGTGATCGTCAGCCAGGATGGGTACGTCCTGACTAATCATCACGTCGTCGACGGCGCGCAGGACATCAAAGTCGATATGAACGACGGCCGCACACTTGATGCGAAGCTGATCGGATCCGATCCGGCGAGCGATCTGGCGTTGCTGAAAGTTTCCGCCAGCGGTCTTACTTTTTTGACGCCGGGTGATTCAGAAAAGGTGCGCGTCGGCGATGTCGCTCTGGCGATCGGCAATCCGCTGGGCATTGGGCAAACGGTGACGATGGGAATCATCAGCGCGAAAGGCCGCTCTGGTCCCGGTCTGGGCAGCGGCACCTTCGAAGACTTTCTCCAAACCGACGCGCCGATTAATCACGGTAACTCCGGCGGCGCGCTGGTGAATACTCTGGGAGAGTTAATCGGAATCAACTCCCAAATTCTGTCGGGCAATGGCGGCGGCAACATCGGGATCGGGTTCGCGATTCCGTCAAACATGGCGCGCAGCGTCATGGACCAACTGGTGAAGAACGGCAAAGTGCGCCGCGGTCAACTCGGCGTCACCGTTAGGCGAGTCGATTCTGACATGGCCTCCAGTCTGGGCATGTCCGAGACGAAAGGCATCATCGTAAATTCAGTGCGACCCGGTAGCGCGGCTGAGCGTGCGGGCACACATCAGGGCGATGTGATTACCGAGATTGACGGCGCGCGCGTCAGCGACGTGAACGCCTTCCGCAACCGCATCGCCACGATGGCGCCCGGCAGTGAAGTGACCTTGACCGTACTGCGCGACAATAAGGAACAGAAAATTCGGGCAACTCTCGCGGAGTTCAGTCCCGAGACGACCAAGGTAGGTGAAGAGAACAACTCTGCACCAAAAGAATTGGGCGGCGGAAAGCTAGGCGTCAGCGTCGAGCCTTTGACTCCGGAGTTGGCCCAGCAGCTCGGCCTGCGGCCCGGCAGCCAGGGCGTCGTGGTTGACGCGGTCGACTCCACTGGAGCGGCAGTCGCTGCCGGAATTCAGCGTGGCGACGTCATTCAGGAAGTGAATCGACAGACGATACGTTCCGCCGCGGACCTGAGTGCGGCCATCGACAAGAATGGCAGCAAGCCTGCGTTGCTGCTCTTGAATCGACGCGGCGAGCCGGTTTACCTAACCGTGAGGCCGCGGTAGTTTCTTGATTAGTTGAACATACTCACAGCGTGTCCGGTGGTGATTCAGTTAGCTCGAACCGCTCTCATTAGCACCGTCGCTTTAGCGCGGTGAATTTGATGGCCGAGAAAGCGGAAACCGTTTCAAACGGTTTCCAGTCGAAGCATACTCACTATCACCGGGCTAAAGCCACGGTGCTAATGCGAGAGCCATCGAGATTCACATTGAGTCTGCCCGTATCCAGCTAGTTGGTAAAAGTGCCCCGCCTCGGTCGTAATCCAATCACCCTCGCCAAAACCCTCGACCTCTGTTATCCTGTGTTTCATCGATAAGACGGGATTGCAAGCATGCGCTACATCGAAAATCCGCCGAACCCCTGGTTGCTCCATTCAGTCGAATGGATTGGTGAACCACCCACCGCGAAGATCGAGGTCTTTGAAGAGACTGAGACGCGCTCGATCATCAGCAGCAACGACAGCCCGGACGTGGCTTTCGATCATTCGATCAACTGCTATCGCGGCTGCCCGCACGGCTGCACTTATTGCTTCAGCCGGCCCACGCATGAATATCTCGGCTATGGCGCGGGCACTGACTTTGAAAGAAAGATCATCGCGAAGGTTAACGCTCCTGAGCTGTTGCGCAAAGAATTGATGAAGCCATCCTGGAAAGGTGACGAGATCGTTTTTTCGTTCACCTCGGATCCATACATTCCCCTCGAAGCGAACTACAAATTGACGCGCCGCTGTCTGGAGGTCTGCGCGGAGTTTCGTAATCCCGTCGGCGTCATCACTAAGTCCGCTCTGATTCGCCGCGACGTCGACGTGTTGCAGAGACTTTCCCGAGACGCCAGCGTCGGAGTCTACATCTCGATTCCTTTCGCCGACTATGCTACCGCGCGCGCCGTCGAGCCGTTCGCGCCTTCCCCGAACGCGCGTTTCGAAGCGATGAAGACTTTGGCCGAGGCCGGCATCCAGGTAGGCATCGGCATTGCGCCGACGATTCCCGGTTTATCGACCGACATTCCCGGATTGTTGCAGCGCGCGAAGGACTGCGGCGCCACGAAGGCTTTCATGAACATGCTGCGTCTGCCCGGCAGCGTCGCGCCGTACTTCGAACAAAGGCTGCGCGAGAAGCTGCCGACGAAAGCCGATCGAGTCTTGAATCGCATTCGTGATGCGCGCGGCGGCAAGTTGAACTCGAGCGTCTTTGGCGATCGCATGCGCGGCAAAGGCCAGTTCTGGGAAGCCCAGCACAAGTTGTTCGAAGTCTATTCCAAGCGCCTCGGCTTCAACGAGCAACGCGTCGGCAGCGAGCGGCACGTGAGAGCAAATACTTTCCGTCGCCCCACCGCGCAAGGCTCTCTGTTTGGATGATCGTCGTGAACTCAGTACCGAGAGCGGTAGCGACCGGGTATCGCCCTCGCGATCTCAGTAGTGAGAGAGTTGAGATCCGGTCGCCTGTTGAAAGCTCCGGTCTGAGCGCCAACGGCGCGAAATGAAATAGTCTCGCACCCCAGCCTGGGCCATCGGCCCAGGTAAGGACCAGTTGAAGCGTCCCAGCGCTGAAAGCGCGAAATAATATTCGGAGGCGCCCTAAACAATGCTGTTTCTGGTCGACGGTTTCTATTTCGCGCCTTCGGCGCTTCCAAAAGATCGTTAACCCTAACCTGGGGCGTTGCCCCCAGGGCTATTACATTTCGCGCCGTTGGCGCTTGGATCGATGAGTTCCCCCACAGGCGTCGCTCCGGCTACTAACGTCACCATTCACGAACCCGCGCGTTTCTGCCCGGCTTCGCCTGTAACCCAACTTCTTTCCGCTCCCGCCTATGGTTATTATCATTCTGGTTTTCTAACTTAACTGCGACAAATCTTACTTTGGAAACCAAACGGCATTGGCTGTTATCTAATCTTCAGGGTTGACGGAAGCGGCCCTAACAGCGTAAAAGGACAGTCGCCTCGAAATGTTTATTCCAGTACGCGATCTCTGGTGGTTAGCCGCGGGCGGCGCAGGTTACGGTGCGCGTTATATGAAAATGCGCATAGACGCCGCGGTGTCGGCCCGCAGGCGCAGTCGCGCGCCTGATCCCACCGGTGAATTGCTGCGTCTGCAAACTCTCTACGGTTACAACCCGCATTCCCTGGTGAGCATTGCGCCGGGGGCCCAGCTCTGGTCCACGCCGGACATTGACGGCGCAATCATCTATGGAGAGTTCGGCCGGGTCTGGCTGGCCGCTGGTGATCCCCTCGCGCCTTTGGAAGACGTGGGCGAGTTAGCGCGCCAGTTTGCCGCCTTCGCGAAGCGAAAGAACCGGGTAGTCGCCTTCGTGCCCACCAGCGCCGAGTTCGCCCGCATGGTTGTGCCGAAAAGTTTCACCGCCGTAAAGGTCGGCGCCTCTCCTTACTTCGATCTGCAGACTTGGAACCCGCGCGGCGATTCTGCCAAGAAGATTCGCGCCGGGGTGAATCAGGCGCGCCGCGCCGGCGTCTCAGTCGAAATGGTTCCAGAGGGCGTCGATGAAGTTTTGAAGAAAGAAACGGCCCAGCTCTGTATGCACTGGCTGGGTTCACGTCGCGCGGCGACTACCTTTGGGTGGCTGGTTGCGCTCGATCCTTTTCTGCATTCCGAATACAAAAAGTATTTCACCGCGCGCGTCAATGGCCGGCTGGTTGGTTTTCTGGCCGCTAGTCCGATCCCGGCGCGCAGAGGCTGGTACCTGGAAGATGTCTTACGCGAGCCGGACGCCCCGCAAGGTACCGCGACTCTCTTGGTAGTAGAAGCGTTGGCGCAGCTCAAAGCCGAGGGCGCCGCGTTGGCGACGCTCGGGACTTCGCCGCTGTGCACCGATGGTCCGGTTGATGTCCCCACGGAACATCGCGTCGTATCGCGAGCTTTGGAAGTCGCGTCGCGGCGGCTCGCCGGCTTTTATAACTTCGAAGGGCTGCGCCGCTTCAAGGGAAAATTCGTGCCGAGCTGGTGGGAGAGCGAATACGTTCTGGGCCAGGGCGGCGTCACCATGCCGCCGCGCATCGGCCACGCGGTTGTGCGCGCCATCGTGCCGGGCGGGCTCACGCAAATCCTGACGCGGCAGGCTTTGCGCATCACGCGCTTGGAAAGTGTAACCAAATCCCTCGCCCCATCGTCTAAACCTCCGAGTAAGAAAATAGTGCCCCCAATAACCGACAAACCTTAAGTCTGTCGCAACCCCCGTATTGAGCCGGCTTCCTGGCTCCGCTGAGGAGCCAAACGTTTATTGCATTCGATCTGTAGTGACCATCAAAGCTCCTGTCGGAGCGAAATGGCATGCCGCTCCTGCAGGAGCTTGAAGAGAATCTGATTTGGTTGCGAGCTATCAACATCACGCGCCTGACGGCGCTGTCTTAGGTACTCTTGCAGACGTGCTGGGCTGATTCGTTTCGAAACCTGAGCCTCTGCGCATTGTGTGAAGATGAACGTTACCGGACGACTCAAGCAGCGCTATCTCGCATCCCGCGTTGCTCATCAATATCCCCAGGCGCAGTCGAAATTCGTTACCGTCGATGACGCACGTCTTCATTTTGTGATCAAAGGCTCCGGCCGGCCCGTCGTTTTGATTCACGGCAATCCCGGTTCTTGTCAGGATTGGTCGAGGTTGTACGGGCCGCTGGCTTCACGCTATTGCGGGTTTGCTTTCGATCGTCCGGGGCACGGGCACAGCGAGCGTCCAAATCACCGGCCCATCACCGTTGATGTGCAGGCGCAACTGCTGCACGCGGCGCTCAAGGAACTAAACGTCGAACAGCCGATTCTGGTGGGTCATTCATGGGGCGGAGCGCTCGCGCTCGCTTATGCGGTCGAGTTTCCGGACGAGGCAGCCGGCCTGGTGCTGCTGGCTCCGGCCGCTTATGAAAGTGATGATGGCGTCTCCTTTCTCACCAAGCTTCCCGCGCTGCCTTACGTCGGGGATCTGATCAACTTTCTATTCACCCCGCTGCTCGGAGCATCCGTTGTGAGAGAGGATTTGCAGAAAGCGTTTGCGCCGGACCCGGTGCCGAAGCATTACCTGCGGCATGTCCTAACCGAATGGACGCGGCCAAAAAAAGTTAAGTGGTATTCAGTCGACGACGCTCTGCTCAACGAGTCTCTGCCTAAGTTCACGCCCCTTTATTCGGACATTCGCGTACCGGTAGTGATCGTCACTGGCGACTCTGATATGATCGTGCCCGCGCAAGAAAATTCGCATCGTCTGTATGAAGCGTTGCCGCATGCGGAGTTGGTTGTGCTGGAAAAGACTGGCCACCAAATTCCTTTCACGCGTCCGGACGCAGTCGTGGACGCGATCGATCGCGTGGCGGCAAAGACGGCCGCCCCCGGAGCGCGGACATCCTTGTCCGCCTTGAGCGCGTAGCGCGAAGTAGCCGCCCTCGCGCGCGGTGCAAAGGGATGGTGAGGCAATTCTTTTCTTCACGCTGAAAGCGTGAAACATAGTAGCCCAGGGTAAGCGCTGCTTCAGCGCGCCACCCTGGGATCGCCGAGTAATGAATGGATAAGCCGGCGAAGCGGGCGACATTAGCTTTGGAATTCCCTTGATGGTCCCCTCAGTTACGAAACCAAATTCGAGATCTCTGAAAGGAGACACTTCCTTATGAAGAAATTGATCGTACTTAGCATGCTGATGATTTTCAGTATCGGCACCCTCGCGTTGGGCGGACAGAATAACAACCGCCGCGACCGCCGCGAGAACAATAACCAGACGGAACGTCGCGATAACCGGAGGGAACGTCGCGACAGCGCTAGCAATAACGACAACGGAAACTGGCGCCGGCGCCATCGACGCCAACGCCGCAAACATTGGCGCCGCAAGCACACCATGTAAGAAATAAACCCGGCGTAAGAACAAGAGAGGGTGAGCACGGCAAATCTGCCCTGCTCACCCTTTCTGTTTAATTATTCACCCTTGTCAGTGCATACGCGACCGATAATGGAGCGCGGGCATCCCTGCCCGCACAGCGCGCGACGCGCGCTCAGCGCTTCAGCAATTCCATTGGGATCGAGAAAGCAGGCCGTCAAGACCGCGGTCGCGGATCGGACGATCAAAGAAGACGCGCTCGATCAATTGGTGTCCCAAATTGCGAGTTACGTTGAGAGCGTAGCCGGCAATGACGAGACGCTGATTACCAGCGCGGGCATGGACCCGAGAGCCCCCGCGAGCGCGTCGACCATGCCCGACGCGCCCTCCGGACTGGAACCTCGCCTAGCGACACCACGCCCCAACTTCCCTTATAATACCCCCGCACCCGAACAATTGATTTCACAGCAGGAGGCAGGGCGATGTTTATTCGAGATGTCATCCGCGATCGCGAGCCGTATTCTTTGCGCGATTCAGCAACGGTGTTGGAGGCGGCGGAGTTTATGGCGCAGAGGAAGATTGGCGCTGTGTGTGTGCTCGACGAGGAGGGGAAGTTGATGGGCGTCTTCTCTGAGCGCGACTTGCTGAATAGGGTGGTCGTGCCGCGGCATGATCCGGCGGCGATGCATCTGGGTGAAGTGCTGAGTCCGCTGCGGGCGGTGATTCGTTGTGACGAGACGCCGCACCAGGCGCTCGAACGCATGGAGAAGATCGGGACGCGTCACCTGCCGGTGGTTGATGATGAGAAGTGGGTGGGGATGCTCTCGATACGCGATCTGTTGCGGGTTGAGTTGAGTGAGCATACGGATGAGATCAAGTTGCTGCATGAGTATATACAGCAGTGAGCGGTAGGCAGTAAGAGGTCACGCAAAGGCGCGAAGGCGCAAAGAAAAGGGAATCGCAGATTTCGCAGCACATGAAAAAGCAGTCGATGGAGTGGCGGCAGAGAAGCAAGCCGTAGTCTGTTCAGAGTCTAATAAACGCCGTTAGGCGCGTGATGTTTATAGTGCGATGAATCACGAAGTCCCCGGAGCTCCTTTAGGAGCGAAATGTTATGACGCTCCTAAAGGAGCTTTGATTTCGTATCAGACCGGGTTCTATAAATATCTGGCTCCTAACGGAGCCAGGACAAGTGGAGTGAGGAGTACCCCGAGGCGATCAAGTTGCGGCATTAATATATACAGCGGTGAGCAGTAGGCAGTAAGAGTCACGCAAAGGCGCGAAGAAGACGATGAGCTGTTGGCGTAGGCAGTCGGCAACATTTTCCAATTGTCATTTTCCATTTCATATTTTCCATTCAAGACCAGCACAAAGCCCAATGCACACAGACCAATGGGATCTGACAAATGAAAAATGACAAATGGAAAATGCCGCAGTTGCGCCGGAATAGAGATAACAGGTCATTAGCGTGTCTGGTGACCTGTTTGGCTGCGCTGGTCGCGCTTGCTTGCAGCCATCCGCCGCCGGGGCGGGGCGCGGGGGAGGTTGAAACTTCTCAGCAGTCGCAGACCAGCTTCAAGGTTGAAACGGTTATTCCCAATCTGGAAGTAGTCTGGTCGATTGTGTGGGCGCCGGACGGACGGATGATTTTCACTGAGCGGCCGGGACGTGTGCGTGTCTATGAAAATGGAAAGTTGCGGCCACAGCCGCTCTTCACCGTTCCCGATGTCGAGCCAAAGGGCGAAAGCGGTCTCATGAGTGTGGCGCTGCACCCGCAGTTTTCCTCGAACCATTTGCTCTATCTTTCTTATGCTTACAACACCGGCGGCCAGTTGGTGCGCGTGGTGCGTTATCGCGAGACGCCCACCGGCTTAACCGATCGCAAAATCATCCTCGAGAATATTCCGGCGGCACAGTTCCACGCGGGATGCCGCCTGCGTTTTGGACCTGACGGCAAGCTTTACATTACGACGGGCGATGCGACGCAGCGCGAGCTGGCGCAAAAACTCGATTCGCTGGCAGGAAAGATTCTGCGGTTAAACGATGATGGCTCGGTGCCGGCCGACAATCCGTTCATTAGCACGGCCAATGCCCGGCCGGAGATTTGGAGTTACGGACATCGCAACCCGCAGGGCATAGACTGGCAGCCGTCCACGAATCTTTTGTGGGAGACAGAGCATGGGCCCAGCGGCTTCGACGGTCCGGGCGGCGGCGACGAAGTCAACATCGTCGAGCGCGGCAAAAATTACGGGTGGCCCGTGATCCATCATCGGGCGGCTCAAGCAGGCATGGAGTCTCCGGTGCTCGAGTACACGCCGGCTTGCGCGCCCGCAAGTGGAATGTTCTATCGCGCATCGGTGTTCCCGCAGTTCAAGGGTAACTTTTTCTTTGGCTGCCTGGTTGGGCGGCGAATTATTCGCGTCGTGGCCGACGGCCGGAGCGTCGTAAGTCAGGAGAATTTGCTTGAGGGCAAGTATGGACGGATTCGGGATGTGGCTGAAGGCCCGGATGGGTTTATTTATTTCTCGACCTCGAACCGTGATGGGCGCGGCCAGCCGGCGGCGGATGATGATCGGATTTTGAGGTTGGTGCCGGTGAAGTGAGGAGCGTTTACCGGAGCGCGGACATCCTGTCCGCCTGAGCGCGTAGCGCGAACACCCTAACGCGATCCTCCCCAAAACGTGAGCGTGCTGCGCACGCTGGCGGACAGGATGTCCGCGCTCCTTAAAATCACCATTAAACTTTTTGGGCTAAGACTGCTGATTTGCTCCAGCCGATGGCCTGGAACCTGGGGAAGCGATAGTGGCTTACTACCTGGAAGTACCGATCGGTAGTTTCGGTAACTTCATGCGGTGGATGGGTCTTAAACCGAAACAGCATTTCCAGGAACGCAGTGACCGGCGTCGGCCGCATTGGCAAGTGCAGCAAATGCCCGCCCGGCGCAAGCACCCGCGCCAATTCGCTCAGACCTTCGTCGAGTGGCACATACTCCAGAACTCCGCTCGTTAAAACCAGATCGAAAGCTTCGTCGGCGAAAGGCAAAGCCAGAACGTTGCCTTGCGCGAATCGCACTGCCTGCTCGCTTGGATTGTTCTTCTCGACGTACTTCTTTGCGGTGGCCATGGACGAAGCAGAAAGATCTACCGCCGTGAGCTTGACCGGGACCTTCAGCTTTCTTAGCAAAGCCAGAGTCAGCGTTCCTGTGCCGCAACCGGCGTCAAGGATGCTGGCGCCGGGAAAGACCGGCAGAGGGTGAGCATCGAAATACTGATCGAGTGAGCGCCCGTAACCATTCAACTTAAAAGTGAGGTCGTAAATACCTTCGATGCGATCATAGAACGAGCCGGCGCGGGCATGGTTCTTGGTTGCGGTCAATACGTATTCGGCCATTTGATTATTGCTGATTGCCTGGAATTTATACGGCCATTGAAGCCTAGTCAGGCCCCGTCGTCAAGAAAATATGAACCTAAAACGACGGGCCATTTTAGCTCGGCAACCAGAATTACTCAAACCAGACCTCGGATCAAAGCCAAATTAGCGGGAAGTAAAGGTGATCTCCGCCTTTGGCCGCAAGAAATCGTGAAGCGAGGCGTTCTGCAAGCGTAGGTAGATAGTCTCGCGAGGGAGGAAATAAAACGATGCGGAAAAGAATGTGGGTGGGTTTTGGTTTGGGAATGGCCTTGGTTGTGCTCGCCGGGTTGGCGCTGGCATATGGTTCGCGGAACGCTCAGGCAGATCGTGGGAAGGCGAACCTGGCGCCGGAAGAGTCGACTGCCGAGTCAGTAGTCGCTGAGAACGGATTCTCGGTAGACGTGCTGGTGGACGGGCGCACGTTGGCGGAATATGCCGGACGCGGTCGTCGTTATGTGGAGGCTCTGGAGAATGCCGAGTACGAGTTGCGCATTCACAATCCGACGGGGTCGCGGGTGGCAGTGGCCCTGTCGGTCGACGGTTTGAACTCGATCGATGCGCGTCACACCAGCGCCTGGGACGCGCATAAATGGGTGATCGAACCTTACGGAACGATTCACGTGCGCGGCTGGCAAATGAGTGGAGAAAACGCGCGGCGCTTTTACTTCACGACCGAGCGCGATTCCTACGCGGCGAAACTGGGCCAGGCGTCGAACCTGGGTTTGATCACAGCAGTCTTCTTTCGCGAGCGACGGCCGGTTACGATCATGCCGATCACTCCCGATCAATCGCGACCGCCTTATGAAACAGAAAATCGGACCCGCGATCAGCGCTCGGCGCCGAAGAGCATGGGAGATACCGCGCGAAGCGAAGGCGGTCGCGATGCGGCCAAGCCGAGCAGCGTGCAATCGTATCCGCCGCCAGACGATGAATCAGCGGCTACCGGCATCGGGCGTTCGGTACGAAATGATGTGCAGTGGATCAAAATGGATTTGGATTCGCGGCCGGCAGGCGAGATCGTGATTCGTTATGAATATCGCGCGGCGTTAGTACGTCTGGGAATTATTCCACGCGATTATCCGAGACCGAACGTGCTCGATCGACGTGAACGCGCGCAGGGTTTCGAGCCGAAGTACTGTCCGCAGCCTTGAAGAGTGAGGATGGAACGCATGCAAGCAGCGGGGGCAAGCCCGCCTTCCGGACCTTGAGCTTAATCAAGTTGAGTTAGTGATTCCTGATTGAAGGGGGGTCAAGGTTGGAGCTTTCGGAGCAATGGATCAATGGATCAATGGGAAAGGGGAAAGCCTCTCAGGTTAGGAATGCGGGCTTGCCCCCGCTGCTTCGCTCCAGCTTTACCGCCTCTTGAGGTTCGAGTCATAGAGCTGCTTATAGGCTCGGTAGTAGGACATCACTTTGAAGACGTAGTTCTTTGATTCGCTGAATCCGACTTCGGAGGCGAAGACGCCTTCGTCTCTTTGATTTGTGCGGCCGAGCCAGCGCGCCACGTTGTCTTCACCACCGTTGTAGGAAGCGGCGATCGCTTCCGGCAGCCCGGCGAACATTCTTGAAAGCTCGCTCAGGTATTCACTGCCGACGGCGATATTTACCGCGGGCTGATAGAGAGAGTCGTCGGTGACCTGATTGAGGCCGGCGCGCGTGGCATATTTCTGGGCGGCGTCGATTGTCAGTTGCAAAAGGCCGCGGGCCGCCGAAGGCGACTTGGCGTTAGGCTTGAATGCGCTCTCCTGTTTCATGATTGCCAGCACCAGACGAGGATCCAGGCCGCGCTTCTTCGCTTCGCTGACAACTTGAAAACGGTACGGCGCCGGATAGTCGGCGGCCGTGAGCGCAGCCTGGACCGACTGTGAACGCTCGGCCGCTTTCTGGCGTGCGGTTGAATCGTTAATCGATGCCAACCTGTTTGTGGCCAACCCACCATAGTAAGAATTGACGTTGTCCGGAATCATCAAATAAGTGCGAATGGCATCCTGAGTCTGTCCGGCGCGCTCGAGTGCGTGGGCCTTTAAGTAAAGCACTTCGTCGGCGTTCGTGTTGCTCGCAGTGGTGAGCGGCTTTCGCAGTAACTCATCCGCGGTTTGCACGGCATGCGTCCAATCCGACAGGGCAAGGTCCAGCCTCAGTCGCGCGAAGACGGCGCTTGTCTCGACCGGATTTCCGGCGAATCGCTCGCGGGTGCGATTGATCCAGACGATGGCATCCTGCGGGCGGCCAGACTCGCGGTAACCGTCGATGATGTTCAAGTGCGCGGTGTCGATGCGTTCGCCGTTGGGATACTTTTCCAGGTACTCGGCATAGCGCGCAGCGGCTTCGGCGCCGCGGCCCATGCGCAGCAGAGACGACGCAGCAAAGTTAGAACCTTCGCGTCCTTCTTTGGTTTGCGGATAATCGTGAGCCAGTTTTTCGTAAGTCTGCCGCGCATCTTCATAGCGCCGCTCAACATAGAACGAACGCGCCATGCCGTACAGCGCCGCGGGCACGTTAGCATCGTTCGGATAGTTATCGAGGACCGCTTGCCAGTGTTCACGTGCCGGTGCGAATGCCCGGT
Source organism: Blastocatellia bacterium (assembly GCA_033858155.1). Lineage (GTDB taxonomy): Bacteria > Acidobacteriota > Blastocatellia > Pyrinomonadales > Pyrinomonadaceae > UBA11740. The sequence goes on from JAWVCT010000073.1 coordinate 51,533, forward strand.
TGGCCAGGTAAATTCCCGCGCGGCGCATGTGCTCGACGGCGGTAATTCGGGGCGCAAGCTTTCCGTTGGCAGAGCGATCGGCGCGATCGCTGATGCGTACAGCGTTGAGTGAAGCATCGGTTGCGCTCTGAGAGTAGGCAAAGGAAACAAAAACCAGAACCAGACAGAGGTTGGACAGTTTTTGAAAGCGAAAACGTAACGAATGATCAAGCCGCCCCATTTACTTCATCCTCTTCCACGATCTCGTAACTCGTAACAATTTCCGCGCTGCCGCGTAAGGTCGCGGCCACGCTGCAGTACTTCGTCTCCGAAAGCTCAATCGCGCTCGCCAACGCCTGCTCGGAAACCCCGCGGCCACGCACGATGTGTTTGACGTGCAGTCGCGTGTAGCTCTTCGGAAACTCCTCGCGCCGCTCACCGCTTACTTCGATGCGATAGTCGGTAACGTGTTGCCGTTTCTTTTTCAGGATCGAAATCACGTCGACGCCGGTGCAACTACCCAGGGCGATTAGAAGGAGTTCCATGGGAGTCGCCGCGCTGGCGCGATCCGAATCGGTTTCGATCGCCTGCGCGTGCCCCGATGGGGTGACGCCAACGAAAAAATCATTCCCGGCGAAATGTATAGTCGCTTTCGTGTCTTTGGTTGCCATTCTGGTTTCACGAAAAGAATAACATGGCCATTTTCAAAACGGGATGAAGGGTGATGCTGCCAACGCGTCGTAGCGCGAACATCCTGTCCGCCAGTGGGCGAAGCCCGCAGAGGTTTACGATAGAAGCATCGATTAGGAGGTTGTTCGCGCTACGCGCTCAGGCGGACAGGATGTCCGCGCTCCCTCTTCGGCTACTAAATTCTCAAGCGATCGGCAACTCGGGGTTTCTACTCTCTGGCGGTAAGTTCCTTGCGCAGCTCTTGCGCCGTGTCTTCGCGCAATTGTTGCTCGACCCGCTCGTTTTCCAATGCCAGCGGGACATGCCTGCGGCCCTCATCCAGACGCTGCAACATGTAATTAGTTTCGGTCCAGCTCGCGCCGCGAGTGGCGGCGGCTTCGATCATCTGCAGCCGCGCTTCGGCCTCGGCCCTGCGTGACGCGCCTTCCTGCTTTAGGCCATCCAGCCGGACCCGATCGCGGCTCAACTCTTCAATCAAAACGGCGGTATCAGCAGAGTTTAAATATCGCGCGCGGCTGATACGCCTTTCAACCAGCAACAAGTCGCGACGCGCGCTGGATGTTAATCGTGAAGCGTTCAATCGCAGGGCCAGGGTTTCGCGATAAGCGTCGGCCAGCAAAGGCTGCTTTTTCTCCATCTCTTTCAGCGCGCGTCTTTCGCCGCTGGTAAGCTCGGAAAGAAAATATCCAACTTCGTCGGCGGTAATACCATCAGAGGCAAGGTGGTCGCGAAGCTGTCGCGCCCATCTGCGTCTAAACAAAACGATGACGATCGCGATTACGACCGCCGCGATCAGGGCAAATGGAATCGAGGTCAGCGCCAGAACCAGGTACACGGTGGCCGCTCCGGACAACAAATATGCGAGCAGGAGGGCCGCGGGCGGGCCGAAGGTTATGGCAAACAGGGCAAGCCACGGCGCCATCTGCCAAAGGCGGGCCGCTTTTTTCTCGCGGACTGTAAGTTTCTTTGACTGATCGCTTTCGTTCATGAACCTGACTGCTGCCGCTCCGGAAAATTCTATGGCCAGGGGCGAGCGCTGTTCCTCGGTAATGGGAATCATACTAGGGCGCCGAAGGACAGGCTAGTTCACGGGATCGGAAAGTCTCCTTTCTCGTGCGCCGGCCTTGTAATATGATTGGCCCGGTAGTATTAGAGAACGACGATGATCAAAACGCGACGAACCAAAGCCATTCTGATCGCCTCGGTAGTCTTTCTTCTGTCGGCCGGCCAATTGGTCCAGGGCCAACGCGACGGCCGCAAAGGCGCGGGAGCGAAGCCAGTTACCGTGCCGGTGACGATTCGAATCAAGCAGAAGCGTGAAGTCGAGATGCGATTTGTGGATTACATTCTTAAAGAGGACGGCGAAGTGCAGAGTATTCTTTCCATTCGCAAACCGTCTGAGAATCCGATCACATTGGCCGTCCTGATGCAGGACGATCTGGTTAGTTCGATTTCGACCGAGGCCAAAGGGGTTGCGAATTTTGTGCGGCGTCTTCCGCCCGGCTCGCGAGTCATGGTTGGCTATATTCGAAGTGGCAGTCTCGACATTCGACGTAAGTTCACTTCCGATCTTGAAAAAGCGGCTCTGGGCGTGCGTCCTCCGTTGGGATTAAGCAGCGCCGGTCCTTTTAATCCGTTCGTTGAAGTGATTGAGGCTCTCAGGCGGTTTGATTCGCAACCGTTGGGACGCCGGGCGATCGTGCTGGTTTCCGATGGCATAGACATTTCGCGGGGAATCGATAGTTCGTCGCCGGGACAGAGTCTGGATTTGCAACGGGCAATCACTGAAGCGCAACGGCGTAGCGTGCCGATCTATTCAATCTATGCGCCGTCGGCTGGGGACGCGGGAAGTTCGTTAGGCGCTAACGGACAAAGTTGTCTGGCTAGACTTTCGAAAGAAACCGGCGGACTCGCCTTCTTCGAGGGTATGGGAGCCCCGGTCAGCTTTGATCCCTTTATCAAAGAGATCGAGGCTTCGATTTCAATGCAGATAGCTTTGACTTATCTTTCCAGTCACCCGGAAAAAGGATTCCATCGCCTGGAGATCAAACCGTTGGAGCGAGACGTGGAAATACGGCACCCCGCGGGTTATTCAAAGTAGCGCGCGCGATGTTTCTTTGAATCGCAGCTTGTCTGCGGCGCATCTCTTTTATTTGTATCTGCAGATCCAGCAGGTGCAGATCCAACATCAAACGCAGATCGTTGTTCAGCTTCAGTCCGCGCTGAAAATCCTTTTGAGCTTCACCATCCCGTCCCTGGCTTCGATGGGCAAAACCACGTTCGGCATAAACCAGCGGGTTACGATCGTCGAGCGAGATGCTCTTGTCAAAATCCGCAATCGCAAATTTCGCGTTGCCCTCGATGAGGAAGGCCCGGCCGCGCTTGAAATAAGCTTCGGCGTCATTGGGGTTGAACTTAATGGCCCGGTCAAAGTCGGAGAGTGCGCCATCAACATCCAGGCGATTCGACCTGATGTAACCGCGATTCAGGTAGGCCTCGGTAATGTCGTGATTATTCAGCGCCAACTGTGGGTCCAGCTCGCTGGCGGTTTCGTAATCCGTAATCGCACCGTCAAGATCGCCGCCGGCGCGCTTGGCTTTGCCGCGGTTTAGATAAGCGTCGGCTAGGTTTGGGTCAATCGTCAGCGCGCGATCGTATTCAACAATCGCACCCGTGATGTCACCCTTACTAAAACGCTCGACACCTTGTTTGACGTATTTTTTTGCGGATTGCTGCGCAGAGGCATTTGGTGGGCAAGCCAAGAGACCAAGAATCGCGATGAACAGGATGCGCTTCATGGTTACCTCCTTAAGCGAAGGGTGTCACGGCGTTTTCGAATACGTCGTGCCGGCCCGCGTTGCCTTAAGTCTCTTACTGCACCGTCGCGGGTAAGAGAGACCCGCGCGGGTCGGATGCGATGGCCATGCCATCACCAATCCTGCCAATCATTCCGTGAAAGTGAATCTCGCTGCCCGACAAAACCAGAAGTACGTCGCCCGCCTGATAACGAGGGTCTTCAAGCTGGAATCGAATCACCGTCGCCTGGCCATTGTCCTGCTCCACGGTTTCGAATGCGAAACTTTCGGCGTCGACCAGATAGGTCTGAGCGTGCTGTGCTGTTTTCTGCGAATCGGGCATTAAGATATTCCTTCGAATCGATTGTTATTTATGGGGCGGCTAGTCGGGTTCGAACCGACGACCTCCTGAGCCACAGTCAGGCGTTCTAACCAACTGAACTATAGCCGCCAGATAGCATCCTTTGATCTAAAGCAATTAAGCGTCTAACTGACTGTTTACACTAGTACGGGGATTTGTTCAAGTACGCGACTTGCCGCCCTTAACGTGTCAGAAGCCCGACCATTAGAGAGGTTAGAATCTGGTCTGTAATCACTTATTGTTTCTCTCCTTTTGCTATTGACGAAGAGGGCCTTTGCCAAGAATGGGAGGCTTGGTCCTCAGGGTTGTAAGTGCGGAAGCGACGCGTTGTCACTTCCAGGCTCGGGCGAGATTCTTGGAACAGTCCGGTTTCTTACTGGCCCAGCGGCTTTCCATCGGGGTTCAGCGGCTCATCCTCTGACCTCAACTGAGCATTTTCCTAAAAACGGGGCCTCTTTGCCTTTCAGCGGTCTGCGAAAGGGTTTTGATCCTCTGCGGGGCATAAGCCCGACCAGCAGGCCGGGCGCCGAGGTGCATTAAGTTGATTAAGGAATTGGTGCCCCCGGCTGGACTCGAACCAGCGGCCCTCTGCTTAGAAGGCAGATGCTCTATCCACTGAGCTACGGGAGCACAAAAGCGAAAAGGGATGCCGATGTTAGCACGGGTCTGAAATCAGGCCAAAAACCCTGTCTCAAAAAACAAATAGGCCGCCGAAATATACTCCGGCGGCCTTTCTGACTGGCAAGCAGTCGTGTACGTTAAGCAGCGCGCGTGATTTCCGCGGCTTCTGCATAGACACGGCGTCCGTTGAGAGCGTCGTCAATTATCTCTCTCACGGCAGAAATGTCCGGGTTAACATCCATCCGATCACACGCGGCCAAGTGACGAACAATACCCTCGGTGGCGATTTCCATCGGCGGGCCGGTCAACTTCGAAAAGCGCCGGGCCTGTATGTGATCAATCCTCTGTAGCCGCTCAGCCAGCGGCAAGCCCTTATCAAGATTCACGGTTTACTCTATCTCCTTATTAACAAACTCGAATACGATTCCGTTTCCTTAAACTATAGATGCCTCCTGAACGTGCTCAGGATGCAAACTCCTTGCAGTTGTGGGAGATTTTGCAGAGTCCGAACCCAGTAGGGGGTATAGATAGCCTAAACTGTCTCAGCGAAACCCGATACTATAGCACGACTCTACCGCTGAGAGAAGAAAAATTTACGGAACACATTCGTAACAACGAGGGTAAAGGGGATCATAGACCAATGACCTAATATTGTCGGTGCGCTAGCACACACAGGCGAGGGGAGTTCGCGGCGGAACGCGCGGGGATTGTAAGCCTGAGGACAGGCCGCTGATGCGCTGCTCAACCAGTTGCGTGGCCCGCGAGAGCGTTTAGGGCCTTACATGAAGGAAAGCGCCGACGGAGCCTCCAGGCCGGAGACACTACGCCGACGCCCAATACTTCCGCTAAGATTGTAAAAGTAGGCTACCTGGACTACTTTTTCGGCAGGACCGAGTCCTTCATCGCTTTGCCGACCCGAAACTTTAGCGTTGTTTTTGCTGGGATTTGGATAGTTTCGCCTGTCGCGGGGTTACGGCCTTCACGCGCCTTCCGCTCTGAACGAACTAATTTTCCAAAGCCCGGTAACACGAACTCGCCATTCGTTTTTACTTCGGAAGTTGCCAGGTTTGCGAGATCTTCGAAAAGCTGCTTTACCTGAGCACGCTTCATTTCCGTGCGCTCCGCGAAGTAATTGATAACGTCTGACTGAGTCATGCGCTTCTTGCCTGTTGCCGTGCTGGTCGCCATGTGTGGTGTACCACCTCCAAAAAGTCAACAAAATGAGAAAACTGTCGAAGCCAGATATACCACAGACACGGCATAAAGTCTGCTAAAATTCGCATTTTTTCGGCCATTTTTCAAAAATATTTTCTCCGGTACCCCGGCCTCCGGGGCTCCGCGCACTACACGTCGAGGGTTGCAATGGCATCCGGAGCAGGCCGAGGGGGCTCAAGAAGACGCGGCGGGGCACTCAAGTATGGTCGTTCAGCAAACCAAAAGAAAACCCACGCGAAGGCCACACAAGCCGGGGTGGTGACTAAGAAAGCCGTCGCTAATTGCGAAAGACCGAGGAATCCGAAGTGATACGACTCCATAACGACCAGTTCATGCGTTAAATACAGGGAATATGAAAACAACCCGACCGCGGCCAGTATTTTGATTAAAGCCGGCGTCCACAGCGCGGCGCGCCAACGGCTTTCCGCCAGGACAAATCGGTTCAAAAGAATGAAAAAACCAACACCCCACAACGGATGAAGAAATAGCCAGAGTAAGTCATGGAGGGATTGATTGAATTGCTCGACTTTCGGAAGCAAAAACGTAAGTGCCACCGAGGCAGCTAGAACGGTCAAGGCAAGCCTTCCGCGATATAGCCAGCGGGGAAGCTTTACTACTCCAAACATCGCCTCGACGCTTAGAGCCCCCAGCGCCCACGTGAACCAGTGCGAAGCAGCGCCTTCTGATATCGGAATGTCGACCTTGTATCGCTCGCGAATGGCAGTGCTGATGACGAACCAAAGAACTCGAGCGGCCAGGCATACCATTAAAGTTCGCTGCCATCCCCAACGCTTGCGCAAAAAGAGCAGCAGAAAGTAAGCGAGGTAAAGCTGTTCTTCGATTGCCAGCGTCCAAAAAACTCCGTTGATGCTATAGACGGTATGCGAGTCGAGGTTGTGCAGCATGAAGAGGTGTGAAACTACGTCCCAAGCGTAAAAGGGCGTGAGCTCGAACCTCGTCGTAAATGCCGAAATCCCGAGATAGAGAATCAAGGCAACGATATAAGGCGGGTACAGCCGCCGGAATCGTCGCTTCCAGAATGACGTGAAGCCTACCGGTGGTTTGCTTTCGACCTGGGCCTTAGCTCTTGAAAGATGAATGCAGAAACCGGAGATAACGAAGAATAGAAAGACGCCCACATAACCAAACCGAATCATGGGCAGCACTGGTATGACAAGCCAATTAAGAACCCGTGGGCCAAACCGGTAGTTGGGCCCTACGGTGTGATAAAGCACGACGCCGAGAGCTGCCGCGCCGCGCAGGGCATCGACGCTCTTGAGGCGACTGAATCGCGAAGTGCTAGCCGCTTCTATCTGAGCTGACAACATTTTCCGCCGGAAGATTAGATGGAGAAGGCTGCTGCAAAAACGGCCACCGGAAGCGGCGGCCGTCGAGGAATCCTAACTTGCGTTTTGGTCGGGGCGAGAGGATTCGAACCTCCGACCTCTCGGTCCCAAACCGAGCGCACTACCAGGCTGTGCTACGCCCCGTACTTAATCGCAATCGTCTCTTTAGCAGACCGGACATTCTAGTCATCGCATGAACGTATGGTCAAGGTTAGCAGGAACTGACGGGCGGCCAACAGCGCCTGCGCACGATGGCTGATCTGGTTTTTGGTCTCTGATCTCAATTCCGCAAAGCTCTGATCGTAGCCGCTCGGAACGAAGATCGGATCGTAACCAAAGCCTTTCGATCCTCGGGGCGAGAATTCAATTTGTCCTTCACATGTACCGACTGAGGTTTTGATTATTTGGCCGTGGCAGTCTGCTATCGCCACCGCCGAGACGAATCGCGAGGATCGCTTACCGGCCGGAAAATCCTTTAATTCATTCAGCAATCTGGCCGTGCGTTCCTCGTCCAAAGCGCCTTCGCCGGCATAGCGCGCAGAGAAGATGCCGGGGGCGCCGCCGAGCGCAGCAACCTCCAAACCGGAATCATCCGCCAATGTCAGCAATCGGGTCTGGAGCGAATAGCCGACGGCTTTCAACGATGCATTTTCGATGAAGCTGGCGCCCGTCTCGGGAATCGATTCAACGTTGGGAAAGTCCGACAGGCCGTAAAGTTCGAACGGCAAATCGCCGAGTAGCTGGCGCAGTTCTTTTAGTTTCCCCTCATTTTGTGTGGCCAAGAGCAGACCGTTCGAGGGCTTCACTTGGATTTCTCCGGGGTCAGGGTCACCAGCAGAGATCCAACCAGGCCGAAGGAAGATCGCGAGGTCCACTCAAGTCCGGTGTCCTTTAGGATCACCACACTCACTGCGTAGGGCAGGGAGCGCGAAGCTTCGTCGATCGCGGTTGCGTTGGTCGAAAATGCCGATCGTTCGTGCTCCGAGAAAATTTCGACAAATGAAATAGCTGGATGCTGATCCCTGGCGAAAGTCAGCACGGTGATCGGCAGCGAAACGTCGACCAGGCGTTGAGACTTTCGGAATGCATCAGTGGAAGTCAAAGATTGGGCTTTCGCTTGAAGAGAGCGTCGCACTGCTTCGGCCGGGCCGATAAGAAAATGGTTGTCGGCAAAACTGGCCGCCCAGTTATCGGTCGTTGAGAGCATTAGTTCATAGTCGCCAACACTTTCTGACTTCGATTTGGCCCCGAGGCGTTGTTGCACTAACTTTCTTAGGCCCTGTCGATCAAGGGCATCGGTAACGAGGACCGCAGGCGCGTTCTCTTCCAATCGAATCGTCTGTATCCGAGTACCAACAGAGTGGACAAAAGTATCAGCGTCGTCGATTCCATAAGGCTTGAGCATTCTGCGCAACAGAGGCCGCGCCGCAATCGCCCCAATTAGATCGGCATGAGAGGCGATAATCGCATTCAAATCGCGCCAGACGCCTTCGACATCACGAAAGTGATAAAGCGAAACAGAATATGCGTCGGCAGGGACGAAGGGCAGTTCATTGAGGGCTAATTTATCTTCCGGAACAAAGCTACCGCGCAGCTTGTCGCCGACGCCCTGCGACAGTGTAATTGAGCAACGCTCCTCGACCATGCCATCGACAAACCTGGTGCTCCAGCCCAAACCGTCGATGAGACTTCCCAAAGTGTCCGAAAAAATCTGCGAGGCCGTTAGATCGTCGGACGATGATGCGGCCCGAAGTGCAAAAGCCTGGAGTAATGATTTCACTCCGGTTTTGGATACAAATCCAAACACGCTCGCCTGGGGCGCGTCGACTTTCTTGCGCAAGTCGTCGAGTTGCTTATCGCCGGACAGGGCGGCACGCTTTCCCTGTCGGGCTTCCAGGCAATGCAGCACTGACGATTCGTCGTTGCCAATGATCGCCACGGTGTCGGCAAAGGCGGCCACAATCCGCCGGGACCCATCCGCGGACGACCATTCACTGAGGTCGGCGCCATCCACCTGCTTCCGTGACAACATGGGCTGTCCGTAAACACGCCTCGCAAGATCTTCAATGTGTTGTTCGATCGTCGGTCGCATTCGTCTTTGGGTGGTGTGGGTTTCTATGATGAGAGTAGCGAGCGGCTTGATGGTGAGTGTGGGGCCTGCCTGGCTTGCTTCCGCACCGGTGAAGACGATGGCAACCTGCGACCGAGCCAAAAGAATTGCTTCCGCGGAACCAATCCCAGTCCATCGAGCTAGTCGGATGATCCAACGATTTGGCAGTAGCTGAGCGCGTGCCCCAACGGCTCCAGCCAAAGCCTTCCAAGCCTGCGTTCCTTCGATTCCCTGAGCTGCCTGCGTGAGATCATTGGCCTCGACAAAGGCGAGACAGTCGGCCGGCGCGTAGCTCGCCATATCCGTATTCGTCGTGTGGTTCCAATAAAGCCACGCAACAGCGAAAGCGAATGGCAGCAGAATAAGAAGAAGTTTTGCGCGATGAGTTCTAATCAATACTTCGCATCCTAAACTGTGCGGCGACGGCTAGCAAATCGGAGGGCCTGATACCAGGGTTCCCAGCAGACAGATCGCTCTGCCGTCCGCCAAACTTGCGTCATCTCTTCCTCCTAATGGAAGAGTCATCGCCACCGGCCTTGTCGCGCTTTCAGTCGCTGACAATACGTTCGGCGCATCACCAATTAGCCAGGAAAGGCGTGATAATCCCCGGGATTCGTTGCGTTAAACGACGCAAAATCCTGTTGACAATCCTTGCTTCCGTAGTGTAGGTTTAAGTCCGGCGGTAGAGCTATGGCTCTTTCCTATGGGGTGCCTGGTTCTTTTCAACCTCTACCGCGATTGCCCATGGCGGCCAAACCGCCGCAGTGCCCCGCCCTTCGCCAGAAAGCGAAGTCTTCAAAACTTACTGTGAAAAAACAAATGAAGAACTCAAGCTATCCCAACCGGATCAGATTAGTGCGCGCGGGATTGTCCCGTGCTCGTCGCGCGCGCGCTCGCGTGCGGCGCCAACGCCTGCTCATGTTCAAGATTGCGAGGACCCATTGATGATGTGGAAACGTGGTAATAAAAGCATGGTCGGCGTTGATATTGGCTCAAGTTCAGTCAAGGCCGTCGAACTGCAGGGCAAGAACGGCGACTTCCAACTGGTTAGCCTGGGCTATGAAGCCTTACAGGCGGACTCGGTTGTCGATGGCCAGATCATGGAGCTGAATTCAGTCTCTAATGCCATTGCAAATATTTTCAACGAGCACAAAATTAAAACGACCAAAGTAGCCGCTGGTGTAAATGGCCACTCTGTCATCGTCAAGAATATCGTGCTGCCGCAGATGACCGGAGACGAACTCCAGGAATCGTTCGCATGGCACGCTGAAGAACACATTCCTTTTGATATCTCTGACGTCAACCTCGACTATCACGTCACCGGCAGCACGCCTGATGCGATTCATGTGCTGCTGGCCGCTTGCAAGCGAGACAAGATTGCTAACCTCAAGCAGACGATTCAGCTAGCGGGCAAGCAGCCTACGGTCATTGATGTCGATGCTTTCGCGCTCCAGAATTGTTACGAGCTCAATTACGATCCTCAACCCGGCGAGGTCGTGGCGTTGCTTAACATTGGCGCGTCGACCACGAACATTAACATCTTGAACGGCAACCGATCGGTGTTTACCCGGGACGCCAGCTTTGGTGGCAATCAATATACGTCGCTGCTTCAGAAGGAACTCGGATTGAATTTCGATCAGGCTGAGCAAGTAAAGCGAGGAATGCCGCTGCCCGACGACATCGAGCCCCGGGAGATTGCCCCAATCCTCGACACGGTCTCGGACATTCTGGCCCTCGAGATTCAAAAGACCATGGACTTCTATCGCGCGACAGTCGAAGACGGCGAGTCGGCGGTTCAGAAGATTCTGATCTCAGGCGGTGGTTCGAAACTGAACGGCCTGATGCAGTTCCTGGCAAAGCAATTCGAAATTCCCGTAGACGTTTTCGATCCGTTTCGCAAGATTCGCATCGACTCGCGCGGATTTGACCCAGAGTACATGCGCGAGATCGTGCCGGAAATGGCCATCGCGGTTGGACTGGCGCTGAGAGGAGTTGACGCCCGGTGATTAAAATAAACCTTCTAGAATCGGTTACGGATCGGCCCGCGGGTGTTGCGTTTGTAGAGGACAAGGTCTCGAGCACGCGCACGCAAACATTCCTACTGGCCCTGACGATGATGGCGCTGCTCGTTCTCGGTATGGGGTACGACTATGTTAGCGCGAACGCCCAACACGAATCCGCTACCCAGGAACTTGAGAAGCAGAAACGCATTAACGAGCAGATGAATGCCGTCAAGCGTGAGCAAGCGGATCTGGAAAAGAAGATTGGGGACATTACCTTTCGCGTCGATGCCATTCAGAAATTGCGATCGTCGCAGCAGGGTCCCAGTACAGTGCTCGCCGAAATCAAGGCGCGCTTTGACAGCGTTCCCGGCCTCTACTTAAGAAGCGTCGAGCAGAAAGATGCCGAACTGGTCATCAAGGGTGAATCACCCAACGAAGCATCTGTTACGCGCTTCGGCCAGAGCATGGAATTTTCTTCAGGCATGTTTACCAATCTGAATATCGAGACGCAGAGAGAGGCCCCGCAAGTTGTCGCGAAGGTTCCGAGCTCGGCGAACCCGGCTACCGTCCCGGCGGCCGTGCCTGACTCGACCGTCCCGCAACCTGAGGTTGTGACCTTTACCATCAAGTGCAATTATGCCCGCCCGGCGGCGCAGCCGAACGCGAGTGCTAACCCGGCTCCGACCAATCACGTTGCCAAGAATTAGTCGCGGGAACCTTCCAGGAAAGAGCGACAGGAAAAAATCATGAGCATTGGAAACATCAACAACATTCCCTGGTACCTGCGGTTGGGCATATTCACCGTCCTGGCGCTGGCTGTCTATGGCGGCTTCTGGTATTTCGTCACCAGCGGCACGCGCAAAGATACCAAGGGCTTGCAGGAGCAGGTTGGCTTGTTACAGAAGGCGAATGCCGAAGCTCAGATTGCTTCGCAACGTCTCAACGAGTTCCGGACCGCTTATAAGAATAAGCAGCAGGAACTTGAAGAGCTGCGTGCTCTACTGCCCGAGCAGCGCGAATTGACCAAGGTCCTCGAAGGTATTCAGGATCGGGCCCATGTCACCGGTCTGTCGCTGCGGAAGTTCCAGCCGAAGGACGACGTGCAGCAGGACTTTTATAGTGGCAAGCGAATCGAGGTTTCGGTGCAGAGTTCATTCGCCGGGCTGCGCGCCTTCTTTGATCAGATGGCCCACTACCAACGTATCGTTTCGATTACGAACTTTGAAGTTAAGCAGATGGACAAGCAGGCGGCGAGCAAGACGGTTGAAGCCCGCTTCGACCTGACCGCCTACTATGTTTCCAGCGAGAAGCTGCAGAAGCAGAACGCGAACCAGCCCGCTAATGCGCCGGCTGCCCAGACCGCCGCGCCCACGCAAGCCGTACCCCAAGCCGTGACCCAACCGGTGGCGAAGTAAACGAGCCCGACTAAATTGTTTGATTAGGGAAAGAAGACGATGGACTACAAAAACGCAATTCGTAACCTGGCTACCGCGGCAGTGATCACGTCAGCGATTGGCATCACGGCGGTGACGGCAACTGCTCAGGATTCAAAGACCGCCGCAAAGCCGGTCGTGACTGAGCGAACGGCAGGACGAGACCCGTTCAGGAAATATGCTCCGGTGGTTAAGGCAGGCAAGGGTCCGTCGGCCAAGCTTGAAGCCCCACCGATTCAGGTGCGCATCGACCGCTATCGCGCACAGAAATTAGCCGCGGCTAACGCGCATGTCGCACCCCCAAAGCCGACCTCGGTTTTGTTGCTGAACGAGATGCAGGTCATCGGCATCTTTCGCACGCCGCGCGGTTTTGCGGCCATGATCGAAGCTACTCCCATTAAGCTCTCCTACGTTATTTATCCTGGCGAAAGCTTTTTTGACGGCCAACTCGTGGCCATTGAGGAATCCCGCCTGGTATTTCGCCGTGACATAGTCTGGAACGACGGGCGTCGTGAAAAGTCGGTTGAAACCAAACCGTTACGCACGTCTAGTCCCGTCGACGCCATGACTGCCACCAAAGCGGCGCCCGCCAATGCTCCGGCTCCCGAGTCCGACAAACCAGCCGTGCCGGAAAAGCAGCAGTAAAACGATTCCTGGCCCCAGCGTCACGCGAAATATGTTTGCGTGCGTAAGGCCCGACGCGGTGAACCCTGGCCCAGTCCGAACCGTGGCTTTGTTCACTTTGACAATAAGACTGAACCGCCGTGGTGTGCGGCGCGCGCTTAAAATGTTCGTTCTTCAGGCATTTCGAGCGAAGGCGTGGCGGAAGGTTCAGCCAATCCCCTGAGGAGGGAATAATGCCTAAGCAGTCCCCTAAAAATGTCGCCATCAGAACATGCGCTCTCGCGTGTGTCGCCGGCTTGTCACTTAATTCATTCGCCATTGCCAGCGGCGCAGTCGCGCGCCGGGCGCCGGAGTCCCTCAGGACTTCCGCCAGGACGTTGTCGCCGGAACAGATTCCCGCCCCATCACCGACACCGGTCAGACCCGGAATGTCGCCGGGCAAGGACAACATGGCGGCGCAAGCCGATCAGGGACGTCGCTATGGCAATTCAGGTTTTGTGGGCGAGCCCATCAACTTGAATGTGGTCAACGCCGACGTGCGCGATATCCTGAATTACATCACGGAACAGTACGGCATTAACTTTGTCATCGACAGCTCAGTGGGCGCGGTGCCCGTAACCGTGAATGTGCAGGACGTACCGTGGAATCTCGCGCTCGATATGATTCTGAGATCGAATAAGTTAGGCGCGCAGGTTAACGGCAACATCCTCCGCATCGCCACCGTTGATTCGCTGGCGAAAGAAGCCGAGACGGAAAAGGTCATCAACGATGCCCGACTCGAGAATACCCAACTGGTAACCGAATTCATTCGTTTGAACTACGCTCGGGCGACGGGTACGTTGGCGTCCGCCGGCGGTTCATCCGGAAATTTTGCTGGTGGCGTGACCACTAATGCTTCGCAGTCCTCAGGCGGCGGCGCCTCAACGGGCGCCAGTGCAAGCGGCGACCAGGGAATTCTTCCCGTGGTCCAGCGTCGTCTGTCGCGGCGCGGCAGCGTCGAAGTAGACGGACGCAGCAACACGCTCATCATTACTGATGTGAAGGAAAATATTGACGCTATTCGGCAACTGGTAACCCTGCTGGATCAGCCCGAGCCGCAAGTCGAAATCGAAACGCGGATCGTGATAGCCAGTAAGAACTTCAGTCGCGATCTGGGCGTGCAGCTCAACGCCCTGGCGATCAACACGAGCACCGGCGGCACCGCCGGATTCGCCACCGCTCCGGGCTCTCCGCTCGTCGGCGGTGTGGGCGGAGCTACCAATACCATCGGCCTGAGGCCCTCCGGAATTCCGCAGGGTATTCTTAATCCCTCCGGCGCACTCGGCGCGAATCTGCCGAACACGGTCATTGGTCTGACAACCGGAATAATTGGCACGGCGCAGATTAGCGCGCTGATCACCGCCGCTGAGGTGCGCGGCAACGCCAGAACCGTCGCCACCCCGCGAGTCACGGCTCTGAACAATCGTAAGGCTGAAATCTCCAGCGGTACGCAAATCCCTGTGACCACGCCACAGACTGGCGCGGGTGGCAGCGGCGGCGTGCTGCTATTCACCACGACCTTCGTTTCGGTGCCTTTGCGTTTGGAAGTAACACCGCAAATCACGGATGCGGGCACAGTCGTGCTGCATGTCATCGCTGAGAACAATAGTGTCAACACGGCTATCGCGATCAACGGAACGCCAGGCATTGACACTCAGCGCATGGAGACAGAAGTGCTGGTTCCCAACGGCGGCACTACGATCGTCGGCGGCGTCCTTGGAGATCAAGAGACTGAAACTCAGAATCGCACGCCTGGCGTGGCCAGCCTCCCGATCATCGGAAATCTCTTCAAGCGTAAGGGAGTGTCGCGGCAGTCGAGCGAGATTCTGTTCTTCATCACGCCGCGTATCTACCGGCCGGACTACAACGGTCAGCCAACTTCGCCAATCGTCGGTAACGGTACCGGAAACCGCACGGCGACAATTCCGCAGCCCGTGCCGCTCGGTAACCCGGCCAGTAACACGCCGACGCAACTGCAGCAGCAGCAACAGCAGCAACAGCAGAGTCAGCCACAGCAAATGCCACAGACGAGTCCGTCAATGATTCCGGGAGCGAGCACGCGTCCCACCGGCGCCCGTCCGTAGCACTTCGCATTACCCAAACTAGTGGCACAGACTTTAGTCTGTGTTCCGTATGTGTCAGGATGGAAATCACAGACAGAAGTCTGTGCCACCCATATGTTCAAAGAAGCTCTGCAAACCATCATCGAAAAAACCGACGGCAGCCTCGGCGCCCTGATCATGGGCGCCGATGGCTTGTCCGTCGAAAAGTTTTTTACCGACGCCGGCGCCGAAGCCAACCTTGATGTGGCTGCGGCTGAGTTCACTTCGCTGGTTCGCAACGCCGCCCGTTCCGGCAAGGATCTGGATCTCGGCGACCTGCGCGAGTTGGTAGTCACTTTGGGCAGCGTCACTTTCGTGATGCGACTTTTTAACAAAGATTACTTTGCCGTGCTGGCCCTGAGACCCGACGGAAACCTGGGCCGCGGTCGATATGAACTGAGAAAAGCAGAACTGATCCTCGCGAAAGAGTTTGCTGTGTGAGGAGCGCGGACATCCCTGTCCGCACTGAGCGCGCAGCGCGAACAAATTAGTTGTAAACAAGGCTCCTGATTAGGGAGCCTTTTTTATTTCCTCGGTCTGGCAAAGGAAGTCGATACTCTAGAAGGTAACGATACTTCCGCCTTAAGAAGGCACCGGGCTCAATTCTAATGACGCAGCGCCTTCGGCGCTTTGAACCCACACGGGCGTAACACACGCTGAAGGCCTGAGACGAAATACCCCCATTCCATCTTTCGGATCGCAATTCCTATATCCGGGATCGCGCTTCCGTGCCTTGCGACGACACTCTCAGCTTGCAGGATCACGATTCCGCGCCTCGGAACCGCAAATCCATCTTTCGGAATCGCGATTCCATAGGCAGGAACCGGAATTCCATTCGCCAGAACTGCAATCTTTTCCTTGCGGATCGCGATTCTCAGTGGCAAAATGCCCCTATCCAGGGCGAGAAGTCCGTTGAGTAAACGGCATTTCGCGGGTTTTGCTGCAAATATTGCGGCTCCCCGACAACCGGGGCTTTGAAATACGTGACATTGAGGCCTTCCACCCTTGCGAAGTCCGCCATGCCACAACAACGGCAGGTCCTGAAAAGGGCATGCTCCCTTTTAACATCACCGTGTGCCGTCAGGCGCGCAGGAAGGGACTTCACCAATGAAATCACCGAAAGACATTGAAGAGAAACTGAAGAGAGTTCGAGATGCCTGGAGGGCCGAGGCCCCAGACAAATCATTCGGGGGGATGACGCTCCCTGAATTCGAGGCAGAGATCGAGCCGTCATTTACTACACGCAAGAATCTGGCTGAGATCGACGCTCAGCGAGATCGCGGAACCAACGCCCGCGAAGATGCCGACGAACATTCACTCGGCAAAACCGACTTGGTCGTCGCCGGGGTCAACGGCGATCCAAACTTCGGACCAGACAGCAATTTCGTCGAAGCAATGGGCTATACGCGAAAGAGTGAGAGGAAGTCCGGACTCACTCGCAAGAAGGACTCTACACCACCACCAAAGACCTAACCGGAGCGCGGACATCCCTGTCCGCATTGAGCGCCCTGCGCGACGGGGCACTAGCCCGACCGTCAGGGAGGGCTACTGTTTTTCACACTCGGGGCTGGGATAAAACAGCCGGGGCAATGCCCTGGTCATAAAAAGAAGGGGAGGAGTTTAAAATGGGCAAAGGCATCACTCTTGTTTTGGCAGTTTGGCACATCATTATCGGTGGATACATCATATTTATTAACGGCGACAGATGGTGTATCGCATGCGGAAATACCATTCTCACAGGAATGGCCGTAGTTTCCATAGTCCTCGGACTAATCGGAATTGTTGTAGGGCTGAAAGGCGCTCCAGCAACGGCGGGGCATCAATAGCTCTTTCTGAAAACCAGCCGAACTCCTTAGTTAGTTAATCAAATGTATTTCTGTTTGCGCTCGTGTTGGCGCTGACTGGTGGAAGCTTGCGTTGGTAGCGGCGGAGGATCTCCCTCTCACGCTCGGGGAGTGTCCGTTCGCGCTGCGCGCTCAATGCGGACAGGGATGTCGGCGCTCCAATTTTCACCCCGTTCCTTGCGGCATCCTCACACTCGGCATGCCGCGCAGAATAATTCTTTGGCGGCGCGCGACGCGTTTCGGATTAACCTGCGGGTTGAAGACGGTGCGCGGGTTGGGAATCATCGCCGAAAGAAACGCTGCTTCGCGCGCATTCAAGTTCGCGGCCGGTTTGTGAAAGTAGTATTGCGACGCTGCTTCCGCGCCATAGATGCCGTCGCCCCACTCGATCACGTTTAGATAAATTTCCAGAATGCGCGGCTTCGAAAGACTGCGTTCCATGAAGTAAGTGATGATGGCTTCCTGCCCCTTGCGCATGAACGAACGCTCACTCGATAGGTAGAGGTTCTTGGCTAACTGCTGCGAGATGGTCGAGGCGCCGCGCTTGAAGTCAGGCATGTTCGGCAGCCACGAATCGTTTTCGCCTTCCTGCTTCGCTTCCTTATCAGCTTCCTTCTGCGCTTGATCGTACGCGCGCTGGATCGCTTCGTAATCAAAGCCGTGATGCGTGGCAAAGTTTGTGTCTTCACCGGCGAGCACTGCTCTTTGAAGCTGTGGAGAAATCTTTTCGAGCGGCATCCAGACTTGCACGCGCCGGGGCTCTTTACCAGCCGCGCGAGCTTCGCGATTACGCACTTCGATCATTGAAGTCGTGGCCGGATTTTGTTCGCGGAGGCCAGACACGCGCGGCAGCGTCGCCGCTTCAAAGCTGAGCCCGCCGAGGATGATCCCGCTAATTGCGTAAATTGTGTATCTAATTCCTCGCCACATGAGATCGAAGATCTTAGAGGGAAAGGGTGCAAAGGGCAAAGGAGCAGCGGGGCATGAGTCATTCTGGCGTGCGCCGCACCCAAAGGCCTGACCGTGTGCTGCGGCAAAGCCGCGACTTCTTCTTTGCTCTAACTCGGGCGTTTTGGCGCACACAACTGAAATATCGACGCTTTTCGTCCTTTTCTTTAATCAACGGTGCAGAGCCGGTCCGGAGTCCATATCGACCGGATGGCGCAAAGGAGATCAAGCGAGCATGACTGTACGTGTCCCGGCGGCATTCTTGACGATTCTTATTTCATTGGCGGCGGCCGGATCGCTCCGCGCGCAAACGCCCGAACAGCCCCGCAAGGCACCGGTGCTGCGGTCAGGCGGCACGTATTCGGGAAATCAGAACGAATCGCAGACGACCAACTCGAATGACAAAGCGTCGCCCGAAATCGACGAAGGCAGTGTGCTGCGCGTCAGCACCAGCTTGATTACGGTGCCCGCGGTCGTAATGGATCGCAACGGGCGATATATCCCGAATCTCAAGAAAGAAGACTTTCGGATTTATGAAGATGGAGTCGAACAGAACGTGTCGTACTTCGCTTCGGTTGAGAGACCGTTTACCGTCTGTTTGATGCTCGATGTCAGCGGTTCCACGCAGTCGCAGCTCTCGCAAATCCGGGAAGCGGCCAATACGTTTGTCAGCCATCTGCGTCCAAATGATCGCATGATGGCGATTACCTTCGATGGACAGATCCACGTCCTGACGGAAGCCGCGGATGTTAGCGTGATTCGTAGATCCAAGCTCCACATCCCGGCTGTCACCGACGGCACGGTGCTTTACGACGCAGTTGATTTTGCTTTGAAACGAATGGCCGGCATTCCCGGACGCAAGGCGATCGTACTGATGACCGACGGCGTCGATCAAAATAGCGTCGTGACGCTTAAGGGTACACTGAATGACATAGCCGAGCAGGACGTTCTGCTTTACACGGTCCGATACAACACTCTGCCGCAACTGCCACAGCGTCTCAGCCAAATCAAAAATGAAAAGGCGCGAAAAAAGATCCAGGATAGGCTGATGAAGGGTTATGCGATCAGCGAGCCGTACCTGCGCACGCTGGCGGAAAAAACCGGAGGGCGTTTCTATCGTGCCGATGATCTAAGCGACGTGGGTCCGGCGTTCGAAGCGATCACTGCTGAACTCGGCGTGCAGTACAGTCTCGGGTACTACCCGAAGCAAACTTCCGGCGCCGGCACCGAGCGCGGAATAAAAGTCCGCGTGCGTTTTCCCAACCTCGTCGTGCGCGCCCGCGATAGCTATACGACCAGCCAGGCGATCGCGCGGCAAAACGGTAACTAAATTGGCGGCCCATGACGGTGGCTCCGGCATCCGCAACGGCGCGCGAAAAAAACTAAGCGCCTGGCGAGCGTTTCAAGCGATTACAACCCCAGTCTAGTAACGCCTTCTATAGATTCGCCGATAGTGACGCACGCGGTAACGACGCACGCGGTAACGACGCACGCGGTAGCGGCGGACGCGATAATGTCGGCGTCGGCCAATCCGGTACATCCGGTGGCGCATCTGTGGAGATGCGGCCCCGGCCGGAGCAGCGGAAACCAGTTCCGTCGCCAAGCCGTTCAGCTGGGCCTCACGCGACTCGGCGAAGATGGGAATGCTTGCGAATACGATTGCCAGCAGGATCGATGTCAGAAAGCGTTTCATTGAGTTCCTCTCAAAGCTTGATGATGCTCGTGCCACTTCTAACGCACGCCGGATTTGGCATCTTAAGACACCAACGTCATAACTCCAAAACATTAGAACATTATCTTCTGCGCTGTCTCGGATCGAGATATTCGCGCAGTCCATCGCCGATGAAGTTGAACGCCAAAACCGTGAGCGCAATGGCGAGGCCTGGAAAGATTAATGCGTGCGGCGCCGCTTGCAGGGTCGAGAGATCGCGCGCTTCTTCGATCATTACTCCCCACGACGGCGCGGGAGGCGGAACGCCAAGGCCGAGGAAGGAAAGGGAGGCTTCGGCTAAGACCGCCCCTGCCATGCCCAGGCTCGCTTGCACGATCAGAGGTTGAATCGCGTTGGGTAGAATGTGGACAAAGAGTATTCGGAAATCGCCCGCACCGAGCGCGCGTGCGGCCTGCACGAAATCATACTCGCGCACTTTTAAAACCTGTGCGCGTATCAGCCGCGCGTAGCCGACCCAACCGATAATGCAAAGCGCAAAGATCAATTTGTTGAGACCGGCGCCCAGGAAAGCTACCAGGGCAATCGCCAGCAGCAACCCGGGGAAGGCAAGGAACACATTGAAGACGTATCCCGATAGAAAACGATCCACCCAGCCGCTGTAGAATCCGGCGACGGCGCCGATCGTCGTGCCAACTAAAGCAGAGACCGTAACTACGACGATCCCGACTTCCAGTGAAATACGGGCCCCAAAAACTACTCGCGAAAAGATATCGCGTCCGGTTGAATCCGTGCCGAACCAATGCGCCGCTGAAGGCGCCATGTAGCGCACGGAAAGGTTTGTCGCCCCGACATCCTGGGTCGCGATCCACGGAGCGAAGATCGCCACCAGGACAAAGATGCCAACGATTACAAGACCGATGATGGAGAGACGGCTCATCGCTGATTGCTTCCGTCCCGGGATACACCGGGACTGATGTTTCCGCTAGAAAATGAACCCTCAATGAGCCCGCGAAAGCGGGCGGCAGAGACTAGTTCGCGAATCGGAGCTGACATGAAATCTTTCGCCCCTCTGGGGCTCGGAATCTTTTGCTGCCTATACCCCGGGCTTACGCCCGGGGCTACAACTGTGCCGCCCGCTTAGCGGGCTCGTCGAGCGGTTCCTCTCATGCGACTCTGATCCTTGGATCCAACCAACGGTAGGCCATATCGGTCAATGTGTTGGCAATGATGTAGGTGGTGCTGATCGCGAGCACGCAACCCTGGACCACGCTGTAGTCGCGTTTGCCGATGCCATCTTCGACCAGTAGCAAGCCCAAGCCCGGCCAACCAAAAATCTTCTCAGTGATAATCGCTCCTGCCAAAAGAACGCCCAGTTGCAGGCCGAGCACAGTAACCACCGGAATCAGACCATTCTTCAGAACGTGCTTGTATACCACCGTTCTTTCGCTTAAGCCCTTCGCGCGTGCGGTCCGCACATAGCCTTCGTTCAGTTCTTCAATCACCGACGAGCGCACCATACGCGTCAGGATGGCGGATAGCGCCGCGCCGAGCGTGAAGGCCGGCAGAATGATGTCGTTCCACTCGAAGCGGCCCGAGGGCGCGAGCCATCCAAGCTTAACTGCAAAAAGAAAGACGAGCATCGGACCTATGACAAAGCTGGGCAGACTAATTCCCACCAGGGCGATGACGGAGAGGAGATTGTCGATCCACGTGCCGCGGTTCTTACCGGCTATGACGCCCAAAGGAATGGCTATGCTGATCGCAATTAACATCGCGGCAATCGCCAGTTCGATCGTCGCCGGATATCGTTCCACAATTAAGTCAATGACGGGCCGGTCGGTGCGAAACGAACTGCCCAGATCGCCGTGAAGAATACCGACCCAATAATCGGTATACCGATTATCATGACCATACCAATGAAAATGGTGTTGCCCGTTCGGATCCTGAGGGAATCCGAAAAAGAACGGTGGTCGATCCAGTCCATGACGCGCCCTGAACTGCGCTAATTGCTCCGGCGTTGCCTGGTCGCCCAGAACCGCCGCCGCCGGATCGCCAGGCACCAACTCGATCAAAATGGTCACAAGTGAAACGACAGTCCAGACCACCAGGATCAGAAAGCCGGCACGGCGCAAGAATCCAAACAGTTTACGTTTCATATCGGGAAGGTTGCGTTCAGAGTTCAACCTTTTAGCTGGCGAATTACAGGGCAGAGCAAGCTAAAGCTTGAACTCTGTACTGAGCACGGCGAGCGCGGATAATATCAGATTGGTGGGAAGGGCGGCTATGACGATTGCCAACCCAAAGAAAAATGTAGACCCGCGGGGACTCACTGTTTCCGATTAAGCATGGCCCCGACAACCGCGCCTTCATCAGTCAAGCGAGTCCCGCGGACTACCTCGTGTGGTCGCTACCCGAAGGCCGCAACCAATCTCTGAGGTGGCACAGACTCTAGTCTGTGGAATGAAGTCTGTGCCACTAAACTCTCCGGCCGGTGTGCAAGGCCGCTACACCGCCGGTCAAATTCTGAAACTCAACATCGGCAAGACCTGCTACTCGCATCATCGCCGAGAGCGTTTCCTGATCGGGGAAACGCGCAACCGAGTCAGGAAGATATTCATAAGCACTGCGCGAGCCGCTAATCATTCCGCCAATTCGCGGTAATAAACGCGTGCAATATGCCGCTGCCAGCGAACGAAATCCCGGGACGACCGGCTTGGAAAATTCCAAAATCGCGGCCCAGCCGTTCGGCTTCAAGACTCTGCGAAGTTCGTTCAGACCCTGCTCGACACTGGAAAGGTTTCGCAGGCCGAACGCGATCGTGACTGCGTCAAATACGCGGTCGCCGAAAGGGAGTTGCAGAGCGTCTCCTTCAACGAAGGCAACCTGTGATGGCTTTCGCGCCGCGCGTTCAAGCATGGGCCGGCAAAAGTCTAAGCCGGTAACTCGTGCGCCGATGTTTTCAAATAACGCAATACTTAAATCGCCCGTGCCGCAGGCGACATCCAGAACTTTTGAGTCGGGCGAAAGTAGCGGCCGAAGCTTTTCGACTACAATTCGCCGCCACCGTTTGTCGATATTCCCCGACAGTAGGTGATTCAGTAGATCGTACCGCGGTGAAATTCGCGCGAACATTTCGCGCACCCGCCGAGCATGGTCTTCATCTGAATTGTTCTTACCTTGATCAGTTAAGCCCATAGGCGTAGAGGAATGGTTGCAAGGTGCTTGCGATAGGTTTGTAAAATCTTTCAGGGCTTCTTTATCGGCATGAAAGGTTCGGCCGTGGTCTTCGCTTCCGGCTTTGCGCCGCGGATTTCAATGACGCCGCCAAAGCTAGCTTTAAGTTGTTCAGTGTCTCCAACCACAATCGTCGCTGCGGCAGCGTCTTTGAAAAGCCTACTCGCCACGCGCTGCAGGTCCGCCGAAGTTAGACTCCCGACTTGAGTTGCGACGGGTTTGAGCTTGTATATCTCCATGCTCAACCAATTGTCAGCCGTAGACTCGCTCAAATCCTCTCGCGAGCTTTGCCTGGACAGTTCGGCCAACATTTCCGCGCGGGCGGATTCCAGCTCGACAGCCGTCGGTCCGCTTCTAGTCAACGATTTCATTACGTCCTGCGCGGCCGAAACGGTTTTCGCGGCTAAGGCCGTCGGGACTGATGCACCCAGCAGAAACATGCCGGGCAAATCGTGGGCTTCGTGCCGGGCGAAGACGGTAGAGAGATCGATCGAGTTTGCCCTAAGCCGATTGCGCACGATTAGCGCCAATAGTGAGGCGGCCGCGGCATCAGGATCTGACCGGGCCAGTCCGCGCACCGCCAGGCGCACTTCGGTTTTAGTGGCGCCTCGTTGATCTATGACAAGAACCCGAGCGTCCGGCGCGTTTGGCTGGCGGAACGTAGCCGGAACGGTGCGGGTACCTTTCTGCCACGGACCGAGTAACTGGCGCAGGGTCCGCATAAGACGTAATCGATCGACTCCCCCAATCACGACTATCGTGGCGTCGTTTGCATTTAGAAAGCGCTCGCGCGCAAACATCAGGTCGGCGCGGTCTATTTTCGAGACGCTTTCAACTGTCCCACTCGGCGGATGTCCGTAAGGGTAGGCGCCAAACATGCGCACGGCTATCTCTCGATCCGCAATTTCGGCGGTGGTGTTGGCTCGCTCCGAAAGCTGCTTGATTCTGGCCTCGCGAATCTTGGTCACATTTTCAGGCGTGATTTGGGGAGTGACGAGCGCGCCGCGCAGAAAATCAACGATGCGTTCCAACTCGCCGGCCCTTCCCGAAATGGTCACATCGATGGCGTCGTGATTGGTCGAGACATCAAGCCGTCCTCCGAGTTGTTCAGACACATATTCGCGAGTTACCGGGTCAGGGAAGAGGACGTCGCCGAGCAGGGCCATCGTGCCGCCCTTGCCGGCAAGGTCAAAGGCTGCCCCGCTCTCAATACGCAATTTCATAAGGACGTTCGGATCTCCCGGTCGCTCCGAAAACAATACGGTCAGACCGTTGAGAAGGTGTTCGCGAACCGGCTCGGGATAGGTTTGGGCCCCGGCCTGTGTAGAAATAAGCGTAACCAGCAACAGGCAAATAGAGTAATAAAACGAGGAGTGGCGGGTAATTCGATTAGTCATTAAACGTGGTTCGGCTCCCTTCAAAGGCGGCGGCTAGCCGTTTGTCATGCACCCATAAACAGCGCCAACCTGAAGTCTTTTTTGGGATGCGGCGAAAAAGAGTTTAGATGCAGCGTAGAAACCCGTCAACCTGAAGCTGATTAAAGGCATCAAAGCCCCGTGCCAGAGCGAACGAACCGAATGCTCCAGAGTGCTCCAACGGGGCGAAACGATAGTATAATCGGCCTGTGCTAAGGAAAATCAGCCGGCCCCGGAACAATTTCCGTAACTTTTCGGCCATTAGCAGTAATAGACAGTAGGAGCAAAGTTCCTACAGGATCGAGCGCTTTGATTGGCAGACCACGCGACAGACGAACATCTGATAGAACAGGCAGCGAACGGAAATACAGCAGCGTTTCAGATCCTGTATGAGCGTTATCGAGATCCGATTTTCCGATTTGCCTATCGGTTGTTGGGATCGGCAGAGGCCGCTGAAGATGTGGCTCACGATTGTTTCCTTGGTTTGATAAAAGACCCCGGCCGGTTTGATTCCAGCAAGGCTTCGCTGCGAACTTATCTTTACGCGGCGGCACGGAACCAGGCGGCCAAACGGTACCAAAGCTTCGGCCGCGAGACCGCGATCGAAGAGCTTGCGGATGAACCCCGCAGCGCGGATCGGAAGGCGCCGATAGCGCTGGTGCTCGACAATGAATTAGCCGGCGAAGTAGGGCGGGCGATAGCGGGTTTGCCGCCGCTGCAACGTGAGGCCCTGGTTCTTTTTGAATACGAAGACCTTTCGCTGGCCGAGATCGCGGCAATCGTGGGAGTTGACTCGGGTACGGTTAAATCGCGGTTGTTTCGGGCCCGTGAAAAGCTGCGAGCCAGTCTCGATCGATATTTCCGAATCGGCAATGAAACTGTTACAGTTAAGCGGGCGTAAGTGAAGCAACTATGACGCCTGCATGAGACCAAAGTTTTTTTGAAATGAGTGATTTTGATTCCAAGTTCATGCAGGACGACGAACTGCGTAGTTTGCTTCGACAGTGGAGCGCTCCCGATGCTCCCGGTTCCTTGGACCAGCGCGTCGCTGCTGCTTATCAGCAGGCAATAAGCAGCCCGGCTCTGCTATCGAATTCGGCACTTAGTCCCCAGAGGGATAACGAGGTAGTAACGATGAAATTCTGTGATACTTGCCAGGAACAGTTCGCGGACAGATTTAGTTTCTGTCCGGTTGATGGAACACCGCTGAGCGCGGTGGCGGCGGCCCCAGCCGCAACGGTTAGCGCGCCTCCATCCGAGATTGAATCTTCATATCCGGCGGCGGAAACTGCAACCTTCCATCGGGCGGCCGATAAGCCCTACGAAACGCCGGCCCCAGCGAAATTAATTCCGGCCACCGCAACCGGGGGAGCTCTTCTGGGTGAATACCATCTTACAATTCTGGAAGATCAAGGCCTCGTATCTCGGCTTGCCGGCGAATTGGGTGGAGTCGCTCATAACTATCAACTGACCTGGCCTGAGTTCAAACGCGATCCGTTTGGCTTCGTCAAGCGATCGGCTCAGGGCTATGGACAAATGGCCGGTAGCTTTTTCGCGAGACGGGACGCGGTGATCGGGGTTCTGATCTCGCTGGTGGCCCTGGCCGCCGTGGTGGCGGTGATCTTTTTTATCGATCGTACGCAGGCCGCCGGTCCGTCGCGCAGGAGCATGATTGTTGTCGCCGTCGTGGGGTTCATCGGACTGATTAGTATCTTTTCGACTTGGCTTAGCAAGGACCGCGGCGCGGCCGTAATGGGCGCGAAACCGTCGGACTCTCGCAACGTGCTCTCGGGTATAATGGTTTCCTTCGCGATACTTTTTGCCGTCGTTGGGACGGCCGTATTCCTGGATATGCGTCACTCGAAGGCTGCCGAAAAAGCGGCTGCCGATGATCAGATCGAACTTACCCAAATGATTTCGGATATTCCGAACGAACAGCCGACACCTGATGAAGGTACGGCCGGAATGGCCAAGGGTAACGGCGGCGGCAGCAAGCCCAAGCAGGAGAAAGCCGGCGGCGGCGGCGGCGGCGGCCGCGAAGAACAGACCCCTGCTTCGTTCGGCAAGTTGCCTCAGGCGGATTTGCGGATTCCGCAAGTAGTAGCTCCTGATCCGCATCCTCCGGTGATTAAGAATCCAGCGTTACCGATGCCGGCAACCCTGGACGCTGACCCAGCTTTGTTTCCGCCAGACACGCGACAACTTCAATACGGAGATCCGAAATCCAAGTCGACTACTCCATCATCTGGGTCCGGTACCGGCAACGGAATCGGCCAGGGGAACGGTGGCGGCGTTGGTCCCGGAAACGGTGGCGGCTATGGTCCAGGCAACGGCGGTAATACCGGCGGCGGCGAACGTCGCGAAGGCGGCGGTGGTCCTGGCGGCGGCGGTGGCGGGACTGATTACAGCAAGATCTTTAGTGGCAAGGATGTCACTTCCAAGGCCCGCGTACTCGAGAAACCCGAGCCTACCTATACTGAGTCTGCGCGCAAGAATCAGATTACCGGAACCGTGGTTCTGCGAGCAGTCTTCTCAGCAGGTGGATCAGTCACAAACATTCATGCTGTATCCGGCTTGCCGGATGGACTGACGGAGAGAGCCATCGCGGCGGCCAAGAACATTAGGTTCGTGCCCGCGACCAAGGATGGCCATCCGGTATCCATGTGGATGGAACTGCAGTACAACTTCAATCTGTACTAATACTCCGAACTTCCAAATCGTAAACATTAGAGGCGAGCAGGTGCTCGCCTCTTTTTTGTAGCGCAAGTAGTTAACTTGCGTTCGGTATGGGCGGTGCAAGTTAACAACTTGCGCTACAGTCCCTCAGCCACTCTGCGAATCCGCATCGCACCTTCCTGCAAACGTTCAATCGAAGTCGCATAAGAAATGCGAATGCATCCCTCTGCCCCGAACGCCGCGCCGTCGGTCACGACAGTTTGTTCCTTCTCCAATAAAGCGTTCGCAAAGTCTCCGGACGTATGCACTTTTCCCTTAAAACATCCACGGACATCAGGAAAAGCATAGAACGCGCCTTCGGGTTCAGGACAGCGCAAACCCGGAATATCGTTCAGGGCGCCGAGCAGCCATTCACGCCGTCGCGTATATTCCCCGAGCATGGTGGCAACTGAATCCTGTGGGCCATTCAGCGCTTCAGTCGCCGCTGCCTGTGAGATCGAAGTAGCGTTACTGGTTGAATGGCCCTGTACTTTCAGCATCGCGCGCGTCCATTCCGCGTTCGCCAGCGAATAGCCCACTCGCCAGCCGGTCATGGCGTAAGTCTTCGAAAACGATCCCGCAATGCACAGACGGCGGCGCAACTCCGGCCGCATGGAAGCCGCACTGAATACCGTCGCCGGTGGATACACAAAGCGCAGGTAGCATTCATCAGAGATGGCATAGAGGTCGTGCTCAGCGACGAGCTCCATGATTTGTTTGAACTCGGTCGGCGGGATTACGCGGCCCGAAGGATTGCTGGGCGAGTTTAGAATAATCAGCCGCGTCTTTGGCGTGATCGCTCTGCGGATCATGTCGGCATTCAGGACAAAATCGTTTTCTTCAGTCTCAATGAAAACTGATTTGCCGCGCGCGAACGTGACTATTTCAGGAAAGGTCACCCAGTAAGGTTTGGGAATCAGCACTTCGTCGCCAGGATTGATCAAGGATACGACGGCGTTGAAAACGGCCTGCTTCCCACCGGCGGTGGCCATGACTTCATTGCGTTCGTAAGCAGCGCCGAATTCCCTTTGATAGAAGCTGATGATTGCTTGTTGTAATTCGCGGATGCCGCCGGTGGCTGTGTATTTGGTCTTGCCGGCGCGGATCGCTTCGGCGGCCGCGTCCTTAATGTTCTGCGGCGTGTCAAAATCCGGCTCACCCGCGCCGAGATCGACGACGTCCACGCCGGCCGCGCGCATCGCATCCGCGGCTTGCATGGCCGCGAGCGTCGACGACGCTTTCATTTCGGCAACGTTGTCGGAAACAGGGAACGAAGCTGTTGGCTTTGTCATCATTGGGAACTTTTCTCTTTCATACGCTGTTCAACCAGCGGCGGCACGAGATCTTTAATCGGGGCACCGAGATGAAATACTTCCTTTACCAGACGCGAGCTAACATAAGAGTATTCTTCGGCCGGCATCATAAAAACGGTTTCCAGGCGCGGCTGCAAACGGCGGTTCATCAGGGCCATCTGTAACTCGTATTCATAATCTGAAATCGCGCGAATACCGCGCACAATGGCATTGGCGTTTCGGTCAGCCGCGTACTCGACCATCAATCCGGCAAAGCTTTCCACCGTCACCCGGCAGTCGCCGCGATCTATATCTTTCAAAACCTCAGTCAGGATTTCGCATCGTTCCTGAATTGAGAAGAAAGCTTTCTTTTCAGGATTGATGAGGACCGCGACGATGATTTCGTTGAATAGCTTGCACCCACGCTGGATGATATCCAAGTGGCCGTTGGTAACCGGATCGAAAGAACCGGGATAGATGGCTCGACGCATTAAAGCAGATGGTAAAGGGTAAATCGTAAATGGTAAATAGGAAATAACGGCGCTGAATTACCAGCATGAACTTCAGAAAGGAATTCTCTGTGCTTGCTTACCGATATTTCGTTATCTGCTTAATGACTTGCACACGCAAAAAACTCTATTGATTAGAAAGATAAAAAGGAGTATGAAAGGCGCGCGTCTCGCGAATGGTTCTTTGCGAGCAAGAACCTATTTATCAGAAGGTCGGGGTTTGTTTTCCCTGTAAATGGTGCGGAACCGCTTGCGGTAGTAAGCGCGTTAATCGCGTTGAGATATCCAGGTCGCAGCCGCGACTGGTTCATTTACCGGGTCGCTTTAGTTCTGGGGGAAGCTCGCCAGGCAGTCCCCAAAGTTGATCGGGCCCACTTGCAACCTCGCGCTCGCTGAAGGGAGAAATCGCAATGTCCAAGAAAAAGAAAGGCGTGACTCGCAGGCGCTTCCTGGAACAGGTCGGTTTAGCAGGAGGCTCGGCGGCGCTTTACGAGACCATGACCGCGCTCGGACTGATTAATCTTCCTGAGGCGTGGGCTGGCCCCCCTGAACTTCCCCAGGGTTCGGGAAGAGGCAAATCAGTTCTCATCCTCGGGGCCGGCATCGCCGGGATGACCGCTGCTTATGAACTGACACGAGCAAACTACAACTGCCAGATCCTAGAGCTGACCGACCGCGCCGGTGGACGAAACCATACAGCGCGCCGCGGGACGGTACTCAAAGAGGTGAACGACAAAGGAGTCGAGACGGAACAGGTCTGCAACTTCGACGAGGGCCTCTATCTCAACTTGGGCCCCGGGCGTCTCCCTTACCATCACCGCAGGGCGCTTCACTATTGTCAGGAATTGGGCGTGCCGCTCGAAATCTACGTCATGGAAACCATGGCAAATTTGTTCCAGAGCGACAAAGCCTTCGGCGGCAAGCCGCAGATCAAGCGGCGCATCGCCAACGATATTCAGGGCTATATCTCGGAGATGCTGGCGAAGGCCGTGAACAAAAACGCCCTCAACGCAGAACTGGACGAGGGCGATCGCATCCAGCTCCTTTGTCTCTTGAAAAACTTTGGAGATCTTGGCGATAACGAGCTGTGCGGTAAGTGCGGCCAACCGAAGTGTGCGACATGCAATACGAGTTGTCGGGATTGCGTGGCTTGCGAGAAGCAATGCGTGGCGTGTTTTCAGTATACCGGCTCGACCCGCGATGGCTGCGAGATAACCGTTTACGACCCCTGCGAACCGGGAAAGAAGCTGGAGTTGAAGGAACTGCTCAACTCGGAGTTCTGGCGCTACCGTTTCTACCAATCTTTTGAATACGAGTGGCAACCGACGCTCTTTCAGCCTGTTGGCGGCATGGACAAGATCGTGGACGGGTTTGTTCGCAAGATTGGTTCGCTGATCCAGTACGAGACGAAAGTGCTGCACATCGAGACTAGCAGCGCCGGCGTCAGCGTCGTCGTCGAAAACCGGGGAGTGCGTAGCACCATTAAAGCGGACTACTGCATCAGCAATATTCCGTTACCCATCCTCAAGAATATCCCAAACAATTTCGATCCGATTTTCGATGCGGCTGTGAGGAAGTGTGAGTATGATCCGACCTGTAAGCTGGGCTGGCAGGCCAACCAGCGCTTCTGGGAATCGAACCAGAACCAGATTTACGGCGGCATCAGTTATACGGACGATCCGATCACGCAGATGTGGTATCCGTCGTATGATTACTTCACCAAAAACGGCACCCTAACCGGCGTCTACAACTACGATGACGATGCGCGCTCGTTCGGCAGAATGAATCTTGAGGAGCGCATCAAGTCGGCACGGCAAGGCGCTATCAAGTTTCATCCGGAGTTTGCGGACACCCGCATCGTGCCCTCAGACAAGGCAATTTCTATAGCCTGGCAAAATATTCCGAGCGAAGGCGGTGGTTGGGCCAACTGGGATCCCGGTAGCCCGGCCCACGCGGCGGCCTACTCGCGCTTGTTGGCTCCGGATCGTCGTTTCTTTGTGGTGGGCGACCAGGTTTCTCAACTGCCGGGTTGGCAGGAGGGAGCGATGATGTCTGCGCAACACGTCGTCGAGCAAATAGGCGGCCGGAGACTTCTAACTGTGCCGAAGATTTTGCACGCGCCCAATACACGCCGTCTTACGCGTGGACGTTAACGCACGCTTCCATGTTGTCTGGCTGCTGTCGAGGAATCCGTTCGCCGGACGGATTCTCGACGCAGCTAATGTTAGCTAAACGGAGGTTACTATGGCTGAACAAGATCAGATAGATTTTGAGTCGTATGTGTCTGAACAGATTGCTCCAAGACTAAGCAAGGCCGCCAACGTTCCGCTTCTCATGCTTACGTGCATGGATTCTCGCTACCCGCATCGGATCCTCCAAACAATGGACTCCAGAGGATTACGCGGGAAATACGATCAACTGATTTTGGCCGGCGCGAGCTTGGGAATCGTCCATAAGCAGGAGTGGCAGACCACATTTTTGGATCAACTTGGCTTTGCGATCAAAGAACACGGGGTGAAGGAAGTAATGATACTCGATCACCGAGACTGCGGTGCTTACAAGAAACTCCTGGTTCCTGGTGTCGGCCCAGAGGATCCGAAGAAAGAGAAAAAGGAGCATACTAGAATCTGTAGACAGGCAATTGGGCTCATAACTAAAAAGTTCAAGCAGATAGAAGAAGTTCATTGTTTGCTTCTGCCTATCGAAACCGTAGAAAAATTAGCGAGATGGCCCTAACGACGTTTAGCTCGGCCTCGTTTCGATGTCCACAGAATTTCCCCACTATCTGGGCTTCGCTGTTGTTGACACTGCTAACCGACGATGTTTCAATAGACGGTGACAAAACGTGGTGAGTTAAGGCGACTTGCGGCCACGTAAAATAATCCGCTAAACAGCTCGGCGAGTCTTTCAACCACTATCCGGAAACAGGTTCGAAGAAGCTCCGCGTTGTTAGCAGCGCGGGGCTTTTGTTATTTTAGATTTCACATCTGAGATTCAGAACCTAAAGGGCTGCCGGGGGATATAGGCCAGACGAAGAAAACCCTGGTTTGAAACTCGGGATCAAAACAGTTTATGGCTAGCTTTCTTGAGACATTAAAAGAACGCATCGTCGTCTTTGACGGCGCGATGGGCACCAATCTGCAGGTGCAGAACCTGACACTGGACGATTTCGGCGGCCTGCGGTTCGAAGGCTGCAATGAAAACTTGCTTATCACCCGACCCGACGCGGTAGAGAACGTCCACACCGCATTTCTCGACGTTGGTTGTGATGTGATCGAGACCAACTCTTTCAATGGCACGACTGTCGATTTTGCCGAGTACGACATGGCCGCCCAGACGTATGACATGAACGTCAAGGCAGCCACGTTG
Organism: Blastocatellia bacterium; assembly: GCA_033858155.1. GTDB lineage: Bacteria > Acidobacteriota > Blastocatellia > Pyrinomonadales > Pyrinomonadaceae > UBA11740. The sequence continues at coordinate 83,849 of JAWVCT010000073.1, forward strand.
GCAAAACGCATTGCCTCTGACTACTCGACCAACGACAAACCGCGCTGGGTCGCGGGCTCGATGGGCCCGGGACGCAAACTGCCCACGCTTGGGCACATTGGCTTTCTCGATCTAAAGGCGGCGTACGCTGAACAGGTGCGCGGACTCCTCGATGGCGGGGTTGATTTACTGATTGTGGAAACCTGCCAGGATCTGCTGCAGACAAAGGCCGCGCTCTCAGCGATCTTCGAAAACTTCAAAGCGAATCGCCGGCGCGTCCCGGTGATTGCCCAGGTGACCATCGAAATCTTTGGCACGATGCTCAACGGTACTGAGATTGGCGCCGCGCTGACTGCTCTGGCGCCTTTTCCGATTGACGTTATCGGCATGAACTGCGGCACCGGCCCGCGCCACATGACCGAAAGCATTCGTTATCTTTGCGAGAACGCTCCGTTACCGGTTTCGGTCCTGCCCAACGCCGGCTTGCCTTCAGTTGTCGAAGGCAAGATGCATTATGACGAGACGCCCGAAACTTTTACTTCGCAGATCGTTCACTTCGCCAGTGACTTTGGCGTCAACATCGTGGGCGGCTGTTGCGGGACCACGCCCGCGCATTTGAAGCTGGTCGTCGAAGCCATGCAGCGCATTACGCCAAAGGCGCGCGACGCCAAACTCATCCCTGCGGCAGCATCCATCTACTTCCAACAACCGTATGTTCAGGATGCGTCGTTCCTGATTGTTGGTGAGCGCGTCAATGCCAGCGGCTCAAAGAAAATGCGCGACTTGCTCAACGCCGAAGACTGGGACGGCCTGGTCTCTCTGGCCAAAGAGCAGGAGAGAGAAGGCGCGCACATTCTTGACGTCAACGTCGACTTTGTCGGGCGCAATGGCGAAGTCGACATGCACGAGCTGGCTTCGCGTTTAGTCACCAGCATCAAGTTGCCGCTGATGTTCGACTCGACTGAATGGGAGAAGATGGAAGCCGGCCTGCAACACGCGGGCGGCAAGAGCATCCTTAATTCGACTAACTATGAAGACGGCGAGCCGCGTTTTGCGAAGGTGATCGATCTGGCAAAGCGTTACGGCGCCAGTGTGGTTATCGGCACGATCGATGAAGAAGGCATGGCGCGCACGGCGGATGGAAAATTCAAAATCGCGAAGCGCGCTTACGATCAGGCTACGGGTGAACTGGGTCTCCCGGCCGCTGACATTTTCTTTGATCCGCTGGCGTTGCCCATCTCAACCGGCATTGAAGAGGACCGTCGTAATGCGCTCGAAACCATCGAAGGCATCAAACGCATCAAGGCAGAGTTACCGGGCTGCTTCACGATCCTCGGCGTGTCGAACATTTCGTTCGGGCTGAATCCAGCGTCGCGCGTGGTGCTCAACTCGGTCTTTCTGCATGACGCCGTGGAAGCCGGCCTCGATGCGGCCATCGTCAACGCGAGCAAGATTGAACCTCTGAATCGAATCGGCGAACAGGAGCTAAAAGTCGCCCGCGACTTGATCTATGATCGTCGCGAATTCGACGGAGATGTCTGCACCTACGATCCTTTGACGCAGTTCACCACGCTGTTCGAGAACGTCAAAACCAAGAGCGCCAAGAAGGCCTCGAAGGGCGAAACAGTTGAAGAGCGTCTGAAGAACCACATCATTGACGGCGAAAAAATCGGGCTTGAAGGAGAGTTGAAGACAGCGCTCGAAAGCTATCCCGCGCTCGACATCATCAACAACATCCTGCTCGAAGGCATGAAGGTAGTTGGCGATCTCTTTGGCAGCGGCCAGATGCAGCTTCCTTTCGTGTTGCAGTCAGCGGAAGCGATGAAAGCCGCGGTGCGTTTCCTCGAGCCGTTCATGGAAAAGAAGGGCGGCGCGACTGCCAAAGGCACGCTGGTGCTGGCGACCGTCAAAGGCGACGTACACGACATCGGCAAGAATCTCGTCGACATTATTTTGACGAACAACGGTTATCGCGTAATCAATCTCGGCATCAAGCAGACCATTGATACGATTCTTAACGCTTATGATGAACACAAGGCCGACGCCATCGGCATGAGCGGCCTGCTGGTCAAGTCCACGCTGATCATGAAGGACAATCTTGAAGTCATGAACGAGCGCGGCATCGGTGTTCCCGTCGTTCTGGGCGGAGCCGCGTTAACGCGCCGCTATGTAGAAGACGACTTGAAGTCCATCTATAAAGGCACACTGTTTTATGCTCGAGATGCGTTCGCCGGTCTGCACACGATGGACAAGTTGATGAACGGCGGAGTGGCCCAGACTTCAGTCTCTGATGCTGACGTGGATCACAGACTAAAGTCGGTGGCACAAGAGGCTGAAGACCTGATTGGCGAAGAGGCAAAACGCGGCGAGCGCAAATCCGCGAGGCCGCGCGGCGTCACAAAGTCCGGTGATACTACGCATACCCTACGCTCAGACGTGCGCACGGATGTGGTAATCCCACAGCCGCCTTTCTTTGGCTCGCGCGTAGTCCTTGATATCCCGATCGAGAACGTTTTCGACTTAGTAAACGAAACCGCGCTGTTCAAAGGTCAATGGCAGTTCAAGCAGGGAAGAACGTCCGCCGAAGAATACCAGGCCCTGGTCGCGGGGAAGGTGCGGCCGGTGTATGAAGAGCTGAAAGAGCGTTGCGAGCGTGAAGGGTTGCTCGTGCCGCGCGTGGTCTATGGCTACTTCCCGGCTCAATCATCTGGTAACGATTTGATCGTTTACGATCCTGATGCCCAGACTGAGCGCGCGCGTTTTACTTTTCCGCGACAACCGGGAGGCAAGCGGTTGTGTCTCGCCGATTATTTCGCGTCAGTCGATTCAGGACACATGGACATAGTTGCGTTTGACCTGGTGACGGTCGGCCGTCGCGCCAGCGAATACTCGCAGGAGCTTTTCAAGCAGGACAACTACGCCGACTATCTCTATTTTCACGGCCTCAGCGTGGAAAGCGCCGAAGCATTGGCCGAGTTCTGGCACCAGCACATTCGCCAGGAACTGGGCATTGCCGATCAGGACTCAAAGGATCTCAATAAGCTTTTCCGCCAGGGTTACCAGGGTTCGCGATTCAGCTTTGGCTATCCCGCTTGTCCTAATTTGGAAGACCAGGCGAAATTATTCGAGCTGCTCGATCCGTCGCGCATCGATGTTGCTTTGAGCGAAGAATTTCAGCTCGAGCCCGAGCAGTCGACTTCGGCGATCATTATTCATCATCCGGAAGCGAGATATTTTTCGATTGAGTGAGTTAAGGATTGGATTCGTGCTCTCTGAGGGAACAGAGTTTGGACTGAAGGCTTTTCAGCGGCTTTGCCGCCCCGATGTGCGGAAAGGCTGTGCCTTTCCGGCAACACTTATTTTTGATTCAGCGAGGCTATGCCTCGCAAGATGAGGCATAGCCTCTTGGAAGATTTAGGCCAACCATCGACCGGAAAGCCGGAGGCTTTCCGCACATCAGGCGGCGAAGCCGCTCGCCACTCGCCTATTGAACCACCTCAAGCTTCGACGGTCTTGCAGGCCAATCAATTCGAAGTCTTGGAACCTTCAGCCGATGAACTCGCCGTCCTTTCCCCCTTTGAACGCTTCGCCTTCCGTTTCACCCATCGCATGAACCAGGGAAGTTGGAAGCGCTTCTGGACCTGGTGTCAGAGCGTGTTCGGCGCCGGCTGGATTCATATCTCGAGCTACAACCTGGTGCGCGTCTATGGCCTCGAGAACATCGAAGCCGTCGATCATGATCGGCCGATTCTTCTGGTAGCAAACCATCGATCGTTTTTTGACTTCTACACGGTCTCGAGCGTTCTGTTCTATCGTACGAGTTGGCGCAAACAACTCTTCTTTCCGGTTCGCGGCAGGTTCTTCTACCAATCGCCGGCGGGAATGTTGGTGAACCTGGTGATGGGTTGGTGGTCGATGTATCCGCCTTTTTTTTCCGGCGGCGACAAGCCGCTTCCCGAGAAGCGCGAGTTCGATAAGTACTCGTTTCGTCGTCTGACGCAGATTTCCAGCGAAGGCGCCGGCAACGTGATCGGCTTTCACCCCGAAGGCACGCGCAACAAGAACAGCGATCCGTATTCCTATCTGCGACCACAACCCGGTCTCGGCAAGCTGATCAAGGCGGCGAACCCACAAGTCGTCCCCGTCTTTATCGCGGGACTTGGAAACAAGTTGGCGAAGCAGGTCTTGGGAAATTGGTTTGGAGGTGAACCTATACGAATTCACTTTGGCAAGCAGCTCGACTTGTCAGACTACATCACGAAGAAGGATCATGTGCGAACGTATAAAGAGATCGGCGAATTTGTGATGAGCAAAATTGCAGAGCTGGGTGAGGCCGATCGCGAATTGTATGCAGATGCGGAGAAATCTTAACGCAGAGGACCTCTGCGTCCTTTGCGGTTAATTCACTTAAGCGCAAACTCACCTCATGACGTTACCACTTGTCATAGTCAACCCTGCTTCCGCCGATGGCGCGACGCGGGACGTGTGGCCAAAGTTTGCCAGCGATCTGCGCACACACTTTGGTCCGTTCACGGTTATGTTCACCGAAGGGGTTGGCCATGGGCGGGCGTTGGCGGCCGAAGCGGCCAAACAGGGAACGAAACTGATTATTGCCTGTGGTGGTGACGGCACGATCTCGGAGGTAGCGAACGGCATTCTCGAGTCGAACACGGAAACTGAGTTGGGAATTCTGCCGGGCGGAACCGGTAGTGATTTCCGTCGCTCCCTGCGCATGCCGACTAACACGGCTGCCGCCGCGCGCGCCCTGCGCGACGGTCGCACTCGCTTAATCGACGTGGCCCGAGTCACGTTCGTAAATGACAGCGGCGAGCGCGAGCCGCGATTTTTTGTTAACGTGGCCAGCTTTGGGATGAGCCCTGCCGTGCTCAGCCGGACCGCGAGCGGTGAATCCAGAAAATGGATTCCAGCTTTTGCGCCGCGCAAGCTCGGCAGCAAACTCTCTTATGCAGCGGCCACGGTGCAAACGACCCTTGCCGCCTCACCGATCGAAGTTCATATTCAGTTGGACGAAGAGCCGGAGCGTCGCCTGCGCTTGGCCGAATTCTGCGTCGCGAACGCGCGCTACTACGGCGGGGCGATGAAGATCGCGCCCGACGCCAAACTGGATGACGGCTGGCTGGACGTAGTTAGCATCGGAGACGCCAGCGCGTTTCGGATTCTCAGCAATGCGCCCAGGCTTTATTTCGGTATCCATCTGCGCATGGATGAAGTGAACCATGCGCTGGCCAAACAAATCGTCGCTCGCCCCGTCAATAAGAATGAAGAAGTAGCGATCGAACTGGACGGCGAAGTCGTGGGACGCTTGCCGGCGACGTTTCAAATCGTTCCGTTGGCGTTGCGAGTGCGCTGTCCGTAGAGAGTTGCTGGAAAGTCTCCCTTCCTCCAAAGCGCGAGAAGGTCCTTTCTTAGGAGTCAGCAGTGGCAAAGCAAAGTCGAAAGTCCAAAGCAAGTTGGCGGAACTATGAGCGGAGATACGACCAGCTTGCCCCGCGATCGGTGTTCATCGAGCGTGTGATTGCGGCGCTGGCGGCTGCGCTGGGTTTGATCGTCGTAGCGTTAATGATTGGCATCGCCGGCTATCACTTCATCGCCGGATTCGATTGGGTTGATTCACTGCTGGAAGCATCTATGATCCTGGGCGGCATGGGCCCAATTAAGGAATCGCCGAACGAGTCCGCGAAGATCTTTGCGTCAATCTACGCGCTCTTTAGTGGCCTGATCTTTATCGGGCTAATGGGCATTGTGCTTGCGCCGGTTGCGCATCGCATCATGCACAAGTTTCATGTCGACGAGAAGGATGTTAAGTAACGCCGTCAGGTCTTGTTCTTCTTTGCGCCTTCCGTCTGGACTTCGCGCCTTTGCGTGAAATAAACGGTCACAGTTTCACGCAAAGGCGCGAAGAGAAACCGAAAGGCGCAAAGACCAATCGTCCGCTACGATCTAGTTTAAGGAGGTACCTCATGTCAGAACCAAACACCTTGCAAGAAAACAAAGCTTTGCTTCGCCGCTGGTTCGAAGAAGTCTGGAACCAGGGCCGCGCCGACGCGATTGCTGAACTGTTGGCGGAGGACGGCATCGCCCATGGCTTATCGGACGATGCATCGCAGCCTTTGCGCGGCCCCGCGGGCTTCCTGCCCTTCCACGCACAGTTCCGCGAAGCCTTTCCCAATATCGAAGTAGTCGTCGAAGATCAGATTGCCGAAGGCGATCTGGTCGCCACGCGTTGCAGCGTGCGCGGCAAGCACGCGGGCGACAGCTTGGGATTCAAAGCAACGCAGGCCCCGGTTGAGTTCACCGGCATGGTCATCACACGGATCAAAGACGGCAAGATCGTCGAAGCCTGGAACAACTTTGATTTTATGAAGATGTATAAGCAGTTGGGCGCGATCTGAAAAGCTCAAGGGGTTCCTCAAAGCTAGCACAGGTTCTGGGACCGCCTATGACATTTCAACGCTAACGACAGTATGAAGGAGGTCGAATGAACCTTCTCGAACCACATTCCGGCCTTCGCATTATCTCCCTTTCATCCACTTCACTGTTGTGCGTCTTGCTCGTAGCTTTAATGGCTCAGAAAGGGTCGTCGAACGAATTGTTGAAAACGAAACCGTCGGTTGTGCTGCAAGCCTCGACGACGAAGATTACGTATCCATGTCCCCCGGATTTTTTTAGCATGTCTCGCTCTTGCCCATCCACCGCTGACCTTCGGATTGCTCTGACGTCCATACCCAAGGATTTCAGCAAACAACCCGTCTATGCCTATACAGTAGCTGCTGGGCGAGTCGTGGGAGAGGGCAGTAGGGTTACCTGGGACTTAAGCGAGGTCGGGCCGGGCATCTACACTGCTACCGTAGAAGTTCATGACAATAAGAAGCATCGCGCCCTTTCCTCTGTGGCCGTGACGATCACGACTTGTGCGGATTGTATCGACCGTTGGTGGTGTCCTACGCTTGTCGTAGACTGCTACGATCAGGTAAAGGCAGGGACGCTTGCAGTATGCGTCGTGAGGATCATGCCCTCCTCAGATCTGGTCACGTACGAATGGTTGGTGAATACCTCGCGTGGAGAAGACCTGTCCGAAAGAATCAGCAGACGGGGCACGTCGATTTCAATTCCTACAAACGGTCTGGCTGGCCAGACTGTGTACGCAAAAGTCGAAGTCAAAGGACTCAATCCATCCTGCAGTGGGACTGCGTCGGGTTCCACACTAGTGAAGCCCTGAACGTTTTGGACCGACTAGGGAAGTGATAGACGGGAACTAGGGCGGACATAATGACGTCTTTCCGACACTTGAAATCCTTGCTGTTGACAAAATCCCCGCTCTGGACTATTTTGCCGCTGAAAGTCTTCTCGTCCTCGCCGTACCTCGACGTTAGCTAACCTGATTCCGCGGGTGAGGCATCAAGGGAGTAAGTTAAATGCTGGACTATGTATTGTTGGCGAAGGAAACGGTCGCGTTCCTCGCCCCATTCCTACCACATTTGATTAACGTTGGCGAAAAGGTTGCTGAAGAGGCAGGGAAAAAGCTTGGTGAACAAGCCGGCGGCGGGGCTTGGGAAACGGCCAAAGCGCTTTGGAGCCGACTACGCCCCAAGGTTGAAACGAAGCCCGCCAGTCATGAAGCTGTGCACGAAGTAGTTTCTAATCCCAAGGATGAAGACGCCCTTGCGGCCCTACGCCTGCAGCTGAAAAAGCTCTTTGCTGAAGATGAATCGCTGGCGAGCGAGGTTTTCAAGATTCAGAAGGAGGCCCAGAAAGCAGGAGTCAACGTCGCGGCGATTGGAGAGGGAAGCGTTGCCGTCGGAGGGAACGTAAACAGTAGTGTCATTAACACCGGCAATCGGAACAAGATATCGAACTGAGTTCGAGTCTCCACCAGCCATTTGAGGTGACATCTGAAGTCGTTTCGTGACTATTGCACCAGGGCTACGGCAAATTTACAACTAGTCGAGGAGAGTGGCACTATGTCAAAAACTACCAGTCGACCTCTTAACATCCTGCCCGAGATTAGTCTGAGCGCTCAACAAATCGACCGCCTACTTTGGATTGAGCAATATGATTTATGGTTCGTAGTCGAAAGTGTTGAGCGGAAGGATACGGTGCCTGCTTATCTCATTGATGTCGCCGTTACTGAATTCAGAAAGTACGTTGCGCTCGCGGCTTTGGGCTATGATAATTTGGGTATGCACAGCAGTGAGGTGGACGAAATCTGGCACAGTTTCATCCTTTTTACGAATGAATACATGGCGTTTTGCCGAAACGCTTGCGGCAAAATGATTCACCACCGGCCCAATACCACTCGACGCCCAGAGTTGCCTGATGAGAGTGTCGATGTCTTCGTCGAGGCATATACTCGTTTCTTTGGGCCGCTCCACTCGATCTGGTTCAGCGACAAAAAGCAAAAAGGCCGGCGCGTCGCCACGATAGTTGACAGCTTGTCGCCCTCCAGCGTCAGTGTCACAAGCGGCGATTGCGACGTCTACAACGACAGTGACTGCAAGTCATTGGTGTCCGCCGATTGTGATACGACCAACGACGATCCTGGCTGCAAGTCATTATTGTCCGGCGAATGCGAGGTGGTGCAGGCACCCTTGCAGCAGCGAATTCGAGAGAGGTTCGACTCCGTTTGTCTCCGCTGAAGTGAAAGAAGCTTCGCGTGGCGCTGAAGTTACTGCTCTAAGGTGACGGTGGCCCGTCCGCCAATTTCTTGAGAAGATCGCGAGGGGCAAAGAGTGCTGGATCGCTCGTGGGCTTCAGCAACTGGCCCAGCAAACCCAGGGCTTCGCGAACAACACCTGCGGCACTGCAATTAGCATAAGCCTGTGTGTAAGCATTGCACGATTCAGTTAATCGCAATGCGCGATCTTCGGGGTTCGTCATTGCGATTCCGCAAATAGCCAAAGCAGATATATACCTGGCGTCAAAATAAGTGGGTGTCTTCGCGATTAATTCGTTCGCCGACTTAACGGATTCCACGAAAGCTTCGCCCGCCGGTTCGGATTGATTGAGTCTTAAGAGAATGACACCGCGTAGCGCGCTCGTGCGATAGTTGACCCATTTGGATTTGTACCCTTTGGCCCGTTCGATACTTGCCAGGGCATTGTCCATCTGGTTCGTGTATAGATAGATCTGAGCGCCGATTGTTTCCCAATATTGTTGTGCCCTCGGCATTTTGATCTGATCCGCAATGTTGACGGCCGCCAGCGTGTTACTCAGGGCCCTGGCAAAGTCCTCCAGCGCCAAATAGGACTTTCCCAGTCCGCCGTGGCTGTAGGCTTCGACCGCCCGAGCCCCAATTTCGCGGGCGACCTTCAGTGCGCGTTCATAGTAGTCAATCGCCTCAGCGTAGAGCCCAAGGTCCCGATGGGCCAACCCGAAATGAGCGAGGTTGAAACATTCGTCGGTTCGATTTCCTGTTTCAGCGGCAAGTTTGAGTGCCTGGGGTAAAAACTCCGTGCGCGCCTGGTTCTGGCGGCCTGTGTCGCAAAATATACGGCCGAGCGCGCCCAGCGCATTGCTTTCGCCGCTCAAGTCTCCTAACTGGCGAGTGGAGATCAACGATCGCTGATAGAATTCAATTGCCTGCTCGAATTCACCCAAGCCACGATAAGAATGCCCAAGATGCCGGAGTTTTTCGGCATCCGCGGGTCGGTCTTCATCATTTTTTCCATGTGCAATATCCAGAGCGCTGGTAATGGACGCTCTTGCCTCCGGGTAATTGCCTTTGTAAAAGTGCGCAATTCCCAGGTAGCCTAGAGCATCGCTTTCCTCGCGCTCTGCTTTTAAATCGCGAGCGATCCTGAGCGCCTCTTCACAGTATGCAATTGTTTGATCGTATTCTCCCGATTCACGGTTTGTTATTCCGAGGAAGATGAGGCTACTCGCTTCGATTTGTCGAATCGAGCGATCATTTGATCCGGAGCTTCGCGTGGCATTGAGGATTGCCTGATGCCATCTCATGCGGGCCTGGGGAGGCTGCTTGAGGATTAACAAACGAGATCCGGAATAACTGTAGTTAGCAAACGCCGCTGCGGCGACCGTTCGATCAGCGAGGTTAGCCTCGATCCAGGCTTGGGCCGCCTCAATGTTTGCGCGCTCGACGTCAAAGAGGTTCAAGCCATCTCTGGAGACGGTATCGCCCTTGAGGTAACGCTGGCCGGCTTCTTTCAGTACTCTCAAGTAATACTGCGCATGTCGCGATTGAGTCCTGGCGCGTTCGCCGTCTGTCAAGTGAGCGTCGGCAAAATCACGCACCAGCGTTTGTAGCCGATAGCGAGCCGCACGCTGATGCCATTCCACCATGCTGAATTTGAAGAAAAGGCCGAGGGCGTCTTTGGTGGCGTCGACCTTCTGATCCCACATTGCCGCCACCGCTCCGGCTTCGAAGCTTTCGGGGAAAATGGCCAGACGGCAAAACTGAGTCTGCTGGTCTGCCGAAAATAATGCGTAGCTCAGGTCGAGAGATGCCTGGACGAATCCGAGACGTTCGCTCCGTTCACCAAGTCGCTCAACGTAGTCCGCGACCTCAAGATCGGGGCGCACAGCTATCACTCCCGCGGCCAGCCGCAGAGCCATGGGCAGGTAGCCGCAAAGCCTGGCTATCGTCTCCGCCTGAGGCCCTATTCGAGCTGCAATCCTGAGTAGAAGGTCACACGCGTCTTCCGGTTTCAGTGTCTGCAATGTCATCGCGTGAATAGAGGGCAAATAGATCTGCTGTCGTGAAGTTATCACCATAGCACAATTGGGAGGTGGAATAAGCGGCGTAAGCTGAGCCTCGTCGGCCGCATTGTCCAGAACCAACAGGGCGTTCTTGCCGTTCAATACGCTGTGGTATTTTGCGCTTAGGTTAACTTTGTCGTTCTCATATACCTTTTCGGTTGACTGGCATGAGCCGATGATGTGGCTCTGAACATCAGCTACAGATTTCGGTTTTGGGGAGGCGCCTTCCAGGTCCAGATAAAACTGAGCATCCGGATAACGGTCCAACAGGTGTTGGTGGGCGAACTTCTTTGCCAGATCGCTCTTGCCGATGCCACCCATGCCGAACAGACCGTAAACGCGCGTCCCCTCATCCAGTTTACCGCTAAGCTCCGCGGCCTCATCGACCCGATCCGTGAAGTCATCAAGGGCCGGCGGCAATTGGTATAAGTATGTGATCTCGGGAGCTTGCGCTTCGTTGACGGTGATAACGATATTGTCGTCACCGGTCACGACGCTGCTATGTGTGATGTCCCGGCCGGTCGCGACGGCGCCAGGGCCGCTGGCCTGAATGGTTGGAGCTTGAGCCGCAGCAGGCCCCGTTGGCGCTGGAGAAATTTTCTTGCGGCTCGACCACAAGCCCGCGATGGCGGCCAACCCGGCTGCAGTCCAAATCGCTAATTGAACCAAACTGGTTACTGATTGAATAACGTCGGCATGTGCACCGGCGAAAGTCAGGAATGAGTGTAGCCACCAGCGCGCCGTCAAGGCCAGGGCTGCCAATACTACAACCAACGTGATGAGGGACCATTTCTTCATGCCAATGGTCATTGAACATTAGCTGTCGTCGAAACGACGATCTTCAAGTAAGCGGGTTGAGCAAGTAGTCCTGGAACCCTCAGGGAGATTCGGGGACATCGTAAGCTAATACTGATTGAGCCACTTCGTCAACGTCGGCGTTGGCTGGTGTGGTACAGTTTTGAAGACCGGCGCATCTTGCTCTTGTACACGAGCCAGACACCCGGGCAATTCTCTGAAACTACTCACTGCCGTCCGGTCAGGGATGTCATCAACGCGTTGGCCTACCACTTCCCGCCTAGAAAATTCTCTTTCACATAACGCACCGTATCATTCAGCGTATCTCCTGGATCGCGGGGGGTGAAGCCGAGTTCGCGCCGGGCTTTGCCGTGATTGAAGTACCAGAAATATTCGGCCATCTCTACGGTGTCGGCTTCGATTGGCGAAGTGAAATTCCATTGGCGGAACAGCGAGTCAATCACATGCGCTCCGGCGATCGCGAATTTTGAGGGTAAGGCCAGACGTGGTGACGCGACTTTTGTTAGCCGCTTCAGGCGGTCGAACAGTTTCACAAAGGTCCAATTCACCGCGCCCAGCAGATAGCGTTCGCCGTGCCGGCCTTTCTGCATCGCCGCCTGAAATGCTCTGGCAGTGTCGCGTACGTCGACAAAATTCAGACCGCCATTGGGCACTGCGCTGATCTTGCGCGCCATGAAATCCAGCACAACTTTTGTCGAGCTGAGCCGATCATCGCCCGGACCCAGCAGCAGGCTGGGATTCATGATGACCAGTCGCAGGCCTTTGCCGTTGAACCGTTCCAGCGCCGCCATCTCCTGATAGGCCTTGCTGGCGTAGTAAGGCCAGCGAGCAATGATGTCCAAAGGCGGCGGATACTTCTCGTCGGGCACGACGTCGCCTTTCTCGGTCACTGCGATCGTACCGCTGCTGGAAGCCAGCACGATCGTTTTCACTCCCGCTTTGCGGGCGGCGTCGCACAGCAGGCGGGTGCCGTCAACGTGAAGCTTGTACATTTCTCGCGACTCATCTTTTTCGCGAGAGACTTTGCCGGCGAGATGATAAATCTCGGTAACGCCGTCGCAGGCGCGCGCCACATCTTCATCGTTGGTTACAGAACCCTCGACTGTGTCGACACCCAAGCCGGTCAGCCACTCGGGAATCGAAGTGGCCATCACGCGAATGTCCCGGGTGCCGGCTTCGACCAGTTGGCGCACCAGATGCGCGCCGAGAAAACCGGTCCCGCCGGTAATCAAAGTTGTGGGCGGGACTTTCTTGACGATGGCCGCGTGCTTTTTCGTGCTCTTCCGGGGCACGATTTGCGCGGTGCGTTTCTTTGGTGGTGTCTTAGGCATCTTTGAGTATTATCCGCAGATTACGCAGATTTCGCAGAAAGGAATTGATTGAACATAGGCGCGGTTGATTACGCTACGCTTCATTCCAGCAATTGCCATGTGAACTGGGTTTTTCTAAATCCTCATCGGCGAAATTTGCGTAATCTGCGGATGACTACGCTTCTGCGGTCACAAATTCTGCGTCGCTGGCTTCCAGGCGCGCGCTGCGGCGTTCGGCTTTCCATTGAGCCCGCAACGCCTTCGCGTCGAACTTTACATTCGTGCGATCGCGCAGGTTGACGATGTCGTGACGCACGCGCGCGGCTATTAATCGATAAGCTTCAGCGCGGGCCAGACCGCGCGTCATCTCTTCGAGTTCTTCGGCGGAGAGGAAGCGGCCGATACGCGCGCCCACGTCGCGGCTCTTCAAGATCGTCGAGCCCTTCGGAAAGGCCGCGTAGGTTCCGTCGAGGTAAATCGGCAGAATCCCGACGCGCGACGCCAGCGCGAGATAACCAATCACCGGTTTGAAGTCAGCCATGCTCCCGCTCATCGAGCGCGTGCCTTCAGGAAATATCAGCGCGTTAAAGCCTCGATCCAAAAACGAGCGCGCGTGTCGCAGAGACTGTCTCAGCGATCCCGATCGCTCCATCGGCACGAGGTTGGTAAAGTTTTCCATGTAAGCGCGCTTGTATTTCGTGTCAAAGAAATAATCGGCGGCCGCCAGCGCCACCAGATCCTCGCCCGCATCGTCGAGGGCCATCTTTACCAGACCCATGTCGAGGTGCGAACTGTGGTTGGCGGCAACGATAAAGTTGGTGTGATAAGGAATGTTCGTCCGGCCTTCGTACTTCGTGCGCAGCAAACGCTCGTACAGAGCACGCTGCATCACCTCGACGCCTTTGTTTCCAATCGCCCGCAGAAACTCAGGGACATGAATCTCTTCGTCGCTCTTATCTGCATCCAGACGCAGCCGGGACGCTTCGCGCCGGGCCGACTGGGTCCCCTGACGGTTAACCACGCCTAAAAGCTCGCGCACGTCCTGCACCTCATTCAGACGCTCCGGCGCAGTCAGCGCCCCGCCCGCGTTTTCGATAGCCGTGGCAAGTTCGACAAACATCAAGCTGTCAAAACCCAAATCGGGAAGCCGCGAGTTGATCGAAACTTCATCCAGCGATCGATTTGATACCGAAGCAATGATGCCGATCAACCAGGCCGCATCACCCGTCATTTCTTCGCGGGGTTCCTGCGCCGAGCGCACGCCTTCCTGAATCTTGTGCATCAGCTCGAGAATTTCGCGCCGCTTAACTTTGCGCGTCGCCGTGCGCGGCAACTCTTCCTCAGTAAACTGGAGCAGCTTCACACGCTTGTAATAAGGCAGCTTGGCTGAGACCTCGCGGAAGTGCTCTTCGATCTTTTGCCGCACCTCGGCGCGCGAAAGCGCGATGTCGTATTCCTCGTCAGGCACGACGAGGCAAGCGACTTTCTCACCGATGCCGTCGGGCAGGCCGATTACGCTCAGCTCTTTGATATAAGGAGAGTCCTGATAAACCTCTTCCACTTCGTCCGGATAGACGTTCTTTCCATTCGTATCGACGATGATGTCCTTCGAGCGGCCGACGAGATAGAGATTGCCTTCGTCGTCGATGCGGCCCAGGTCGCCGGTGTAAAGCCAGCGATCGACGAGCGCCTCTCTGGTCGCTTCTTCGTTGCCGAAATAGCCAACCATCACATTCGGCCCGCGGGCGATTACTTCACCAACGCCGCTCGCGTCAGGCTCGCTGATTTTTATCTCAACACCGGGCAGAGACTTGCCGACGGTTCCCGCCAACATACGATTTTCCGGACGGGTCACGGTCAAGACGGGCGACGCCTCAGTCAAACCATAGCCTTCCAGGATCGTGAACCCGAGTCCCTGGAAATCGCGCTGCACCTTGTCATTCAGGGCCGATCCGCCGCTGATGAAATAACGAATGCGGCCGCCCATGCCTTCGTGAATCGGATAAAAAAGAAACTGGCCAAAGTTCAAAGGCGTCTTATCGCGGAGCCACGCGTTGAACCTAATCAAGAGGTCCGCGGTCTCACCGACAACTTTACCGCGATCGTGCAAGCGAGTTCTGATGCGCCGGTGCAACAGCTCCCAAAGCGCGGGCACGCCCACCATACCGGTCACGTGTCCATTCTTGATCGCTTTCGCCAGGTGTTCGCTGCTCAGCTCATGTAGATAAGTAATCTGCGCGCCGCGGCTGAGCGGCGTGAGAAAGCCGGTCGAGAATTCAAACGTGTGATGCAGAGGCAGTACGGACAAAACGCCGTCGCTCGTGTCCATGTCGAAGACCGACGAAAGCATCGAGACCATACTGGTCAGATTGCGATGCGACAGCATCACGCCTTTGGGACGGCCGGTCGTCCCCGAAGTAAAGATGAGCGAAGCGACTGATTGCGCCGCGACGCGTTGCGGCAAGAGCGCGACACGCTGGTCTTCAGTTTGCTCGTCCGGCATCTCGAAAACTTCATCAAACGTCCACAGTTTGACGTGACTGAGTCCCGCTGACTTCAACTTCTCAGGCAATTCGGATCGTTCCGCTTTCAGCTTCGCGCTGATCACTATGCCGGAAGCCTCCCCGGCGCGCGCAAAGTTCACGACTTCATCGGTCGAACTCTCGGGATCGACGGGAATGCAGGTGCCGCCGGCCCGCAATACTCCGAAGTAAGTCATGCCCCATTCAGGCGCGTTGTGACTAAAGAGCATTACGCGATCGCCCGACTTGATTTCGTTACTGGCAAAGAAGCCGGCGGCGCGCGTTGCCAGCTCGCGCAGGTCTGCGTAAGTGTATTGCTCTTTATGCCCATCGCGTTCGATGCGCATCGCAACCCTGGTCGCGTGACGCTTGGTGGTCGTCTCGAACATTTCGAGTAGATCGCGATAGGTGTAAATGCGCTTCGGCTGCACGCGCATGTCTTCTTCGAGCGTCGGCAGCACCCACTTTTTCAAGCCGGGCAGATGGATATTCAACCAGTATTCGTACCAGTCGATGCTCTCGGGGTTCCAGGTCAGTAGTTGTTTTTCGTCTTCCCTGATGCGCGCGAAGAGCGCGCGAATATTGTCCGCGCGAAAAACGTAGGCGTTCTCAACGGTGAAGGGAAGGAACATTTCGAAAGCTTCTTTGGCTTCGCGAGTCTGCTCTTCGACACGATCCACCGTCTGCTTCATGCGGTTGATGACGCCTTCGTAACGACCGCCGCCCCAGCGTGGACGAGCGCGGTCGAGCAGCGACGATGCTTTCTTTGCCGTCTTGTTCATCATCGGAATCGAGACGGCTTCAAAGCGTTCAGGCGAGACGGCCCAGGGTTCAATCCGCGCGCTGATTTCGCGGAACAGCTTCAGGCCATCCTCTTTCTGCTGCTCTTGTTGCCGGCGGTACATCCCAACGAGCGAGATGATGCGCTCCATGTTGTTGGGACTCACGTCGCCGGTGGCGGCCTGATGCACCAGTCGCGGTTCTTCGACGCAGGCTTGCGCGGCGACTGCCAGCATGACCGCGGCAACCTGGTCCACCGGCGTGATGTCGAGGATCAGTTTGCTGTTGGCGGGAATCTGGCGCTGGCCTTTCAAGGCCATGAAGATGATCGGGGCGGTGGTGGTGAATCCTTCATTCCAGCCCGGAAACGGGTAGCTCTTTGCGGATTCGACGATACTCGGACGCACAATGCTGCGCACAATTCCGGTTTCGGCGGCGACCAGTTGTTCGCCCAGCGCCTTCGCGTAGGTATAGATGTTGGGCCAACCCCAGAACTTGGCGCGTTCGATCCCGAGTTCGGTAAGCCGATTGCGAGTCCAGACTTTTCGTTCCCGGGCCACGGCCAGACCGAGCGCATCGGGATCGTCTCCATCACGCATTTCTTCGTTAAGGCGTTTGCGCGCCTGCTCGCGAAACTGGGCTACGCGCATCGCGTCCTTGGCTTCTTCCCGGGCGCGCTCGGACATTTTGGCGCAGTCTTTAATCTCCTGCTCCACTGAAAACTCGACACCTTTCAATTCGCCGCGGCGCGGAAAATAGCCAATGACCTCGTCGTTTTCCCAGACTGCGCCCGATCGATTTCCAGCGACGAAGCAGGTCGAGATATGAACCAGACATGGCCGTTGCATTCGCCTGGTGAATGCAATCACGTTTTGCGTTCCCACGACATTGGTGCGCAACCCGCTCTCAAGCGTCGGGTTGAAGGTAACGTTGCCGGCTGAGTTGATGATGACGTCGAGGTCGTCGGCGATGCGCTGCGCCTCTTCATCGCTGAAGCCCAGATTCGTCTCGGCGATGTCGCCGCCAACCACAACTACTTTGTCACGAATGAAACCATCCAGCGCGCTGCCGTAGCGCTCGCGCAAGGGATCGAAGGGCGGCGCCGTAATGACGTTGTTCCAGAAACGCGTTTCGGATTCTTCCTGCGAGCGCGCGCGCACCGTGACGTACACTCGCCCGAGATTGGGAAAGCGGTGCAGCAGCATGCTCAAAGTGACCTTGCCGAGAAAACCCGTGCTGCCGATCAGGAAAATGCGGCGGTCCTTATAGATTTCGGTTGGTGAAAGCTTCGTCGTCATAATCTTAATAGGGTTTCCGCCTGAAGGTGGAACTCCGAAACAACTAACCGCCAGAGCTGATTTCGCGCGCGGTTTTGCCGCCAAGGTGCCTAAGTAAATCAGCCGCGGAGTTTCTTCGGTTGAGCGCCACATCGAGCGCAGTGCCTTGCGGGCTAATCACATTGATGTCGGCGCCGCGCAGCAGTAACTCCTTAATGACCTCGACGTGTCCATTGTACGCAGCCTCGATCAGCGCACTGCTACCTCCGACTTCGCGAGCGTTGACATCCGCGCCCTGGTCGAGCAGGTAGCGAACCGCTTTCAAATTTCCCTCGCTCGCGGCCAGAAAAAGGGGATTCCCCAAATTTGTGCGAGCGTTAACCTTTGCTCCGGCAAAATGAAGCCAACGCATACGGCCGAGATTTCCGTCCATCGTCGCGCGAGTAAACGAGCGCTGCCGCTGTTGCTTGATGCGCGGCAAGCTATTCATGATCGCGACGGAAAAAATGGCCGTCGCCGAGAAGGCAATAGCGCTCCAAAGAATCTTTTTGGTGATAAGGCTTTTCATGACTCAGTGGCACAGACTTCAGTCTGTGATAACCCATCGAAAGAAGAATCACAGACTGAAGTCTGTGCCACTTCTCATTCCATATCTGCGATGCCGATCATCGGTTGGTGCAGCATCGTGATTTCGGCTGAGCTGCCCATGTAAGTTCGCGCCATCGCGATCGCTTCCGTCAGATTGTCGGCCCGTTCCCAGCCCAGCATCGCGGGAACGTGAGCGTTCTCGGCCCCCGCGGCGATTACTTTGCCGACGTGCTGACGGCCGTTTTCGCCCCAGTACCACATGAAGAACGGGTGGGCGCCGTGATAGGCGTTACCGCGGCGATACATCTCGACATAGCTCGGATTATTCGCGAACTCGCGCTCGTACTTCTCGCGGAGATAGAAAGCGTCGCGCGATTCCGGCAACAGACGATTAAAAAATTCTATGTAACTCGGATGATGGTTATGATCGAACTGGTCGTAACAAGGGTGGTGAATGATCAGCACGCCTCCCTTCCTCAGCAGCGGTTTATTGCGATAGAAATTGAAGTGATAGCCCAGACCCATGACCTGCACGAGCAAGGGGTTCAAAATCGAATAGACGTTGTAAGGCGAAATATCAGGAATGCCGGTAATCAGAATGTCACACTGGCCGCGCACGGGAATGGCGTACTGTTGAAATCCCTTCTCGAGAATCTTTTCGTGCACCGGCTCGGTCTTGCCGGCGTAGCAAGCAGTCATCTCGTATTGCGCCGGCATTGAGTGCAGCAGCTTGCGCCGCGCGGTCCGCGGCAGCTTGCTCATCGTGTAACGCATGGCTTCAAACTTCATCCGATCAAAAGCGCTGAAGTCGTCCTCGTTCTTGAGCAGGAAATCCATGTCGCCCTTGTACATGCGATTGTTGATGGACGTCTCTATATGAAAGACGTTCAAATGCTCATCGACGATCTTGCCGAGACGTCCGCACTTGTTGCTCAACTCGGAACGCGCCGGATCCATGTAGCTGTCCGAATCGCGAATGGTCTGCGGCTCGTGATGCGCGCGCAGCGATTCGTAATCGCAAAGGCCCACCGCCACGGACTTGTGCCCGCCGTCCATCGGGACAAAATTGATGTTGGCATAGATGAGCAGATCGCTTTCGGCCGCCCGGCGATTGATCGTCAGCGGCTCTTTGTGGCGCGTCTCGCCGAGCTTGATCAGGCCCTCTTTCCACTCGGCATCGTGGTTGTAATAGCGGTCCGGATAGAACTCATCAAAGATTTTCTGACCGACCATCCGCTTCATTTCCCACGCCGTCATTTTGCGGTGCAGGGAATTGGCGATGATGATATGCACGTCGTCCACACCGTGACCGGCGAGCATGTCCAGCACTATCTCGAGCATCGTCTGGCGAATGTCCGGCGTGGCCATGGGCGGCAGAGGGAGACTGATGTCGTCAACGGCGATCGTGACTTTCATTCCCGGCTCGAGTTGGGCAAAGAGCGGATCGCAACCCAGCGGATGGTTCAGTGCGTAGCGAATTGCCGCCTCACGATTTGGCAACCCCTTCATCGGCGGATTGGGATAGATGACGCGGGTCCCCACCGGAAGATCTTCGAGAATAAAGTCTTCACCAGAAGGCATAATGCGCGGCGCGCTGTCGGTGTCTATGTAGACGATCGATTCGTGTGTTTTTCTTCTTAGTTGTAGGGACATAGTCAGATCGTAACCACAGATGAACGCGGATGAGCACAGATAGAGAAATCGACAAAACAATATTTGTGTAAATCTGTGTTCATCCGTAGTTTCATTTCAGATTTAGAATCGGCCAGTCATGATGCAGCGCGGTTTGCCGCAAGCGAAAATCCGGATTCACCACCGCCGGATGGCCCACGATAGAGAGCATCGGTAGATCGCTCATGCTATCGGAGTAGGCGAAAGACTCGCTGAGATTGATGCCTTCGCGTTCGGCGAAGGTTCTGATCCACGAAGCCTTGGTGGCGGAGGCCAGAACCGGCGGCAATAAGCGTCCCGTGGCTGTGCCGTTAACAAACTCCAGCCGGTTCGCCACATAGTCCGTGATTCCCAGATACGCCATCAGTGGCTTTACCGAAACCTCGAGCGCCCCCGTCACCACGACCTGACGGAGTCCGATACTCCGGGCCTTCTCAATCAACTCGAACGTCCCGGGGTAGACAGCCGGCTTCAGGACCTTCTCAAACAACTCGTCGGCAAAGAACCGCATCCGATCCTCGGTCTCGCCTTTGTAGCGCTTGAAAAAGAGATCGTTGAAAACTTTTCGGCTATACTGATCGCTTACTGCAAACAACGGCACGCTCAGCAGTGTGGCCGCGCTCTTGGTGAAACTACGAACGAGATTAGGTTGATTTCGCGCATAGAATCCGAGCGTGTGCACCAGGTTGGTACTGACCAGAGTTCCCTCGAGATCGTAGAATGCTGCCGCTGCCACTAGGCTCTCTCCCTGCTCTCAACTGTTGTTCCGAGCGCGCCAATATACATTATTCTGCCAGCCAAGTGAAAGGCAAAGTGACTCTGTATGAAACGACCATACAATAGCGAGGGAAAACCGGCTGTTTCCGATGGGAATCGTAGAAAGCTTCAGCTTTTGCTTGTCGTGATGATGATTGCTGCGCTAGGCATCTCGTGCCGAAAAGCAGTCAACAGCTCTCCGGATCAGGTTGCGGCCCGCCCCGCGACTGAAGCTATAGGTGATGCCGACCAGCTTTATGCCGGCAGGGCGGACCTGGTTAAAGTCCGCCAAGGGCTGGTCGCTTTGCGCCGGGCCCAGGCGGAGGATCAGGCGAACTACGAGCTCGCCTGGCGTCTGGCGAAGTTCAACTACTACTTGGGCGCGCACAGTCCCGAGTCGAGCGAGCGTGACAAAGCATTTCGTGATGGCAGCGAGGCCGGAAAGCTCGCGGTGAAATTACAGGATGGCAAACCTGATGGTCATTTCTGGCTCGGGGCCAACTATGGTGGCCGCGCCCAGTCCAGCATGCTGGCTGGACTGTCGGAGTTCGACGACATAAAGAGTGAGATGGAAACCGCTCTCAAGCTCGATGAAGGCTATCAATCAGGAAGCGCTTATATGGTTCTGGGTCAGCTTTATCTCGAAGCCCCGGGATTTTTGGGAGGCGATACTCGCAAAGCAATTCAGTATTTGGAAAAAGGATTGAAGTTCGGTCCGGACAATGCGCTACTTCGGGTGCACCTGGCTGCCGCTTATGCAGAAGCACATCGAAAGGCGGACGCGCAAAAACAGATAGATATTTTATTGACGATGACGCCCGCACCCGGATACGAGCCCGAACATGAAGAGGCCCTGGCCCAAGTGGCAAAGCTGCAGGCAAAGATCAAGGAGTAAGTGGCACAGACTTCAGTCGGTGATTCTCATAGAGTCCCGCGACCGCGGGACGGAAGGGAGACTGGCTAGATACGAGAGACTGATGCTTCGACTACCGCGGCGTCAAGAAAGTCTTAGAACTGGTTCGGTTTCGCCCTCGTTAGCACCTCACTTCAGTGAGGTGATCACATCTGCCTCGAACCCCGTCAGCCGTTTCAACGGCTTTCCCCGGGGAAAAACCGTTGGAACGGCAGCGACATACTTGACTCCGCGCGGGCCTCTGTCGAACTTCGATGCGGCCGCTGCAATGGCTCTGCCACTCTGATGCGCGGCAAGTCTCGGACTTGCCGAAACGTGGCCCACTAATCTGAACGGTCTCTGACCGTGACGGGTCGAAGACCCGAATGAAAAAGAAGGTTCGCCGCCGGCAAGACGCAGACTTGCCGCGCATCAGAGTGGCAGAGCCATTGCCGTAATGAGTCAAGTATATTAGTGCCGTTGAAACGGTCACGATCCCAACGAGCTTTGCGTAACCACCTCACTGAAGTGAGGTGCTAATG
>JAWVCT010000074.1:0-18062 GCA_033858155.1 Blastocatellia bacterium
TGTAGTTAGACTGGAGGCAGAAACTTTTGGCTAGGTATAGAGATGCGGTGTGCCGTCTGTGCCGCCGCGAAGGCGCAAAACTTTTCCTCAAGGGAGACCGTTGCTACAAACCTTCCTGTCCGATTGAAAAGCGCGGCACTCAGCCGCCCGGACAGCATGGCAATTCCATGCGTCGCGGAAAGGCCCTGGCCGGCTATGGCCAGCAGCTTCGCGAGAAACAGAAGGTGAAACGGATCTACTTTATCCTCGAAGGACAATTTCGCAATTACTTCGAACGCGCGGCGCGGCAAAAAGGCATCACCGGCGAGAACCTTTTATTTTTGCTCGAGCGACGGCTGGATAACGCCGTCTACCGGTCGGGGTTTTCGACCTCGCGACGCCAGGCGCGCCAACTTGTAAATCACGGGCACGTGCTGGTCAACGGGCGCAAGGTTGATATTCCGTCCTACCAGGTAAAGCCTGGCGAAGTGGTAAGCATCAAGGACGCGAGCCGGAAGAATGTTCACGTGGAAGGCGCGTGGCAGACGGCCGCGGGACGTGGGCGTCCATCCTGGATTTCAGCCGCCGCGGAAATGAGCGCAACCATTACGGGGCTGCCGACACGTGAAGAAATCGACCGCTCGATTAACGAGCAACTGATTGTGGAACTTTATAGTAAGTAATATGGCGCGCCCTGCGAGCGAGCGATAATGAAGCGCGCGCTCGGAGGGCTGCACAACTTCTCCTCCAATTCTCTGACGGTACGTTATGGATCAAAATAATCTCTGGACGGGTTTTCAGATGCCGCGCCGCTTGGCGGCCGACGGCGACACTTTGACCGAGCGCTATGGCCGGTTTTCGGCCCAGCCATTCGAGCGCGGTTTCGGAACGACTGTAGGCAATTCGCTGCGGCGGGCCTTGCTGTCTTCGATCGAAGGCGCGGCTATCACTGCGGTCAAAATTGAGAGCGTCGAGCACGAGTTCTCTTCAATCAAGGGCGTGGTCGAAGACGCCACTGACGTGATCCTGAATCTCAAGCAGGTGCCTTTTACCCTGCACGGGAACGAGCCGAAGACGTTGACTATCTCCAGGACCGGACCCGGCGAAGTTACCGCCGGCGATATTCAGGGAGATGGCGACGTCGAGATACTCGATCCTACTCTGCATATCGCGACTTTGAGTGATGGCGGAACGCTGAACATTGAGATGCGGCTGAAACGCGGCCGCGGTTACGTGTCGGCGGATCGAAACTTTGACGAAGACCTCTCGCTGGGCTATATCCCAATTGACTCGGTGCACACACCGGTCAAGAAGGTGAACTATTCGGTCGATGCCGCTCGTCTGGGTCAGAACACCGAATATGACAAGCTGACGATCGAGGTCTGGACCGACGGCTCAGTCAAGCCTGACGACGCCATCGGCCTGGCGGCTAAGTTGATTAAGGATCACATGGCGATCTTTATTAACTTTGAGGAAGACACCGAGGATTACAGCTATCAGCAACAAGAGCGGGCTCCTTTGCCGCGCAACGATCAACTCGATCGCTCGGTGGATGAGTTGGAGCTTTCGGTGCGCTCCTATAACTGCCTGAAGAACGCCGGCATCAAGACCATTCGCGATCTGGTGCAGCGTTCGGAGCGCGAGATGCTCGCCACCAAAAACTTCGGCAAGAAATCTCTGGGTGAGATTCGCGACATTCTGCGCGGCATGGGCCTGGATTTCGGCGTGCAGTTTGACGAACAAGGCAATCCGATTCCCGGCACCGGCGGCGGTGAAATTGAAGACGACGACGGCGGCGACGACGAGGAGTTTGAAGCCGCAGTGCAGTAGTGGCACAGACTTCAGTCTGTGATATTAAGTTGCACGTTGAGTTACTAGAGAGAAAGCCACAGACCAAAGTCTGTGCCACACGGCCGTGTAGTAGGACAAAAGATAATGCGTCATCTTAAGGCCCATCGGAAGCTCGGGCGAACCACAGAGCACCGCATCTCTATGCTGCGGAATCTCGCGACTTCGCTGATAAATTCGCGCGAAGATCGCATCGTAACCACGCTGCCAAAAGCGAAAGAGTTGCGTCCGTTTGTTGAGAAGGCGATCACGCTGTCTCGCCGCGCACTTAGTTTGGAAGGAAGCACCGCGGAAGTCGGCGGACTGCATCTGCGGCGCCAGGCGGCCGGTTTCTTTCACGCGGGAAACTACCGGCGCGCAACCACTACCCGCCGCGGCCAGACACCGCCTCCCCGGACCGCGGGCGTGGCGGCAATTCGCCGGCTGTTTGACGAGTTGGGCGAGCGCTTCAAAGATCGCCCGGGCGGCTATACCAGAATAATCAAAATGGGAAGACGCGCCGGCGACGGGGCCGAACTCGCAATCATCGAGCTGGTCGACAACGCGCGTGAAAAAGAAGCCCTGGCCAACGCCCGCAAGCGAACCAAGGCATCAACGAGAAAGAAAACGAGCGAAACAAAAACGACTGAGAAAGCCGCTGACCGGAAGGAAGAAGGCGGCAGCGAGGAATAGGAAGACTCTCTGGGTGAGCCCCGACCGGCTAATTCTGCCGCGATCGGGGCTCTTGCTTTTAAGCGGCGCAAACGTGGAACCGGTCTAGGGCAAGAGGACCGGATGCGACCGTTACCGAGGAGCGTCCAATGTCAATCGGAGTCAAGAGGGCGATGAGCGATCAGGAAGACAAGCAGTCGGAAGTCGAGCCGTCAGCGCCGGATCAGCCGGCGGATCGCGGACCGCGTGATCGCGGACGGCGGCGACACCGCAATCAGCCAAGACATCTCGAAGCTTCGATTAATATGAGCGAACTCCGCGAGCTGATTGACCTGATCACCGCGAACGGACTCACGAATTTCGAGCTGGAACGCGAGGGGTTTCGAGTCAAGGTTGGTCGTGGGACCTTCGTCGAAGATCCGACCGCCCAAACGGCGCTCCTTCCGGGTGGAGTTGAAAAACAGATTGCCGCCGGTGCGCAGACGGGGGGCTCTGCTCAGAGTGTTCCCCCGTCGGCTCCGCCGCACCCGGGGGCGCAGGCGGAAGAAGCCGCCGCGGTCGATCAGGATCTGCATATCATCACCTCGCCTATCGTCGGAACTTTCTATCGGTCGCCGTCGCCGACCGCGGAGAGCTTCATACGCATCGGCAGTCAGGTCGAACACAACACCGTGGTGTGTATTATCGAAGCCATGAAGTTGATGAACGAGATTCAGGCAGAGACCACTGGCGAAGTCGTCAAGATCTACGTCGAGAACGCTCAGGCGGTCGAGTACGGCCAACCGCTTTTCGGAATCAAAACCAAGTAAGCCGTGAGCAGTAAGCAGTGAGCAGGAATACGCCAATTCCTTGCTGCAACTGCTTACTGCTATCTGCTTACACCCGCGCTTTATGACTACCGCCACCAGACCATTTCGCAAGATTCTGATCGCTAATCGCGGCGAGATTGCCTGCCGGATTATCTGGACTTGCAAAGAGATGGGCATTCGTACCGTCGCGGTGCACAGCGATGTCGATCGCGATTCGTTGCACGTGCGTTTCGCTGACGAATCGGTGTGTATCGGTCCTGCCCCTTCCGCGAAAAGCTACTTAAACATTCCCGCGATCATCAGCGCCGCCGAAATATTTAATGTCGACGCCATCCATCCCGGTTACGGCTTTCTGGCTGAGTCGGCTTATTTTGCCGAGATCTGCGAAGCCTGCAATATCAAATTCATCGGCCCGCGACCCGAAGTTATTCAATTGATGGGCGACAAGGTGGAGGCCCGGCGCGCGATGAAGGCAGCCGGCGTTCCGATTACTCCGGGCAGCACCGAGGCCCTGCACTCTGAAGAAGAGGCAATCAAGATCGCGCGTGAAATCGGCTTCCCGGTGATCGTGAAAGCTTCGGCAGGAGGTGGCGGGCGAGGGATGCGTATCGTTCGTTCCGAAGCAGAGCTGGGGCACGCCCTGGAAACTGCTTCGAATGAAGCGGCCGCGGCTTTCAAGAACGGCGACGTTTATATCGAACGGTTCGTCGAGCGTCCGAGGCATATTGAGATTCAGGTGCTGGCGGACGAATACGGTGAGTGCGTCCATCTGGGAGAGCGTGAATGCTCGATCCAACGTCGGCATCAAAAACTTTTGGAAGAAGCGCCGTCGCCTGTGATGACGCCAGAACTCCGCCAGGAAATGGGTGAGGTAGCCGTGTCCGCCTGTAAGGCGATCGGCTATTCAAGCGCCGGCACGTTCGAGTTTCTGCTCGACGAGGACAAGCGTTTCTATTTCATGGAGATGAACACCCGCATCCAGGTTGAGCATCCGGTGACCGAGATGGTTACGCTAACTGATATTGTGCGGAATCAGATCCGCATCGCCGAGGGAGAGCCGCTCGGATATACGCAGGACGACGTGATCATCGTCGGGCACGCGATTGAGTGCCGTATCAATGCCGAGAGTCCGGACACTTTCACGCCTTCACCGGGAACCATCACGACTTTCAATCTGCCGGGTGGCCCAGGCGTTCGCCTGGACACGTATGTCTATCCGGGCTATCGCGTGCCGCCTTTTTATGACTCGATGATAGCTAAGGTAATCGTGCATGCGCGGACTCGTGAACTGGCGATTGCCCGCATGCGTCGGGCCCTGGACGCAATGGTTATAGAAGGCATCAAGACCACGATTCCGCTGCACTTGAAGATCATGGACGATCCTGATTTTCAGGCGGGAAACATCTCGACGCGGTTCATGGAGGACTTCCTCGCCCGCAACGGGGTCAAAGAGAGACCAATGAGCAACGCCGCTGCCGCGTTGACTGGGGGCTCTGCGTGAATTTATAATAGTCGACTTTTCAGTAGTGAGTTGGGCTCGCTGATAGGTGTAGAAAAGATTATGTCAATTGCAATCATCAGAGCAGGCGGAAAACAGTTTAGCGTGGAAAAGGGCGCCACCCTGCGCGTGCCTTCGCTAAACCATGACGTGGGAGCTTCAGTTGACCTGGAAGTACTGGTCGCGACCATCGACAACGAAACCAGGATCGGAGCGCCTCTGGTTGAGGGAGCGAAGGTCAGCGCTACTGTTGTGGATCACGGCCGGGCGCCCAAGATCATCGTCTTCAAGAAGAAGCGCCGAAAGCATTACAAAAGGACAAAAGGTCACCGTCAGGGATACACGACCTTGAAGATCGACTCGATTGGATAGAAGGGATTGCCGATTGCCAATTTCCAATTGCCGATTTGAGGATGTCTTTCAATCGGCAATCGGTAATCAAAAATCGGAAATGGAATTATGGCTCATAAAAAAGGCGTAGGTTCTTCGCGAAACGGGCGAGATTCGAATTCGCAGCGGCTTGGCCTCAAGAAGTTTGGCGGCGAGCGGGTGCTGGGCGGCAATATTCTGGCCCGCCAACGTGGCACGCGTTGGAAGCCAGGCAAAAACGTGGGCCGCGGTAAGGACGATACTTTGTTCGCCCTAATAGATGGCGTCGTGAAGTTTGAGGAGAAAGGCCGGTCCGGCAAGTTTATCAGCGTGTATCCACCAGAGACTGCAGCCGCCTCGGTATCTTAAAAGTAAAAGTTGTACTTAAGTATTCAACTCAATGCGACGCTCGCGCGGAAGGTTAGCTCAGCGGGCTCGCATTTTTGATTTTAGAAATCAGTCGATCCCAGATCTCAGATTTCAGATCTGAGATTTGAGATCAAAGCATTTCTAAGTTCCCATCTCTGGCATGTTCATCGACCGAGTAAAAATTCGCATTGAGGGAGGCCACGGCGGCAACGGCGTGACCGCCTTTCGGCGTGAGAAGTTCGTGCCGCGCGGCGGACCATCCGGGGGCGACGGCGGGCGCGGGGGCGATGTCTGGCTCGTCGGCGATGCGTCCTTGAATACGCTTTTGCATTTGCGGTACAACCCGCTGCACATTGCCGGGCGCGGTCTGCACGGAGAGGGTAGCAACCGCTCGGGCAAAGAGGGCGCCGATGTGACCGTCCGCGTGCCCGTTGGTACGCAGGTCTTTGATCCGCTAACCAATGAATTGTTGTTCGACTGTGACGCCGACGAACAGCGCTGGCTGGCTGCGCATGGGGGCCGTGGAGGTTTCGGCAACGCACACTTTACCAGCTCAACAAATCGCGCCCCGCGTTACCATCAGGACGGCAGCGAAGGTGAAGAGTTTGAACTACAGCTCGAGTTAAAGCTGCTTGCCGACGTGGGCTTGGTGGGCTTTCCCAACGCGGGCAAGTCGACTTTCATTTCGACCGTTTCGGCCGCGCGGCCAAAGATTGCGGACTATCCGTTTACTACTCTCGAACCGCATCTCGGCGTAGTCGATCTCGGAGACTTCCGCACTTTCGTAATTGCCGACATACCCGGATTGATCGAAGGCGCGCACGAAGGTCACGGACTTGGCGATCGCTTTTTGCGGCACGTCGAACGGACCAAGCTGCTGCTGCATCTTGTCGACATGTCATCGGTCTCCGGACGTGACCCGGTAATGGATTACGAGGTCATCAATCGCGAGTTGGCCGCTTATGATGCCCAACTCGGTGCGCGTCCGCAGATTGTGGTGGCGACAAAGATTGACGCGCTCGATGAACCGGAGCGCGTTGAAAATTTGCGCCGGCGGGCGACCGAGGATGAAAGAAAGTTCTTTGCGATCTCGTCAGTTACCGGCGCCGGCGTGCGTGAACTCATAAATGCGGTCGGCCATGAGGTTGAGCAATCGCGAGCTGAGTCGGCGATTCGTTTATCGCTCGAATCTGACGACTCGCAAGCGGTCGGCAGTGACTCTCGATCCTGGTAGGCCTGGTCTACGCAAAAGGATCTATGCCTGGATGATGGCTTTGCAGCGCGCAGCTATTTACGGGGGCGCCTTCGATCCCGTGCACCGTGGCCACATCGAGGTGGCGCGCAGGGTGTTGGAGTTATTTGAACTCGATGAAGTGCTGTTTGTTCCGGCTTGCGTGCCGCCGCACAAGTGCAGCATCTCTTCCGCGTTTCACCGGTTTGCGATGCTGGCGCTGGCTACTGAAGCGGATCCGCTGTTGCGCATTTCGACTATCGAGCTGGACGATCCGGCCCGGCCTTACGCCGTCGATACAGTCGAGCGCATGCAAAGTCAGATGGGCTCAGATCGTCGTCTCTTTTTCATGATTGGCGCCGATTCCTGGGCAGAAATTACGACCTGGTACGAGTGGCAGAGGCTTTTGAAGATGTCCGATCTGATCGTGGTAACTCGACCGGGATATCAATTGACCGAGAGCATCCCCAACGGATTTGCCAGGGTTGTGGATGTGAGGGGCATGACCCGCCCGGAGATTTCGCAGGTGGTCGAGAGTCACGGCGGACCACACACTTTTTTTACGGACGCGGCAATGGTGGATATTTCGGCGACCGCGATTCGCGCGGTCGTGAGAGCGGGTGACGGGGAACGCCTGCGCCAGATGGTACCGGCCGCGGTGGCAAGCTACATTGAGAAATACGATCTATACAAGAACTAAATGAGCCAGAAACTAAAAGATCAATCGTTAAGTCCCGAAGTCCAGGCGGCGGCGCTGGGCTCGCGCAGTGAGATCGGTCCAGACGCTCCGAGTGGAGATCCGGCAGACTTTGACGAGCGCATTCGTCTGGCTTTGAACGCGGCTTGGGAAAAGAAGGCGCTCGATCTAACTGTCCTGGATCTCCGGGAGATCGCCAGCTTCACCGACTTTTTTGTGATTGCCACGGGAACAAACCGGCGACAGGTGCAGGCCATTAGCGATGAAGTGGTCGAGCAATTGAAGCGCAACGGCACCCGTGCAGCGCGCGTCGAAGGTTACCAAACCGCCGAATGGATACTGGTCGACTATGGTGATTTCGTCGTGCATGTGTTCGATGACAAGTCGCGGCGCTTTTATGATCTCGAGCGCCTGTGGCGTGAGGGGAAGCGATTCAACGTCTCACCCCCCGGACCTGGGATCGCAAATCTCAAATCTGAGATCTCAGATTTCAAGTCTGAGATTTCAGATTTTGAATCTGCAGAGTCAGATCAACCTGAGCGCGACGAGCCGCGTTCGCTAACTGATCTTTGAGACAAAAATAGTGATTGAGATGGTGGCGTTTTCGGATGCGATGCGCGAGGTAGTCGGCCTCGCCGAACGCGTGGCCACGACTGACGCGAACGTGCTGGTTACCGGCGAGTCCGGCGCCGGCAAAGACGCTCTGGCCTGGTTCATACATTCGCATTCGCACCGGGCCCAACAGCCGCTGATTAAGATTGATTGCGCCACGCTCCCGGCTGATCTGCTCGAAGCTGAACTCTTTGGATATGAGCGCGGTGCGTTCACCGGAGCCAGTGAAGCCAAACCGGGCCGCCTGGAAGCAGCCCATCGGGGGACCCTGGTACTCGACGAGATTGCTCATCTGACGATCGAGGCGCAGGCCAAACTCTTGCGGGTGATCGAGCACCGCGAATTCGAACGGCTGGGCGGGCGTCAGACGATTGAGGTCGATGCACGGCTGGTGGCGTTAACGAATGCCGATCTGAAGGACGCGGTCGAGCGGCGCGCTTTTCGTGACGATCTGTTCTATCGGCTAAACGTGGTTCAAATTCAACTGCCGCCCTTGCGCGAACGAAGCGCGGATCTGGAAGAGTTGGGCCGGGGGTTTTTGCAGGCCTTCGCGATGAAGCACGGCCGGCAGGCGAAACAATTTTCGGCCGAGGCGTGGAGGTTTTTGCGGGCCTATGATTTTCCCGGCAACGTTCGCGAGCTGGCAAACATCATTGAGCGCGCGGTAATTGTTTCCACTGGAGCGGAAATCGAAGCCGGCGATTTGCCTGAGAGCACCAGGGTGGCCGCCGCGCGCCGAGAGCGCAAAGCCCAGAGGCCTTCTCTGGCTGAGGTCGAAAGCGAATACATTCGCGAGACGCTGGCCGCGACCAAAGGCAATAAGACCGAGGCGGCCCGGATTCTTGGTATCAGCCGGAAGAATCTTTATGAACGGCTGGCGCGGGAGCAAGCAGAGATCGGAGATCGGAGGTCAGAGGTCGGAGATCAGAAGTCAGACGTCAGAAAAGAGGATACCGGTGAGAGAAAGAATGGGTGAATGTCCGTTCGAACGCCCTCTCTCAAAGGAGAGCGGACCTCTGACCTCCGATCTCTGTCGCTATGCGATTACGCTTCATTTGGCCGGGCAAGACGAAAGATGAGCACCTGCGGGCGCTCGTCGAAGAATATTTGAAACGGCTGACGCGATTCGTACGTTGTGAGGTAATCGAGACCCGTGAAGGCGCGGGCGATGATCCCGCCAGCGTGAAAAAGGAATCGCAGCGAATTCTCGAGGCGATTCCGGCTGGCAGCGTGGCGCTACTGCTGGACGTGAAAGGGTTGGAGTGGAATTCGCAGGAACTAGCCGATGAAGTGCGGCGTTGGGAGCACGATGCGATCAAGGAAGTGGCAGTCGTGATCGGTGGACCGGACGGCGTCAGCGCGGAAGTTGCCGCCCGCCTGCCGAAGCGCTGGCGCTTGACGCGGCTGACGCTGACTCATGAAATGGCGCGAGTCGTCGCAGTCGAGCAGCTTTATCGCGCTTACACTATCAATCGCGGGCTGCCTTATCAGAAGTGAGAAGGTCAGAAGCCGGCAGTCAGAAGTCAGAGGTCAGAAGTTAGAGCTCGGAAGTGGGAAGTTGGGTCAAGAGGGGGAAGCTCGAGTCGGAAGAGAGCATCATTTTCTGACCTCCGACTTCTGATCTCTGACTTCAGTATTGAAAGTGGAGGACTGAACAAAAAGAATGGACAAGAGGAAATCGAAAACTTATCGGGACAAATTAATGGTTCGGCGGGAAGGCTTAGTGGGCCAGGTGCAGGCTGCGGAAGCCTACAGCCGGGAACGTGACGCGGAGGCGACACAGGATCCGGCGGACATGGCCGCGAACGCTTATACCAAAGAGTTGATGATGTCGATGTCAACCAACGACCGGCAGTTGCTGGAATCGATCGACGCTGCTTTGAACCGGATCGATGCAGGCGAATATGGCAAGTGCATTCACTGTGGCGAACCCATTCTTGATAAGCGCCTGGACGCGGTGCCCTGGGCCCGCCATTGTCTGCGCTGTCAGGATTTGAATGAGCGCGGTTTGCTGCATCGTGATGAAGAGTAAGCCTGCATATCTTCCAGATTTCAGATCGGGATTTTGAGATCAGAAATCCGAGATGACATAATCCGAGGCCTTCCGGGTAACCGGGAGGCCTCTCTTATTTCTGCTTGGATGGAAATGGGCATTAGCCCGACCGTGAGGGAGGGCTCAGGCTTACTTAACGCAAAGCACGCGAAGGACTCCGCAAAGGAACGCAGAGAGTCTTCCTTCGCGTGCCTTTGCGAGACCTTTGCGCCCTTTGCGTTAAAGAATTCACATGTCTTCAGCAATCCAACCCCTGAGTTCTCTCTGCGACGCCGCCCTGGCGCTCGTCTATCCGCAAGCCTGCGCGGTATGCGGCCAGAGCGTTGAATCGCGCCAGGATGGCGTTGCCTGTGCCTCGTGCTGGCAAACCACCCGAGTGTTCAGTGAAGACGACACCTTATGTTGGAAGTGCGGTCTATTTACTGAGGCCTCCGTTACCAGCGATCGGCGCCAGAGTATCCGTTGCGGCCGCTGCGACGATGACGCCTTCAGCGGCGCGCGAGCTTGCGGATTCTACGAGGGAGCCTTACGGGCTTCCATCCTCGAGTTGAAGCGCGAGCCGCACGTCGCTACGCGTTTGGCCCATCTCCTGTTCACAATGCAACAGCGCGAGCCTCTCAAGAGCACCAACTTGATCATTCCCGTCCCGCTGCACCCTGAACGCGAACGAGAGCGTGGCTTCAACCAGGCTTTGTTGCTCGCTCGCGAACTCACTCGCCTTAGTGGCTGGCCACTGGACGAACACAGCGTCGTCAGGCGCACTCATACCTCACGGCACCGTGCTGGCATGGACGCAAAGGCCCGGCGCAAGAGTGTCGCCGATGCCTTCGCCGTCCGCCATCCAAAGTTAGTCGCCGGACGGCGCGTCTTGTTGATTGATGATGTGTTTACTAGCGGGGCTACTGTCTCGGCATGCGCGGCCGCGCTGAAAGCAGCTGGTGCTCAAGCAGTGTTTGTTTTGACGCTTGCCAGGGCCAAGTAGGGGTAACAGGGAGTTGCGCAGGGTGTCGTCAGCAGCGTTTTTATTCTAGCAGGGTGCTGAAAAACTCTTATTTGATGTCTCGATCTACAAATTTGGAGTGCGCCGACAACGGCGGCGCTTTGGATTTCCTAGCATTTTCGTGATCATTGAATCCAAAGCGGCATCGCGCTACGCTTGCCGCCGCACTCCAAATTAGTTTTTCAGCACCCTGCTAGGGTGAGCTTACCGAACCGTCGGTGTATTCGATCTCCCTTATCTTACTCACCTGATTTGTCCGAATCACGTTGGGCATTCCACGTTTGACCGGATTGAGCTGGTTACCTGAAATCATCTTCGGTTCCAGCGGGACCTCGACCTTCTGCTTGAGAGTTACGACCGCGTGCGGAGCGATTCTCTTGCGGGTCACCAACGTATAGGTGGAAATAGTTTTCATTGTCGCAGCGTCGATCAGGTTTGTTTCCCAGGTGATCTGCTTGATTCTTTTGGCGCTGTCGTTAGTCACCACTACCGACGCATCGAAGTTTACGTAGAAGCGGTTGAATACCCCGCGTCTGGGTGCATGGTACCGATTGCCGTCCTCTGTGTTGAACGTGGGCGTGGTTACCAACTCATAACCTTTGTTGCATGTAGGGCACGCATTGTTCTGGGCGCGGGCTATTGAGGTCAACGCCAAAATCAACATAGCCAGAATTAAGAACCTTTTCATTCCCGAACCCTCCTTAGTGCCATGCAGTCGGAAATAGCGGCACTTTTGCTGGAAAGCTATACCCAACTCTTGACGATGTCAACGGAGCAGTTGGAATGGCACTAATATACTTGACTCATTACGGCAATGGCTCTGCCACTCTGATGCGCGGCAAGTCTGCGACTTGCCGGCCGCGAACCTTCTTTTTCATTCGGGTCTTCGACCCGTCACGGTCAGAGACCGTCAGATTAATGGGCCACGTTTCGGCAAGTCCGAGACTTGCCGCGCATCAGAGTGGCAGAGCCATTGCAGCGGCCGCATCGAAGTTCGACAGAAGCCCGCGCGGAGTCAAGTATGTCGCTGCAGATGGAATGGTAGTGGCCCTAATTCCGTCTTGTACGAGTCAGGTCGCGCTGCGGGCACTAGCCCGACCTGGGCTCGAATACCGTCCGCATTAGGCGGGAGTAAGTGCGGCACGAGAACCTTGCAGACTTTATCCCCGAAAAGAAAAAGCGGCGAAGCCTTAGCCCCGCCGCTGGTAAGTCCGTGGGACAAAATGAAAACGGCGGCCCACTTCAAGGTCGCCGCTTTCGCTTAAACAAACGGACGAACACATTCAGCGCTCGCCTACCTGGTTAGATTCTACCAACTATCAAAGCCTGGGTTTCTGTTTGTCCAACTGTTTCCTGATCGCGTCGCTGGTTTCCACGACGCTCTGCAGATCCTTGCGGGCCCTTTCCAATTGTTGTGCGTCGATCGTGCCCGGCTTTTCTATAATCGGGTTTCTTACGAAGCTCTCGATCTGTTTGCAAAGCAGAATCAGTTCATCCTTCGTCTGCATCACTTTTAGATCCGTTTCCGTCTGGCGATTTGCCGTTGTGGGCTCCGGCTTTTGTAACTTTAATGAAGATTGCAACCTGGCCGAGCGCTTTCTAATTTCGCCGGTGGCATCGGAGATAAACTGATAACTGAGAGATCGGTTCGCGCCAATCGCGCTCACTATTTCGTTATGAAGGGTCAGGATTCGCTGAAAGTCCTCGCTCACCTGGGCCCTCATGGCTTTGGGATCGTTCGGCCGTCCTTTGTATTCGACAGGACCGCTCAGTTGGATCCCGCGCGTATCCATTACCTGCATCCGCTCGTCGTTCGACTCGCCTCCAGACTGACCTGCGACGGGCGCCGAAAAGGCGAACGAGCAACCAATTGAAACGAATGCCAGGGCCCAGGGGCGAACACTCGCTTTGACTCTATGATTTTCCATTAGCGTCCTCCAGAACCAACGCTATACCGTCGTCAAGCGATACGCTTGGCTATCTTTTGTGGGCGGGCTTTCAATCGGGAGAGGCTGAGCTTGTCGATGACCCAGTTGAGCGAGAAGGGTACTTCGTCGGAACCTTTCGATTGCGGCTCTCATGTGTTGGATTGCGCTCATTTTGGACTGAGGGTATCGCAGTCCTGATTCGTTGTCAGTGCGTTAGCACACACAATAGGCTGGAATCAGCTTAAAGTTGTGTCCCACAAAAAAACCGTGGGATTTCGAAGGTTTTCCGATGTGACGACAACGTTTTCCGACGCGCGGCAAAGACTTCCGGAGAGGCCCCCTGACTTCTGACTGCTGACTTCCGGCCGCTGACTTCCGGCCTCTGTCCTCTGCTCTCTGCATTCCAACCATTCCTGTCTATAATTCTCGTGACATCTTATGCAACGACGGATAATTCAGATCACCGGTGTCGTTTGGACCCTGCTCTATGCGAGCATCATCGTATGGATCTACGCCACGGAACCGCGCTCCTTTAAAGACGTGGCGACCAACTCACAAGTCGCTGTTGGAACCTACGAGATCAACCAGGAAAGATTTTCAAACGGTTTGGCGCTTTTTCGGCGTGACCAGTTTCGCGCGGCGCGCGACGAGTGGGCCGCAGCCGATCCGGCCCAAAAAGATCCGCGCACTCAGTTCTATGTCGCCTATGCCTGGTACCGAGAGGGCTGGGGTCGAGTCTATTACGACAATGCTTTTTTCAAGCAAGGCTTGGAGGCCGTCAATCGGGCGATCAGTTTGTCGCCGAACGGCACGCTGACAGTCGACGATGCGGATCTGCAAATGCACACGGCCGCTGAATTAAAGACGGAACTGGAACAGGGAACCGAAACGAGTTGGAAGGACCTAAACCCGTTGAAGCTTTTTCGGCAACGCAAATGAACTTAGTGCTCCGTTGTTGCTGTTGTCCCGATAACAAAACACTTTGCTGGAAAACGGTCTTGAGTCCCGTAGGGACGAAATGTTTAATAGATAATGAGCCCCAGGATAATGGCGCAAGCTCCGTAGGAGCGAAATACTAAAGGGCGAGTCACGTTTCGCTCCTACGGAGCGCGGTGCGTTGGGGTCGGGCCGTTGCTATAAACATTCGGCTCCTACGGAGTTGGACGGTCGCGACGGTTCGCATAGCGTTCTTTTCTTGCACCTTCGTAACACTATGATCTCAGCAACGCACTAAACGGAGCACTGCGCAAATGAAGGACTACACGGAGAGAAATCGAGCGCTGCTGCACTTTATCGTCACGCCCACGGTCCTTTTGACGGTGGCGCTACTGGGCGGACTGCGAGTGGACGCTCAGACGAGACAGTTCATATTCATCGCCCCGCCGCTGGTGACTCTGGTGCTCGCGATTCTCCTGGGTTCTCTGTTTGTGCGCGCCGGGGCCATCGATCTGCGTCAATGGCTCGCCCTCGAACAACCGATGCTGACCAACCTGGCGCATCTGCTGACTCTGGCCGCGCTCTTCTTTGCGTCAGCTCAAGCGTTCAATTCTGTCTTGCCGGAAAGCGGTCTGCTGCACTGGATGTTCTCCTTCTTTTTTCTTTGGACGCTGTGGACCAATCAGTTTTCATCGTTCGACGCGCGGCGTCTGCTAAGAAGCCTGATCGTTCTTTTCAGCACGGCGTTCGTGCTCAAGCATTTGCTGGTGTCCGGGCTCTACGCTCCCTCAGGTGGTTGGTTCAAGACGATAGCCACCGCGCTGCTGCAAGGCGTCGCCATAGACGTTCCGGCGTTTGCGCCGATCACCGGATACCTCTCCTTCTTCGCGCTGGCCCTTTATGTGGTTGGTTTGCTGCTGATAGCGCCAAGCCCGCCGACGCCTGCATCCGTTGATAACAAACTCACGGTTAGAGAAGGTGCTTTAGCGGAGCCTGCGGATTTGTCTGAGTGAAGTCGGCGGCTGTACTCGAATGCAACCGACTGCTAGGGCAATCCAATAGAAGCTGTCCGCAAAGACTTCAGACACTTGCGTCCTCAGCGGTTGGTCCGCTTAGGCGAGCCGTAGAGATAATGGTCATGGTTTACTGAACCATCCGTCGGCACATCATCCCACGTCCCGGGCGGCGCTTGATTGGCGATTTCTGTAATGATTTCCCAGATGGGCCGGATGTTCCTGGGCGATGAAGGCTCGTGGGTCTCCTTCAACATTTCATCAACCAGCGCCAGAACCTCCTGCTGCTTGCTGTCAGGAAGCGCTTGGATTTTTTCCAGTATCGCCTGTTCTAGGTTTGCGGACATAACATTACCCTTTATCTATGAGGCCTCGCGCTTAGCAGGAGATTTACACTCGCTCAACTGCTGTCGCAAGCGAAAGCCGAAGACTTCACCTTCGATTCCTGCTAGCGTGTGCTTGCTCAGATCCTAGAGACTGACGGGCGATCAAGGGTGCCCACATTCATCATTCTTCATGCAAATGTTAGAATTAGCCTCACATGACATCTTAGGCCTGAATAGCTAATCGACGATGACCACTCCCGAAACTGAAAGTCCCCTGAACCGTACGCTTCGTCATTTCGCGCTGGCAGAAGCCAATTTGGACAAGATCGAGCGTCATCTTCACATCATTATGCAATTAGCCCCGGAAGGTATTGACTTCTCTTCTAATGCTGAATATGAAAACGCTTGTCGGGGCTATTCCGAGTTACTTGGCGGTTTGCCACCGATAGATGAATGGGCGCCAAGCGCGAGACCGCTTGACCTCGACTCAATAGCCCACCAGCGGCTAGATGCTGATATGGTCGGTGAGCCTGAAATGCTTATCTCGTTGGGCAAAGAAATGGAGGAGCCTGCCGATGAGTTGGTCGAGTATAGATATAGGCTTAACCGAGCACGGAGGCGCTTCATTCGCGATAACATTATTAAAATAGCGGAAGTCATCGGTGGAACAATGGATTCCGATGACAAGGGGAGAGATTCGCGACAACAGTTGCTTGCGAGCTTACGGCAGATTGACGTTCTGTTAGGCTCAGCCTTCAAGCGTCCTAAAGCGTGGGATGAGCTAATGGATGGATTGGTAAATACCGAGGACGCTACCGCAATAGAGACTTACGCTGCTAAGTGGTCCGCCATTCGGGAACAATTGATGTCCGGCCTATACAACGATGTAGAGCCCCTGCCCATTCCCATGGAAGATCTTGGAACCAGGTCGAGGAGTCCCGCTCTTGGGAACGTAGCAACGCAACTCAACTGGGCCTCGTTGGATGACACCGGTTTCGAGCGTCTACTGTTCTCGCTCATCTCCAGTTCGGATTCTTATGAAAACGTCGCATGGCTGACCAAAACGCGCGCATCCGACAGGGGTAGAGATATTTCCGCTTATCGAATTTCCAGAGACTCACTCTCGGGTGTAACGCGAAATCGGATAATCGTTCAGTGCAGACACTCGTTAAAGCAGAGCGTGACCTTGCCTGATGTCAGCTCGCTTAAGGACCAAATGGCCCTCTGGGAATCGCCTCGCGTGGACGTTCTGGTCGTGGCGACCTCGGGTCGATTTACGACCGACGCGATCGCCTTCATTGAGAAGCATAACAACTCTGATAGGGCGATGAGGATTGAGATGTGGCCAGAGAGTCACCTTGAACGGCTTCTAGCAGGAACACCCGGACTTGTTGCAGAGTTTCGTCTGCGTTGAAGGGGGCTTAGGACGCTCGAATCTAACTAAGCGCTTGGAAGAGTCTCCCCTCTCGCGCGGAATGGTCGGGAGCGCATGTTCTTAGTAATAATCCGACGAGTCCCGTTATCATATTCCTATGACTGAACTCAGAACTCTTTATCCTGCAATCGAACCCTACGACACAGGTCGTCTGAAGGTCTCGGACATTCACGAGATCTATTACGAGCAATGCGGGAATCCGAACGGCAAGCCCGTGGTGTTTCTACACGGCGGGCCGGGTGGCGGGATTGTGCCTGAGTACCGGCAGTTTCATGACCCGAACGCCTACCGCATTGTGCTGTTCGATCAAAGGGGGTCGGGGCAGAGCACGCCGCATGCTTCGATCGAAGAGAACACTACCTGGGATCTGGTCGCGGACATCGAGAAGCTGCGCGAGCATCTGGGCATTGAGAAGTGGCAGGTGTTCGGCGGATCGTGGGGCAGCACTCTGTCGCTCGCGTATGCCGAGAAGCATCCCGAGCGCGCGACTGAGCTCGTGCTGCGCGGAATCTTTCTTTGCCGGCCGAAAGAGATCAAGTGGTTCTATCAGGAAGGCTGTAGCTGGATCTTTGCAGACGTTTGGGAAGAGTTTTTGAAAGTTATCCCACAGGGCGAGCGCGAGGATATGGTAAGCGCTTACTATCGCCGTCTCACCAGTGATGATGAGCAGGTCCGGGTTGAAGCCGCGCGCGCGTGGTCAATCTGGGAAGGCAGTACTTCAAAGCTCTTCTTTGATCCCGAGTCGATCGAGAAGTTTGCTGACCCTGAATTCGCTTTGGCTTTTGCGCGGATTGAATGTCATTACTTCATGAATAATTGCTTCTTTCCGACCGAGAACTACCTGGTCGAAAACGTTGAGAAGATTCGTCACATTCCCGGCGTGATCGTGCAGGGGCGTTACGATGTCGTTTGTCCGATGACCAGCGCCTGGGACCTGCATCGTGCCTGGCCGGAAGCGGAGCTGCACATCACGCCCGATGCGGGGCACTCAATTATGGAGCCGGGGAACTTGAGTGCGCTGATCGAGGCGACAGACAAGTTCAGGTGAACGTGGCCGTTATGGCTGGGAGCGCGGACGTCCCGTCCGCATCGCGCCGGAGGCGCAAATTTTCCAAAGTTAAGTTCCGGCTCATTCGGCAAACTGAAGTTTGTCGTACAGCTTCAGAGGCCGCCTTTACAACGTTGTTCGCGCTTCGCGCTCAGTGCGGACGGGACGTCCGCGCTCCCAGCTAAATGGCGTCCTAACCTCGTCCATTGCGCCTGCCGCCACCATAATTTTGACACTCTCTGCTGGGCTCGCGTAATATC
>JAWVCT010000075.1:0-101421 GCA_033858155.1 Blastocatellia bacterium
TCTCGGACTTGCCGAAACGTGGCCCATTAATCTGAACGGTCTCCGACCGTGACGGGTCGAAGACCCGAATGAAAAAGAAGGTTCGCCGCCGGCAAGTCGCAGACTTGCCGCGCATCAGAGTGGCAGATGCCATTGCCGTAATGAGTCAAGCCACTAAATTCACCGCGCTAAAGCGACGGTGCTAATGAGAAGTAAGGCAAACTAAAGCAGCAACTAAAAAAAGATCAATGAAAACCTGTCCCTTTTGCCGTAGAGCTTACGAAGATGAGTCGCTCGTATTTTGTCTCGACGACGGCGCGAGACTGGTGCGAGAAGCGGCCGCATCGGATCCCAATGCTACTTGGAATCTGCCACCTCCCGGCCCAACCGTAGCCAGTCCACGTCCGGCTCAACCAACAGCGCAATCGACCATCACGTCTCGACCAGAACAGTTTCAAAAGAATATCGGGGCAGATGACGTCCGTAGCGAATCAACAAGAGGCGTGCTGCCGTGGGTGTTTGCGATCGTGCTGGTGCTCGGCGCTTCCGGTGTTCTGATCGCATGGTTCATGACGCGCGGCGGCGGCGACGTGAGTGGCAAGTATTCGGTACCGACTCCAGTACCGAGTATCGTTGCTTCACCTTCGCCGATCGCGACGCTCGAAACAAAAAGTTCTCCTACGCCGAATGAAAGGCCGTCCGCGACACCCGTGCGCGCGCCGGCGCCGACGCCTGTCCCCACTCCTGTGAAAGAGCGTCCGAAAGCGATGTTCACTACGCTTAACAACACCAGCCTTAACGGAACCCGAATTACCTACTACCTGCGGGTGAGCTTCGCGCTCTGCAAGGCGGACTGCGCCGGCAATGCGAACTGCAAGGGCCTAGCATGGATCCGGCCCGGCGCGTACAATCCCAGCGACCCGGGAATGTGCTATTTGTTGTCCGCTGTCACCCAAAGAGTCCCGCACGAGTGCTGCATCGCGGCGGTGAAGAATTGAGGTCAGGACGGGAGCGGTAGCGACCGGGTCCCAAAGTACAACGACACGAGATCACGAGAGAACGTACCCGGTCGCTACCGCTACCGCTCCCGGTACCGACCTCATTACTACGAAACCAGAAATCTTTAGAAGTATTGCTGAACTGATTTTAGTGAGGAACAATGGCAGAACAAGCAGGTAACCTAACATTCGCAATCATCAAGCCCGACGCCGTGCGCGCGGGATACACGGGAAAAATAATCGACCGCATTATTTCGGCCGGGTTTCGGATCCGCGCCATGAAAATGATTCAACAGTCGCGCGCACAGGCGGAAGGCTTTTATGATGTGCACCGCGGTAAACCCTTTTTCGAAGGCTTAACCGAATTCATGTCGAGCGCGCCGTGCGTAGTGATGGTACTCGAGCAGGATGGAGCGGTGAAAGCATGGCGCGATCTGATGGGCGCAACCGATCCCGCCAAAGCCGACGCCGGAACCATTCGCAAAGAGTTTGGCGCCTCGGTCGGGGAGAATGCCACGCATGGCTCGGATTCTGACGAGAATGCGGCGATCGAGATTGCGTACTTCTTCAATCGCCTGGAAATTGTTTGAAAGAATTTATGTTTAGCAGCGGCACTTGTGCCGCTCCAACTCGGCGCCGGACAAGACCGGCGTCTAAACGAATAGGTTCGAGGATCAGATGAAACGCTGCCCCACTTGTAACCAAACGTTCTCCGAAGCCTGGCTGAGTTTTTGTACTCAGGACGGCACCACTCTGGTTGAGGACTCGTTCTCAAAGGATGAGCCGCCGGCGACGATGATGGCGCCGGCACCGCCGCCGCTCTCGAATCCAATTCCGCCGGCAAATTGGAACACACCGTCGGGCGGTTTGGGTGCGGGCCAATTTGCCCAACCCCAACCAATTCAAGCGGGGTGGCAACCCCCGCCGCCACCGGCCTACGCTGCCGGACCAAAGCAGGGTACCGCGGTAGCCGCTCTCATCCTGGGAATCTTTACCGTGACGATTGGCTGGTGTTGTTATCTCGGAGTGATTACAGGTCCCGTGGCGATTGGCCTGGGCATCTATTCACTCAACCAGATCAAAAACTATCCTGATAAATTCACCGGCAAGCCTTTCGCCATCACCGGGATTATCACGGGCGCGGTTTACTTTCTGGGCTTGGCGTTTTTCATCCTGCTTTACGGCGTAGCGATCTTTACGCAAGGCATTAAGTAGCAGCCGTCGCCCTGAATATCGTGAAACGCTGTCCCACATGTAAACGCTCTTTCGAGGACGAAACGCTAAGCTTCTGCCTGGAAGACGGCACGCCGCTGGTCCGTGATGCCGGGCGGGCCGAGTCCCAGGAGACCCTGATATCACCAGCGCCGTTCGCGCCCCCGACTGATCGCGGCAGCGTTTTGCCGCCGACGCAAAACTACGGTCAGTTGCCCGGCAAAGCCACGATTAGCGCGTCGCAGTTCGTGCCTCCTGTCCCATCGTTCACTCATCCGGCAAAGCCGCGCCGGACATGGCTCTGGATCATAGTCATCCTCGCGATTGTTTTCGTCGTCATTGGCGGAATAGTGATCGCGGGGATCGTCATTCCGCCGATGCTGCGGGACGCGCGCAAAGACAATCGCGCACAGCCCACGCCCACTCGTTCGGAGTGGACCACCACGCCCACCCCGATCGCGTCGCCTTCTCTGCAAGCCGACGATGTGCCGGAGGATGAGGACGAGGTTTTGCACCAACTCAC
The DNA here is from genome assembly GCA_033858155.1 of Blastocatellia bacterium. Classification (GTDB taxonomy): domain Bacteria; phylum Acidobacteriota; class Blastocatellia; order Pyrinomonadales; family Pyrinomonadaceae; genus UBA11740. The sequence goes on from JAWVCT010000075.1 coordinate 2,713, forward strand.
CAGGCTGGAAAATGAGTGGGCGCGCGCGAACGTCGAAGGGGACAAGCAAGCGCTCGAGCGAATCCTCGCCGCCGACTATGTGGGCAACACGGACGAGCGCACTAAGCGCCAGTACATCGATTCGCTGAAGCCCGATCCTTCGATCAAGTCTTGGGAGTTTCAGGATTTGACCGTCGATCAGACGGACGATCGGGCGACGTTGAGCGGTACTTTGCGGGAAGTAACAACCAACGGGCCGGACTCTTACACTTTTGTTGACACGTTCGTTTGGCGCGATCACCGTTGGCAAGCTGTGGCATCGCACACCACTCGTGTAAAATAATTTGGAATTGGCAAATTCGAATTGCGGATTGCGAATTACCATGGACAAGGTCGAGTTAGAAAAAAGAACCAAAGTTTTCGCGCTGCGGATTATTAGGTTTGCGGCGACCTTGCCGATTGGAAGGATTGGGGATGTGATCAAGTACCAACTGGTTAAAGCTGGAACCTCAGTTGGTGCGAACTATCGTGAAGCAAACAGAGCCGAGTCGAGGAATGACTTCATTCATAAGATTGCCATTGTCGAAAAGGAAGCTTCAGAAAGCCAATACTGGTTGGAGATTTGCGAAGAAGCGACTTTTGGGGACGCTCTCCAAAGAGGATGGCTTCTTCAAGAAGCCGGTGAACTGCTAGCCATTTTTACAAGTTCTGGAAGGACAGCGAAAGCGGCACGAGCCTGACAATTCGCAATCCGAAATTCCAAATTCGAAATTCAGACCTATGTCCATCATCACCGAAGTAATTGAATCCACTAAAGCCATCATCCAGGGCATGAGTGTCACACTGTCCTACCTGCCAAAGCGCAAGCAGACCGTTCAATATCCCGAAGAGCCTGTCACCGTCCAGCCTCGGTATCGCGGCCAGCATTTGCTGCACGTCGATGAACTGGGCCGCGAGAAATGTGTCGCCTGTTTTCTTTGCGCGGCGGCTTGTCCGTCTGAATGCATCTACATCGAGGCCGCGGACGACCCGCGTCCGGCCGAGGAACGCATCGGCGTCGACGAACGCTATGCGAAAATCTACAACATCGATTATGGACGCTGCATTTTTTGCGGTTATTGCGTTGAAGCTTGTCCGAAAGACGCCATTACGCACGGCTACAATTTTGAGTTGTCGGTTTACAACCGCGCCGATCTGCTGAAGCGAAAAGACGACCTGCTGATCACCAAGCAGATACAGTCAAAAAATTATCGCGTGGCATTTTCGGATGAGGATGTGGATTCAGAGTGGAAAGAAATCTAGAAAGCATCTAGATACTAGTTTGCGGTCAGCGTCCTGAGCTTCGCTCCATAGGAGCGAAATATTTATAGCTCCAGCGTAACTCCCGTTCTCTGCTCCGCTCGAAGCGACATCGCGATGTCGCTTCGAGCGGAGTTGTTTTATGGGAAAAGAATCGGTGCTATAAAGATTACGCTCCTAACGGAGCTCTAATGCCTGCTTATGCATGAATTTCACTACCGCTGGGAATTCGATCTTGAATCGTCACCCGAACAACTTTGGCCGCTGCTGGCTGACACCAATCGCTTCAATCGCGACACCGGAGTGCCGGCGGTTCAGATGGTCCAGAGCGCAGGCCAGGGTCTGAAGAACGCGCGCCGACGGTTACGGCTCTCGGCCTTTGGCGTTCCGGTCGAATGGGAAGAGCAGCCGTTTGAGTGGATCAGACCCACGCGGTTTGGTGTGACGCGCCAGTACAGCAAAGGTCCGATCAGCGAGCTGCGCGTTGTGGTTGAGCTGACGCCTCTGACGCCGACAGCGGATGGTCATCAGACCGTGAGGACGAAACTGGTCTATCAGGTTTGGGCCCGGCCCCGAAACGCGATCGGACTGCTGGCCATCCCGATTCAAATCGGAATTCTCAGTGCGCGTAGCTTTGCCCGCACAGTGCGCGGCTATGACGGGCTGGCGAAAAAGGGATCTACAGCGACTAAGAGCTCTACCACGATCGAGTTTGTTTCGGGAGGGCGGGCGCGTCTGCTGGCACTGAGTGAGAAAATGGCAGCGGCGGGGACGGACTATAGATTGGTTGCCCTACTGGTCGATTACCTGGAAAACGCCGACGAATTATCTCTCGGGCGGATCAGGCCTTACGAACTTGCGCGTCAATGGAGCGAGCCCCGTCGCAAAGTCCTGGAAGCTTGCCTCTGCGCCACCCGCGCGGGAATCCTGGATCTACAGTGGAACTTGATCTGCCCGATGTGTCGCGGAGGGCCGGCCGCGGGCTCGCTCGAGGACATTTCGTCAAACATTCATTGCGCCGGATGCAATATCGATTTTACGGCGAACTTTGAACAGTCAATCGAACTTACCTTTCGACCGAATCCGTCGATTCGTAAAACGGAGGGCGAAACGTTCTGCGTAGGCGGGCCGCAGGTGACGCCCCACATCGCAGTCCAACAACTGCTGACGCCGCATTCGAAACGCGCGATCGATTTGACTCTCGGCACCGGCCGGTATCGTCTGCGCACGATGAGCATTCCTGGCTGGCAACATTTGCGGGCGACGGAAAATGGCCCGGCCGCCTTGACCTTGCGGGCGACAAGTGATGGTTGGGCCAGCGAGGAACTGGAGATCGCACAGGACGCGGACATCGATTTTGAAAATGCGACCGCGGACGAGCAGTTGTTCATTCTCGAACGCACGGCCTGGAGTGATGAAGCGGCGACCGCGGCTGAGGTGACGGCTCTGCAAGTCTTTCGCGATCTGTTCGCGAGCGAAGCGCTGCGACCTGGGGAACAGATTTCTGTCGGCACTTTGACCGTGCTGTTTACGGATCTGAAAGATTCAACCCGCATGTACCGCGAGATTGGGGATGCGACGGCGTTCGGACGGGTGATGAATCACTTTGATATTCTGAAACAGGTAATCGCCGAGGAGGACGGCGCGTTGGTGAAAACTATCGGCGACGCGGTCATGGCTGTTTTCCGTTGCCCTGCGGGGGCCGTGCGTGCCATGCTCCACGCGCAACAGCGTCTGGCTGATCCGGCGGGAGGAATGCAGCCTCTCAGCCTCAAGGCCGGTTTGCATACGGGGCCTTGCATTGCGGTGACACTCAACGATCGGCTGGATTACTTCGGCTCAACAGTTAATATGGCGGCGCGTCTGGAAGGGCAATCCACCGGCGACGACGTGGTTATCTCAACGGCGGTTTATTCCGACCCCGAGGTCCGCGAGCTGTTGAATGATCCGGACAACGGCTTTGCGGCGACCCGTTTTGAAATGCCTTTGAAGGGATTCGACGCGGAGCAGTTTGAGCTTTGGCGAGTAACTAAGGTACAGAACCGGGCGCGGTAGCGCGTGAAATAAGTGCAGTTCTTCGAATTCAGTTTAGAGGCCGGACTTGTCCGGCCGCGGCGAGGAGGGCAAGTCCTCCTTCAAAACTAAACCGTACGAGCCATGTCGTTGATCGAAACTCAGGAAGTCATGCGGGTCTATCAGATGGGAACGAATCTGGTGACCGCCTTGGATCATGTCAACGTAAGCCTGAACGAAGGCGAATTTGTTGCGATCCAGGGAACGTCGGGATCGGGTAAGTCGACCCTGCTGAACTTGCTGGGCGGGCTCGATCGACCCACGGCCGGCGAGGTGCTGTTCGATTCAAAGTCGCTCGGGCCTTTAACGAAGACACAGATGGCCCGCTATCGTCGCGACTCTGTAGGCATGATTTTTCAAAACTTCAATTTGATTACCACGATGACCGCGGCCGAGAATGTGCGTCTGGCACTGGCCTTCGGTGGCGTCCGCGGTACGGAACGCCGCCAGCGCGCGGGAGAACTGCTCGAGCGCGTCGGCCTGAAGGATCGAATGGACCATCGCCCGCTGGAATTGTCCGGCGGGGAACAGCAAAGGGTAGCCATCGCCCGGGCTCTGGCGAACCGTCCGCGCGTTTTGCTTGCCGACGAGCCGACGGGGAATTTAGACTCGACGCGAGCGCGCGAGTTACTGACGTTGCTGCGCGAGATGGTCGAGCATGAAGGCTTGACGGTCCTGTTGGTGACCCACGATCACGAGCTGGCAAGCAGCTTCGCCGATCGAATCATTATGATGAAGGACGGGAAAGTAGTTAGTAGTTAGTAGTCAGTTGTTCGTTGTTAGTTCTTAGTTGTTAGCTGAGGCGTGCCGTAAACTCAGCAGATACAACGTTCAGAATTCAAACGACTGACTACTAACCACTAACAACTGACTTCTTAATTGAGGGTAAGCCGATGTCGACACCAACCCCCCAGGAGATGACGCTCGATGCAATTCGTTCGGTGCCGCTTTTTGCGTCACTCGACGACGCGGCCGCGGGTGAATTGCGGAGTCTGCTGCGCACGCGCGACGTCGCTAAGGGCGCCGCGTTATTTCACGCCGGTGACGAAGGCGACGCGATGTATCTGATTGAAAGCGGCCTCGTGCGGATTGCCGTTACTGACGCAGACAAAAACGAGGTGGTGCTCGCGGAACTTGCCCGGGGAGACTTCTTCGGCGAAATGGCGATCATCGACGGCAAGAAGCGCTCAGCCGACGCCGTGATTGTCGAAGACGCGCGGCTGGCCGTGTTGTCGCGGGACGACTTTCTGCGGTTCATTGACGACAACCCGAAGGTCGCGTTGGGAATGTTGAGTGCGACGTTCTTGCGTCTGCGGACTACTGACAGGATGTTGCAGCAGCGCGTGTCGCGTAACGTCAATGAAGAACAGGACAAGCGCTCAACCCTCGCGGATCGGGCGGCGGATACTCTCGCGGAGTTCGGCGGTAGTTGGAAATTTATCGGCGCGGCGCTCGGTATCATCATCTCGTGGATCGTGTTCAATTCCTACATTTTGATCCGCGGGTTTGATCCCTTGCCGTACCAAATGCTTAACCTGGTTATGGGAATCATTGCCGGCATGCAGGCGCCGATCATCATGATGTCGCAGAACCGCCAATCAGGAAAAGATCGTCTGCGCGCCGACCTCGACTATCAGGTGAATCTAAAAAACGAGCTGGCGTTGACAGAGGTGCTGCGACGTCTGGACGTGTTGGAAAGCGAGCGGCTGCCGGTCTTATTCGCGGAACAAAGCGCCCTGATTACGGAAATGAAATCACCGGCGGCGATTGCTTCAATCAAAAGCGCTCTGTAAACAAGCTCAAGTAAACATTACCGATGACGGAAAAGCGGTCCACGAATTATACGAAAGAACTCGAACCAAAGCCTGGGTCTCGCGGCGTTTAGCTATGTCTCAGTGGTTTGACTTGTTTCGCGGCAGTCGCTGGCACCAATTACTGAAAATAGCAGAGGCCGCTTGCAGCAGTCTGGCCCCCGACTCCTTTTCATCCACGCATGATTCAAGCCATCTTTTTTGACTTCAATGGCGTCATCATTGATGACGAGCGCATCCATCTGAAAGCTTACCGCGAAGTTTTGCTGGCCGAGAACGTTCCGCTCACGGATGAAGACTACTTCGCCTCGCTGGGCATGGATGATGCTGCCTTCGTTCAGGCCGCCTACGGTCGGACCGGGCGGCCGCTAACCGACGAGGTCATGTGGACGCTCATCAAGCGCGAACATGAAATGCATCGCGAGCTAATTACGAATGATCTGCCGGTGCCCACCGGCGTAGTTACTTTCATCAAGGCAGCGGCCCGTCATTACCAACTGGGCATAGTCAGCATGGCTGAGCGCGGCGAGATAGACTACGTGCTCGGACTAGCCGGAATCAGCAAAGTGTTTCCAGTTGTAGTCAGCGCTGAGCCGGGATTGAAACACAAGCCCGCGCCTGATTGCTATCAACGCGCGCTGGAGTTGTTGAATGAAAAGCGGCGCGCGGCGCGCCAGTTGCCGCTCGTCCCAAACGAATGTCTGGCGATTGAGGATGCTCCGCCGGGGATTGAAGCCGCGCGTGTTGCCGGCATGCGCACCATCGGGATTACGACTACGGTTTCTGAAAGCGCGTTGCGCGATGCCCATGCTGACATCGTCACACCCAACCTCTCTGACTGGACCACCGACGCGGTACACCATTTGTTTGATTGAGCAGACAAATGGGCCGCACAATCGTAATCGGGGACATTCACGGCTGTTTCGATGAGCTAAGTGAGATGCTTAGAGTGGTCGAACTTCGTACAGACGACCGTGTAATCGCGGTCGGTGATCTAATAGTCAAGGGCCCGAAGAATGGCGAGGTGCTCGATCTCTTTATCGACGATCAACGGTTTTCTTCCGTTGTCGGCAATCACGATCGAGCACTGAGGCAGTACTGGCGAGGCGAGCCAATACCTCTTAACGAAGAGCAGAAAATTGCGGCCGCTCAACTCGAATCCCAGCGCGAACGTTATTCGGCGTATGTACGCTCGCTTCCATTCACAATAGATCTTGGATCTCATCTGGTCGTGCATGCCGGCCTCCGTCCAGGTGTACCTCTGCGCCGGCAGATGGCCAGCGATATGACTGAGATGCGAACCATGGGTGCGAATCCTTCCGGGCGCAAAGGCGTCGCTTGGTATGACGTCTACCGCGGAAAGCGAATTGTCCTGTTCGGCCACTGGCCAGCGAAGGCCCCCCGGTTGGCGCCGCGCGCGATCGGCCTGGACACGGGTTGTGTCTACGGGGGGAGTCTGACTAGCTACATCATCGAATCGAATCAGTTCGTGAGCGTGCCTGCACGGCGTGCATACGTTTCCTCCAAAGGCCTCGACGATGGCGCGAAGTCCGCGCCTGTGAATCATGCGCAGGGTCCGCGGCCCATCAGGCGAGCTGACGTAATCGTGTCACAGTTGTTCGATCCAGAGTAGGTTTACCACCAATGAACGAGGCTCGCTGGAACGAATTAGTACGATTCAATTGCGGCGAGTTTGCGACCCACTTATTTCTGCCGCAGCTAATTTCCTTGAACCAACTAATCTCACGAGATTTACTTCAGACAGTTGAGGTCGGGAATACGAGTTGCTGTCTGGAGAGCAATATTCGACGAATCCAAATATTAGTGTGCGCCCGCGATGCACACTATATGTGAATAGTTGTTTGGGCAAAAATGATTTCTAACTTGCAAATAAATAATCGATTAGCAGCAGCGCTGCCGGCGAGGGCCAGCGGTTTGGCGCCCAAGCCCCCCAGCGACGAGAAGCTCTTGTTGAATCGCGAACTGAGTTTGGTTGAGTTCTTTCGCCAGGTTTTGGAGGAAGCCCTGGAAGAGCGCACTCCTTTGCTTGAACGCCTGCGCTTTCTCACTATCTTCGCGAGCATCGTTGACGAGTTCTTTATGGTTCGGGTGTCCGGCTTGAAAGAAGAAGTAGAGCACGGTTGGGCGCACCCTTCGCCAGACGGCATGACCGCGGAAGAGCAACTGCGCGAGATCAGGAGCCGTTTGCGGCCCATGATTGCCGAGCAAGGTCGCGCACTGACGGAAGATATACTGTCGCAGCTCAAGACCGCGGGCATCGTCGTCGCTTCGTACCATTCGCTGTCCGGCGACGAGCGCAGTCGGATGAATAACTATTTCACCCGAAATGTTTTTCCCGTGCTGACTCCGCTGGCTGTCGATCCGGCGCATCCGTTTCCCTATATTTCCGGGCTGAGCCTAAATCTCGGGCTGATGGTGCAACCCGATGAGGAATCGACGAAAGAGGCGCGATTTGTCAGATTAAAAGTGCCGCCGGTGCTGCCGGGCCTGGTGCCAGTCAGCGAATCCAAATTTGTATTTCTGAGTGAAATCATTGCTGCGAACCTCGGCGCTTTGTTTCCGGGAATGCACGCGTCCGCCGCGCACGCATTTCGGGTGACGCGAGACGCCGACATTGAGATTCGGGAAGACGAAGCTGACGACTTGCTGCGCGCGCTGCAGAACGAATTGAGGAGGCGACGCTTTGGCACGCCGGTCAGGCTCGAGGTCAGCACGTCGATGCCTGATGAAATGGTCGACTATCTGACGAACTCGCTGGGGCTCGAATCTGAGGACATCTACCGGATCAAAGGGCCGCTGAATGCGTCGGACCTAATCGCGCTCTGCGATCTCAATCGACCCGATCTCAAGTTTCGGCCGTTGCGCGCGGCGATTTCGGAGGTGCTCAAACAGCGCCGGTCGATCTTTGATGTGATCAAGGATGGCGATCTGCTGCTCCATCATCCCTACAGCGCTTATTCGACGGTGACGGATTTTATCCGCACCGCGGCTGATGATCCTCAGGTACTGGCGATAAAGATTTGTCTCTACCGCACCGGATCGCGATCGGAAATAGCCGAGGCATTGATGCAGGCAGCCGAAAAAGGGAAACAGGTAACAGCCTTGATCGAACTGAAAGCTCGGTTCGATGAAGAGAACAATATCGAATGGGCGCGGCGATTGGAGCATGCCGGCGTCCATGTGGTTTACGGGCTGATCGGTCTGAAGACCCACTGTAAGCTGACCCTGATCGTGCGGCGAGAAAACGGTTTGTTGCAGCGTTACGTTCACGTCGCAACCGGCAATTACAATCCAACGGCATCGTGTACCTATACCGACCTGGGCTTGCTCACCGCGAACGACGATATCGGCGCTGATACGACTGAGTTTTTCAATTATCTGACGGGCTATTCCAGGCAGCGAGATTACCGCCAACTGCTGGTCGCGCCGGTGAACCTGCGTGAGAAATTAACCGAGCTCATTGAGCGAGAAACTGCCAACGCCCTGGCGGGACGACCGGCGCGGATTATCGTGAAGCTGAACCGTCTGGCTGATCCCAACATCATTCAGTGCTTGTACGACGCGTCAGCAGCCGGGGTTGAGATCGACCTAATCGTGCGCGGCATCTGCATGCTGCGTCCGGGCGTGCCCGGCCTCTCTGAAAACATCCGCGTGCGCAGTATCGTCGGCCGCTTCCTTGAGCACAGCCGCATCCTGTTCTTCGAGAACGATGGGAACCATGAAGTCTATATCGGCAGCCCTGACTGGATGCCCCGCAACCTCAACCGTCGGGTCGAAGTTGTCTGTCCCGTTAACGATTCCAGGCTCAGAGACTATTTGCGCGACGAAGTTCTCCGGGCTTACCTGCGGGACAACGTCAGCGCTCGTGAATTGCAGCCTGACGGCGCGTACGAGCGCGTAGCGGTCAGAGCTGACGAAGAGCGCTTTGACAGTCAAATGTATTTTGAAGGCATGGACATGACTGCTTGACCCCCAGATTTGGAAGCCCCCTGGAAGGTGACAGGAAATTTCAGGAGTAGAAAGAAATGCTCGCACAAAAAAGCTGGCGCCGATGGGCTCTATTGATTCTTTGCGTGGCCCTGCTAATACCGGCCACGATTAACTCAAGCCAGAAGCATAAGAAAAAGAAAGGCAAGCAAGATCTTCCGGATGGGATCCCGGTGCTTTGGCGAGCGCCATCCGACATTGGACGTCGCGACTTGTACTGGGGACAGGGCGGCAAGGCGATGCAGCCCGATCTGAGAAGAGTCACGCTGATCGCAAAGGAGAAAGGCGGGTACTCAACCAAGTATCGAGTGCGGGACGCCTCAGGCCGCGAATGGATCGCCAAGGTTGGCAAAGAGGCCAAAGGCGAAACGGCCGCCTCGCGTTTGATGTGGGCAGTCGGTTATATGCCTGACGTCAATTATCTGGTCCCGCGGGTTTACGTAGAAGGTCTTGATAAGACACTCGAGAACGCTCGTTTCGGTTTGCGACCTAAGAACGTCAAACGCGTTGACGGCTGGAAGTGGGACCATAATCCGTTTGTCGGGAGTCGCCAGTTTCAGGGCATGAAAGTAATGATGGCCCTGCTGAACAACTGGGACATTAAAGACACGAACAACAAGGTCGCCGTGGTGCGCAACGACAAGATTGCCGATAACGAGTTGCAGTACTTTGTCTCGGATCTTGGCGCCAGCTTCGGCAAAGTCAGTCACATTCCCCGGGTCCTTTACTTCAAGCCGGACCGCAACAACCCTAAAGCATATGTGAAGACTCGCCTGGTCAATAAGGTGAAAGACGACCGGGTGGACTTTCATTACAAGCTGAAGCGGAAAGACTTATTCAAAAACATCAGCGTTGCTGACGCCCAATGGATAAACGGCTGGTTGTCGCGTCTGAGCGACCGCCAGATCGAAGATGCCTTTCGCTCGGCCAACTATAGTCCCGAGGAAGTTCGCATGATGACGCGCGGCGTTCGCGCCAGGATCAGGGAACTGAACGGCGTTCAAAATACGCTGGCCACGAGAGTAAGGCGTCACTAGCAAAGCTTCAGAGCAAAGCGTTTTGGCCCCGGCCCTCCAGTTCGAATAGAGAGAGATTTAGGAGGATAAAGTGTTTGCAGCAAAAACTACGCGAAGGGCGATCCCCTTCATTGCCTGGTTGATTGTGGCGTTTTCCGTTCCCGTTCTTTTCGCTCAAGACCAGGACAAGAAAGAGACGGTGGCGCCGCCTGATAGCTCTGCCGTGCTCTGGCGGCAGCCCTCCGATATTTCTTCTGAGGATCTTTTCCTGGGGCCGGGCGGCGATGCGTTGAAGCCCGATCTGTCCAACGTCACTTTCGAAAAAGAGGACACGACGGGTTATTCGGTCAAGTATCACGTGCGGGACGGCGCGGGTCGCAAATGGATCGTGAAGATCGGCAATGAAGCGCGCCCCGAGACAGCGGCCGTGCGTCTGCTTTGGGCCGTCGGTTATGTAACTGAGATCAACTATCTCGCGCCCTGCGCCCACATCAAAGGCGCACCGAAGCCGCGCAAAAAAGTCGAGCGGTGTGAAGGCGATGGTTTCGCCAATGTACGGTTTGAAGCCCGCCCCGACAACGTCAAACGGTTGGAGAGCTGGGAGTGGAAAAGTAATCCGTTTGCCGGAACTAAAGAACTGAATGGATTGGTCGTGCTGATGGCGCTGCTGAACAATTGGGACCTGAAGAACGACAACAACAAAATCCTTTTAGTGAAGGGTGACGACGGCGCGACCGAGCAGCGTTATATCATCAGCGATCTGGGCGCGACCTTTGGCAAGACTGGCGGCGCCATCTCGCATAGCCGCAACGAACCCGAGAAGTACGTCAAAACTAAATTCGTCGAGCGGGTCAAGGGCGATCGCCTGCAGTTTGCTTTCAGCGGAAAGCAGGGTGAGTTGCTCGATCACGTGACCGTGGAGCAGGCCAAATGGATTGGCAGCCTGCTCGCGCAGCTAAGCGACCAGCAATTACAGGACGCGTTCCGCGCCGCCAACTTCGAGCCGGAAGAGATCCAGATGCTGACGCAAGCCGTGCGTGACCGGATAAATCAACTTACGAGTCTGACTGGATGATCGATTCACCTGCTCGTAGCGGCTAGTTCAGACGGGGCATTAGCCCGACCTTGACGGAGGGTTCCACAGCGCGGGCCGCCCCAAGTCCTCCTTCACGGTCGGGCTAATGCTCCGCTTGCGGGGGCTCGGACACCTTGAATCATGAACCAGAAACAGATTCGCATCACCGATCTGCTTTTCCCACACTGGTTCACTCTCACGCTCGCCTTTATCGCGGTTGTTGGGGAAAGCGTTACTGACCTGCTCGATCCATGGCCGCTCAAGATCGTCTTCGACTATGTCTTCGGATCGAAGCGGATGTCGGGCTGGTTGGTCGGTGTGGTGGGTTGGATTGGCACAGACAAGTTTTCAATTCTCAACTTTGCCATTCTGGCGGTGCTGGTGATCGCGATCGTTGGCGCGCTCAGTTCTTACTTTGAAAAATATCTCACGACCAGCGTAGGTCAGTGGGTGATGCACGACCTGCGGCGAGTGCTCTATAGTCACATCCAGCGTCTCTCACTTTCTTTTCACGATCAAAAGCGCACGGGCGACCTCATCAGCCGCGTCACCAGCGACATTGATGCGGTGCAAAGCCTCATTTCAAATGTGCTGCTGGGCATGCTGGTCAATGTGCTGACGCTGTGCGGCATGATCATCGTGATGTTCTATTTGAATTGGCAGTTCACGCTGATCGCCTTGACGGTGGCGCCGGGATTGTTTCTGGTCGTCTATTACTACACGCACCGGATCAAAAAAGCTTCGCGGGCCGTGCGGCGCAAAGAAGGCCAGGTCGTTAACGTCCTGGAAGAAATGCTTTCTTCGATTCGTGTCGTCAAGGCATTTGCGCGTGAAGACTACGAGCAAGAGCGGTTTGAGCACGAAAGCCTGAAAAGCGTCGAAGCCGCCCTGGCGGCCAGGAACGTCAAGGCCAAGCTGGCGCCAATCGTCGAGATCATCGTGGCCTGCGGCACTTGTCTGGTGCTTTGGTACGGCGCGCGTCTGGTGCTGACCGGCGCATTGACCCCAGGCGAAATGCTCGTATTTCTGCTCTATCTCGGCAAGATGTACAAGCCGATGCGCGAGCTTTCGAAGATGACTGACACGATTTCGAAAGCCCAGATCGGGTGGGAGCGGATTCGCGAAGTGCTCGAGAACGAAATGCAGGTCCGCGATCTCCCGAAAGCCAAACGTGCGCCACGTTTCAAGGGAAAGATCGAATTCGACCACGTTGATTTTTCATATGACGCGAATCAACCGGTGATTGGAGACCTCAGTTTCACGATCAAGCCCGGGCAGTTGGCCGCGCTCGTCGGGCCGACCGGCGCGGGGAAGACCACCATCGTCAGCCTGCTGCCGCGCTTCTACGATCTAACCGCGGGTCAAATCAGAATTGACGGCACTGACATTCGCCAATTTAAGAGCAGGTCGTTGCGCCAACGAATCAGTTTTGTGCTGCAAGAGACGCTTCTGTTTCGCGCGACTGTGGCGCAGAACATTGCTTACGGAAAGCCTGAGGCCACGCATGCAGAGATTGTCCGCGCGGCTAAATTGGCGAATGCCGCCGAGTTCATCGCGAAGATGCCCGACGGTTATGACACGATGATCGGCGAGCGCGGCGTGACTCTGTCGGGCGGTCAGCGTCAGCGGATTACCATCGCGCGAGCAATTATTCGTGACGCGCCAATATTAATTCTGGATGAACCTTCGGCCGGACTGGATGCAGAGTCTGAGAAGCTTGTGTTCGACGCACTCGGAAATTTGATGGAGGGCAGGACGTCGATCGTGATCGCGCACCGACTGGCAACTGTGCGCCGAGCCGACGTGATATTTGTGATTGACGGCGGCCGTCTGGTAGAGCAGGGAACTCACGAAGAGTTGTTAGAGAACGAAGGACTCTATGCCAGGCTCTATGAATTGCAGTTCAAGGGTGACGAAGAGAATGCCGAGGAGTTGGTGACGGTGTGATCTTTCGCTGGACCGAATCGCCACCGTTTTCAGCACCAGAAGGCCGCGGAGCGGCAAAAGGTTTGTAGCCCATGGCGTGAGCCATGGGACGAGACACGCTAAAGCAACCAGCCCCGGCAGGGGCGAAACCTTTTGTTGTTCCGCCGCTACGCGGCTAGCGCGGGGCGACGACCCAAACCCATGGCTCACGCCGTGGGCGACAGATCTTTTGCCGCGGAGCGGCTGTTGGATCCTTGCTTTGGTTCTCGAAATTGGAGTTTTGAGCGAAAAAGAAAAGGCCGCTTCGTGTGAAGCGGCCTTAATCTTTTTTGGAGGTTGGCCCGTTCGCTACCGCGAGCGGTTCTGTACCGGGTTACTGCTTAGTCGAAGAGGTAACAGCAGAAGCGGCGGTGCCGTTCGCTTGCATGTGCTGCCAGTAGTCATCGACGTACTTCTTCATGTCCCCATGGCCCCAGCGAGTATAGAAATCATAGTCCTTCATCTCGGCATATGCCTGGTCGTAATTCCAATGGTCGACATTGAAACGGTAAATTGCGCCCACGACTCCGGTGCGATGGCGGCCACCGGCACAGTGCGCGAAGAATACCCCGGTCGTCGGGTCATTAATGAGCTTCAAGAAAGCACTAATTGATTCTTCCTTCGGATAGACCGAATCGCTCATCGGTATGTTTACATAGCGCATCCCGAGGGCCTCGACGTCGCGCTTTTCATAATTGGTCGGACTATCCTGCAAATCGATGATGGTCTTGATCCCTAAAGCCTTGAGATCCTTGTAGTCTTCTTCCTTTGGCTGGGCGCCGCGATAAAAGCGTGCGTCCATTTTGCCGAAGTTCTTAATAGTAATGTTTGCAAAAGCCGGATCTGAATGTGTCTTAGCGAGGGAAACGGCCACAGTCGCGAGGACCAATCCCAGAATAGCGCTGATTCGAACGAGGGTATTTTTCGTGAACATCTTATTACTCCTAAAGCCTTCTGATTTTCTCTCAGTGTGCGTGTATAACGCAAGACCAATTCAACTATCAAAGTCTTACTGTTTCGTAACGTTGTCGGGCTTTTTATCGAGGACACTACTTAGATACAAGAATCTGGATGAGAGTTGCACTGAAGACACCTTTTGGGCAGATTTTTGACATACTATTCGCGGTGTCAAATGGATTGTTTGGTGTCAGAAGCCTGACCGTGAGGGAGGGCTCGATCCGGTACGGGGACGCTGCCACAACGGTACTGAACCGCTTGCGGGATTGATTGCTTTCCGAGCCTTCAGCGCTTGCAATTCCTAACGAGGTGCAACCTGGGCCGTTGGCCCAGGCTATTACATTTCGCGCCCTTGGCGCTTTGGCGCCGAGTGTTTTAGGACAGTATTCGTGACGGGCGGGCTTCGGACAGGCTACGCATATAGGCTAATCTAGCAGAGATCTTTAGAGCACCTTCGTTTATGCCTTTCTTCGATCTACTCAGACTCGCATTTAGAAACCTGCGCGAGGCCAAACTGCGCGCGACGCTGACTTCGATGGGCGTCATCGTGGGCGTGGCCGTGATTGTCACAATGGTTTCATTCGGGCTTGGTTTACAACGCAACATGCTGTCGCGGTTTCGCGCCCTCGATCTATTTAACGAGATGCGCGTCTTTGGCAAAAATGTTTTTACGATGGCGGCTGCGGGCGGAAATCAGAATGCGGCGCGCCGGGGCGACAACCCCAACAACCGGCAGGGCCCGTCGTTCAAGCCGGATAAAGAACCGACGCGGATTCTTGATGACGCAGCGATCGCGGAAATTTCAAAAATTCCGGGAGTGGCTTATGTCGAGCCCAGCCTCTCGATCTTTACCTATGTCCGCGTCAATGGCCACTCGCAAATCGAGTCGATCGGAGGCGCTTCGGTGCCGAATGCCAGTTCGCGCTTCAAAGATTTCAAGGCGGGACAAATGCTCAGCTCGCCGGACGCTGATGAGGCCGTGGTCAAGGACACGTTCGCCCGCGACTTTGGTTTTGAAAAGGCAGAAGACGCCGTCGGAAAGACGATCGAGTTTCTCGCTGCGCCGAACAAGTCAGGAACTTCTGCGAAGGAGAAGACCACACCGAAGATCGCGGAAGAAGAGCCACCCGGATTTTTCGGTCTCCCGCTGGAGCAGGACACAGGGCCTGATAACGGCAGCGGGGAACTGGTCGCGAAAACTTTTCGCATCGTCGGTGTGGTGAATACAGAGATCAAGGAGGGAGCCGGGCAGGGCGGCCTTCGTGGCTTGCTTCCTGACGCGCGCATTTACATTCCGCTCAAGGCTGCGCGCGCCTGGTCCAAGGAGCATCGCAGCCCGATGGGGATGGTGGCGCTGGCGCTGGCTCGCCAAAGCGGTTCGTTGGGCCAGAGCGATGGTGAAGGTTACGACTCGGCCGTGGTCAGGGTAACCGATCCGGTGGTAATGACTGAGGTGCGCCGGCAGCTTACCGAAAAGGGCTTCGGCAGTTTTTCGATCGTCGATCAGTTGGATCAGATTCGCACGGTCTTTCTGATTATTGATTCGGCGCTGGGATTGCTCGGCGGCATTTCTCTGCTGGTAGCTTCGTTTGGAATCGCCAACACGATGATCATGTCGATTCTCGAACGCACGCGCGAGATTGGGATCATGAAAGCGATCGGCGCGGAAGATAAGGAGATCAAGCTTATTTTCTTCTTTGAAGCCGCGGTGATCGGTTTGACCGGCGGAGTAATTGGCTCGCTGGCAGCTTGGGGAATAGATGCAGTGGCGAACCGTCTGGCTTATCGTTTTATTCTGAAACCGCAGGGCGCTTCGTTCGTCGATTTCTTTTACCTGCCGCCTTATCTTTGGCTCGGCGCGATTGTGTTTGCGCTTTCGGTTTCGATTCTGGCGGCGCTGTATCCGGCGGCGCGCGCGGCGAGGATCGATCCGGTGCGGGCCTTAAGGCATGATTAAGCTGGCGTCTTGAGAAAAGGTCTACCGTCACGGATCCCTCAACAAGGACTGATTTTTTTCGTTCGTGTGGTTTAGTGGATCGTATTTCTTCCCAGAAGACGATTCGCGAATCACACGAAACAGCACGAAGAGAGATTACCGTAAGGCTTCTCGGCAGGATAGATCTAATGCGAACTGGCAACTTCAAAGGCGTATCGTCTTCCCTGATCGTCCTCCTCTGTTTGTTATTCTCTAACGCTTCCTCACTCACGCGGGCGCAGGACAAGCCAAACAAAATAGTCAGAGAATCAATCCTCTCAAATAAGAAGAAGCGCACCTTCTATCTTTACGTTCCCGCGACCGCAAAGGCCCAGGCGCCTTTGATAGTTCTGCTGCACGGCTCGGGCCGCGATGGGATGTCCCTGGTGGAGAAATGGAGAGAACTGGCCGACAAAGAGGGAGTCATTATTGTTGGACCTGACGCTGACGGCGCCAGCGGTTGGTCAATGCCAAGGGATGGGCCGGACTTCCTGCGCGACCTGGTGGAAAATCTCAAGTCGCAGTATCCAATTAACCCCCGCCGTGTATATCTCTTTGGGCATTCGGCGGGAGCGGTGTTCGCGCTCATCATGTCGACGGTTGAGCCAGAGTATTTTGCGGCGACGGCGATTCACGCCGGAGCATTCCGGCAGCCCGAAGAATATAAAACCATTGGCGACGGCGGTCGCAAAATCCCCATCGCGATTTGGGTGGGAACCCAGGACCCATACTTTTCTTTGCGGGACGTTCGGGCTACTCGCGAGGCGTTTCGATCGAAGGGCTTTACTGTGGAAGTTACTGAGATGCCGGGCCATAATCACTGGTACTACGACCTTGCCCCCAGCATCAATGCCAGTGCATGGGAGTTTCTTAAGCAACACGAGCTCACCTCCGACCCACAATATTCCCCATATGTCGGAACCGGCGTTGCCGCCAGCGTGAACAAATTGGTTGAAGAGATGAATGCCCTCGGCATGAAAGCCCAGGGATTAATCCGGCGCGCTAATGAGAAGGAAAAGGAATTCGAGGGCAAGGATTTTGCCAAGGACCGGGCGCAGATAAACACGATTGCGCAGGAAGACATTGACCTGTTGTCCGAAAGCGCCACGTTCTGGCGAGCCGCGGCCGAAAAAGCAGAAACCGCCAGCCAGCTTGGACTCCCTGGCAAGCAGAAGCAGTACTTCAGTCTCGTCGCTCAATATGATCGGAAATGTGCCGAGCTGCTGGACGCGACGCGAGAACGAAGTGAGGCGTTCCTGAGCCAGGACTCATTTGAAGTGATCGATGGCAGAAGAAACGAAGCGCAAAAGAAGGCCGACAAGTTGCAGCAGGAGGTCAATGAATTAAAGAAGACGATCGATAAGTTGATGCGTTAGAGAAAGCGCCTCACGTTCACGGACGCCTGAGATAGTACCCACGCTTCGTCAGTACCAACGGTTTCTCTTTTCTTGTCCTGGCGGGAGAAATTTTGATCACGACCGGGCGGAATTCATCTTTGCTAGTGGCGCTCGCCGGCCTGAACCCCAATGCGTAACGCGCACGCAAGCGATCAATCACTACGCCGAGCTTTTGATCGACTTCGTCTTTGCTCGCACCCAAAACCTCGCCGCCGGTTTCTTCCACGAACTTGTTGACGCCCTTAATTTGTCCCAGGAACAGAACGTTGAAGACCTTTCCAAATGCGGCCCTGACGATCAGGCCATAGACCACGGTGCCGCTGTCGAAGAGTCCCTCCAGAATTTCTTTCTGCTCGGCTCCTGAGGCGAAGGCTATGTTGTCGGTAATCACGATAATCACGCGCCGGCTGGCTTGGGTTGCCGCCGTTTGCATGTGGAAAGTGGCAGTTTCCAGCGCGGGAGCCAGGAGGGTGCCTCTGCCGAGAGCGTCAGTCGCGGTGGCCTCTTTGATCTTTCGCGCCGCGAGGCTGCGGTCCTTCGTGAAGTCCTGGGCCAACTGTGAAATGTTGGCGAACGCCATGACGGCCACTTGATCCTGCGGCTTGAGACGTTGCAAAGCGTTGAGCGCCCCGTCGCGAATCTGATGAAGAATAGGGCGGACGCTGCCACTGACATCGAGCAAAAGCATGATTGATAAGGGAAGCTCATCGCGGCCGAAATAACTGATCGGTTGCTTTAAGCCTTTCTCGTAGACCTCGAAATCGTCTTTCGAGAGATCGCCGATCACCCGCTTGGTCTTTTTATCAATAACCTGCGCGTCAAAGACAACCAGATCGGTCTCGACCTTGAGGACGTCGACCGACTCTTTCTCCTGGGCAAGGGATTTTGAAGGAAGGGCGATGATCAATGAAACCAGAACGGCAGGTATTAAGATCCAAGTCAGACGCTTCGGTTTTGGCAATTGCATCGACATGATAACGAATTGAGCGGCCGCTGCCCTGCGCCAATTCTAAGTCGGCCCCAAAGGTGGCGGGCTAACAGGCGCTTCGAGTCGCAGTCCTAAGACGCGATCGTTTTTCCGCACGAGTTACAAAACCGCGCGTTCGGATCTTTCTGAACCGCGTTACAGTGGGGACAGGTAAAGCCAAGGCGCAAATTTGCGCCGCATGAAGAGCAGAAAGCCGAGCCGGCGCTCGCCGCCGTACCACAGGTGCTGCAACGTCCCGGCAGGGGCGGGACATAGCCGCCCGCTTTGCGCGCAATATGATCTTCGATTATCCTCCAAGCGTCTTCAGTCAGTTTGTATTGCCAGTACGCGCCGAGCGCAGGCAGCGCAATCAGCAGACCCGACACGAGGAGAGCCACCGCGGCGACAGCAGCTTTGTCGAACCATTTCTGCATGCCCACTTCTACCCGCGTGCCGCCGGCCTCCGGTGTGATCTTGATGGTGACGGCCGCAGCCAATCCGGTGAGTTCGCGCAACGTGCTAGACTTGCGCGCTTGCAGAACGGCGGTGGAAGAGACTTGCATTGTCTGAACGTCGAAGTCTTCGTCAAACAGATCGCGCAGCTCGGTAGTTAATTTGCTTACGTCGGCCTCGACGCCGGGATAGTAGCGGCTTTCCATTGTTGGTTTTCTCCTCAGGCCATTTTACGTGTACAAGGTAGTTATAGTTCAACTAAATGAGTGGCAAATGCTTGAGTTTGTCGCTTGGCTCGAGTAGATAAGCTTTGTCCAAAAACTGCTCTTTTGATTCGGACGCTCCAACAATGGTACGGAACCGCTTGCGGTAGCAAGCGGGTAAATCGCGCTGAGATAACCCGGTCGCTACCGCGCCCGGTTCCGTACCGGGCCGTTTAGTCTCCTGGAACGAGACAAGGATATTCTTGCCAAAGCAATCAAACACAACTTTTATCTGTCAAAGCTGCAGCTACCAATCCCGAAAGTGGCTGGGAAAGTGTCCCGAATGCGGCGAGTGGAATTCCCTCGTCGAAGAGCGCGTTCTGACAACGAAAAAAGGCGCGGGTCGCCACGGTTTCCGGATGCGAGAAGCCCAGGCGGTTCCGTACACCGAGATCGAGTCACAGGATGACGTGCGCATTTCTTCCGGCGTCACTGAGTTCGATCGGGTCTTAGGCGGCGGAATCGTCCCCGGTACTCTGGTCTTACTCGGCGGCGATCCGGGAATCGGCAAGAGCACTCTGCTCCTACAGGTCGCCGACAAGTTGAGCATGTCGGGCGCCACCGTGCTTTATGTCTCCGGTGAAGAGTCGGAACGACAGATTAAGTTGCGCGGCGAGCGACTGGGAGTTCAGGCTCCCAATCTCTTGCTGCTGCCCGAGACAAACCTGGAAAACATTTTCCGAGAGATTGAACGTCTCAAGCCCGGCGCGATCATCGTCGATTCAATCCAGACCACCTTCTCGTCTGAAATTGAATCCGCGCCCGGATCGATCTCGCAGATTCGCGAAGTGGCGGCCCAATTCCTCTTGCTGGCCAAGACCCGCGGCACGCCTGTCTTTCTGATTGGACATGTGACTAAGGAAGGATCGATTGCCGGGCCGCGCGCGTTGGAGCATATCGTCGACACGGTGCTGTACTTCGAAGGCGAGCGTCATCACAATCACCGCATCGTGCGCGCTACCAAGAATCGATTCGGCGCCGCGAATGAAGTCGGCGTTTTTGAAATGACCAGCACGGGCCTGGCGCCGGTGGCGAACCCTTCGCAAATGTTTTTGGCGGAACGTCCGGCGGATGCGGCGGGTTCAGTGGTCACCCCTTGCATGGAAGGCACGCGGCCGATGCTGGTCGAAATCCAGGCCCTGGTTTCCAGTTCGAAATACGGAACCGGCCGGCGCATGACGCAGGGCGTCGATCAGAATCGCGTCGCCTTGATGATCGCGATGCTGGAGAAACGCGCCGGCATGCAACTGCTCGGCGACGATGTGTTCGTGAACATTGCCGGCGGCCTGGAAGTCGACGAGCCCGCGGTCGATCTCGGCCTGGTGACGGCAATTGCTTCCAGCTTTCGCAATCAACCGATCGATGCGCACACGGCCGTGTTCGGCGAGGTCGGCTTGACCGGCGAAGTGCGCGGCGCGATGCAGGCCGGCGTGCGCGCCCGTGAAGCTCAGGCTTTGGGATTCAAGAAGATCGTGATGCCGGCGTCGAATACTTCGGGCTTGGAGAAGCTGCTTGGGTTGCGCGTTGTCGGCGTGCGCTCGGTGGATGAAGCATTGAGCGAACTGTTCTAGCGTGGTTCATCTCGCCGGTCATTGGCGGAAGCGGCTTGATCCTGCTGGGAACGCGGACGTCCCGTCCGCTCTGAGCGCGCAGCGCGAATATTGAAATCAATTCAACTCATTGAGCGCCTGCGTCGCTGTGCGGACGGGACGTCCGCGCTCCCAGCTAGAGAGTAACCCTGCGGCAACGTAGACCGGCCCGTCTCTATACGGAACAGTTCCCGTTTTCCGGGCGTCGGTGATAGCATGGCGCCCTCACCGCTTTGCGAAACCCTGAAGTACCGCTGTTGGAATGCCAAAATCAGAGGAGTTCATTCGAATGCTCAAGAGCTTACGTGCGTCTTTCGTCTTCTTTATCATCACCCTTTCGGTCTTTGCGTTCGCAGAAAGTTCATCGATAGGCCAACGACGACAGGCATCTCCAGCGCCTGGGACGAGCCCGGGCCAGCCTGATGGGTTGAAAGCACTACAGTGGCGATCGATCGGTCCATTTCGTGGCGGACGTTCGACCGCCGTCGCGGGCGTCGCATCGCAACCGATGGTCTTCTACTTCGGTGGCACAGGCGGCGGGGTTTGGAAGACGACGGACGGCGGGATCAATTGGGAGCCGATCACTGACGGTTCGGTTTTTGGCACAGGCTCAGTCGGCGCGATTGGTTTGTCGGATTCTGATTCGAACACGATCTATGTCGGCATGGGTGAGTCCGCGATTCGCGGCAACGTGTCGCACGGGGACGGCGTTTACAAATCAACCGATGGCGGTAAGACCTGGAAACACGTCGGCCTCGAAGACACGCGTCAGATTTCACGCATCAGAGTGAGTCCGAAGAATCCCGACATTGTTTACGTCGCCGCACAGGGGCACGTGTGGGCGCCAAATCAACAGCGCGGCGTTTTTCGATCAAAGGACGGCGGCAAGACCTGGGAGAAGGTGCTGTTTCGCGGCGACAAAGCCGGCGCTTGTGATTTGATAATCGATCCGACAAATCCGTCCGTGCTTTACGCGGGCATGTGGGAAGCTTATCGCAAGCCCTGGACGCTAGAGAGCGGCGGGCCCGGCAGCGGCATCTTCAAATCAACTGACGGCGGCGACACGTGGAACGAGATCACGCGTAACCCGGGTTTGCCCAAAGGCACTATTGGAATAGTAGGCATCACGATCTCACCCGCGAATCCGGATCGCTTGTGGGCGATTCTCGAAGCGGAAGACGGCGGCGTGTTTCGATCGGACAACGGCGGAAAAACCTGGGCCAAGACGAACGAGCAGCGCAACCTGCGCCAGCGCGCCTGGTACTACTCTCGCATCTATGCGGACCCTAAAAACGCCGACACGGTTTACGTGCTTAATACCGGCTTCTATCGATCGAATGACGGAGGGCGTACCTTCAGCGGCATCGGCGTGCCGCATGGCGACAATCACGATCTATGGATTGCTCCCGAAGATCCGAATCGAATGATCGAGAGCAACGACGGCGGCGCTAATGTTTCCTTTAATGGCGGCAAGAGCTGGAGCGAGCAGGATCAGCCCACCGCGCAATTCTATCGGGTCGCGCTCGACAACGACTTTCCCTATCACATCTATGGCGCGCAGCAGGACAACTCGACCGTGCGGATCGCCAGCCGCACTACTGACTTCGGGATTACCACGAGTGATTGGTTCGATGTCGGTGGCGGCGAGTCAGGCTGGATTGCGCCATCGCCGAAGGATTCTGAGATCATCTTCGCCGGTTCTTATGATGGACTGATCACGCGCTACGATCACCGCACGGGTCAACTGCGCGATGTAAATCCGTACCCCAATAATCCGATGGGCTGGGGAGCGGGCGATATCAAGTATCGCTTTCAGTGGAACTTTCCAATCGTATTCTCGCCGCACGATCCAAGTACGATGTACGCCGGAGCGAACGTGCTCTTCAAATCAACTAACGAAGGACAGAGCTGGCAAGTCATCAGCCCCGACCTGACGCGGAACGACAAGTCGAAACAGGCCGCTTCCGGCGGACCGATTACCAAAGACAATACAAGCATTGAGTACTACGACACGATTTTTACCGTGATGGAATCTCCGGTGCAGGCGGGAACAATCTGGAGCGGCGCGGATGATGGAGTGATCTACATGACCCGTGATGGCGGAAAGAACTGGGCCAACGTCACACCGCCAAAGGACACTATGCCGGAATGGATTCAGATCAACTCGCTCGATGCTTCGCCATTCGATCCGGCGACGGCGTATGTCGCGGCGACGATGTACAAGCACGACGACTACAAACCTTATCTTTACAAGACGAGCGACTATGGCAAAACCTGGAAGAAGATCATCAATGGCATTCCTGATGGCGCCTTCACTCGAGTAGTACGCGAAGATCCAAACAAGCGTGGCTTGCTTTACGCAGGCACCGAGACGGGCATGTTCGTTTCGTTCGATGCCGGCGCGAACTGGCAATCGATGCAGTTGAACTTGCCCATTGTTCCGATCACCGATCTGGCCATTCATAAACGCGAGCAGGAACTGGTAGCGGCGACCCAGGGCCGGGCGTTCTGGATTTTTGACGATCTGCCAATGCTCCACCAGGCAATGGATTCGGGCGGATTCAAAGCAATAAGCGACACTCATCTCTTCAAACCCAAAGAGGCTTATCGCATGCCGGGCTTTGGAGGGTTTCAGTTACCGGCGACTGCCACTGTCGGCAGGAATCCCGCGAGTGGCGTGGTCGTCTATTACTCGCTGAAAGCAAAACCAACCACGGATGTCGTGCTTGAGTTTTTCGATTCCAGCGGTAAGTCCGTTCGCAAGTTCACCGGCAGATTGCCGCGCACAGGCGCGGGTGTTCCCGGCGCCGCAACGCCGGCACAGCCGCCAGCGGGTGAGGGCGAGGGTTTCGGTGGCGCCGTAGCCCAGGTGTCCACTGACGCCGGCTTGAATCGCTTTGTGTGGGATATGCGTTACGCCGATGCCGTGCGTTTTCCCGGAATGATCCTATGGTCCGGAGAGACTCGCGGCCCAAAGATCGTGCCCGGAAGTTATCAGGTAAAGCTGACTGTCGATGGCGCAACCCAGACCGAGAACTTCGAAGTCAAAGCCGATCCACGTTTGACGACTACTGCGGCGGACTACGCTAAGCAACTCGAACTGTCCCTGAAGATTCGCGACAAACTAAACGAAACGCACAACGCGATCATTCAGATTCGCGACGTGAAAAAGCAGGTGGACGATCTGGTCAAGCGTTTAGCAGGTCAGCCGAATTCCAAGCCGATTGTCGATGCGGGCGCGGCCTTGAATAAGAAGATGACCGAGGTCGAAGAAGCGCTCTATCAAACGAAGAACCAGAGCAGTCAGGACCCGCTGAACTTCCCGATCAGGCTTAACAACAAACTGGCGGCGCTCGGCGGAGTGGTTTCACAGTCTGAGGCGGCGCCCAACGAACAGTCGTTCGCGGTATATGACGAGTTGGTCGCACAGATCAACGCGCAACTAACGAAGCTGGCGCAGATCATGAAGAGTGACGTGCCGGCCTTTAATCAGATGGTGCGCGATGCGAATATTCCAGCGGTAGTTGTGAAGCCGTCCGGTGAGCCGCCGCGGCCTTGATCTTCAGTTGACAAGATTCAAACGCAAAGGGCGCCAAGGTTCACGCAGAGGTTGCGAAGGAAATTCCTTTGCGGCTCTTCGCGCGAACCTTTGCGTCCTTTGCGTTAGAAAATTTCCGCTCACTTCGTTCACCTACCGCCCACTCGCCCGAAGTCGATGAAGCCGCGTTCCGGATCAGCGGACAGCAACCTAACCTGAATCTTCTCTCCGATGCGGAGCCCTTGTTCGCCGCGCATGACGCGCCCGTCCACTGGTGGCCTAATGATGCGCGCGAAAATTCCTTTCGGTGAGGCGCCTGTCACGATCGCGTCAAAGACTTCGCCGATGCGGTCTTGCATTAACACGGCCGCGGCGACTTTGCGCATCTTTCGCTCAACCTTACGCGCGGCGTCTTCGCGCCCAGTACAGTGCGCCGCTATTGCAGTTAACTCAGACTCAGAATAAGGCGCGGCGGTTTTGCTGAGGGCAGCCTTGACCAGGCGTTGGGTAACCAAGTCGGCATAGCGCCGGTTGGGCGCCGTCGAGTGAGTGTAGTCAGAAACCGCGAGACCGAAGTGGCCCTCACTGGCGATGCCTGGTTTTTGCACGGTGTATTCGCCAGGACCGAGCAGCTTTACGATTGACAGCGAAAGATCCGGGAAGTGATCAGGGTCGGCGGTTTTGCGACGCGCCAGGAAATCAGCAAGAGCGCGCGAGTCTGGTTGGGTCGGCAGTTTTTCCCCGAGCGAATCGGCAATCTCGACAATTCGCGGCCAGTGTTCCGGAGTGCGCACGACCCGGCGGATTGAGAGCACGTCCTTCGCTTCCAGAAACTGGGCCATCGTCACATTCGCAGCGATCATGAAATTCTCGATCAAGTCGCGGGCGCTGTTTCTTTCTGTCACTGAAAGTTCAATGACCTTGCCCGCGTTGTCCATGACGGGCGAAGCCTGAATTGTGTCCAACTCCAGCGCGCCGTGCTCTCGACGCAACTGACGGAGATGCTGTGCGGCTTCGAACTGAAGACGTATCTGGGCCTCCATCCCCAGCACGCTCGCAACCTCAGGCGGTATCGGACCGTTGTCATCAAGCCAGGCCCCAATTCCCTCATACGAAAGCTTTGCGTAGTTGTGCAACAACGCCGGGAATACATTGCTGGATTTCACAGAGCCGTCGGCGGCGACGATCATTTCGTTTACAACTGAACTCCGATCAGCGCCGCCGACAAGAGAAGTCTTGTCGGTCGATAACTCCTCAGGCAGCATCGGGAAAGTCCTAATCCCGGTATAGACGGAGGTGCCGTTGGTCGCGGCATGCTCATCTATCGCCGATCCCTTGCGCACTGACGCATCGACATCTGCGATCCCCACCAGCACGCGGATATCGCCGCCGGGCAACCGTTCGGCATACTCGACCTGATCCAAATCGCGAGATTTGCGATCGTCTATTGACGACCACAATAACGAACGAAGATCCTGCGTCGAAGAATCTAAATCATCAGGCGGTGCTTTCGTTTGAAGTGACTTCAATTCGTCTACTACTGACCGCGGGAGGTCCGGCTCGAAGCCATTGGCAACCATTGCCTGGTGGGCAATAGCGGTTAGATCGAACGAATGATTTCTTGGCATGGCTTAATTGTTTACGTCAAAGGGCCCGGAAAATCCAGCGACCAGCGGTCGTGAAACTCGCGGGCTTCTCTCATTAACACCGTGGCTTTAGCCCGGTAAATGGTGGTTGGGGTTTTGGAAGGGAACCCGTTTCAAACGGTTTTACGATTGCGCCAGGCAAAAAATTCACCGGGCTAAAGCCACGGTGATAATAAAGAAAGATCGGCGAGAGGTCGAGATTCGAACTGACCGCCGGTCCGCTTTCCGACGTCGCGTCGCGACGGGAGACTCGAAACTCAGGTTCCCTAGTTGCGCGATAGGTCTTGTACACTACGAGAGTATGCCGCCGGTCATATCCGTCAAGGTGATCATTAATGCCCGTTCAGGTATTGGCGACAAAGCCGATGCCCTGCGGCGTCTCACGGAAATCTTCCAGGCCGGCGGCGTTAAGGCCGACATCTCCCTCGCTGAAAGCGGCGCAGAGGTCGATCGTCTTGCCAAAGACGCTGCCCGAGGCGATTGGACGGTGATCATGGCCGGAGGAGGTGACGGCACCCTCAACACAGTCGCCTCGTATTTGATCGGCGCCGACAAGGTTCTCGGGGTGCTGCCCCTGGGAACGCTCAATCACTTCGCCAAGGACTTAAAAATTCCCCTCGATTTGGAAGGCGCGGCCCAAACTGCGATATCGGGACGCGCCGTGAAGGTCGATGTAGGTGAAGTCGGCGGTCGAATCTTTCTGAACAACTCAAACCTCGGTCTGTATCCCGCAATCGTTCGTGAACGCGAAAAGAAGCGGAGCCTCGGGTCGGGAAAATGGACGGCATTTATCTGGGCAGTCGTTTCCGCATTTCGCCGCTATCCCTTCCTGCACGTTCGTCTGGTCGCCGGTGGGAAGAAATTCGATCTTAAGACGCCGTTTGTTTTTGTCGGTAATAACGCATATCTAATGGAGAGGTTAAGTATCGGCGGCCGGCAACGTCTGGATCAGGGAGTACTGAGTCTGTATGTCACTAACCGCACGGGC
The DNA here is from genome assembly GCA_033858155.1 of Blastocatellia bacterium. GTDB lineage: Bacteria > Acidobacteriota > Blastocatellia > Pyrinomonadales > Pyrinomonadaceae > UBA11740. The sequence goes on from JAWVCT010000075.1 coordinate 29,712, forward strand.
CGATGGGGCCTGGTACGTCTCGCTCTGCGGGCACTGCTCGGACACCTGCGTGAAGAAAAAGACTTTCTTGCTTTGCTGACTGAGGAAGTGAAAATAGAAACGAGGCACAAGCGTTTGCGAGTCGCCTTTGATGGCGAAGTCGACGTGATGCGAGCGCCACTTCGCTATCACTGCCGGCCCGGCGCTCTACGCGTGATGGTGCCTAAGAACGAAGACGACTAGCTATGCGCACTTTGGCCCATCTTTCGGATTTGCATTTCGGCCGCGTTGACGAGCAGCTCATCGAGCCCTTGATCTCGGCCGTGGCTGAGGTCAAGCCGGATTTGGTGGCGATCTCAGGCGACCTGACCCAGCGTGCTCGGTCGCACCAGTTTCGCGAGGCGCGCGCCTTTCTCGACGCTTTACCACAACCTCAAATTGTCGTTCCGGGAAATCACGATGTCCCGCTTCACAATGTCTTTACGCGTTTTCTGCAACCGCTGGATAAGTACAAGCGGCACATTACCGATGACCTGCAGCCGGTTTATGCCGACGAGGAGATAGTTGTGGTGGGGGTGAACACGGCGCGGTCGTTGACGTTCAAGGGTGGCCGTATTAATGAAGATCAGATGGCGCACATTCGCGAGAGGCTTTGCAGTTCAGGCAGCGAGCTAATCAAAATAGTAGTCACGCATCATCCGTTTGATCTTCCGGAAGGCTATAGCGATCGCGACCTGGTCGGACGGGCGCAAATGGCGATGAAGGGGCTGGCGGATTGTGGCGCTGATCTGTTTCTCGCCGGGCACTTACATGTCAGTCACACCGGGCATACCGCAAAGCGCTACAACATTCGCGGCCATTCAGCACTGGTCGTGCAAGCCGGAACGGCTTCATCCACACGCGGGCGCGGCGAAGCAAACTCGTTCAACGTGATTCGCATCCACCGCCCCGACATTACAGTCGAACGGATGACGTGGCAGCCGGCGAATTCCGCATTTGCTCTTTCAGGCGAGGAGAATTTTCGGCATACGAGTGACGGATGGGTACGCCTGCCGGAAGAGCGCACTCATTAAAGCGCGGCAGCGGGGGCAAGCCCGCCTTCCTGACCTCGAGATTAATAAGCTTGCGCTGATACTTACGGATTGAAAGGCTTTCAACGTTGGAGTTATCCACTCGATTCGGGAATCTCTCAGGTAAGGAAGGTGGGCTTGCCCCCGCTCATTCTCTAACACTCGAGAACTGCTTTCCTTGATCAGGTCTTCGGAAGGTCTCTGCCAATAGGATCAAGCGTGCAACATCAATCACATTCACTAAAGCGATTCATGGGAGCCCGGCTGTCACGGAAAGAGCCTTCCGGTCTCTACCTCACCCTGACACTTGTCATGCTGATCGCGGCTGCTTGCGTGTTCGGTGCGATTGCGGAGGACGTTGTTACCAATGATCCACTGACTATTGTTGATGCTCGCTTCAGTGCCTGGTTACATAATCACTCAGTCCCTTGGCTTACCAGGATCTTGTTCCTAATCACGAGTCTGCATTCAACGCTGGGTGTGACGTTGATGACGCTTGGCGTATCTGCTTATCTGTGGATTAAAAGGCTTCGCGTTTGGGTGCTGACGCTGACGCTGGCTGTATTTGGCGGCATGGCCCTTAACGTTTTATTGAAGCATGTGTTTGTGCGCCCGAGACCCCTTTTCGAAAATCCGCTGTTGACGCTTACAACTTATAGCTTTCCCAGCGGGCACACGCTGATGGCCACTGTTTTCTATGGCACGTTGTGCGCGCTGGTGTTGACGCGCAGCCGTCGCTGGCTTTGGCGGGCGCTGGCGATCACTGTCGCCGGGGTGATGATCCTGCTCGTGGGCTTCAGCCGCATCTATCTTGGGGCACACTATCTGAGTGATGTGCTGGCAGCGATCGCTGAGGGCCTGGCCTGGCTCGCGTTTAGTTTTATCTCAGTGGCCGAAGTTAAGCGCCGGCAAAAAAGGAAGCAGGAGAAGTGACAGACGCTTCCATTCGTTTGAAATCAAACTCTTAGACAACGCTAAAGTTATAATGACGGGCGGCGTCCGCCGTGCTAATATGTCGCCCGATATGCGCTTTGATGTCATCGTTTTGCGGGTCGTTTTCGCCGCCTTCTTGATCAGCTCGGGTTACGTCCTGCACCCGATCCCGGGCCATCGGCTGATCTCGGCCGGTGCGGCCGCCATTATCGCTATTTCGATAGTGTTGTTTGAGATGCGGATCCGGCGGGCGTCTTTGAAGACTTTGATAGGAGCAGCCGTCGGATCGATTCTCGGAATCATTGGCGCGTACCTGATCGGGACGCTGATCGCCAGTCAGGAATCCGCCGCGGTGCCCCCGGAAACCCGAGCGTTCCTGACTCTCGCCTTAATTGTTTTCATGGCCTATATCGGATTGATGGTGGGGGCGGCCAAGGGAGACTACCTCGATCTCTCGGCGCTGGGCGGTATCTTCAGCGATAAGGCTTCTCGCCGCGATCTGAAAATTCTCGACACCTCAGTCATCATCGATGGCCGCATCGCCGATGTCGCCGAAACAGGATTTCTAACTGGCACTCTGATCGTTCCCCAGTTCATTTTGCGCGAGCTGCAGCAGGTGGCCGACTCTCCGGATTCATCCAAACGCCAAAGGGGACGTCGCGGCCTGGACATGCTGAACAGGCTGCAGAACAACAGCTCACTCGACATCAAAATTGTGGAGACCGATTTTCCTTCGGTGCGCGAAGTAGATTTGAAGTTGATTGAGTTGGGCAAGCAGATCGACGCGGTGATTGTCACTAACGATTTCAACCTGAACAAGGTCGCGCAACTGCGCGGCGTCAACGTGCTGAATATCAATGAACTGGCCAACGCGCTAAAGCCTGTGGTTCTGCCGGGCGAACCGATGTGCGTCTTCATCCTCAAAGAAGGCAAAGAATATAACCAGGGGGTAGCCTATCTCGACGACGGCACAATGGTCGTGGTGGATAACGCGCGACGTCTGATCGGCAAGAATGCGGACATCGCCGTCACCAGTGTCTTACAGACTACGGCGGGCAAGATGATCTTTGGGCGGCTTTGGGAAGAAGCTGATGGCGCCGGCAACGGCGAGCGCCCGCGCCGGCCTTTGCGCGAAGTGAAATCCGGTCCTGCCATGACGCGCATCAACGATACCGAATCATAAACGAATGAACGTCGCGATAGTTGTGGCCGCCGGGAAGGGAACTCGGCTGGGCGGCAACCGGCCCAAGCAATTCCTCGAACTCGACGGAATTCCGGTCATCGTTCACACGCTCAAACAATTCGAGCGCTGCCGGGAGATAAGCGAGCTTATAATTGTTCTCCCGCGGGACGAGACGGACGGGTTTCTTTCCCGGTTGAAAGAGTTTGGCTTGCAAAAGCCAATGCGGGTAGCCGCCGGCGGACCAACACGCGCGCAATCAGTGCAACGCGGCCTGGCGCTAATCGGCGAGGCGGAAATCGTCGCCGTGCACGACGGCGTGCGCCCGTTCGTGACTCCGGCAGAAATCGATCGGGCGGTGACTGCCGCGCGCGCGACCGGTGCGGCGATTTTGGTGGCGCCCGTCGCCGATACGATTAAAGAGATCAAGGACGATCGCATAGTTCGCACGCTGTCTCGCCCTCAATTGCGCAGAGCTTTGACGCCGCAGTGCTTTCGCTTTGATATTCTCAAGCGGGCCTACGATCAACTGGCAGAAGTTGAAGCAGAGGATATCGAAGTCACGGACGATTGTTTTCTGGTGGAACGTCTCGGCGTTGAGATTGTAGCCGTCGAAGGCAGCGCCAGAAACATCAAGATAACGCGGGAAGAAGATCTGTTGTTGGGCGAAGCATTCCTACGTTTGTAGGGGCCGGGCTTGTCCCTGCCCTCTCAGCTCATAGAGTAACGAGCAGGGACAAGCCCTGCCCCTACAAATATGTTCAGAGTCGGCATCGGCAATGACACGCATCGATTAGTTGCAGGACGCCCGCTGATTCTCGGCGGCGTGCTTATCGAGTCTGATCGCGGAGCTGATGGACATTCCGACGGCGATGCTCTGGCTCACGCGCTGGCCGATGCGATTCTGGGCGCGCTCTGCGAAGGCGATCTTGGCGTCCATTTTCCGGATAGCGATCCGCAATGGAAGAACGCCGACAGTCTGCAATTGCTCGCGCGCGTCTACTGGCTGGCGCGCGAACGCGGCTATCATTTGGTGAACGCTGATGCGACCGTCATGCTCGAACGTCCCAAACTTCGTGAGCATATAGATCCTATGCGCGACAGTCTGGCGAAAACTTTGCAGGTCGACAACGGTTGCGTCAGCGTCAAAGCCAAGACCGGCGAAGGATTGGATGCGGTGGGGCGTGGCGAAGCGGTGTCGGTCCAGGCGATCGTGCTGCTCGAGCAAAATTGATAGAGTGCAGTAGCTTTCGGGTTTAATGTGCGGCAGGTCTCCGATGGGTTTCGCTCCGGTAGGAGCGAGATGTTTATGGTGCCGTAGGCCAAAGACAATCTAAGCTCCTTTAGGAGCGGAATGCTCCGCTGGGTAGTGTTTGTCGGTTGGCCACATTGCGCTCCCAGAGGAGCTTATTGAATTCTTTTATTGGCTTGAGAGCTATAAACATTTAGCCCCTACGGGGCTGTCGGAAAAAAACCGTCTCTGTGGTTCTCGGTGTGACCTCTGTGACTTTGTGGTGAATGTTTTCGCAGTAATTCCACCACAGAGACACAGAGCATTCCAGAGGGTACCCAGAGAAATATCTTTTTCCGACAGCCTCCTACGAGGCCAACAGCCGGACCCGTCGACCTCGGGCAGAGAGTCTAAATTTGAGACCCCAGGACATTATCCGCAGGAAACGTGACGGCGCGGAATTGTCGCGCGCCGAGATCGAATTCTTCGTCGGCGGTGTGACCAACGGATCGATCGCCGACTACCAGAGCACGGCTCTGCTGATGGCGATCTTTCTCAAAGGCATGACCGACACAGAGCAGGCCGCTTTGACCGAAGCGATGCTTCATTCGGGCGAGATTCTCGACTTCTCAGACATTCCCAAGCCCAAAGCCGACAAACACTCAACCGGCGGCGTCGGTGACAAGACTTCACTTCTAATTGCTCCCTTCGCGGCCGCCGCGGGCGTCTGCGTGCCCATGATCTCGGGGCGCGGGTTGGGCCATACCGGGGGCACACTCGATAAGCTTGAGTCCATTCCCGGTTATCGGGTCGATCTTTCGCTGAAAGAGTTTCGCGCCGTGTTAGACCAGGCCGGCTTTGCGATGAACGGTCAGACCGCGGAGATCGCTCCAGCGGATAAAAAGCTTTACGCCCTGCGCGACGCGACCGCGACGGTCGAGGCCATTCCCTTGATCGTGGCTTCAATTATCTCAAAAAAAGGCGCCGCCGGACTGCAAGCCATGGTGATCGACGTCAAGACCGGATCAGGCGCGTTCATGCGCGAACAGGATCGTGCGCGAGCCCTGGCCAGTGCGCTGGTGACCACCGGCAATTCGCTGGGAGTGAGATCGCAAGCTCTGATTACCGACATGAATCAACCGCTCGGCCGCGCGGTGGGAAACTCCCTCGAGGTTCTGGAGTGCATCGAACTCTTGCGCGGCCAGGTTAGTGAAGGGGCCCGTCCGGTTCTTGAACTCTCGATCGAATTGGCGGCGCGGATGGTCGTGCTCGCGGGACTCAAGCAGTCAGTTGAAACGGCCCGCGTGCGCATCCGACAGGTGCACGAATCAGGCAGCGCTCTGGAATGCTTTCGCCGAAATGTCGAGGCGCAGGGCGGGGACCCGCGCGTCTGTGATAATCCCGCCGGCATTCTACCGTTGACAGAGAAAGCGTTTAAGGTAGAATCGCCGCGCTCAGGATTTGTCGTCGGAGTTGAGACAGAAGAGATCGGCCATGCTATAGCCGAGGCCGGCGGCGGCCGGGTGCGCATGGAAGATCAAATCGATCCGGCAGTTGGTTTTGTGGGCGACGTTAAAATTGGTGGAGAGCTTCGCGCGGGCGATCAAATCGGAATGGTTTATTGTGATGATACGGATCGCGGCGAGCGCGCGGCTGCGCGAATTCAGTCGGCCTACGAGATAGGTGATGCGCCACCAACAGAACTACCGACCTTAATCAAGGAAGTAATCGACAAATAATTTGGAGTTTATGGAGTGCGCCGGCAGAGCGCAGCGGCGACGGCGCTTTGGATATCCCATCGCTTAGATGGGATTAGGGCAGAAGGCGTTGACACGCAACCAAGCCCTAACTCAAGGCTCGCGGGAGAAAAAGGAACGATCCAAAGCGGCGTCACGCTCCGCTTGCCGCCGAACTCCAAACTTAGTGGCTATGAAATACAAAGGTCTGCTAGCGCTCTTGTTGCTCTCTTCCCTGGTCTTCATTGGCCCGGCGTGCAATCGTGCCGGCTATGGCGCAGACGACAAGTCGAAAATTCACGTCGGTATCGTCTTTGACATCGGCGGCAAAGACGATCGCTCCTTCAATGCGGCCGCCTGGGTGGGGACCAAATGCGCTGAGACCGGCCGGCGACCGGACGGCGCGCCATGCAAAGATGAATTCGGCAACGATAAGCCGGCGTTGGATATTGTTCTACGTGACGTTGAGCCGGGAAATCCTACCTCAATTGAACCGGCGATGCGCGCCTTCGCTGAACGCGGCTATGACTTGATCATCGGCGTCGGATTTGCCCAGGGACCTATCATGCAATCGGTCGCGAAGGATTATCCGAACATTCATTTCGCGATCATCGATGGAGTGATTTTTGAAGACGACGGGAAGACGCCGAAAGCAAACGTCGCCTCGCTGGTCTTCAAAGAGCACGAAGGTTCTTATCTGGCCGGCATCATTGCCGCCAAGACTACTAAAACCAACGTGCTGGGTTTTGTCGGCGGCATGGACATCCCGCTGATTCATCGCTTTGAAAAAGGCTATGAGGAAGGCGCGAAGTCGGTCAATCCCAATATCCGAATTGTCCAGAACTACGTGGGCGTGACCGATTCGGCCTGGAATAACCCCGGCAAGGGCAAGGAACTTTCCCTGGCGCAGATCGGCAAAGGCGCCGATGTGATCTTCACCGCGGCCGGCAATTCGGGATTAGGCGCCTTCGACGCGGTTGAGCAATACGGGAAAGTAAATGGGCGCGCGACGCACTTTGTAATCGGGGTGGACTCAAACCAGAACATGGTCAAGCCGGGTTACGTGCTGACCAGTATGGTCAAGCGGGTGGATGTGGCGGTGTACAACATCATCAAGGATGTCGTCGACCGAAAGTTCCAGGGCGGCTTTCATGTTTTTGGTTTGGAGAGCGACGGGGTCGGTTATGTGGTCGATCAGTACAACAAAGACCTCGTCTCGCCGGAAGCAATCCAAGCCGCCGAAGAAGCTAAGAAGAAGATCATCGCCGGGCAGATCAAAGTCACGGATGCAATGGCGAACTAGTCGGAGCGCGGGCATCCTGCCTGCATAGCGTGCGGAGCACGCTCAACTTTTCGCGCTGCGCGCTCAGTGCGGACAAGATGTCCGCGCTCCAATAGAATGCTTGAATTAAGAAACATCACTAAGACCTTCGGCGATGTCCTGGCGAACGATCGCGTCAGTATCAAGGTCGAGCCCGGAACCATCCACGCTATCGTCGGTGAGAATGGCGCGGGCAAGTCGACGGCGATGCGAATCGCCTATGGCTTCTACACGGCCGACAGCGGTGAGATTGTAATCGACGGCCAGGTGCGCGAGATTCGCACGCCGCACGATGCAATCGCCCTGGGGGTAGGCATGGTTCATCAACACTTCATGCTGGTTGAGCCGATGACCGTGGCTGAGAATATAGTGCTCGGCGCTGAGCCCGGTAGTGCAGCCTCTCTGGACCTGCGCAAAGCCGCCGATGAGATTCGCAGAGTATCGGATGAGTTCAAACTCTCCGTCGATCCGAATGCGACTATCGAGACGCTTTCGGTGGGACAGCAACAAAGGGTCGAATTACTGAAAGCGCTCTATCGCCGCGCGCAGTTGTTGATTTTGGATGAGCCCACGGCAGTGCTGGCGCCACAGGAAGTCGAAGAGTTTTTCGCTATCCTCCGCGGGATGCGCGAGCAGGGCAAGACGATCGTCATCATTACTCATAAGCTCTCAGAAGTGCTGGCGATTTCAGACAACGTGACGGTCATGCGTGACGGCCGCGTGGTTGGCGATGTGAAGACCAGCAATACGAACGCGGCTGAGCTGGCGCGGATGATGGTCGGCCGCGAAGTCCTCCTGCGAGTCGAAAAGCCCGATGCCAAACCCGGGGCCGCGCTGATTTCGTTGAGCGATTTTTCGATCGCCGGACGCGATGGATCCAAACGCGTCGATAAAGTTTCCTTTGACGTGCGTGCGGGCGAGATTGTCGGCATCGCCGGCGTCGAAGGCAACGGCCAGACTGAGTTGATTGAAGCCCTGGCGGGGCTTCAACAACCCAGCAGCGGAGAGATAGTTTTTGAAGGCGACGCCAAGACCTTTTGGAGTTACCCGAAGGGGACGCCCTTGGGAAACTTCCTGGTGGTCTTGTGGGTGCTCTCACTGCTTGCCGTCGGAATTGCTTTGCTAAACGCAGAGGTACTGTCCTTCGAGGTTGTGCGACTCGCGGCAGTACGAGTGATTATCCAGACTGGACTAACATGGGGATTGTTCGTTGCTCTTAAGAAAAAAGAGAGGTGGGCAATCTATGCCACCGCCGGCCTTTTTTTGCTTGGCGTCGGACTAAGTTTGGCGTCGCTGTGGCTCCGCGCGGCTGCCGGCGTCGCTATGCCAATCATCAATTCGATATTGCTCCTTTATGGGCTTACGCTGGCCTGGCGCGAGCTAAAACTGACGAACAGAACCGAACTCAGAGCTCTCCAGCCGCGACGGATTAAAGAGTTGGGTGTCGCGCACGTTCCCGAAGATAGACACCGGCGCGGACTGCTCCTGGATTTCACTCTGGCCGAGAACACGATCCTCGGCGTTCATTATCGCAAGCCGGCGGTCACTGGTCCCGGATTAGTGTTTCTGGATCAAAAAGGAATTCAGCGCCGCACCGAACAAGTGATCCGTGATTTTGATGTGCGGCCGCCAAATCCGGAGCTACCGGCGCGGGCGCTATCGGGCGGAAATCAACAGAAGCTGATCATCGGCAGGGAATTCGAGTTGCCGCCAAAGTTTCTGCTAGTTTCACAGCCAACGCGCGGCGTAGACATCGGGGCGATCGAGTTCATTCACCAAAAAATTGTGGCCATGCGCGATGCCGGGTGCGCGGTATTGCTGGTGTCGGCAGAGTTGGAAGAAGTAACCGCTTTGTCGGATCGGCTGTTAGTAATTCACAACGGCAGGATCGTCGGCGAGGTCGATCCCAAAGTTACCTCCAATGAAGAGATCGGATTGATGATGACCGGCGGGCGCAAGTGAGTGCCGTTTTCATGAGCACATCGCTTCAGCGAGGTGGTCTCGGAATGAGATCTGAAAACGGATTTATCAACCGGGAACTATAAACATCACGCGCCTCTGGCGCTCTTGAAAGAATGAAACTCTATCGCGAAATTCTATTCCCGCTGGTTGCCGTCCTGGCCGCCTTTATCATTGGCGGCATCGTGGTGCTGCTGATTGGTGACAGCCCGATTCAGACTTATCGTTTGCTGATCGGGAGCGCCTTCTCGTGGCCGGACGGCATTGGCTATACACTTTTTTATGCGACGCCGCTGATCTTCACTGGGCTCGCGGTAGCTGTGGCCTTTCGTTGTGGTTTGCTGAATATCGGCGCGGAAGGTCAACTCTACATCGGCGCGTTCGCCGCAGCGTGGATCGGAATAAGGTTCGCCGGGCTGTCGGGCTGGATCCTGCTCCCGGCTTGTTGTTTGGCTGCGATCGCAGGGGGAGCAATCTGGGGCGGAATCCCCGGCCTGCTGAAAGCGCGTTTTGGATCGCATGAAGTCATCAACACGATCATGCTCAACTTTGTGGCGATCGCGCTGGTCAGCTACTTCACGCAGTATCACTACAAGACGCCCGGCGATCCCATTCTCGAGACGGTCCCGATTGGTCCCGGCGCGCACATTGCCCGCCTCGGAAAATTTATTCCTGGATTGCCGGAACGCATCCCGCTGAACATCGCTTTCATCCTGGCGCTTCTGGCGTGCGTATTCGTTTACGTGCTGCTGTGGAAGACGAAGTGGGGCTATGAAATTCGCGCCACGGGTGCGAATCCAACCGCCGCGGAGTACGGCGGCATTTCAATTCGTAAACAGATCATTCTGGCCATGTCTATCTCTGGTGGGCTGGCGGGCATGGTCGGAATCAACGAAGTTCTCGGTTACCGTTATCGTTACTATGATGGGTTCTCAGCTAATTACGGATTCGTAGGGATCGCCGTGGCGCTTTTGGGCCGCAATCATCCGGTCGGCGTCTTTCTCGCGGCGATCCTTTTTGCCATTCTGCTGCGGGGTGGAATCTTCGTCGATGCTTACACGATTCATGTTTCGAAAGATATCGTCGACATGTTGCAAGGCATCGTGATCATTCTTGTGGCCCTGCGGCCGGATGCAATTTTCGGCAGTTTGAAAAAGTTAAGTAAAGCGAAAGCCTGAATCGCCCGTAGTTAGTGTTCAGTGGGAAAAGCGGAAAGCGTGGATCGATCAGCTTCAAATCATGAGGCGCCATTTTACCGGGAGCGCGGACGGCTCGTCCGCACTGAGCGCGAAGCGCGAATGATTCAAACGGTACGGTTTTGTATGAAGTCTTAATGAGACTTCGCGCCTAGCGGCGTGGTGCGGACGGGACGTCCGCGTTCCCGGCATTGAGGGAATCACTCTTCAATTGGACCAGTGGCGACCACTAACAACTGACGACTGATAACAAATAGCCCATGCGCCAGATTCTTACCCTAGCACTCTTATTTTCCACCATCCGCCTGGCCACGCCTCTGGTGTTGGCGGCGCTGGGCGGGCTGTTTTCAGAAAGATCGGGTGTTATTAATATTGCGCTCGAGGGGTTGCTACTCGCCGGCGCGTTCACGGCGGCGTCGGTAACTCACTACGCTCACAGTCCTTGGATCGGACTGGGCGCGGCGATGTTGGCGGGCGCTTTCGTCGCTTATATTCTCGCGGTCGCGTGTATTCGATTTAAGGCCGACCAGGTGGTGACCGGCACTGGGATCAATATCTTGTTCATTGGTTTGCCCGCAGTGCTCAGCGGCGCGCTGTTTCTTTCTTCCGGTTCGACGCCGCAAATTCCGAAAGAGAACCTGCTCCCCACTCTGTCCGGTCTTCTGCCCGGCTTTATGCCGCAGTGGCGAATTCTTTCTGAGGTCTCAGTGATCTCGCTGCTGGCTGTAATACTGGTTCTGGTTACGAGATATGTTTTGTATCGCACACCGTTTGGTTTGCGTCTGCGCGCCGTGGGCGAAAATCCCGAAGCCGCCGACGCCGCCGGTGTGGGCGTAAATCGAATTCGTTATGCCGGCGTAGTTTTATCGGGGGCCCTGGCCGGAATCGGTGGCGCCTATCTCTCTATCGGGCAGTCGTCTCTGTTCACGCGTAACATGGCGGCCGGGCGTGGATTCATCGCGCTGGCGGCGCTGATCTTTGGCAAGTGGCGGCCGGTGCAGACGATGCTTGCTTGTTTGCTCTTTGGGCTCGCCGACGCGTTGACTATTCAAATGCAGGGCGTCGCCAAGCTTCCTTCCGGGGAGGACATCCCCGTGCAGTTCATTCAGATGATCCCTTACATAGTCACGATCGTGGTGCTGGCCGGCTTTATCGGCCAATCGCGCGCCCCTCGCGCTCTGGGCACTCCTTATCAAAAAGAAAGATAAGTGGCACAGACTTCAGTCTGTGGATTGGTCCGGAACCACAGACTGAAGTCTGTGCCACCGCGGATGACATCAGGCGAGCTTTAATGTTGTAATGTCTTCCACGAAAATCCAAATGTCATCGCCACCGAATTCTTCAACGCTCTACGAGCGCGCTCAGGAAGCTGCGCGCGTGATACGCAGCCGCACCGATGTTGAGACGCCGGTGGCGATAGTTCTGGGCAGCGGACTCGGCGCTTTCGCGGAAGATCTTACCGAAGCCACGCAGATTCTTTATGACGAGATCCCGGGCTTTGCGCGCTCTACTGTCGAAGGCCATGCGGGACGTTTGGTTATCGGCAAGGCCGGCGGAGCAACAGTGGCCGCGATGCAGGGCCGGTTTCATTTTTATGAAGGCTACTCGCTGCAAGACGTGACCTTTCCGATGCGAGTGCTAAAACTGCTGGGCGTGAGCACGGTCGTGCTGACTAACGCGGCGGGCACACTGAACATAGAATTCAGCCCTGGATCTTTGATGGTGATTAGCGATCATCTGAATCTACTCGGCGACAACCCTCTGCGGGGTGAAAATGATGAACGCTTTGGCCCGCGCTTTCCCGATCTGACTTCGGTGTACGCGCGCAGTCTGCAGGACCTTGTGATTGACGAAGCGAAGGCGATGAGACTCGAAGTCCGGCGTGGTGTCTATGCCGCGCTGTCCGGACCGAGCTACGAAACGCCCGCTGAGATAGTGATGTTGCGGGCGCTGGGCGCTGACGTGGTCGGGATGAGCACTGTGCCCGAAGCGATCGTCGCGCGTCACATGAATATGCGGGTGATAGGCATTTCCTGTATTACGAACCTGGCGGCGGGCGTCTCGAATGAACCTATCGACCACAGCCAGGTAATGGCGATTGGCCAGCAGGTGCGCGGAAGCTTTACCACACTCCTGAATCGGATTGTCAAAAGATTGTCAGTGGATAGTGGTCAGTAGTCAGTTGCAAGAACAAACTGGCCGATCCTTACCAACTAAGAACGAACTATGATCATAGGTATTTGCGGCGGGACCGGCTCAGGCAAGACGACGATTGCCAATCGCATTCTGCAATCGGTCAGCGCGGACGAAGTCGTTTTCATCCAGCAGGATCTCTACTATCGCAATCTTAAGGACATGCCGCTCGATTATCGCAATGCGGCCAACTTCGATCACCCGGACGCGATCGACAATGATCTGCTGGCTAATCATCTGCAGAAACTGAACGCGGGCGAGCCGGTTGAGCTTCCCATCTACGACTTCCGCACGCATTCGCGCCTGCCTGACACTACTCCGATCCAAGCCAAGCGAATCGTGATCGTGGAAGGCATCCTGATTTTTGCCGAGGCTCGCTTGCGCGAGCAAATGGACATCAAAGTTTTTGTCGACACGCCGGATGACATCCGTTTCATTCGCCGCTTGAGGCGCGACATCGCCGAGCGTGGCCGCACCCTCGATTCAGTTATCGAACAATACGTAGCTACCGTGCGCCCGATGCATATGCAGTTCGTCGAACCGTCAAAGCGTTTCGCGGACGTTATCATCCCCGAAGGTGGTCATAACCTTGTAAGCATTGATCTGATCAGCGGAAAGATTCGCGAGAAACTGGCCAGTGCTTTACATTCAGTTGGGGGCCAGAGCTAAACGAATCGATGATCTCTTATTGAAAGAGCGACAGCCGGTTTTTGAAGGAAGCGAGTCGTTAGAGTCTGGAGCAATAGCCTCGGAATCTACACAGTGCAGACACTCGCAGCGCCAAATCAGCACCCCGATCAGTGGACCAAGGATGGCTCTCAAACCTGTCCCGACGTATAATCTGCGCGGAGGTTCGCAGTGAAATATAAGGTCGTAGTTCACGAATCAGAAGAAGGGTTTAGCGTGTCGTGCCCGGGCCTGCCGGGCTGCTGGTCGCAAGGCGCAACCGAGGCCGAGGCGCTTGAAAACATCCAGGATGCAATTCGGGAATACCTTGCGGCGATCGACGACCTCATCAGAGGTCAAGATGTCCGGGAAGTAAGGGTGGCTGTCTAGCGGTGCCAAAAATTCCCGGCGTCAATCACCTCGATGCCGTGAGGGCCCTTGAGAAGGCTGGCTTTCGCATCCTTCGCCAGGGGAAGCATGTCGTGATGTCGGACGGCGTCCGCATTGTGACGATTCCTCGGCACAATCCAGTAAATGCTTTTACCATGGGCGGAATTGCGCGAGACGCGGGCCTCAACGTGGAGCAGTTCAAGAAATTCCTCTGATACTCACGCCATCAATTGTGTGCCCCCACTCGCTACTGGTCGCGGTTTTTGTAACGTCAGCGCGGATGTTGAGCTTTATTCGTTCGCCATCGTGAGCGACTGGGCTCACGGCCACTAAACTAAACCCGGAAAAAGATTATGATGACAAAGATCGTTACTTCGCTATTGGTGTTTCTATTTATTTCGGGCGCCGCATCGTCGGCGTTCGCGCAAAGAAGGAAGACTGTCGTGGATCTGATCGTCAAAGGCGGAACGGTTGTGACTATGGACGGCAACCGCCGCGTAATTGAAAACGGCGGCGTCGCAATCAAGAGCGGCCGTATCGTGGCCGTGGGTAATACGGTCGAGATCGATCGGGCCTATGCAGCGCGCGAGGTGATCGATGCCGCGGGCAAAGTTGTCATCCCCGGGCTGATAAACGGACATACACATGTCCCTATGACCCTGTTTCGCGGACTCGCCGATGATCTGGATCTCCAGGAGTGGCTCACCAAATATATCTTTCCCGCCGAGGCCAAAAACGTGACCGAAGAATTTGTGCGCGTCGGCACGCGTCTCGGCCTGGCGGAGATGATCCGCGGCGGCACCACGACCTACTGCGATATGTACTACTTCGAGGATGCGATCGCGGACGAGACTTTCAAAGCCGGCATGCGAGGCGTCCTCGGCGAGACGGTGATCGATTTTCCGGTTGCCGATAACAAGACCAATGAACAGGCGATGGCCTATGTCGAAAAGTTTGTCAGTCGCTGGAAAGGCAATGCCCTGATTGTTCCCGCGATTGCCCCGCACGCGCCCTACACAGTTTCCGAAGACCACCTGAAAGCCGTGCGCGCGTTTTCCGATCGCACCGGCGCGCCCATCGTTACTCATATTTCGGAAACCAAACGGGAAGTAGACGACAGTATCAAAGCCAAAGGCGCGAGTCCCATCGACTATCTAAACCGGATCGGTTTTCTCAGCAATCGCGTCATTGCCGCGCACGTGGTGTGGCCCAGCGAAGAAGAACTGAGTCTGCTCAAAAAGATTGGGGTCGGGATCGTTCACAACCCACAATCGAATATGAAGCTCGCGTCCGGCGTTGCTCCAGTGCCTGAGATGTTGAAACAAGATTTGCCGGTGGGCCTGGGCACCGACGGTGCTGCTTCAAACAACGATCTGAATGTGTGGGAAGAGATGGACACCGCCGCCAAACTGCACAAGCTGATTAGCCGCGATCCGAAGGTTGTGACCGCTGAAGAAGCCTTTGAGATGGCCACGCTGCGTGGAGCACGTGCGCTGCACCTGGAAAAGGAAATCGGATCGCTCGAGGAAGGGAAGCGAGCTGATTTGGTCATCGTCGACCTCGATGATCTAAACCAGACGCCGTTCTATAACATCTATTCCGATTTGGTCTATGCCACCAAAGCCGCGGACGTGCGCACTGTGATTGTTGAAGGCCGCATCATCATGCGCGACCGCCGGCTGCTGACCTTGAACGAAGAAACAATCAAAGCCGACGCCCGGCGTTTCCGCGAGCGAATTGTGCGCAGTCTGGATGCTAAGACGGTGCCGGAGTAGTTCCCTGTCAGAAGCCCGACCGTCAGGGAGGGCTCGGATGCGATGGTGGCCCTCCCTAACGGTCGGGCTTCTGACACCGCTCATCCTGATTCGTCAGGTCTGTGTTTCGGCTTCCCATTCTTGTTCCGGCTCTTCAGATGGTACGGCACGCTGGTGACGATAACGTCCGGCTTGAATAGCAGCGCGCCTTTCAGCATCAGCGAACTTTGGTTGTGTAGCAGGTGCTGCCACCACTTGGCGGGTATGAACTCGGGGAGTACGACGGTGACCATCTGGTCTTCGTGTTGTTTCATTCTGCGATCGACGTAGCGAATCACCGGGCCCACCAGAGAGCGGTAGGGCGATGCGAGTACGACCAGCTCAACGCCTCCGCCCCATTGCTTCCATTTAGCGCGCAGTTTCCGGGTCGCTTCTTCGTCAAGATTTATGTAGAGCGCCGTGACGTGATCCGGAGCGATCGACTTGGCGTATTGCAGCGCCCTGACGACGCCACGATGAATGCCTGAAATTGGCACGATCACTTCGTGCCGGATAGGCCGCAACCCCTCGATGCCCTCGGTCGTCAATTGTTTTGCCACGTCCAGATAGTGCCGGTGGACCGCGCGGAAAACTCCCACCAGAAACGGAATCAGCACGACCACGATCCATGCGCCATGACGAAATTTGGTGATGACCAGAACGATGAGGACGATGAAAGTCGCGATCGCGCCCAGGCCGTTCACGACCATTGATTTCTTCCAGTGCACTGCCTGCTTCAGTTCGCCGGCTTGATCGATTCGGTTTAGCGCCCCGGTATTCACAGAAGAAACATTGCTGCCGTTCTGATCTTTGACAGAGACTCCTTCGTCATTCGTAGCCGCTTCGCGAGCGGCCTTCAGAGCCCGGCCCGCCCTGAGCCAGTGCCGCACCATCCCCGTCTGCGAAAGCGTGAACGAGAGAAAGACGCCTACGGCATAGAGCGGAATCAAACGGCTGGTGTCGCCGCCGAAGGCCGCTACCAACAATCCAGAGAAGACGGCGAGAATGATGATGCCGTTGGAAAAAACGAGCTTGTCGCCGCGGGTGGCAAACTGCCGGGGCATGAACCGGTCGCGCGCCAGCAGGCTGGCCAAACGCGGGAAGTCGGCGAATGAAGTGTTCGCGGCGAGGATTAAAATCAGAGCGGTCGTGCCCTGAATCACATAGTAGAACCAGCCCATCGGCCCGGTAAAAATAATGCGCGCGAACTGCGAGATTACGGTTTCGTTCTCATGCGGGTGCACGTGATAGAAATAAGCCATCACGCTCGTCCCAATAAACATCGTCGTCAACAGGACGGCCATCCAGGTCAAGGTCTTCGCCGCATTGCGCGCTTCCGGCTGCTTGAACGCAGGGATGCCGTTAGAGATTGCTTCTATGCCGGTGAGGGCGACGCATCCATTAGAGAACGCTCCGAGCAGCAGGAACAGAGTTAGCGGCTGCAGGTGATAACCCTCGGCCAGTTTTACGTGCTCGACCGCGGCCGGCGCCACCGCGCTCGGATAAATCAAGTAATGAAGGATCCCGTAGCCCACCATAAACAGAAAGCTGACAACGAACGCATAGGTAGGCGCGGCAAAGATCGCGCCCGACTCGCGCACGCCGCGGAGGTTGGCGAGGGCGATGAAGGTTATGAGAATGAGACACAAAAAAACTTTGTGGTTATCCAGCCAGGCCCAACTTGTCCCCTGTGCCGCGGACGTAATCGCGGCGACGCCTGCCGAGATCGAAACCGAAACGGTGAGAACGTAATCAACCAGCAATGCCGCGGCGGCAACCAGCCCTGGCGTTGTCCCCAGGTTTTCCTTGGCGACAATGTAAGCGCCGCCTCCTGAAGGGTATGCATGAATCGTCTGCCGGTAACTGATCGCCACTATCGTCAGGACCACGGCGATCACCAGAGTGATCGGTACTACATAGTTAAAAGCGTTAGTCTGGCCCGCGGCGTAGGCTACCGCCAGGACCAGTAAAATTTCTTCAGAAGCGTAAGCTGTCGAGGAAAGAGCGTCGGAAGCGAAGACCGCCAAGCCGGTCTTTTTCGTCAGCCGCTCATGGATTGCTTGCTCGGTCCGCTTGGCCCGGCCTACGAGGAGGCGCTTTAGCGTTGTGGCCAATCTGCTCGTCCTCCTAAAATCTGGTTGTGGCATGTGCATCCTGCGCACGATTCACGCCCGATGCCGTGTCGATTTGTCATCTCTGTTCTTTCCATCATGCAAGATTCCCAACCTTCACGTGGTCTGCCAGCGAAGTGCCGTCATGAGATCCTCGGGAGCTAATTGGTTGATTCGGAGCCGGTCGCCGGGCGGATAGTTGTTGTGCTCCCAGAGGTAAGTCGCCAGTTGTCCCTCAGAGCAGGAAATCCAGAAAGTGCTGGCGAGCACAATGCGGCCCATCGTCTGCAACTCTATTTGCACAACCACGTCACCAGTGAGCTCCACTACGATCTCCCGTTCCAGGCTCTGCGGATTGCGAACAATAAAGTGATAGCTTCCGGCATCCGGTGGCGGTACTGGACTGATCTCCCAAACGCGCACGATCGAAAATCCGTTCTCTGTTACCAATTCGATCGGGCGACGCTCTGCCGGAGAGCTTTCGGGCACACATCTTTCAGTTGCTGCATTCACGATTCATAGGCCAGACGGGCCGCAGAGTTAAGCTTAGGCGGGAAGGCGTAAGGATGGAGTAAGAGGTTTATAAAGAATTCGTAAAGACCCTGTAGCGCAAGTTGGTAACTTGCGCGCTGGTAGGGCTCCCTCATCCCTGTGGGACGGAAGGCTCCCTTCTCCCTCAGAGGGAGAAGGGTTGGGGATGAGCGCTTATAGCGCGCCTCCGTTAAGGTACGAGTCGTCGTGGGAGCTTCCTCACTCTCACTTTGTTAGATGGCGCTCCTCAGACCCCCGCTCCCAGTGGAAGAGGGGAGTCGATCTACTCGCCGGAATTAAATCGATAACCGATCCAGGGTTCGGTGAGGATGTAGCGGGGCGTCGAAGGTTCAGGCTCGATCTTCTTTCGTAACTGGCCGACGAACACGCGCAGGTATTCGGGCTGTTCCGTGTAGTCGCCACCCCAAACCGCACCGAGCAGCGCGCGACGCGTCAAAACCTTTCCGGCATTCCGCACGAGGTGGACCATCAGGTCGAATTCTTTCGGAGTCAGGCGCAATTCCTTGCCGTTTTGAACAACGCTATGCGCCTCGAGGTCGATACGAAAGTCGCCTACTTCCAGAACCTGCGATTGGGAATCCGAGGCGGGCTTGCGCCGCAGCGTGGCGCGAATGCGTGCCAGCAACTCATCCATGCCGAATGGTTTGGTGATGTAGTCGTCCGCGCCCGCGTCCAGCGCTTCGACCTTCGTTGCTTCTTCACCTCTAACGGAGAGCACGATGATCGGAACTTCTGATATCGAGCGGAGCCGGCGGCATAGTTCGAGCCCGCTCATATTCGGCATGGCCAGGTCCGTAATGACGAGGGCGGGGGGCCAGTCGCGAAAAGTTTGGAGCGCGAATTCGCCATCTCCGGCTATGCGCACCTCATAGCCTTTGGCCGTCAAACTGCGCCGCAGCACACGCGTGAGCTGCGGCTCATCATCCACGACCAGAATGCGCTGCTTTGCTTCCATGATCTCAGATTCCAAATCTCGCGCGCCTTCCGCCCGTGAATCACGCGCAAGATGCGCATGCCACATCAAGCGGCTGCATGAGTCTGCTCGTTGTCTTCATCTCCGGTGGGCAAGGCGATCACAAACTTCGCCCCACCGTGCTTGGCCGCGTCTTCTATCCAGAGGCGGCCACCGTGCGCGTGGACGATGCCGTGCGCGATCGCCAGCCCCATGCCCGTGCCGGCAGACTTGCGATCGCCGATGTCTCCGTCGCGCATGGCCCGGAAGAACTTTTCGAATACTCGCTCACGCAGGTCTTCGCGAATGCCCGGGCCCTCGTCTTCGACGCTGAGCAGAATGCTGCTGTCGTCCTTTGGCGTTGCCCTGATTCTGATCGGCGCCTGGGGCGGTGAATATTTTGCGGCGTTGTCCACGAGGGTATAAATGACTTCCGCAATCGCGGGCTCGTCGACCTTCACCGATGGCAGTTCTTCTTCAATCCAGACCTCGATTTGATGTCCACGAGTGCGCGGCTCGGCGCGTTTGAGCGCGGCCGTGATGATTTCATCGATCGAGCACAACTGCCGGCGCAGATACATTTCGCCGGCGTCGATACGCGCGAGTTTCGTCAGGCCTTCGATGAAGCGATCAAGGCGGTCAGCTTCTTCATCTATGACTTGCAGCAATTCCTGGCGCCCTTCGTTACCGAGCAAGGGGCTGGATTCGTTTCGTTCGATAGCATGCAACTCCGACAGAAGGGTAGTCACCGATGCTTTGATTGACGTGAGCGGCGTGCGTAAATCGTGAGTGACCGCGTCGAGGAGCGCCGACTTCAAACGCTCGCTTTGCTTGAGAGCTTTGGCTTGGCTGGAACGTTCAAAGGTGTCCTGAAGCTCGTAATAAAGCCGCTCGATTTCGTGCTTGGCTAATTCGGCCTCTTCAGCTCGCCGCTTGGCTCGCGCCGAAAGCTGGCCGACAGTCAGCGCCGTGATCAAAAAAGCAAAGAACGCGATCCAGTTGTCAGGATTGCGGATTGTGAAGGTGCCGAATGGGGGCAGGAAAAAGAAATTAAAGCAGGCGACACCGAGCAGGGAAGCAAAGACGGCCGGGCGGGAACCCCAGGCCGTGGCCACGAAGAGAACTACCAGGAGAAATCCGAGCGCCGCTGTCGTGGGATTGATACGCGAACCGAATAGACGCAACAAGCCCGTTACGATCGCAATGCCCAGAAGGGCCGCGCCATAACCTGCCAGGGCTTTGCCGGAAATTCTAAGCGACACTGGCGGCCTCGTCCTTTCTGTCGGAAGGAAACGACTGGGGCGTTCGATCTCGTTCAGCACGGAATCGATCAAGCACGTTATCAATGACGGCCTGCATGAATAATCCGAATAGTCCGGGATGCTTCACCGAGACCCGCAAACCGTCGCGCAGAATGCAGGCAGTTAATATTGCATAGCCCATCAGTCCGGGCTCGAAGCCGAGCAGATCGAGTTTCCGGTCGTTGCTCAGGTCGATCAGGCTATCAACCAGACAACCAATGGCGCCGACCTCCTTCATGAATTGAAGGAGTGTTGCATGCTCGCCGCTGAGGTTTGGTCGAATCAGCACGCAAGACAATTCGGCGGTCAAGCTACCCACGGATTTTCGATGCCCGATGTAAGACTCAATCGAGACCGCGTTCCGTTCATTAACAACTTCGCCGTAGAGCTCGCGCAGCTTTTCCATCATCAACGGATAAGTTGCATCGCTCATGTGAGACTTCAGGATTTCGGTCATCAGTCTCACGCTTGAGCATATGGTTACTTCATCAAAGACGGGAGCCGGCTTGCTGAGATACTCAAGAATCAATCTGCCGGCGTCGATCCTGCCTGAGTCGATTGCATCGTCTACGACGCCGATGAAAAGGTAGTAAGCATGCAAACGCGCTTTGGCCAGGTCTGGGTCACAGTCAATTCCAAAATAATCGATGCACTGAATAATTCGATCGGGAATGCGGACAAAGTGCTGGTACTTTGGAGCGCCGGCGAGCTCCTGATAGGCACGCGTGACGCTGGGCGGTAGGTTGTCCATGCTTTTGGAAGTGTAGGTCGGCTCGATCCTATATCTTCTGGCGGCTGCGATGATAACTCAAATCCTCTCGAACGTGGCGCATAAGCCGACCTCATCGCTCAATACGATCCCGCAAATTAGGACGCTAACCAGCATTCGTCTATACTTGACGAAAAAGTAAGGAATGCTATACTCGGGACGAATCTTAAGGAAATCCGAGCATTGTGAAGATATCAGCTCAAGAAGAATATGGGTTGCGCTGCCTGGTTCAGTTGGCGAGCGCCGAAGGGGAGGGCGAGTCTCTAACCCTGGCGCAGATCGCTGAACGAGAGGGTTTGTCGGTAGCAAATGCCGGCAAGCTGATGTGGATTTTGAGCAAGGCGGGTCTGGTGAGCGGTCAGCGCGGAACCAAGGGCGGATATTCTTTGGCTCGTCCCGCGGCCGAGATTCGCTTGAATGAAGTGATCCGCATTCTTGACGAAGACACTGTCGACCGCTTCTGCAAAACGCACGCGGGCGTGCTCGATGCTTGTATTCACACGACCGATTGCGGCATTCGGCCGGTAATCGTCGGACTTCATGAAGTGGTGCAGGCTGCGCTCTCAGAAATCACTCTCGCTCAACTGGTCGGAACTGAAGAGAAAGTCGATGCACGTTTGCATCAAATCGTGAAACTGCAAAGCCATCTCAGGCCCATGCGCTCCGCAGGCTGAGAGGGAAGTCAAAGAGGAATAATGAGTACTGCTGAAATACTCGCGAATCGGGAATACAAATACGGCTGGGTCACTGACATTGAGTCCGAGACCATTCCCCGCGGATTGAGCGAAGACACAGTCCGTTTGATCTCGGCGAAGAAGGAAGAGCCGGCGTGGATGTTGGAGTTTCGGCTGAAGGCTTATCGTCATTGGTTGACGATGGAAGAGCCGCGTCACTGGCCGAATGTCACCTTTCCCGAGGTCGACTATCAGGACATGATTTACTACAGCGCTCCCAAACAGAAAGCGTCTCTGGCGAGCCTGGACGAAGTCGATCCGGAATTGCTCAAGACGTTCGAGAAGCTGGGCATTCCGCTCTCTGAACAAAAACAATTGTCCGGCGTTGCCGTCGACGCAGTGTTTGATTCGGTTTCGGTCGCGACGACGTACAAAGAGAAGCTCATGAAGCACGGGGTGATCTTCTGCTCGTTCAGCGAGGCGGTGAGAGAACATCCTGAAATCATTAAGAAGTACCTCGGCTCAGTCGTGCCGACGAATGACAATTTTTACGCCGCGCTGAACAGCGCAGTCTTTTCCGATGGAAGCTTCTGCTTCATTCCGAAGGGCGTGCATTGTCCGATGGAGTTGTCGACCTACTTTCGCATCAATAATTCCGAGTCCGGGCAGTTTGAACGGACGCTGATTATCGCGGAAGAAGGCGCCTATGTTTCTTATCTCGAGGGCTGTACGGCCCCGAAGTTTGATAAGAATCAACTCCACGCAGCGGTGGTCGAATTGATCGCGCTTGATGATGCGGAAATCAAATACTCAACCGTGCAGAATTGGTATGCGGGCGACGAGGACGGCAAGGGCGGCATTTATAACTTCGTTACCAAGCGCGGCAAGTGCGCCGGTCACAACTCGAAAATATCCTGGACGCAGGTAGAGACCGGTTCGGCAATTACGTGGAAGTATCCTTCGTGCATCCTGCAGGGCGACAACTCGATCGGGGAATTCTACTCCGTTGCGCTGACCAATCACGCGCAGCAGGCCGACACGGGCACCAAGATGATCCATCTTGGCAAGAACACGCGCTCGACGATTATCTCAAAGGGAATCGCGGCAGGAAAAGCGAATAACAGTTATCGCGGATTAGTGAAGATCATGCCGAAGGCCGAGAACGCGCGCAACTACACACAGTGCGATTCAATGCTGATCGGCTCGAACTGCGGCGCGAACACGTTCCCTTACATCGAAGTGATGAACAACACTTCGCGCGTGGAGCACGAAGCGTCTACTTCGAAGATTAGCGAAGAGCAGTTGTTCTATCTGATGCAGCGCGGCATCTCGCAGGAAGACGCGGTCTCGCTCATCATTAACGGATTTTGCAAGGATGTATTCCTGCATCTCCCGATGGAGTTCGCAGTTGAAGCGACGCGCTTGCTGGGTATGAAACTCGAAGGCGCGGTGGCGTAGACGTATGCTTGGGGAACTGGGGGGGCCAGAGGATGGTCATTCGTTTTACATGCTTGACCGCTGGCCCTCTTGGACTGTCGCCAGTTTTGAAATTTGAAATTTGAGATCTGAATTTGAAAAGAAGTCGAGAGAAGAGGGAGCAATAAGTGTTGTTAGAGATTCGCGATCTTCATGCATCGGTTGATGGCAACGAAATTCTGAAAGGCATCAACCTGAAAGTAAACAAGGGCGAAGTACACGCCATCATGGGGCCGAATGGCTCAGGCAAGTCCACTCTGGCGAAAGTGCTGGCCGGCCATCCTTCGTACATCGTGACCGGCGGCGAAGTGATCTTCGACGGCAAGAATCTGCTCGAGATGTCGCCCGACGAGCGTGCGCGCGAAGGCGTCTTTATGGCCTTTCAATATCCGGTGGAAATTCCCGGTGTTTCGAATGCGCAGTTTCTTCGGCTGGCTTACAACGAGAAGCAAAAGCATCTGGGCGCGGAGGAACTCGATCCCTTGGAATTCAAGGATTTGCTGAAGGAAAAGGCAAAACTGGTCGAGATGGAGGCGAGCTTTATGTCGCGCTCAGTCAACGAAGGTTTTTCCGGAGGCGAGAAAAAGCGCAACGAGATTCTCCAGATGGCCGTGCTCGATCCGAAGCTCTCGGTGCTTGATGAAACCGATTCAGGCCTCGACATCGATGCACTGCGAATCGTCGCCGGAGGCGTCAACAAACTTCATGATCCGAACAAGGCGGTGATTCTGGTCACGCATTATCAGAGATTGCTCAACTACATCACGCCGGATTTTGTTCATGTGCTCTCCGCCGGCCGCATCGTGAAAGAAGGCGGCAAAGAGTTGGCGCTCGAATTGGAAGAGAAAGGTTACGACTGGTTGAAGAGTCCAAATGGGAAGAGCGCCACCGTGACTCCTCAAGCAGGTTAATTGTGAATCAATGATGGCACCGGAATTAGTCAAAGAAGCTAATCGTTATGAAGAGGCGTTCAGCCAGGCCCGGCAAGAACCTGGCGCCGGCGAACCCTCGTGGCTGCAAGCTCTGCGCGAAAATTCTTTTGAGCAGTTCGAGCAAGCCGGCTTTCCCAATATCAAACAGGAAGAGTGGAAGTACACCAACGTAACTTCGATTGCCAAGGCAAACTTCGCTCCGGCACTCGTCAGCACTAAGACCACGCTGACCGCGCCACAGGACTTATCGTCTTTCATTTACGAAGAGGCAGCGCAGAGCCGGCTCGTATTCGTGAATGGAATGCTGCGCCAGGAACTTTCGTCTCTGTCGGCGCTGCCGGACGGCGTCGTGGCGATGGATTTACGCCAGGCGCTGCGCGACAGTCAGTACGAAGCGACAGTGCGCGAGTATTTGGAACATCCCGCGTTGGCGAACGGGTTTGCGGCGCTGAATACGGCTTTATTTTCCAGCGGCCTGCTGCTGAAGATTCCGAGTGGGATTAAAATCGAAGTACCGATTCATCTGTTGTTTGTGGGCGAAGCAGTCGCCGGCAATCCGCCGCCGGCCGCGTTTCCGCGCGTGCTAATTCTGGCGGAACAGAACAGCTCGGCCACGATTATCGAGAGCTATGCGAGCCCGCAAGATGATGACGTGTACCTGACTAACGCGATCGTGGACCTTAATCTCGCCGATGGTGCGCATCTGCAACACTACAAAATTCAGCGCGAGAGTATGGGTGCGTTTCATATCGCGACGACCCGAGCTGAGTTGGGTCCGAACACCAGCTACAACACGACGACGATCAACTTTGGCGCGGCGCTTTCCCGTCATGACATCCGGGTGCAGATGGATCATGAAGGGGCTGAGTGCTCTGTCGACGGTCTCTATATGGTAGACGGCAGTCAGCATACCGACACGCATTCGGTCATAGATCACCGGCAACCGCATTGCACCAGTCATCAGCTTTACAAAGGGATTCTGGACGGCAAGTCACGCGCAGTCTTTAACGGCAAGGTGTTTGTAAGACACGGCGCGCAACAGACCGACGCCCGTCAGACGAATAAGAACCTGCTGCTGTCAACGGATGCGCGGGTTGATACCAAGCCGCAGCTTGAAATTTTCGCGGATGATGTGAAGTGCACTCACGGAGCAGCGGTGGGACAGATCGATGAAGACGAGATGTTCTATCTGGAGAGCCGCGGCATCAATCCCGCTCTCGGGCGCAACCTGCTGACGTATGGCTTCGCCGAGGAAGTGATCGAGAGAATTGGGATCGAATCGATCAGGCGGGAACTGGATGCGGCGGTGCTGAATCGGCTTCGTTCGAGTTTCGCGTTAGAGGCTTAAGACTGTTGGCTTTGGGGGCGTTTGGATCACAGGCTGACGCCTGTGCCACTTTAAGAGATGGCAACTATTGAGCAATTGATTCCGATTAAGCCGCGGCCCAGCGACGGCTGGGACGTGGAACGTATTCGCAAAGACTTTCCCGTCCTGCGCCAGACGGTTAACGGCAAGCCGCTGGTTTATCTCGACAATGCTGCTTCTTCGCAGGTCCCCGTGATGGTGATTGAGCGCGGCGCGCAGTACATCGAGCAGGAACACTCAAACATTCATCGCGGCGTCCATTACCTCAGCATGAAAGCGACGACGGCCTACGAAGGCGCGCGCGAAAAAATAAAGCGGTTCATCAACGCGCGTGAGTCGAAGGAGTGCATCTTTGTGCGCGGCGCCACCGAGGGCATCAATCTCGTCATGCACGGCTATGGCCGCAAATTCATCGGGGCCGGAGACGAGATCATTATCTCGGCGATGGAACATCACGCGAACATCGTTCCCTGGCAGATGCTGTGCGAAGAGAAGGGCGCCAGGCTGCGCGTCATTCCGATGAACGACGCCGGCGAGCTGCTGTTGGACGAGTACGACGCGCTCTTGAATGAAAAGACGAAACTCGTCGCCGTGGCGCACGTCTCAAACGCCCTCGGCACCATCAATCCCATCAAGGAAATTATTGAGCGGGCCCACAAATATGGCGTCCCGGTTTTGATCGACGGCGCGCAGGCGGTGCCGCACATGCCGGTCGATGTGCAGGACCTTGATTGCGATTTCTATGCTTTCTCCGGCCATAAGATGTTCGCGCCCACGGGCAGTGGCATCGTTTACGGCAAAGCTGCGCTGCTGGAAAAGATGAATCCTTTTCAGGGCGGGGGCGACATGATTAAGAGCGTGACGTTCGAGAAAACGATCTATGCCGACCTGCCGAACAAGTTTGAAGCCGGCACGCCCGCGATTGCGTCGCAAATCGGTCTGGGCGCCGCCGTTGATTACCTCAGCATTATCGGCCGTGAAAAAGCAGCGGCGTACGAGCATGAACTGCTCGTCTATGCCACCGCGCGCCTTTCCGCGATCGAGGGCGTGCGCATCATTGGCACCGCGCGCGAGAAACTCGGCGTCTTGTCTTTCGTGATTGACGACATTCACCCGCACGACATCGGCACGATTCTGGATCAGGGGGGCATCGCCATCCGTGCCGGACACCACTGCGCCCAACCGGTGATGAAACGATTCAACGTGCCGGCCACCGCGCGCGCGTCGTTTGCTTTCTACAACACTAAGGAAGAGATTGATACGCTCGCCGGAGCTATTGAACAAGTCGTTGAAATTTTTGGGTAGCACATGTCTGAACTAAGCGAGCTCTACCAGGCGGTCATCCTCGATCACAACAAGAAGCCCCGCAATTTCCACGTCCTGGAAAATGCGAATCACACTGCCGAAGGGTTCAATCCTCTCTGCGGCGATCAACTGACTCTTTACCTGGCTCTTGAAGACGATGTCGTCAAAGACATCAGCTTCGTAGGTACCGGGTGCGCGATCTGGAAGGCTTCAGCCAGCATGATGACGCAGGCATTGAAGGGCAAGAGCAAGCCCGAAGCCGAGGCACTCTTCAATGAATTTCATCGGATGGTGACGGGTCAACTGGACGAAGAGGAAGAGCCGAACCAGTTGGGGCGTTTGACGATCTTTGCCGGGGTCCGAGAGTTTCCGGTGCGGGTAAAGTGCGCCACACTCTCCTGGCATACAATGCACGCGGCGCTGAACGAACAGGAAAAGGTCTCGACGGAATAGGCTGCACCACGTTGGCCTGACAGCTTCTATCCATCAGTATTACATTGACCGATCCGGCCACAGACATACCGAACTGAGATGACGTTTCTATTGATATTCTCGTTGACCAGGTCTCGATGCAACCCGTAGGTGTTCTGAGTCTGCGATAGTTGTGTAGCGCCCAGTCGGATCCGATGCCAGGCGTTAGCCCCACCGTCAGGGATGACTCATTAAGCGCCTCGGAGGCCTACCTAACGGTCGGGCTAATGCCCCATTAGATAGCAGCATACTTTTATCTCACTACCATGTTCAGCGATGACTGATAAAAAAAGGCGGAGGCCCTTCAGCCTCCACCTTTCTTCACTCAGATCCTTCTCCGCCAAGTTCAGGGTTACTGAATCTGAAACTGCACAGTGTGCAGCGTAGGATCCGTGCCAACTCTGAAGTACAGGTTGTAAACGCCCGTGGCCAGGCCGGTCGTCTTCAGGTTGTAGGTGTAACTGTCCCCGGTAAACCTAAAGTTATTATCAGGGTTCGCATTGCCCGCGTCCTCGACCGCTCCGTACGTGGTTGTAGAAACCAACGAAATACCGACCGCGGTTACTACCGTGCCGGCTGAAGACAGGTTGTTGCCGTTGGCGTCGACTATCTCCAGCTTGATCGGAATCGTGCTGCCGCTGTGATGTACTTTCGTCTGATCGTACAACGCCACGATTCCGTACCCAACTGTAAGAGTTCCCGAACCGCTTGCAGAGTTGAAATTGCCGTCGCCGGCGTAGCTGTAGGCGATGGTGTATGCACCCGGCGCCAGTGAACCCGTAGCGAATGCGGAAGAGAAATTACCACCCGCTTGAAGCGTGGCATTCTGAGTCACGCCGTTAAGCGTTATCGCTACGCTCCCGGTCGGAATTAAAGAACCGAAGCTGAGCTTGCCCGAAAGGGTCGTCGAAGCTGTGCCGTAAGCGATGAACGGCGAACTCAGATTGCTGAACGAAGCAGTCGCCTTCAATACGTTTATCTGCACATTCTTGCTTGCAGGATTGTAATTTGTCGTGTCCGTCGGCGTGAAACTGGCCAGCAGCGGTTGGCCCGTGCCGGCGGTCAGGACGGTTCCCGATC
The DNA here is from genome assembly GCA_033858155.1 of Blastocatellia bacterium. Taxonomy (GTDB): domain Bacteria; phylum Acidobacteriota; class Blastocatellia; order Pyrinomonadales; family Pyrinomonadaceae; genus UBA11740. The sequence continues at coordinate 58,348 of JAWVCT010000075.1, forward strand.
CCGGTGTGTAGTTGAAACTGCCCGGCACATTTGCCGTGGCGTTTAGTTGAGCAGCACCCAGGGCCGTGCCGTATACGATATCCGCCGGATTATTCCAGGTGATCACCGGTGTTGCTTTGGTGATGTTGATTGTCGCAGTGCCGCTGGCCGGCGCGTAGTTGATATTCCCGGAGAAGGTCCAGTTAGCAGTTCCGCCCGGAACGTTCGTGAATGAAGCTCCCAGATTCAGCAAGCTGTTTAGGTTTTCGCCGTTGACGCCTGTTGCCGAGCCTGTAGCTCCATGCGCCGCGCCATCATAGACGCCGGTGTACCCGTCGACCGTGATTGCGGCGTTGGTCTGAGAGATACTGTCGTTCACCGTTCCGCTGACGTTGTTGTAGTTGCCAGTGGCGTCGGTAAAGGTCCAGCCGTCGCCGTTGTATGTCCCGGCATTTGTATGCGTCGTCCCGCTCAAGTCCAGACCGCTTAGGCTCTCGCCGTTAACGCCTGTTGCCGTACCCTCGGCCGTGTGCGAGTGTCCATCGTACGTCACATTGTAGGGCGTGACGCTGATCGTCGCATTTGCCCTGGTGATCGCGAAGGTCTTCGAGTCACTACTGCCTTCGTGATTCGAGTCACCGGCGTAAGTGTAGCTCGCGGTGGCCGTGCCCACGTTGATGTTGTTCGCGTAGCTGGCGCCCGGAGTCAGGTTCAGGTTCGCACCCGTCACTGTTACCGAACATGGAGTCAGTGCCGCACCGGTGTAGGTGACGCTCGTTGGACAGTTCACTGTCGTGGTTGTTGAAGCCTTGGTTATCGTGAAGCCGCCGTTGCCGGTGCTGCTTTCATGGTTGGTGTCACCACCGAACGTAGCACTGGCCGTCGCCGAACCAGCGTTAATGTTGGTGCTATATACCGGCGTCAAGGACCCACTCAGTCCTCCCGCACCGGAGTATGAACCAGTACATGGTTCAATCGCCGAACCTGTGTAGGTTTGGCTGGCGGGGCAGATCACCGTTGTCGTCGTTGAAGCCTTGGCGATCGTGAAGCCGCCGCTGCCGGTGCTGCCGTCGTGATTGGCGTCACCACCGAACGTCGCGCTGGCCGTCGCCGAACCCGCGTTGATGTTGTTCTCATAGATCGGCGTTAAGGATCCGCTGAGTCCTGCCGCGCCGGAATACGAAGCGGTACATGGCTCAAAAGCCGAACCCGTGTAGGTTTCGCTGGCAGGGCAGATTACCGTTATCGTCGTTGAAGCCTTAGTGATCGTGAAGGCGCCGTTGCCGGTGCTGCCGTCATGATTGGCGTCACCACCAAAGGACGCGCTGGCAGTCGGCGAACCGACGTTGACGTTGTTCGAATAGATTGGCGTCAACGAACCGCTGAGTCCTCCCGCACCAGAGTACGAAGCGGTACACGGTTCAATTGCAGAACCCGTGTAGGTTTGGCTGGCGGGACAGGTTACCGTAGTCGTAGACGGAGCCTTGGTAATCGTGACCGTTGCATCGCCACTGCTCGGTAAGTAGTTTTCGTTACCGGCGAAGGTCCAGTGGGCGGTGCCGCCGGAAACGTTAGTAAAGCTCGCTCCAAAATCCAGCAGGCTAGTCAGGTCTTCGCCATTGACGCCGGTTGCCGAGCCAGTGGCGCCGTGCGCATTGCCGTCATAGACTCCCGTGTAGCCGCTAACGTTAATCGTGGCGGTGGCCTTGCTAACCGTGATACTTACAGTCGACACGTTCGAGTTTATGCTTCCGTCGCTGGCCTTGAAGGTGAAGCTATCTGGCCCGTTGTAGTTTGGGCCAGGGGTGTAGGAAACAGTTGCGGTGCAACTGCCGCCAGTGCACGAAGTTGCTCCCATGCTTCCCAGCGAGCCATGCGCCGGTCCGTTCACAACCGAAAAGGCAAGCGTGTTGGTGTTAGACCGCAAAGCTTGCAGGGTGATCGTCACAGGAGTGTATTCCTGGGTCGACGCAGATTGATCGGCCGTGCCCGGAGGGTTAACTCCGTTAGTACCGGCCTCGACGCAGGCCTGAACCGCAGGCGGCAGATTCGAGTACAGGTCATACCCGGTCGCGTGTTCAATCACATCCACGGTAGTCAGAAAGTTCTGCCACGGAGTGTTTCTAATTCCCTGAGTATTAGGCATCAGAACCGCAATTGTCCTGGTGGAACATGTAACGCGCGAGATGTCGTCACCACTGCCACTTGGCAGAACCAGCACAACTTTCCACGTATAAGCCGGGACCGTAACGTGTCCGTTCGCGATGGTATTTACGGTGTTGCCGCTGGCGCTGCCGATGCCGCCGACGCCCAATGGTCCGGAGACGATATAAAGTTCATTGCCGGCGTCCGCCAGCGTTCGCAGATCACCCTCAAGATTGGCCCATGGGCCCTGATTGTTATCAGGCGCCTGCGGAACCATATTCGACATCAGGTACGTTTCCTGATTGATCGGAATGCGATTCTGGTTATCGCGATCGGCATTCGGCGTCATGTGTCCGCGATCAAAGCCGCTACCGGAATAATCAAAAGCCTGCACGCGATACCAACTGGGGTCAACCGCGGGGTCGGGTCGGAACGTGTCGACGCGCACCAGGGTGCCGTACCAGGAGGGATCGAGATGCCAGCTCACCCAATTCGGCGTTCCCTTGTCGCGATTGTAAGAGACCGCGTACGTGGGTTTCATCATCAGGTAGTTTAGTGGCTGACTGACATCCGCAACGGCGTTGCTGGGATTGCCCATGGTCAGGTGCACGCTGGGCGGATACGGCGCAGCCTGGCCGGCGCCGACTACCGTGAACGACCACACATAGTCGGCAGACAGTGTGTCGGTATTAGGACCGCTGTCGTCCGTGTCCTGATCGTGAATCTGGTTCTTGTAAATCGTGGCGGTGCATTGCTCACCAAACTGGAAGGTCGTGTTTGGTGTAAAGGCCCACGTCTTAAAATCAGCGCTGTGCGCGACCGTACCAATATTGTGCAAACCGGTTATTGTGCAAGTGACGTTGTACCACACGCCGACTGCATCAACGGGTTCGCTGAAGTCTGCCGTTATGCTTGAATCATAGGGCGCAATTGTGTCGTTGGTGCTTGGGTCTGTGCCGGCAACCGACGGCCCAAACTCAACTACCGGCGTAGTGCTGCGCGGGTTCGGAGCTCCCACAACAAAGTCGTTGCCGTTTTGATCGGTATCGGTACCGCCGCCCGTCTTTCTAAAGATCGCCGTCGTATTGCTCGGCGCCGGTGCGTTGGCGGTTCCTTCGTGACAATTTGCCGTCGTTCCGTAACCAACAAAATCGACGATGTCCGGATCAGTCCCGAGCGGGCACGCGCCGCTGAGGGTGTCAGAGTTGCTCACGAGTACGATCTTGCCGGCCGCGCCGGCCATATTTATGTCGGTGCCACTGACGCTCGCCGGAGGCAGCAGAGCTCCGACTGGACCTTGTGAGGCAAGACTGACCAAATAGTAATGGCCCGGATCGATTGTCCCGCCGAGCACTTGTTTGCCTGCAAAGCTGGTGCCGGTAGCCGCTGCGTATTGCAGCGACCAGCCGGTCATGGTGATTGTCGCCGCGGTTGGGTTATAGAGCTCGACGTAGTCGTTCTGATAAGTAGCGCCAGCATTGCCACCACCACCGTATACCTGACTGATAGTAACGTGCTCCGGAGTGGTCGATAGCACGCTCACCAGAATACTTGTATTGCCAGTGCGACCCTGTCCATCCGCCACAGTGACCGGCAGGGACTTCATTCCCGAGGGGTTATTTGCCGGCACAGTAGCAACGAAATTGAAGGTCGTTCCTGAGCCACTGAATGGCTGGCTCGCTGATCCTCCTATTAAAGAGAGATCGGCGGTTACGGTCAGGCCGCTGCTGTCCGGGTTCTGAGCCGGGGCCACGTGGACGGTCAGAGTGGTCGAGGTGCCTTGCAGAACTGTGCCCGGGTTCGCCGACCCGGTGGCGGAGAGACCTGTGCAATCGTGTGTGGCTGACGAAGTATTGCGCGGACTAGGTGCACCCGTGACGAAGTCGACGGAGTTGTCGTTAGTGTCAAAGCAGCCACCGTTTAATCTGATCGCCGCCGTGGTGTTTGAAAGCAGGGGCGCTGTGCCCGAACCTTCAAAACAATCCGTCGGACCATAGCCGACTAGATCGACTATCCCTGCATTGGGACAAGCTGCCGTTATTAACGTGGTGTTGTTTACTAACGCAACTTTCGTCGATGAGGAGCTTACCGGAATAGTTCCAATCGCGTCGGGGGTAGGCAGGGCATCCGTGCCTCCCGCTCCCTGCGACTCCTGGACCAGATAATACTGACCAGGCAGGAGCGTAAAATTCGTAAGCGGAGTAACTTGCCAGGCTGGGGTCCCAACTTGCGGAGTGACGAAGGCCTGTACTGACCAACCGCTCAAGTTAACCGGCGAACTGCTGTGGTTAATAAGTTCGATGTAATCGTTCGTAAGAGTGGAACCGGTGTTACCACCGCCGCCGTACACCTGACTGATGACGACGTTGTTTGTTACCGGTGGTGTCTGAACCGTAAGACTGATTGAGCCTGCACCTGACCGTGATTGGGCATCCGTAATGGTGAAAGGAAGTGTCTTGGATCCTGGGGCAGTGCTCACACTAACTGTCGCTGTGAACGTGAAGGTATTACCGCTACCCGCAAACGACTGGCTGGCTGATCCGCCAATTGATGAAAGATCGGCTACTACCGCCAGACCTGTACTCGTTGGATTTGTTCCCGGAGTTACGTTGACCGTCAGGAGCGTAGAATTGCCCTGAAAGACAGAGGTGGGATTTGCTGTTCCCGTGCCGCTTGGATTGGTTGAAGCAAGAACGGTCAGAGAGATCAAGCCGCTGCCCGTACGCCCCAAACCGTTTGTTTCAGTGATCGTAAAGGGCAAACTCTTGTTGCCGCCATTAGTTCCGTTGGCTACCGTGGCGGTGAACGTGAATGTATTGCCGCTGCCCGAAAATGCCTGACTTGCCGATCCGCCAATCGATGAAAGATCTGCCGTAACGGCTAAACCCGTGCTCGTTGGGTTTGTGCCCGGCGTAACGTTGACAGTTAATAGAGTGGAAGCACCCGGTAATAGAGAGTTCGGACTTGCCGTGCCCGTACCCGAAGGAGCCGTTGAAGTGACGCCGCGCAGAGAGTTTATGTATGCAGTATTGTTCGCGTTGTTTCCGGCTCCGAAGGTCAATCCGGTCGCCGCCCCGGTCGCATCCGTTCCGTCAAAGTCGTTGATACTCTGAGTGCTATTGTTCGCAAAAACGAACTGGCCCGTTGCCGACTGGCCTGTCGCGATCAGCTTAGGTACTGCGGTCGAGGTGAACTGTGCGCCGGCCGTGCCTCCCGCCAAAGCATGAATGCTTCCGGTCACCCCGGCGGCGCCGCTGCCGGCAGCCTTAATCATCACTTCTTCAATGGCGGCAATATCGAAGGATCCGCCGGCACTAGTAAAGTAGGTCGCGTTTTGCAGACCGATATCTAAATTATAGTCGCCACCGCCGACCGTGGTGTCGGTGGCCGCGCTGCTGCCATTTCTTAGAACAATGAGCGTCCCGGCAGGTACGCTGGTCCACAGAGCGTTGTTGCTAAATTGAATTTTGCCGCCACCGTCGTTCACCATGTTGGCGGAAAAATCTTTGAGGATCATTCCCCGCATATCCAAATTGTTTTGAATGACAAGTAACTCGACTATGTCGGCGGTGCCGTTGTTGAAATACTTGTTAACGACAACGCTCGGATTGCCCGCGCCGCGAACTCCGATAATGGTGACTAAAAAATAAGTCGCCGAGACGGCGATAGCTATCGATAGAATGACGCGTTGTAGTGTTGTCAACTTAGACTTAGACATAGGGGAATTTCCTCTCACTAAACTGATAGGGCGCTAGTTGTTTTGGTAAGCAAATCGACTGGAAAACAGTTACCGCCTGGAATTAGCTCGGAAGCAAGATTTTTGCACTTGCCAAACAGGTCTCCTCAAGGAAGATGGGCAGTGTAGTGAAAAAGTTTGCACAGGTCAAATGAAAACCAGGTTAATTCGCATTCTGACCAGAGCCCCAGGCGCAGTTGACGGGCAGACTTCAAATGCGAATCGCCTGACAAGAGATGGTGGCCTTTGGGCATCTCTCGCGATCTAGTCTCCTTAACGGCTGACAATCAGCGACGCTGAATGCATAATGAGCTTCTACCAGTATTGCGGGAGCTCCTGATTCGTGATCATATCTTCGCTTGAACTTCTAGAGATTCGTCTGCCACTCATTCATTTCTTTGAGACGAGTTTTGGCCGCACCACGGAACGCCGGATCATTCTGGTTCGCGTAATGGATAAGGACGGGGCCGAAGGCTGGGGTGAATGCACCGCGGGCGAAGGCCCTTTCTATTGCGAAGAGTGGACCGAAACGGCCTGGCCCACGTTGAAAGAATTTCTGGCGCCCTTGGTTGTCTGTCAGCAGGTTGAAGAGGCCGCCGACGTGGGCGTGTTAATGAAAAAGGTGCGCGGTAACCGCATGGCCAAAGCGGCGATCGAGACTGCGTGCTGGGACCTGGAAAGCAAACGCGCGGGCATTCCGCTATGGAAGTATCTGGGCGGAGTCAATGAAGAGATCGCCTGCGGCGTTTCGATCGGCATTCAGGAATCGCCCGAGAAACTGCTGGAGAAAATCGAAAGAGAATTGGCCGCCGGCTATCAGCGAATCAAGATCAAAATTAAGCCTGGATGGGACCTCACGGTGTTAAGGAAAGTGCGGGAACGTTACCCCGAGATTCTTTTGATGGGTGACGCGAATTCAGCTTACACGCTGAATGATGTAGAACTCTTTCAGGCTCTCGACGACTTTAACCTGATGATGATCGAGCAGCCGCTGGCACATGATGACATGTTCGATCATGCTGAATTGCAGAAGCAGATCAAAACGCCGGTATGCCTTGATGAGTCGATTCATTCGGCCGAGGATGCGCGGCATGCGATCGACCTCGGAGCTTGTCGGATTATCAACGCAAAGTTGGGGCGCGTCGGTGGTCATGCTGAAGCCAAACGTCTCGAAGCGGAGTGTCGCGAACGCGGAATACCGGTCTGGTGCGGCGGCATGTTGGAATCAGGCATTGGCCGCGCCCACAATATTGCGATGGCTACCTTAGCCGGCTTCACGCTGCCCGGCGATGTCTCGGCGAGTTCGCGTTATTGGGAAGAGGACATAATCGAGCCGCCGGTGATGGTTTCATCGCGCGGAACGATTACGGCGCCCGCGGGGCCCGGAATTGGTTTTGAGGTAAATCAATCACGAATTGATCGCCTCACGGTAAGGACTGAACGAATCACGAGTTGAATAACAAATGCCCAATCAATTGACGGCTGCACAAGTCACCGCCTTCCGAGATCATTTCATCGCGCGCCAGCACGAATTGCTGGCCTTGACGTGTGCTCTGGTGGAAACAGAATCGCCTTCGGGCGACAAGGACGGCAGCAGCGACGTCGTATCTTTAGTAGCGAGCGCCGCCGGCAGCATTAGCGCGGTGAGTTCGGTCGAGCGCATAACGAGCGAGGAGTTTGGCGAGCACGTGCGCATAAGCGCATTCGCGGGAAAGGATGATGCGGCGCCGATCGTACTTCTTGGGCATACGGACACGGTGCATCCTCGCGGCGCGATTAAGGAACACCCGTGGCGCACCGACGGGAATCGCATTTATGGCCCCGGAATCTTCGACATGAAAGCCAACTGTGCTCTGGCTCTCGAAGTCCTGCGGGCTTGCGAAGCGACGAACGCCTTACCAAAATCGCCCGTCACCATTCTGCTGACTTGCGACGAAGAGAGCGGCAGTCCGAGCGGTCGCGCGCTGGTGGAAGAGGAAGCAAAGCATGCTCGCGCGGTGCTGGTGCTTGAGCCGCCGGCAAGCGGTGGTCGGGTAAAGACGGCGAGGAAAGGAACGGGAATCTTCGCGCTTGAGGTCCACGGGCGCGCAGCCCATGCGGGTCTCGAACCCGAGAAGGGGATCAGCGCCGTGCTTGAATTGGCCCGGCAAACAATTCGGCTGACCAATCTGAACAATCCGGACGCCGGCACGACCGTCACGGTTACCGTCGTGCAGGGAGGCACGCATTCGAATGTCGTGCCGGCCGAAGCGCGCGCCGAGATTGATGTGCGCTTTAGTTCGGCCGCCGAGGGGAGCCGGATTGAGAATGCGATTCTGAGTCTGAAGCCTTTCGACGAACGCGCCCAGGCGATCTTTTCCGGCGGCATCAATCGGCCCCCGTTGGAACGCACTGAGAAGGTAATCAAGCTCTACGAGCAGGCCCGGCAAATCGCCCACATGCTCGATTTTGACTTAGGGGAAGCCAGTGTTGGCGGCGCTTCAGACGGAAACTTTGTGGGTGCGCTGGGCACTCCCGTGCTCGACGGCCTGGGGATAGAAGGCGATGGCGCGCACGCTTCGCACGAGCATGTGATCGTAGATAACATCGCGCTGCGTGGCGCGCTGCTGGCGGGACTGATTGCCTCGCTTTGATGTGGCGCAAGTTGTTAACTTGCGCGGTCGCAACTTAACAAGTTGCGCTACAAAATGAAAATTGCCACCTGGAATGTTAATTCGATTCTCGCGAGGTTGCCTCACGTTACGCGTTGGCTTGAAGCCCAGCAACCGGATGTCCTATGCATTCAGGAAACAAAGTGTACTGACGATAAGTTTCCCACGCTCGAACTAAAAGCGCTGGGTTACGACTCCGTCAGCTTCGGCCAGCGGAGTTACAACGGCGTGGCGATCATTTCGAAGTCCGGGTGCGCCAGTGTTCGGCGCGGCTACACCAACGACGATCCCACCAGCCAGTCGCGCCTGCTCGTCGCGGATATCGCCGGCGTGCGGATCGTCAATGTCTACATTCCCAACGGCCAGTCGGTTGGCTCGGAAAAATATCAGTTCAAGCTCGAGTGGATGGGCCGGCTGCGCAGTTTCCTTGACGAGAGTTACGACACAAATACTCCGGTGCTGCTCTGTGGTGATTTTAACGTCGCACCCGAAGATCGTGATGTGCACGACCCGCGTTTGTGGCAGAACCGCATTCTCTGTAGCGAGCCGGAACGAGCTGCGCTGCAGCACATCAAGGACTGGGGATTCACGGATGCGTTTCGACAGCATACCGAAGAAGGCGGTCATTACTCATGGTGGGATTATCGCGCCGGCGCTTTTCGTCGCAACCTGGGACTGCGCATCGATCACATCTGGGTTTCGGCGCCGCTGGCGGCGCGCAGCCTGAGTACGGTAATCGACAAAGAACCGCGCAAATGGGAGCGGCCGTCGGATCACGCGCCGGTCGTGGCGGAGTTTTATTAGGGCTCAGTCGGTGGCAGTTCCTCATCCTGGCGCGGATGAAGGCACACAAGATTACGGCTCCGCTGAGCGGCCGAAATTGTCGTCTATGAAATGCGGTTTAGAACCTGGATCCAAAAAGGCTATGGCGTCGGACTTCCATATGAGTAGTGGAATCCGCCACCAGCAACATTGATAATAATCGATAAGATTATCAGCAGCGTCCAGATCATCATGATATTGCGAAGGTTCAGTTTTGAGGCATTAAGCCAGCCCCAAATGAAAGTGTAGAGCGCACAAATGAGCCCCAGGATCCCCATCAGCGCTCCATCCGTTTGAAAAAGCTTGATCAGCACAATCACGAAACAGACGATACAGCCCAGCCACATCACTAGCCCAAGCAAGCCTAACATTTTGGTTGTCCTCCAGTTGAGTTGGTTGCAAAGCAGTTATTACCCTTGAATCAAGCCCACAAATCCGGACCGTAAGATCAGCAATCGAGCGAGCCAATAGAGGATCAGCCCGATTAAGAGTAAGCCAGTAATTCCTGTGTATCGTTCTATCAATTCGGTTCGAAGAGCGAGGCGCGCTCTCCATCGTTGCGGAACAACCGCTGAGCAGGCAATCACTGCAAACGCGAACAGAAAGATCGGAGCAAATGCGTGTAGTGCGATAGAGTGCTTGAAGTCGCCGTGAAAAAGAGAAACCGTCGCGCGCGTCAACCCACAACCGGGACAGGGGACTCCAAGAGCGTGAAAGATAGGACACTGCCAACCGGGAACTCCTACAAATCCCAGCGCTAATTGCACCAAAGCGATACTGGAAATCACAAGAGCATTTCTGCGATCACGCAAAATGGTCGCGAGAACCGGTTTAAAAAAATGCGTTCTTGTCATCACAGTCGTGACATTCTAACGCGGACTCAGATGGTCATAGTTTGAGTTGCCTGCCTGTCGGTAAGGCGCAGCCTTCAGTTTGAAGTAAGTTCTGCGGTCTTCTCGGTAATGTCCTTCTGGGCCCACTCGTTATCGCGGGAAGCTTCGCCGGCCTTGTGACGCTTGGCTTCTTTCATGCGACTTACCAGATCCATGTGAGTCGAGAAGTAGGGCAAGCTTTTCCCGACAATCTCCTGCACTGAGTTGAAGCCCTTGTCGGTCATGAATTTTGCCAGCCCTTCCTGAAGTTCGTCGACCATCTTCACGCCTTTGAGCATAACGCCGGTACAAATCTGCACGGTCGAGGCGCCCAGCAACATAAACTCTATCGCGTCATGCGCAGTCTCAACGCCGCCGATCCCGCTGATCGAAACTTCCTTTGGCAGGGACAGCGCCAGTTGACTGACCATGCGCAAGGCGATCGGCTTTACTGCCTGCGATGAATAACCGCCGGGGACCGTATAGCCTTCGACCGTAGGCATCGGGCGCAGAGTGTCGAGGTTTACGCCGATGACAGAAAGGATCGTGTTGATGGCGGAAATGCCATTCGCGCCGCCGCGCACCGCGGCCGAGGCGGGTTCTTTGATGTTAGTAATGTTGGGCGTCATCTTTGCCCAGACAGGAATCTTCGCCACCTCGGTAACCCAACCGGTCACTTCCTGGGTGAGGTCGGGATGCTCGCCCATCTCTGAGCCCATCTTGCGTTCAGTCATTCCATGCGGGCAGGAAAAATTCAGTTCGAACGCATCGACGCCGGTGTTCTGCACCATGCGAGTCAGTTCCTGCCAGCGTTCCTTGTCGTACTCTTCCATGATGGAAGCGATCAAAACGTGTTCGGGATAGTCTTTCTTGATCTGACGAAATTCTTCGAGCCAGGTTTCAATCGGGCGGTCTGAGATCAGCTCGATGTTCTGGAAGCCGATCACATCGCCGTTACTCCGTGAGCGCAGTTTGCCGTAACGCGGCACGACGTTGACGACCTTGCTAGATTCAAGACTGACGGTCTTGGCGACCGCGCCGCCCCAGCCGGCGTCGTATGACTTTGCGATAACGCGGGCGTTGGTTCCCGGAGGGCCGGAACCGAGCAAGAACGGGTTGGGAAACTTAATGCCGTTAACTGTGATTGAGAGATCCATTATGACTCCTAGCTTTATTGTTTAGAGTCGGGCTACTGCCCGACGAATCAGGCGGTCGGTCGCTTCTAAATCTGCCGCAAAGTGATTACAACTCAGCGTCCGCTTCGATCTCGATCAGCATCCGTTTATCAATTAATGCGCTTACTTCTACCATGGTTGTGGCCGGCATCACGTCACGAAGAAACTCGCCGTGAGCCCGACCGTATTCTTCCCAACGCGAAATGTCCGTGACGAACATTCGCGTTCGCACGATGTGTTCCAGGCCAGCGCCGAGACGACGCAGCGCACTCTCGATGTTCTTCAAACATTGGACGCTCTGCGCGTAAGCATCGCCGATGCCGACAATCTCACCGTCATCACCAAGTGCCGTTGTGCCCGTGACGTAAATGCGATTGCCGACGCGGACTGCGCGTGAATAGCCGACAATCGACTCCCACTTTGCGCCGGAAGAAATTCTTTGCCGTTCAGTCATTCTTTCGAGCGCGTTCGTCGACTAGAACCTGTTGGATATCCACAGCTAGCTGAGCGGCTTTGTTTGCGGCTACGTCCCAGACAATCTCGTAATCAACTCCGAAGTAACTGTGAATCAATCGATCCCTCATGCCGGCAATACTACGCCATTCGATTTGCGGATATTGCTTTCTCGTCGATTCGGGGATTTGCTTTGCTGCCTCGCCAATTATTTCAATACTGCGCACGAATGACCGCTGCAACGTCTCGTCATTTAGAAACGTATCTTTGTCCGTCTTCTGTGTCGTCTTGCTGAGATACTCGATCTCGTCAAGAATGTGCTGAAGATATTCAGCTAGTGATCGAGGCATATTCAACCTCGCGCAAAATATGCGGACCGATATGCGGACTCAAAGATTCTGGGGTCACGAGTTCAACTCTCCGGCCGACTTGCTCTTCGAGAAAAAACGCAAGGTGCATGAAGTTGTCAAATGACTTTTTGCCTTGCTCAAACTCAACCAGGATATCAACGTCGCTGCTAGTGCTTTGCTGGCCACGCACAAAGGAGCCAAAAACACCCCACCGCTTCACGCCAAATTGCTTCAACTGCTCTTGATGTCTCGCGAGCAGAGCAAATAAATCTCTCTTGCGCTCAATCATTGTAAATATCCTCCACTGTTGAGGCGCCTAATCCGCTACCAGTTGCCCATAGCTATCCGGCCGGCGGTCGCGGAAGAATTGCCAGGTGTTGCGCACTTCGCGAATCAAATCCAGATTCAGATCGGCGACCACGATGGCGTCCTGATCCCGCGGAGCTTGCGCAATGATTTGACCGCGCGGATCGCAGAAGTAGCTCTGGCCATAGAACTCGCCGATGTCCCAGGGCAGTTCGTGACCGACGCGATTGATCGCGCCGACAAAGTAACCGTTGGCCACGGCGTGGGCGGGTTGTTCCAGCTTCCAAAGGTACTCGGAAAGTCCGGCGACGGTGGCCGATGGATTAAAAACGATCTCCGCTCCGTTCAATCCCAGCACGCGCGCGCCTTCGGGAAAGTGGCGGTCATAGCAAATGTAAACCCCGATGCGCGCGTAAGCCGTATCGAATGCGGGATAGCCCAGATTCCCCGGACGAAAATAAAACTTTTCCCAGAAGCCGGGGTTGACGTGCGGGATGTGGTTCTTGCGGTACTTACCGAGATACTTGCCATCGGCATCGATCACTGCGGCGGTGTTGTAGTAGATGCCGGCGATCTCTTCTTCGTAAATCGGCACGATGATTACCATGCTGTTCTGCTTCGCCAGCTCCTGCATCAACTTTGTAGTCGAACCGTCAGGGATTTTCTCGACCGCTTCGTACCAACGGGTCTGCTGCTCGGCACAGAAGTAAGGCGTGGTGAAAACTTCCTGCATGCAGAGAATCTGCACGCCCTGCTTGGCAGCATCTTCAATCATGGCCACATGCTTTTCGATGTTGAGCCGTTTGATCTCTTCAATCGACGCATCAGTTGGCGCCGCGTTCTTTGCCTGAATCAATCCGCATTTAACTGTTCGTGCCATCTTCGCTCCTGTGTTTTCGCTCAGTTGTCAGTACAGAGTCTATTCCGCTCGAGCCGGGGCCGCGATCTCCGGCGGCGCCAGCTTCATCAACAATAGATATGCGCCCGCCGCCGCGCCAAAGCCGACAAACCAAGCGTAATCATAGAACATTTGCAGGATCGGAACTACTACCCCAAACCGGGCCAGCAATGGACCGGCCCACGCGAGTGCGCAGCCGACAAGCGTGGCAACCACCGCGCGCCAGTTCCAGCCGCCGTTATAAGTGTAGACTCCGCGTCTTCGATACAGATCGCCAAGCTCGAGACGCTTGTGTCGTACCAGCCAGTAGTCGACGATCAAAACTCCGGCGATTGATCCAAGTCCGCCCGAGTAACCAACCAGCCAGGTGAAGATGTAGCCGGACGGATCCGCGAGCAGCCGCCATGGCTGCATCAGAATGCCGACGATGCCGGTTATCAGGCCGCCGGTGCGAAATGAAATCAATTTCGGAAGTGCGTTAGCGAAGTCGTTTGCCGGAGAGACCACATTCGCGGCGATGTTCACGGCGAGTGTCGCGACGACGACGGTGAACATTGAGACCGCCACCACCGCGACCTGGTTGAATTGCCCGACCAGCTTCATCGGATCCCACAGCTCGTCGGCTTTCATGTGGGGATAGATAACGACGGCGGCGGATGTGATCATTACTCCCATGGCCGCGAACACCGTCATCGTTGTCGGCAAGGCTACGATCTGCCCGACGGCCTGTTCGCGCTGGCTGTGCCCGAAGCGGGTGAAGTCCGGCATGTTCAACGACAGCGTTGCCCAGAATCCAATCATTCCAGTTAAGGACGGAATGAAGATCGGCCAAAACTCTCGGATGCTGTGAAATTTACTTTGCTGAGTCAGCAGATAACCGAGGCCGTGAGCTTTCCAGATCGCCCAGCCGAGCAAGAGCGCGGTCATTACCAGCACAAATGGCGCGGCCCAGTTCTCGACCTTTCTCAGCAAATCCATCCCGCGGTAAATGATGAATATGTTCAGGCCCCAGAATATTAGAAATGAAATCCATTCGCCCCAGGTATGACCAGCGACGACGCCACCGAGCAGAGCGTTCCATCCGGGGATTCGACTCAGCAAAATGTTGAGCGCCTCGCCGCCAATCCATGCCTGAATGCCAAACCAGCCACAGGCAACAATCGCGCGCATCAGGGCCGGAAGATTCGATCCATATGTGCCATAGGCAGCGCGCGCGAAAACCGGGAAGGGAATTCCATACTTGGTGCCGGGGTGCGAGTTGAGCAGGATCGGAGCCAGAACGATCGTGTTGCCCAGCAGAATCGTGATCAGCGCCTGCCACCAGTTCATGCCCGCGCTGATCAAACCCGACGAGAGCATGTAAGTGGGAATACAGTGCGCCATGCTGATCCATAGCGCGGCATAGTTGTAGGTCGTCCAGTTGCGATCGGCAACCTTGACCGGCGCGAGGTCGCGATTGAAGAGCGGACTCGCACTTATTTCGTCGAACGCTTCGGGCTTAAGCTCGACGCGTCCGTCGGGATACTCAATCAGTTCTGAACTGTTGCTCATCAATAATTGGAACTCCAGTCTGCCATCCGCTAGCAGGGTGCTGAAAAACTCTTGTTTGATATCCCGAGCTACAAATTTGGAGTGCGCCGACCACGGCGGCGCTTTGGATTTCCTAACACTTTCGTGGTCAACGAATCCAAAGCGGTGTCGCGCTACGCTTGCCGCCGCACTCCAAATTAGTGATTCAGCAGCCTGCTAGGCGTCTTTCTTCTCATACATTTCGCGAAACGCCCGGAGCAGAGGAAGCTCGACCGCGTCCCGGGGCCGATTCGCGGCTCTCTTGCTCGCAATGATGTCGCTGATGTTCGCGACCGGAAAACCGCTGGAGATATCGATTCGTGCTTTAGCTTCGTCGTAGTTCTCGATCCCGTCGGGAGCGAATACGAGGTCGATATCGAATGGTCCATTCTTGATTTGCACAAAGTCCTTGCCGCGAACAATCTCATCCTTGAGAAGGCCATCGATTACAAAACCGAGCTCGCCTAGTGCGGTGACGATCCGTCGTCCATTCTCATCGTCTTTGCGCGGAAAAACATCGACGTCCTGCGTCGTGCCAGGATAGCCGAGCAAAATCGCCCCGCTCTTGCCAATGAACATGTAATCAACTTGATGTTTAGCGAAGGCGGCGGCGACCTGTTGCGCCTGGGCCGGGCTGAAAGTCTCACGTTTCATCGAGCACCCGTCGCTGCAAGTCGCTTAATTCGCCGTAGCCAAGGTACTCCGGCAAATTATCGCGACACCACTGCCGATATTCCGCGGTTGAGTTGAACGAACGCCACTCGGCGTCGTCGAGTACGGGCTTGTAAACGTAATTGAATCCATAGCGGATTCTTTCTTCGACGCTCCGTTGAAGGTTACGTTTACATTGATCTTTGAAGTCCGCCAGAGTATCACGCTCCATAGAGTGCTCATCTCCGTGTGAATCGTTAGTAATCTTTCCCGTGTTCTAGATCCAGCTTAACCTTCGGGTGATTCAAATTTCGGCTTGCCGCTCTTGATTTTGATATAGGTTCCTTCGGAACTCACATTCATGCCAAAACCGCAATTGATAGTGCGATCCTCAGAGACTTTGATCTTATTGCCCCCAAGAAATTTGATGGTAATCGTGCAGTCCTCAGTATCCGGTGGATGAAAGACAGCAATGTCATTTTCGATTGAGGCCTCTCCTGAGGCCTCTCCGACATTCGCCATCGGGCCGGATGAGGTCTTGTATTCATAAGTCAGATCCATCCGAATGCGCAGCTTGTTATGACCCAGCGCCAGGATCTTGATTTCGTTGCGTCGATAACGATAAGTTCCGTTTGCTTCAGCGGCGGTGACGACTTTGGTCCCTTGCGGCACCGCTGAAGTGCAAAGGATGAGAATGAAAAGCATCGCGAGAACCAGCTTCATGTTTTGGGACTCCCGTCTGTTTATAGAATCCTGAATGAGCCTGCCTACATCCGCGCGCAACTTGCCGAGCGATTTTTCATCAATGTACATCATCTGACCGGCTTCGTAGTAGAGTTGGTTGGTACTCTAAACCCAACTAACCTTCAGGCGATTCGAATCTTGGCTTGCCGCCGCGAATCTTGCGATAGGTTCCGGTCGCATTAACATTGTGGCCAAAACCGCAATCCGCGTCGGAGCCTTCCTGTGTGACTTTCAGTTTGCCGGGCAGGAATACCAGCGTGATCTCACAGCGTTCGAAATCGGGGGGCTTGAACGTGGCGATGTTGCCGTCGATGATCGCTTCACCCATCGCATACCCCATGTTTGGAGTCTTCGACACCGTCATATAAATGCCGTCGAACTGTACCTTTAACTTGTTATGGCCTAGAGCTAGAATCCGAAACTCGCTTTGATAGTAGCGGTACACACCATTGGCCTGAGCTGCGCTGACGATTTGATGTTTCTGCGGGGCCGACGGCGGCTGGGAACTTTGCGCAATAGCTGAAAGTCCGCAGGTCACCAGGAGTAACGCCAGCAAGAATATTCTCTTCATTAATCCACCTTCTCCAATTCTCGACGACGCCAACTTACCTTAGAACATCGCTGAAGAAAAGCTCCGGCCCATCAGAGCAGCGTCTGAGTTTCATTTCGTGGATGATGAGGTCAGTACCCGGAATAGTAGCGACTGGGTTAGCATCTTGACGATCTCGACCGTTGCGTGGGTTGAGACCCGGTCGCTACTCCTCCCGGTACAGACTTGGTCGCCATCAGAAACAATCTGACTGTCCGTCGGGGCCGCATTGGAACATGTACGGAAACTGCGCTTTGGTTAGCTGCTCAGTCGCATTCCACAACCTCGTCTGCTTGTACCGCTCGGCCGTCCATCCCAAGCGCCGCTTATTTCGCCAGGTGGAGCCCAGCGCCGCTTCTTCCCCGCTGCCCATCAAGTGAAATGATTCGTGCAGCAGCACCGCCGCGCGCTCGTTATCGTCAGTCGGAACACTAAAAAACTCCGGATACAACGTGACCATCTCAAAAGGAAAGTTGGTGGCCGCATAGGCATCGCGGTGTCCCACGTAGCGATTCCACCAATTGTCCGTGCTGCGAAAGGCCGTTAAATGTTTGAGTATGAAGACTTCGCGATTGAATCCACGCTGTTCGAGCACGGCAATCGCTTTCCGCACCGCTTCCCGTTGATCGGGTTGCAGCCCATCGGAACTAATCAGGAGCGATAGGTAAAAGACCGTGAGGGCGAGCAGAGTTGCGCCGGCGATCCATGTCAGCCGCTTAAGCAGACCGCGCTTCTTCGTGCCGTGTCCTGCTGCGATTTCGGCACCGGGTTGCAGTTCGGTTGGTTCAACGTCGGTCAGTGGACTTCCGCAGCGCCGGCACGATAAGTCCGAACCTGCGTTGACGAGTCCGCAGGTTGCACACTTTTGTCTCGATTGATGCGGTTTTTGATTAGGATCGGGGACCATCGTGATTAGACTGGCCTACTCTTCGTGCAGTTCCGTGTGAATTCGTGATCGAGTTTTTGTCAGCGAAACACCACCAAACAGATGAGATTAGGTCAGTACGGGGAGCAGTATGGACCGGGTTATAGTTTTGAGAATCTCGGCCGTCGCGTGAGTGAGACCCGGTCGCTACCGCTCCCGGTACTGACTCCATCATCGCCATCGATTCTACATAGCCACGCATTCGCCGCGCTTCAAGAACTGACCGTCGCCTGACTTGCCCTTGAACTCGCCGTTATCGATGACAACGTTGCCGCGTGAAAGAACTGTGTCAACCGTCCCTTTGATTGTCCGGCCTTCGTATGCGCTGTAGTCGACGTTCATATGATGCGTCTTCACGCTGATCGTCTGATCTTTCGTCTCATCGAAGATTACGATGTCCGCGTCAGAGCCGACGGCGATCGTGCCTTTCTTCGGAAACAGTCCGAACATCTTCGCTGCGGCGGTTGAGGTAAGCTCGACAAAGCGATTCAGCGAGATGCGATTCTCAACCACGCCGGTGTAGATGAGCGACACGCGATGCTCGACGCCGGGCGCGCCGTTGGGAATCTTGGTGAAGTCATCACGGCCCAACTCCTTCTGTTCCTTCATGCAAAACGGACAATGGTCGGTCGAGATGACTTGCAAGTCATCCATCTTCAAACCTTTCCAAAGCTCAGCCTGGTTGGCTTTGTCGCGCAGCGGCGGTGTCATTACGTACTTCGCGCCGTCAAAGCCTTCGCCGTAATCATCGATGGAAAGGAAGAGATACTGTGGGCACGTCTCAGCAAAAGCAGGAATGCCTCGATCGCGTGCCTCGCGCACCTGGTTCAGCGCGTCGGCGCAAGAGAGATGGACGATATAGACGGGCGCCTCAGCCATCTCGGCAATCGCGATCGCGCGATGCACGCCTTCGGCTTCGGCAATCGTCGGACGCGTCAAAGCGTGATACTTGGGCGCGGTGTGGCCCTGGGCCAGAGCGTGTTTGATGATCTCATTGATGACGATGCCGTTCTCCGCGTGCATGCAAATCAAGCCGCCGCGCTGGCCCGCGGCCAACATCGCGCGGAAGATGGTGGCGTCATCGACCAGAAACACGCCGGGATAGGCCATGAACATTTTGAAGCTGGTTACGCCTTCGTCCATGACCGTGTACATCTCTTCAATCTGGCGATCCTCGAGCTCGGTCGTGATCAGATGAAAGCCGTAATCAATCGCGCACTTGCCTTCGGCTTTCTTGTGCCAATTGTCGACGCCTTGTAACAGCGACTCACCTTTGTACTGAACCGCAAAGTCAATAATCGTCGTCGTGCCGCCATGCGCCGCCGCGATTGTGCCGGTGCGAAAGTCGTCGGACGCCGTCGTGCCGCCGAATGGCAGTTCCATGTGCGTGTGCGGATCGATGCCACCGGGAATCACGAGCCTGCCGTTGGCGTCGATCGTTATGTCAACTTCCATTTCGAGCTTGGCGCCGATGACGGAGATGACTTCGTCTTCGATCAGGATGTCGGCGTGGTAATTGTCGGTGGCGGTGATGATGTGGCCGTTCTTAATAAGAGTTTTCATAGATGGTTTGTTCAGCGGCTCTTTGCGGCTTTGCCGCCTGATGTGCGGAAAGCCTCGTTAGATTCGATTTCCTTTAGCTAGGTTACAGCGTCGACAAAGCAGTCTAACATTCCCGACTGTGCTTGCTCCGCCTTTGCTGAACGGAATGTCGTGGTCGAATTCGAGATAGCTTGCGGCTGCACATTGAACGCATCGACCCTGATCGCGTTGCCAGACGGCCGTTTTCACATGATGAGGAATGGTACGGGTCGTATCGGCTACAGACATCACTAGTTCGCGCTTGTTCATTCTTACGATTGTCGCAATCACTGCTTCGGCGATGGTGGCGTCGGGGACGTCGTACTGTCCATTTCCTTTTTTGGTCGACAGCTCAACGTAAATGCCTCTCCCATTCGGTTCAATTCTCATAATCCGCTTCCATTGAATATCCCAACCTCCCATGGGCGATAGAAAGTTGAGCTTCTTGCTGGTACCAACCAACCGGCCTTCAACATAAGTGACCGACTTAGCATTCACTCTATGATAAATAGCATCCATGTCGAGGTGGCATATTTCATCTGATTCCAAATGCAAGCTGACCTGCGGCTTAATGACTGGTAGATCACCCTCCCTAATGCGCGTAATCGCCCTCAAGTAGTTCAGGCGTTCAAGAATTGGACTCACTAACTCAAGAGGTAGATTTAATGCCAGTTGCCAATTGCGGATGTTAACTTCTTCCTCCCGCGTGATGATCCCGTCTGCGGCGGCGAATGCCAATTGCCGTTCCATAAAATTAAGAGCATCGCCCCGCACATAGGCTAACGCCCCTTGCCAATCAAGGTCATAGTGACGTGCGACGTCTTGAAGTTGGGACCATTCCTCAGGTGAAAGAATTCCATCCTGACAGAAGTCAATAAAGCGTCGTCTGAAGTAGCCGAAATAACCTCGGATTTCCTTGTCGCACTTGCCGCAGAGTTGTGTTTGAGTATTAAAACTCAGTAGGCCGATGACCCCTACTTGCGCGCTGCATCGTGAACATACTGGCATCGTGGGCTGCCTCTCTTCGCTCCGTCAGGAGCGAGATGTTTATAGCACCGCCCCATCAAACTGACAAAGCTCCTTTAGGAGCGCAATGTGAACCGACTCAATATTGCGCTCCTAAAGGAGCTAACTGATTGAAACGGACGGCGGGTGCTATAAACATTCTGCCCTAACGGGGCTCCGGACCCGCCGAAACTGGTGTCGGGATCAAACCGAGCCGTCGGGTTATTGGATGAACTTGAAAACATACTTGTCTTCAAACGGAATCTCATATTTCTTCAACCACGCGAGATATTCATCCTTAAATGATCGCCGTCGGTGATGCTTCTCCTGATTCTGTATGTAGCGAATAATCATATCCAACTGTGAATGGCCGTAAGAGAATGCGCCGTAGCCCTCCTGCCAATTGAATCTTCCCCGAACCCACTCATTCTTGTTGATGAAATTGGTTGAGTTGGCTTTGATTTCTCGAACCAGATCAGCCAGAGCCGTTGCCGGTCTTAAGCCAATCAAGATATGGACATGATCCGACATGCGGTTGATTGTGAGCAATTTCTGGCCTTGGTTCTTGACGATGCCCGTCATGTATTTATAGAGGTCTTCTTTGAATTCTGGACGAATCAGGGAAAGCCGGCCTTCAACTGCGAAGACAGTTTGAATGTAGATTTGGGAATAGGTGTTGGCCATGTGACTTTACATTCCGCTCCTAAAGGAGCTATGAGAGAGATGAAAAAGCCGGCGTGCTATGAACATCTCGCCCCGAGCGGGGCGAGGAATCGCGGAAGTCGTCGCGTTCTATAAACATATCGTCCCTAAAGAAACGATATCCACGAGATCGCCCCCACATCGGGGCGGCAAAGCCGCATCATACGATACCCGTCAATCCCATCGTCATTGCAAGACCGATCTCAACAGCCTCACCCAACTGCGGCGACGTGGCGGTCAGGTCATATTTCTTGCTTTCACTTAATTATTGACTTTTAAACCGCGCCCGGTGAACGCTGCAATGACCAGGAGTAGGATCATCGCTGCATAACCGAGGTCGTCTATTACTGCAGCGACTATATACACGGGCGCTGTGCTTGTGTAGGACATTTGCATCTTCTGGACCAGGCTTGGTAAGGAATGAAGGACGCCCGCGTAAACAAAAGAAACCAGAAGGTAAAGCCCCAACCCGAGCGCTGTCATTAAAGAGGCTTTCGGATGCCGCTTTGAGCGAATGAATCCAAGGACCAGACCCGCCAAACAAAGAAGCAGCAAAGGCAACCGTCGTCCAAACGTCAAGCCCCACAGGCGGAGACCCGCCACTGTTAGGACCAGGGCCAACGCCAGGATGATCCCAATTATCGATCTGAGGTTGGATGAACCTTGAACTTCGCGGACGGGAAGTTGTTCCGCGCGCACACTCGGACGTCTTGCTTCGTCCATCGCGGCGGGTGCCGGTGGAGGAACATCAGGACGACCGACTTCACGCAGCGTGGGCTGATTCCCCTCGGGTGGGGGAAGAACCATTGTCACTCCAGCTTTGGTTGGAGCTACGCCATCGATGACGAGCGACTTGCCGTCGTCCAAACAAAAACGCAAGGTGTCGTCATCATACTTTCGGTTACATTCGGGAC
Organism: Blastocatellia bacterium; assembly: GCA_033858155.1. Taxonomy (GTDB): domain Bacteria; phylum Acidobacteriota; class Blastocatellia; order Pyrinomonadales; family Pyrinomonadaceae; genus UBA11740. Next base: position 80,415 of record JAWVCT010000075.1, read on the forward strand.
AGCGTTTCATATAGGCGTGTGCCGGTTTTCTAGTTTGACCGCGCTTGCCCTCGCTGTATGAAGATAGCTGTCAGCAAGGGTACAAAAGAAATCGCGAATGTGGTGTAGACGATTAAGCCGAGGAATAAATAGACCGTGTGAATCGTCTCCGCAGTCATCGAGTCACGATTCAGGAACAGATCGGGGACCCATAGGAAGATCGCCGTGAAAAATGGACCATCAAGAAAAATCAGGACAAGGCTAATCAATGCCAGCAGCGCAACCTTCGGATATTTTTTCCGTCGCGTCAGGACAAAGACTATGCAGCCCAGCACCGTGATGAGCGACGGTAGCTGCTCAAGCAGGATCCAGAAAAACTGTTGGAGTTTTAGCGTACTACCCATGGCGACTAATCTCTAGTACAGATTCCCCTCACGCTTGCGACCAGTGTAGTCGACGTATACCACTTTCAAATCAGTATAGAAATCGAGAGCGGTTGAGCCCTGTTCGCGATCGCCGATGCCGGTGCCTTTGATTCCGCCAAAAGGGATGTGAGCTTCACCACCGGTTGTCGGCGAGTTGATGTGAGTCATGCCCGTTTCGATCTCGTCGACGAAGCGAAAGATTCGCGCGGCATCGTTTGTGAAGATAGAAGACGACAGCCCGTACTCTGTGTCGTTCGCGACCTGCAGGGCTTCGTCGAAATCCTTCACCCGCAAAACCGAGAGCACCGGTCCGAATATTTCTTCTCGAGCGATGCGCATTTCCGGGGTCACATGATCAAAGACGGTGGGCCGAACAAAGAAACCTTTGTTGAGGCCGTTGCCGGTAGCGCGTTCGCCGCCGCAAACCAGAGTCGCCCCGTCTTCGCGGCCAATGTTCAGATAATCGAGCACGGTTTTGAATTGGCTTTCATCCACGCTCGGACCCATTTCAGTTTTCGGATCGCTGCCGTCGCCAATTCGCATTGATCCGGCCCGCTCGGAAATTCTCTTGATGAATTCGTCGGCGACTTCGTTAACTACTATCGCCCGGCTGGTGGCGGTGCAGCGTTGTCCGGACGAGCCAAACGCGCCCTGCGCGATTGATTCGACAGTAAGATCCATATCGGCGTCTTCCAGGATAACGACCGGGTTCTTGCCCCCCATTTCGCACTGGCATTTGGCGCCGCGCCGTGAAACCTGTTCGTACAAACGAATGCCCACTTCGTTCGACCCGGTAAACGAGATGGCTTTCACCGCGGGGTGATTGATGATTTCATCGCCGGCCTCGGAGCCTGATCCGAGAATCAAATTGAGAACGCCTGGCGGTATTCCCGCTTCTTCGAAGATTTCCACGATGCGGACGCCGGTAGCCGGTGTGAGTGTTGCCGGTTTGAAAACGACTGTGTTGCCGGCGACCAGAGCCGGCGCGATCTTCCACACCGGAATTGCAACTGGAAAGTTCCAGGGGGTTACGCACGCTACCACTCCCAGCGGCTGTTTGATCGTATAAGCAAAGTTGGCCGGCAGTTCAGAGAGAATGGTCTCGCCGTTCATCCGCCGCGATTCACCGGCGCAGAATTCGGCGACGTTGATCGAGCGTTGCAGCTCGCCTCTTGATTCGGAAAGAGTCTTGCCTTCTTCGCGCGTGAGAATTTGGGCGAGTTCTTCCTTCGCTTCTTCCATTAACCGCGCAGCTTTGGCGACGATCTTGCCGCGCGCAGGCGCAGGCGTTCGGCGCCAGCCTTGGAATGCCTCGCTCGCCGCGTCGACGGCCGCGCGTGCTTCTTCGCGCGTGGCCTGCCGCACGGTGCCGATAATGTCGTCCGTGTTAGCGGGGTTGATGTTGTTAACCGTCTTCGATGAGTTGGATTCAATCCACTTGCCGCCGATAAAATTTCGATATATATCCATATTCGTATTCTACGATCTTGACCTTTGTTTCCGTTTAGAAGCGGCACTTGTGCCGTGATCTCAATCGATCAAGGCGGGCAAGGCTGCCTGCTAAAAAATTTTCTTTGTAGTGTTTCTGCGTTTGTCGGCTGAATATATCACGAACCCTGCCGCGGAATCAGTATGACTTAGGCAGCCATCATTCGGGCGAGGAAGCCGGCGGTTGCGAATGCTTCTGCCCAAAGGTAAAGCGGCGCCCGACGATCATCTTCAGGATGAGGTGGTCGGTGCTCCGCGTCAGTCCGATGCCGACGCCAAAGTTGAATTCCCATTTTGGCGACACGTTGAGATCGATGGCCGGAAATATCTGATGTTGCTGTTCGCGTTTGGGATCAAAACCACTGAGCGGGCCAAGCGCGCCGTAATACTCAAGTCCGCCATCTATCTTCTTCGTAAGCGAGTAAGCGACTTTGAAATTAGGAGAGAACTCTAAACCTTTCTTCGTGCCTGGTCCCTTCAAAGAGCGTTCGAGAGCGGGGTTGAAAGCGACGTACCACCGTTTGATCTCTTTATCGATGATCGGCCGAATCTCCCAGCTCCAGGTGTCCTCAGAGAACTTGCGCCGTACGTACCCGATTTCTTGCGAGAGACTTACGCCCACCGGCCAATGCCATTTTGGCGGAACGCGAAAACGGGGCCGAATATGTGTACCCACAAAATCCAAACCGCTGCCATTGCGCGCGCTGGTGAAAATATAGAATCCGGTTTCGAACCATTCGTTGAATCCGTGAGTTATCTCGATTGTTTCGTGCCAGGCGTGATTCGTCGGCAACGTTCCGTCATCAGTCTTCGTAGACCCTTTGACGGTGAAGTTGTTGTGCAACTCGATCATGGTCACGCCGCGAGGAATTGTCTCAGATCCATAGACCTGGATTTCATAGTTGTCCTGAGCGTGTGTCACCGACGCGAAAAGGCAGAGGAGTGCGGCGCCGAGCACCAGGCGGAATGTGGTTTTGGTTGTCAGCACAGTTATTCGAAAGAGTAATTGGAAGAACCGACGCATAATACAATAGATTTGAGCGAGCCGGCAGAGCGAGGCGTCGGCGGCGCTATTTTGGAGTGCGGAGACGAGTCGCGGCTTTCAAATGCGCTGACTTGTTAGCGCCATCGAGCCGCGACAAAGTCGATTGCTTTAACCAATATGATCAGCGGCGACAAGTCGCCGCTTTCCAAAGCGCTGACAAGTCAGCGCACTCCATAGTTTTGAGCCCGGCTTGCCACGTATGCGAAGATCGTCCAAAGTTACGATCCTGACGATGACCAACCAGTCTGATAACGAAACAAGCATCGCTCCGAATAATCTTCGGGAACTGTTGGAACAGCAAGCTGGCGCCATGCCGGAAAAAGTTTTTCTGTTTTCTGAGCCCGACGGCCGACAGTTTACTTACTCTGAATTTTACCGGGCGGTGAAGCGAGCGGCTGCCATGCTGGCTTCGCACGGCATTACCAAAGGCGATGTGGTCAGCTTGCTGATGCCGAACAGCGTCGAATACATCGTCGCCTATTTTGCCTGCTGGAGTCTGGGCGCGCTGGCCGGGCCAGTGAACTCTCTCTTGAAAGAGCAGGAAATTGCTTTTGTGCTGAGCAATTCAGAGACAAAGGCGATTCTCGTGCATTCTGAATTTCACGCTCCCATCGAAAAGATTCGCAACCAACTGCCCCATCTTCGGTCGGTGATTACGTTTGACGATGAGAGGGAAGCGACGCGCGAGTTTGCCAGCGAGACAGACGAAAGCGGGCAGGATGCCGGCGCTCCAGGTCAGTCTTTCAGTATCAACAAAGACGACGACGCAATCATCATTTACACTTCAGGCACCACTGGAAAGCCAAAGGGCTGCTTGCTAACTCACGGCAACCTAATCGCAAACGCGCGCCAGATAAGTGATTGGCTAAACTTCACTCCGAGCGATCGGCTGCTGACCATCATGCCGCTGTTTCATATGAACGCGGTGTCGGTGACAACGATGTCAGCGTTGTATGCCGGCGGCTCGACAGTTATTAGCCCCAAGTTCTCGGCGAAGCGTTTTTGGAACGCGATCTCCGATTACCAGATTACTTCGTTTGGATCTGTCGCAACGATGTTGTCGATGCTGCTGAACACTTACCCGGAGGGTGTGCCCGACGGTTTACGGACGCGACAGCTTCGTTTTGCGATGTGCGGCTCTGCGCCCGTGCCGGCGGAAGTAATGAAGAAATTTGAGGAGACATTCAACTGCCCGGTGGTCGAGGGCTACGGCCTCTCTGAATCGACTTGCCGCTCGACGTTCAATCCGCCTGACGATCGCAGACGTCCCGGTTCGTGTGGTTTACCGATCGGAAATGAAATGAAAGTCTTCGACGACGACGACAGGGAAGTTCCCGACGGGAAACTGGGCGAGATCGTTTTGCGCGGCGAGAATATTTTGAAAGGCTACTACAAAAATCCCGCAGCTACTGCGCTGGCTTTTCGCAATGGCTGGTTTCACACCGGCGACATCGGCTATCGCGACAACGACGGTTTCTTCTTCATCGTCGATCGGAAATCCGACATGATCATTCGGGGCGGCGAAAATATTTATCCGCGCGAGATCGACGAAGTCCTCTACCAGCATCCGGCGGTGGCGGCCGCGGCGACGATCGGTATTCCGGATGAACTGTATGGTGAAGAGGTAGCCGCCTTCGTGGTGCTGAAAGATGGCGCAAAGTCTGAGGAAGACGAGCTCATCAGCTATTGCGCCGAGAGACTCGCGGACTATAAGTGTCCCAAGTCGATCCGCATTGTGAAAGACATCCCGAAGGGCCCAACCGGAAAACTTCTCAAGCGTGAGCTGGCAAGAATCTATTCAACGGCCGACGGCGTTTGAGAGAGCTTTTCGTTCGGACACTTTTGTTCGTCGCTTGGAACCAATAGTCCAAACCATAAAATCACTGACAGCTAAGCCGTTTACGAAAAGATCGTCTATTTTTCGTAATGCGAGATGCGAGCGCTGGAATTGATCGGTGTTTGGGAGTATCTAACCGTGCAAGCTCAATTTCAGAATTACAGGATACCGGGGCGAAGTGGGACACTTTCACTTTCGCGCCGCGTTGACATGGTTTCCATAGCCGTATAGAGTACGCACGCTCTGTAATTGTATTTCCACCGACGGTTGGGTGCGGACAACCCGACGGTACGTGTGGTGTTCGAAGCCGAAAGCCCCCAAGACGTTTCTCTTGCCCGCTTGCCGCTTCTCCCGAAAGACACCCGCGGAAAATTTTAGTTGTGAAACTCTCTCGGTGTTGAAGTGTCTTCACCGGCAACCGGTCTGTTTTTATAACGACCACCCACTTAACGAAGAGGAGAAATCAATGAATATGAATAGATCGGCCGTGCTCAGAGCACTGGCTTTCGCGTTTTCGCTAGGCCTGATAATTTTCGCGACCGGCGCAGTCGCCGCCGCAAACACACTCACCGTTGGCAACGCCACATCGGGGACCTGTCCTCATGTGTTCCCAAGCATTCAATCCGCGGTCAGCGTGGCTTCGTCGGGCGACACGATCCAGGTCTGTCCGGGTACGTACCTGGAATCTATCGGTGTCGATAAGGGACTGATTATTAAGGGTGACAACGCCGGTATCAGCCCGAACGGTGGGACCCGGGTGACTGAATCCATACTCAATGGAGGTGGAAGCACCACAATCCGGATCAGCACGACTGAACCCGTGACGATCGACGGGTTCACCTTCTCAGGAGGGTCCGGCGCAATGATCGACTCGTACACGTCGGGTCACAACCCGACCATCATTCGCAACATCTTTACGGCCCAGGTAAATGGCTTGTTCTTTTACCAACCAGCCTTGTTCACGTTTGAAGATAACTACCTGCACGACCTCGTGGATTGCGGAGGGTGTGAAGGGCTTTTCATCGCCGGGAACTGGAACGGTACTACCGGAACCGTCGCCTCGATCAAAGCCAATGTGTGGAAGAATCTTCTTGACGCCCCCGCGACGAACCTGAGTAATATTTCGGGCACGATCTCAGGTAATCAGTTCTCCTACGTGGCTTATTACTGCGTTTTTCTTGCGAACGGCACGAATGTCGATGTGTGCGGCAACACGTTCGATCACACCATCAATCCGAATCCTAATCCCCTCGCCGGCGGCTCTGCGACATGGGGAGCTGGCGTTCGTTTCTACGAGCCCTCGGCGGGCTTCGGAGCGCGGATCACCGGCAATACGTTCACCAGCAACTACGTAGGGATCGGGGTGCGGCCCGCGAATGACATCACGGGTATGGACGTCTATGCACACAATAACAACTTCGTGGGAAATACGTCGGCCGGCCTCCGCCACCTCGGTCTGGGTACCTTCAATGCCACCAATAACTGGTGGAACAGCGCCAGCGGCCCGACCAACGCCGGCAACTTCGGAGGTACCGGCGATGTCGTGGATGGCACGGGGCCTGTGAACTTCACTCCGTGGCTGACGGCAGCTTCAACGGTCGGGTGCTTCTCAGTGGTGACGAATAAGAACCAGTGTAAAGATGGCGGCTGGATGACGTACCGCCGCGCCAACGGCACGGCGTTCAAGAACCAGGGTGATTGCGTCAGTTACACGGTCAATGGCAAGTAATCAATTGCGGAAAAGGCGTGTCAGCACAACTGACCGCCTTTTTCCTTACGTATCGACTCAAAAAGGAGAGAATGAATGAATTTGAAAAAAATAGCCGTTTTGTCGGCTCTGGCCCTGACACTAACGATGGGGCTGATGATATTCGGCGGACAAAGAGTCCAGGCGGCTGGTACGTGGTACGTCAACTCCACGACAGGCAATGACTCGTTCACTTGCATGTCGGCGGTGACCCCGTGCAAGACAATTAACGCCGCGATTGGCAAGGCCTCCTCGGGAGATACTATTATTGTTGCGGCCGGCTTATATAGCGAATCCGTTGCCATCAATAGGACACTCACCTTGCTTGGAGCGCAAGCGAATGTGGACGCGCGCACTCGTGCCGGAGCCGAATCGACCATCGACAACTCATGTTCGCCAGTGGCAATCACGGCTGACAACGTAACGCTGAATGGCTTTACGGTTCAGGGATCGACTCAGAGCGATCCATGTTTGATTGCGGGCATCTGGATGAATCCAGGGTTCGGTGGAGGCAATGGCAGTCAGATACTCTACAACATCGTCCAAAACAACGTCGCGGGTATCGAACTGGACAACACCGGCACGTTTCAGGCCAAAGTGCAGTTCAACTGGATCAGGAACAACAATAACCCCGGACCGAACAGCGGTAGCGGCATTGAAGTAAGTTTCGGACTCAATAATGCTGTTATCGACAATAACAGGTTCAGTGGCCAAACAAGCGACTCCATGACCGTTCAGGCTCCATCCAGTGGTGTCACCATATCGAACAACGAACTTGTTGGGGGCACATCTGAAGGTTTTTTCATTGCCTTACTGAGCAGCAGTTCGATCACAGGAAACACCAGTGTTGGCTCAACAAGTTACGCGACGATCGATCTGTTCGGTGGCAATGACGGTGTCACGATCACATGCAATCTGCTTGCGACAGGCCAACGCGCGATCAGTGTTGATGACCCATATGGAGTTGGGCCAAACAAGAATATCACCGCCCACAACAATAACATCCAAGGCAATGTAGTCGCTGGTCTTCAGGTCGACACGGGCGCTTACGTGCCCGGCATACTGAACGCGGAAAACAACTGGTGGGGCAGTCCGACGGGCCCGACCAGTACTAACAACGCCAGTGGCACCGGCGACAAGGTCATTGACCCTGACAATGCTGTTGACTTTTTCCCGTACCTGACAAGTCCTAGTACCTGTGCAGCAGTACTGCAGGTCGGTCCTCCAACAAACAAGGACCAGTGCAAGAAGGATGGCTGGATGAACTTCAACGTTCCTCGTAAGTTCAAAAACCAGGGTGATTGCGTCAGTTACGTGAGCAATGGCAAGTAATCACAATTCCGTTAAAGGCGGTCAGTCCAAGCTGACCGCCTTTTCACTAGATGGAAAAATCGGTGATTGGTTATTACAACCACCGCTTAACGAACAGGAGAAATCAATGACTTTCAAAAAGCTGGGTCTGTTATCGCTGTTTGCACTGATGGTTACATTTGCGTTCACTACTCCCGCAGCCGCGCAAGATCTTTCGAACAAGAACTGGCGGGTCTTCAACATCAATCCGGATGTGCCAAAGCTGTGGGATATCAACAAAGCACAGTCTTTGAATCCCGGAGTCGGGTTTACATTTAATCAGCTTTCTACGGGTTGGTATACGGTTTATCTGAATACGAACTACGGAGAGCTGACAGGCAAGGACCACATTACAGCGCTCTCAAGTTGGACGCCCAGCGCGTTGTATGTGAATCGCGGTAGCGATCCGTCCGACACTGGTGCCTACTTTCGACTGTATTTTCAGTCGGCAGAGGGTAATTACGACTCAAGTGACTATTGGTGGTCAACGGATTCTTGTAACCTCAATGACCCTACTGCGGCTTTAGGTTGCAATTTGACGGTCTCACTAAATGCTCGCACGCACTGGACTAATCTCTGTGGGCAGAGTGCGACCGACCATACCATTTACCCCAGCGCGAACTGCGTAGGGGGGATAGACAAGCCATCGATATCGCCATACGATGGTTTTACCAGAGCAATGAGGAATGTGAAGGATGCTGGCCTTAGCTTCGGTCGCTCAGCTAGATATGCGAGTGGAGTTGCAAATGGTGGTACTGGATCAGCATCGTTCCAGCTTAATAGTTTTGGGGTCTTCTAATGAGTGGGAGATGAAGTAACGACGAGCCGAACCAAAACCCGGCCGCGACAGCAAGAGAAAAAGGGCGACCCAAAACGGGCCGCCCTTTTCTTCTTCATTACGCAGAGATGGCTTTATGTCTGCTCCAGTCGGATTGTCCTTTGCCGGCCTATTCTCAGTCGGTCGACTACCCACGCGACCAACAACCAGATTGCGCATGCCCCGACCATAATCAACGAGAACCACTGGCCGTACAGTCCATCCGGCGAAAACTTTTCCGTGGCCGCGTGCAGTGCGTCACTGTTGGGCAGGACGCCGGCTTCGGCAAACTCGTGAAAGGTGAAGATGGCGACCTGGGTCATAAACAAGAGCAGAAAGATTCCGGTTACCTGAAAGAACCGTTTGACGTTAATCAGATGTCCGAACTGTCCCCAGGCCCAGGCCATCGCCATCGCTGCCGCCAGGCCGAGCAAGGCGCCCGATAAAAGTCGCGGGCTGCGGACCTGCAAGAGCATCAGCGAAGTCTCCATCCCTTCGCGGCTGATCGTCAGCACCGTGAAAAGAAAAATTCCCAGATATGCGGCCCAGCCCGAGCGCCGGCCGGACACTTCGCCCAGCCGCTCTTCCATCTTCTGTTTCAGCTTCGGTCCCGCTCGCCACATGTAAACCACGAGTGAGGCCACCATCGCGATCGCGATCAGGCCCAGGATGGCTTCGCGCAACGCTTCGTTGCCGAGAAAGCCAGAGATCGTCTGCCCGAGATGCTGTTCGATCCAATCACTGTGCCCGGTCTGCATTTGAAAGAGCAGGTAACCGAGGGCGCCGCTAACTGCCAGCGCGATAGCGATCGCCCAATAGACAGCCGGCGCCAGTTGGCGCTGACCGGATTTTCGCAGATAAGAAAAAATGACGGCGACGAGCAGAAAGGATTCGAACCCCTCGCGCAGAACAATAATGAAAGACTGAAGCATAATCAGAACCTGGCCGGATAAACCGAACTTAGCACGCCGTAAAAACGGCAGGGTCGCAGTATGCCTTAAATTGAAAATGATTGTCAATATCGGATAAGAGTGTCAGAAGCCCGACCGTGAAGGAGGGCCACTATCATCATCATAGATTTACTCGCACGAAGGGATCAGTGAGGGTCGGGATCATTAACCGAGGGGGCCCTCTCTGACGGTCGGGCTTCTGACACTTTATTCAGAGGGGCGATCGAAGATTGAGTTGATTACATAAAACGCGATCATACCGCCGCCAATCACCGCGCACGTAGCCACCGTCCGCCACAGCACATCGGTCCCGGCAAAATTCCAAATGGCGAGCAGGCAGGCGACTACCGCTACCAGGATGCATGCGCTTGTAGTCCAAAACGAAATCTTCGTGACTATGCGTTGATTGAGGAAGCCTCTTCGCAACTTTTGCCTCTGGTCTCGGAATTCGGTCGTCGTTACTGCGAAGTTACCGGGGCGATTACCAAATCGGCGCGGACGGTGCCGAGCTGGGTCACGGCCGTAATCCGCAAGGGAAGGTGACGCGAGTCGTCCCCAATCCACATGCGAAGTTGCATCTTATCATTTTGCGGATCGTCTGTGGTCAGAGTCAACATGATCGCCGAAATCTTCTGGCCGCCCACCTCAATCGTTTCCCGGCGCAGCGATTCTACGAACAGCGTGCGCGGCTGGGTCGTCGCCATGATTGATATCGCGTTGCGTTTCTTGGGCCATAGATCGAAAGTGCGGATGGCGTAAACAGCGGAGATCAAATCGTGTGTACCCACAGGGATCTCGATTCGTTCCTTGCTATCAGCCAGGGCGGCGCCGCGATTCTGATCGAGACTATAGCCGCGACTATAGCGGTACTTGCCCTCTGACAGAGTCAGTTCGGTGCGAAACGGAAGCAGCGTCGTTGGATCTATATACGAATTGATTTGATCGTTAACAGGAAACACGCGCGCTCCTGCACCGGTCGTCTGCGCCCTAACCGAAAACAGCAGTCCGTCGCGATTGAAATATCGTCCGCGGGCTTTCAAGGTAAACGATATTGTGCCAACCGGCTGCGGAGAGCTGGAGAGATAAACCTGGTAACTGAGTTGTTCGCCAACCTTAAAGGGAAGGTCCTGCAAAGGAAGCACCGAAGTACTCTCGCCTGGCGGTTGGACTCCTCGCACTATCCCGGGATTTGGCTTCACCGGTAATTCTTTGGGGCGGGTTTCGATTGGCTGGGTGGGCCTGCTGGGCTGACTAGCGTCCGGCCCTGTCAGTTCGGAAGCCGCCAACTCGGCGCGGATCTCTCCTGAGTCCACCTTCGCGGTTATCAAAACCGGCACGTGCCGCTCGTCATCGCTGAAGTAGACGCGCAAGTCATAACCCCGCGACTTAACATTCACCCGCGTGACGATCGTACTGAACGAACCTACATTGGTCTTGAGCCGCTCTCTGCCCACAACTTTTACTTCAGCGCTGTACTGGTCGCCGTCTTGGATCACCGTCAGGAAATAGTTTGAGCCGTCGCTCAAGGGCAGCGCGCGCACACGGTAGAGCGCCGAAAGCATGTCGTGCGTGCCCGGAAACTCTCCCATTCTGACTTTGGAGGGAATCGCATCGGTGCCGGCTGGTTGGTTATAGTCGCGCCCCGCTTCCGAAGTGCGGCCGGCTTCGCGCACGACCTCCTGGGCGTGATAAGGCAGACCATTCTGCGGGTCGACATACGTCGTGTAGTCGTTGTTCATCGAGAGTAACGCCGCATTCACTACGCCAACCGTTTCGACGTGAGCGCGCAATTGAATTCCCTCGCGATTGAAGAAAGCGCCGCGCGCGGCGACGAATAGTTCGACGTGGGCCGCGCTGGAGTAATGCGAATATTCGACGTTGTAAGTAAGCCGTTCGCCGACCCGGTAAGCAGCCTCGTTAAAAGGAGCTTGAGTCACTTCGCCCTTTTGCTGAGCTGCGACGGTGCAGGTGAGCGAAACCAGTAGGGCGGTCAATTGCGCGAGTTTTAGTGAGAACTTCAGCTTTGCGTGCACCTTCGAATGATAATGGTAAGTTGCTGCATGGCGCAACAACCCCTTTTAACTGCACGCCTTCTGCTTCGTTTGGTTCCAATGATCTCAGAAGGGTTAAGAAGAGTGTTATAGCGCTTCATCGATCTCTGCCACGATTGCCTGGGCCGCGGCGGAAGGATCCGGAGCTGTCAAGATTGGCCGCCCCACTACGACATAGTCCGCACCGCCTTTAATCGCTTCGACTGCCGTCAGGGTGCGTTTTTGATCGTCGTGCGCGTCATTGCTCGAGCGAATGCCGGGCGTAACAATCAGGAAGTCCGAGTTCGAGATTGTCTGCCGGATCAATCCTATCTCCCGCGGCGATGCGACGACACCGTCAAGTCCGCAGTCCGCGGCCGCACGCGCTAATCCGGCAACCAGAGAAGGCGGGTCAAGAGTGAAGCCAATCTTTTCCAGGCTCGTTTGATCAAGACTGGTCAAGACTGTAACCGCGATAACTTTCGGTTTGGCGAGCCCTTCGCGGTGAGCGATCTCGGTCACGGCTTGAGCAGTCTGCTTCATCATTTCAGCGCCACCCGATGCATGCACGTTGAAGATCGACACGCCGAGGCGCGTCGCTTCAATGCCGGCAGCGGCGACGGTGTTAGGAATGTCGTGAAATTTCAGGTCGAGAAAAACGCGGCCGCCTCGGGCAATAATCTGTCTGACAACATCAGGGCCGGCCGCGGTAAATAGTTGCGAACCGATCTTGAACATCCCGACAACGTCGCGCAAGGCCACGAACAAATCGAGGGCACGGCCGCCCGAGTCAACATCGAGAGCAACGATTAATTTGTCTTTGGCTTTAATGTTCATAGGAAGAATTCAAACGTAAGCCGCAAAGTTGCAGCGCGCCTTTGCCGCCTGATGTGCGGAAAGGCTCTGCCTTTCCGAAACGCTTTCTCTTCTGTTTTGAGGCTTTGCCTCGTAAGAGCCGAGCGAGGCGCAGCCTCGCCGGTCCTGGTTCTAAACCTCCGGAAAGGCAGAGCCTTTCCGCACATCAGGCGGCTGAGCCGTTTCATAATCTAGATTGAAATAAACCTCGCATCTTTGCCGCCGTACTCTGATCTCAAATACCGGCCCTACACCCAACGGCTTCGTCCAGCGTTTGGAAACCTTCTTGTTCTAGAATCGTCGCCAGCCCGTCATTGATTTGCCGCGCCACACCCGGCCCTTCATAGATGAATCCAGTATATAGCTGAACCAGACTCGCTCCGGCGCAGATTTTTTCCCAGGCGTCCGCAACCGTGAAGACACCGCCCACTCCAATGATCGGCAACTCGCCCTTAGTCAGCCGATAGATCAGCGAAATCACTTCGTTGGAGCGTTGACGCAGTGGTGCTCCGCTCAGACCTCCTGCGCCATAGGCTTCGACGTCAGCCGGCGATGTTCTAAGGCCTTCGCGCTTAACTGTCGTATTGGTAGCAATCAGTCCACTGATTTTCAAACGCGTGGCGACTTCCACAATGGATTCGATTTCAGCTTCAGATAAGTCGGGAGCGATTTTCAACAGCAGAGGTTTTGGCCGCAGACAAGAATAACGTTGCGCCAGTTCGTTGTTTCTCTGCTGCAAACTTTTGAGTAGGTCGGCCAGTATTTCCGGCCGTTGCAACTCACGTAAGTTAGGCGTGTTCGGTGAGCTGACATTAATCGCGAGGTAGTCCGCTACTTCATAAACCGCTTCGAAGCTCTTGAGATAATCAGGAATCGCATCGTCAATCGGCACATCACGGGATTTGCCGATGTTCACGCCCAGCACGCAATCAGGCCGACGGCGGCGAACATGTTCGGCCAGTTTCGCGGCGCCGCAATTATTAAATCCGGCGCGATTAATGAGCGCGCGATCGAGGGGCAGACGAAAAAGGCGCGGGCGTGGATTCCCGGGTTGTGGTGCGCTCGTGACCGAACCGACTTCGATTGAGCCGAAGCCGAGCGTTGCCAGGGCCTGCGCCGCCGTTCCGTTCTTATCAAAGCCTGCCGCCAATCCTACCGGATTGGGAAACTCGAGTCCGAAACGCTTCAGCTTGCCAAACGGTTCGCGTCGAAATCTTTGGGCAGTGACATGTCGCGCGACGCCGCTGCGCAAACCGAGGGAAAGGAAACTCAGAGCGAACTCATGCACTGACTCTGGCGGCAGCCGGAACAGAATCGGACGTACGATTGAGCGATAGAGTGACAAGTTTTCAGGTGACGAGCCGGAGCAGCAGTTTATCGCGTCAGTCTGCGGCTTGTCACCTTCTCGGGTCGAGCGAGTCTGGTTTTGGTTTAGTCTTTCTCAGCGCCTTTCGTATTTGCTTCGCGCCTTTGCGTGAAACAAAGTCGAGTGAAGAGGGATTTCGCGCAAAGGCGCAGAGTGGAATCGAAAGCCGCAAAGGGGAATCAGGACACTACGGCGCGAATGGTGTCCTGATGAATTCGCTGCTTGCTTTTAGCTTTAAAAAACGATCCACGAAGTCACACGAAATTCGGGTGAACAACAACGGGTTTCGCTTCGTGTATTTCGTGGATCGCTTTATCTCCTACGCCAAACAACTCTCCGATCTCTTCCTAATTACCGAACCGCTGACGATACTCTGCCGAATTAATAAAGCCCTTGACCATGTCAGCGTTAACAAAGTTCCCGTTGAACTGATTGAGCTTCGTCAGCCAGAAGTCGTAACCCGTGTAATCAGCGTCGGGCAGGTCGTTCGGGTTGCGTCGCATGAACCCAAAGTACTGCATCAGGACAAATGCCCGGTTCGATTCAGCGGCGACCAGGGCCGGATGCTCTGCGATGGCTCGTAAAGCCTGAGGCCGGGTCTTGCTCGCTCCGTTAAGATCGCTGACCAACTGATTTCGTTCCGAAGTCGACAGCGGATTGCCGGCATTCGTATTCAGTGTGTCGACGAAGGTGGCGGCGCTCATTCCCGCCGGGTAGGCGGTTGTGAACCGGGAGCGGAGCACAAACTCGTCACCAAACGCTACCTTGTTGTTTTCCAGCGCGGTCTCCCATCCTGCTTGTCCGACGAGTACGCCCTGCCCAATCTTTTGCGTGTCGGGCAGGAACTCGGCGAAACGAACCGACGGCACCGGCAGCGCATGGATGCCGCCGAGCGTGGACGAGCCGGTTGAACTTCCATACGCAGTCTTGTAAAGCCGTTCGACCAGATAGCCTGTCTGCTGGAATTCGATCGACAGGAAAAATGCCGCAGCCACGTTTACGCGTCGCTGGCTGATGCAGGTCTGATCCGAACCGCACGAAGTGATCTGGTTAGTCCAGAAGATTAGACCGGCGCTATCAGGCGTGCGATTGAGGAAGTCGTGGTAAAGCTGTTCCACGAACGTTCCCGCGTTATCAATCGGATTACTGGCCGGCACGATGTCGTCGTCGTTGATGGTCAACGTTGCAGTGCTCTGCGCGCCGAGAAGCGATCCAGAACCCGGATTGCTCAGGAGTAGTTGTAAGGTCTCCGCTCCTTCTATGTAAGTGTCATCAGTCACGAGGACGTTGAAAGTCCTGGCGGCCTGGCCCGGGGCAAACTGAAGCGTGCCCGCTGCGCGAGTGAAATCGCATCGCTCACGCGCTAACCCGCTAATCGTCGAGCAGGGAACGTTGACCGAGGGAAGACTGCCATCGTCGGTGATGTAGTCGACCGTGGCTGCCGCTGTCGTGTCTCCGGTGCGGAATACGGTTATGGCAATGCTGCCGCCTGCCTCGCTGACGGAATAGCCGGCGGCGGAGAATTGAATCACACCACCGGGCGGACTGTTAACTACCTGGCCACCGCTTAACGCGCCCGTGACCGGAAGATTGTTAGAGTCGCCGGTGTAATCGGCCGTGATCGCATGCGTCCCGATGGTTAAGAGTGACGTGTTAATCGTCGCTATCCCCGAACCGTTGAGCGGTATGGTTCCCAGGGTGTTGGCTGCATCCTTGAAGGTGACACTGCCGGTTGGCGTTCCCGCCGCCGAGGTAACGGTGGCGGTGAAAGTTACCGCTTGACTAAGCATGGACGGATTCAGGCTTGAGCCGACGCCAACCGAAGTGGGCGCGTTGGTGATAGTGAACGTCCGGTCTACCGGGATGGCCGCGTTGTAGTTTCCATCTCCAGTCTGAACAGCCCTCACCGTAATCACTCCTACGCCCGTCAGGGTGACGACGCCCGTATTGATCGTTGCCGGGCCACTGAAGATTGTAAATCTCAGCGGCAGATTCGAAGTCGAAGTACCCGCGACGTTGAAAGGCGCGCTGCCAAGCGCCCGGTTGCTCAAAGCTCCGAAGACGATCGTTTGATTTGCCTTCAGGACATTGATTGCTGCGTTCTTCGAAGCATTGTTGTAGTTCGTGGCATCGGTCGGCACAAAGTTGACCGACAGAGTTTGAGCATTGCCCGCATTGAGCACCGTCGTCGCAGGCGGCGCGTAAGTGAAAATACCTGGCACGCTGGCCGTAGCATTGAGTTGCGTGCCGCTCAAAGCAGTCGGGTACGTGATGTCAGCCGGATTGCTCCAGGTGATAGTTGGCGTTGCCTTGAATACGTTGATCGAGACATCCTTCGAAGCATTGCTGTAATTAACTGAGTCGGTCGGCACAAAGTTGACCGACAGAGTTTGAGCATTTCCGGCATTGAGGACCGTCGTCGCAGGCGGCGTGTAAGTTAAGACCCCGGGCACGCTGGCCGCCGCATTCAGTTGCGTACTGCTCAAAGCAGTCGGGTAAGTGATGTCAGCCGGATTGTTCCAGGTGATAGTCGGCGTAGCCTTCAGAACATTAATAGAAACGTCCTTCGAAGCGTTGCTGTAGTTCGTCGCATCGGTGGGCACAAAGTTGACCGACAGGGTTTGGCCGTTGCCCGCGTTGAGCACCGAGGTCGCAGGCGGTGTGTAAGTTAGGACACCCGGCACGCTCGCAGTCGCGTTGAGTTGCGTCGCGCTTAGAGCAGTCGGGTAAGTGATGTCAGCCGCATTGCTCCAGGTAATAGTCGGCGTTGCCTTCAGAACATTGATTGAAACGTTCTTCGAAGCATTGCTGTAGTTGGTGGTATCGGTCGGCACGAAGTTGACCGACAGAGTTTGAGCATTGCCGGCATTGAGCACCGCAGTCGCCGGCGGTGCGTAAGTAAAGACACCTGGCACGCTCGCAGTCGCGTTGAGTTGCGTGCTGCTCAAAGCTGTCGGGTAGGTGATGTCAGATGGATCGCTCCAGGTGATTGTCGGCGTTGCCTTCAGAACATTGATTGAAACGTTCTTCGAAGCATTGTTGTAGTTGGTGGTGTCGGTCGGCACAAAGCTGACCGATAGAGTCTGCGCGTTGCCGGCGTTGAGCACCGTGGTCGCCGGCGGGGTGTAAGTCAACACACCCGGCACGCTGGCGGTGGCGTTGAGCTGCGTTCCGCTTAGAGCCGTCGGATAGTCGATATCAGACGGATTGCTCCAGGTGATGGTTGGCGTTCCCTTATTGATCGTAATCGCGAAGTTGACGCTGCTCATATGTGAAGCGCTGTCGGTCGCGTTGACGGTGAACAGCAACGGTCCCGCCTGAGTCGGCGTGCCGCTGATCTGCAAGTTGCCGCTAACTACGCTGCTGCCGAATCCTTGTGGCAGCACCACCGGAGTAGTGGTGTAGGAATAAGATCCGGTGCCTCCTGACGGCGTCAGCACCACCGAATATGGAGTACCGACGGCGCCCGCGGGCAAAGAGCTCGGGGAGAAAGCGATTATGACCGGCGTTGGATTCGGGGTGGGATGACAAGTAACGCTTTCAGCCACAAGAACTGCGAAAGGGGTTTCGACAGTGCCGGTGAAAGCGATGTTGTCGACTCGCCATCCAGTTGATCCGACTGAGCTGTCGCTTCCGACTCGGAAGCGAATCTGGACCGTTGAGCCCGGAGCAATGGCTTGAGTAAGAGATGTGTGAATGGTACCGGCGCTGTTTGCGACAAACGCGACCCGGCCCTTGAGTGGATTCACGGTACCGGAGTAATTCAAGATCGTTCCGTTGTAGGCCGGCGCGCCGATGTCCGTGTAAGCGCCACCGTTGACACTCATTTCTACGACGCCACCGTCATAGTTGCCGCCGCCATCGAATTCGAAACCCCAACTGTGATCGAATTGAAGATTCATTGAACCGCTGCCATCAACAGTCATTACCGGACTGGTAAGATACTGATCAGAACCAACGAACGGATTAGGAGCAAACCAGCCGTGATTGGACGTGCCGGCATCCTGAGTCCGACTCCACTTCAAGGCTGCACCAATCGCTAAGGCCGGATTACTGCTCACCGCCCAGGGGGTGGACTTGGCTTCAACACTATCCGTTGATGAAGCGGCGGGTATTTCATTAACATTCAGGCGCTCGACCCAATTAGCCGTGACGGGAGCCACTGCGGGAGAACCAGAATCCTGAAACGTGATACTGAAGTTGGATTCTTCGATTCCCGCAACTCCGTTCGCCGCCACCACGAGTGAGGCAGTTACATTCTGGCCAGGTTGCGTGGGTCCGAAGTTGATGGTTGGGCCGTTCGGGAAACTAACGTGTGCGTTGTTGCTCGAGACGGTGGCCGTCGTGTTGAAGAGATTCTGAAATCCGTTATTCTTGAGCGTTACTTTCAACAAGCCTTTTTCGCTGTTGTCGAGATAGCCGTCGGCGTCGCAGTTGTCGACGCTGTCATCCAGGGTTGAACTCACATATGAAAGCGCACCGGCCGCTTCGAAACTCTCAGTAACGACCGTGTTGGTAGCAGAAAAGCGATCTGGAGAGATAGCGTTGATTCCCGCGCCGCGCTTGGCGAATGCCTGGCCGAAGAGACGCCCGTCCTCGTAATCGTAAGCGAAGGCGGCTGCTAGTACGGCGTCGCGCGCTTCCAGAAAAGTCGGAGAGACCGGCGTCATCTTGTACGAGGCGACGAGATAGTTCTTCATCCGGTCCTGAGCTTCAGCAAAGGTCAAGCGCGGTGTCGCACCTTGCGTGTCGCGCAAGAGCGACGCATAACATTCCCAAAGCATGCTGGCCCAGACTTCGCCCGTGTTGTGAACTTCAGAGTTAGTTGTTCCGGTCTGGCCAAACGCCACCGGCGGGCCGACGGGAAGAGCTACGCCGTTCTGTACATGTTTGAACGTGAGCGGATCGATGGTCATGTCCGTCGAGTATGGATAACGACGGATGCCAAAGTAGTAAGAGTGGTTCACGCCACTTGGCGCGCCGGTGGCATAAGTCGCCAGCGCATAGGCTCCATTCCAATTCGCGTTGCTGGGCGTGGCGGTATCGTCCGCTCGCACAGTGAGGGCCAGCATCGCGGTAAAGTCGCTCCAGCCTTCGCCCATGCCGCCGGCCATGTTGGTGTTCAGACCGCTACCATTCCCAATCAAACGATTACTAAGGTAATGGCCCCATTCATGAAAAACTATTTGGTTGTCCACCGTGCCGTCTCGGTCCGGGGCGCGGTGCAGCCGCGCGGTAACCGTGTTCCCGGCGGTGAGTTCAGTCTTGATCGGCGTTGACGAGTTCCATGCAATGGTGGACACGGGCTTGGTGTTCGCGGTTACGAAGCCGGTGATATTCGCGATCGCACCCGCATTCCCGGATGTGTAGGCCATGATCATCGCCACCGCGCCGGTGGCCGTAATGCGGCTGATTCGGGTCGAGAACGAGCAGCCGGTGCCGTCGGTGTTATCAAAGTCGAACAACGCCAGCTTGCCGCTCAGAGCGACCGCGTTGGTAATGGTGCATGACGACGGACTATTTGAAAACGTCGCCTTTACAATGTCTGCGGTGATGTCGAAGGTCTGTGGCCCGGACATCGAGATGCCTATCCTCGGGCTGGCCACGATCGATTCCGGCGCCTGAATGTCGAGCGTGCTCGTCGGAGAAGGGAACACGTACATTCGCATCCGCGGCTGTGCGCCGTCAGCCGGAGTCAACATGTTCGCATTGCTGAAAGACTGAAAATCCTGGGCTTGTGCTTTGATTGAATCGTTACCCAGGCCGCCACGCCCGTAGTTGTTGGTCTGAGCATTTCCCGCTGCTTCATTGAAACCTGCATCGTAGAAAAGATCATGAAGAAAATTGACGTCATAAAAAAGTTGCTGAATAGCTCCCTGTCGAGCCGTGGCCGAAGCCGTGTTTCCGTCAGGGGTATGTGTATTGAGGAACTCGCCCGCGGCAGTTATTTGTGCGCGGAAGTCACCCGTGGGCGGCTCGGTTGGAGTCGTCGTCACCGGATTGCCGAGCCCGTCGGGGCTGAACAGATTTAGAAATGCGTCGGCGTTATTGCCGTGCGTCTCGGTCGCGCCGGGCGCCAACCAAGGATCGTTCTGGCTGAAGGGATAATTCGGCAGGGTCACATCATTCGGCGAAACGAAGGGGGCCTGCGCGCCATCCGGAAAAGCGATTAGCTTTGGATGTACGCCATTGCCGGCAGGGGTGTCGTAAGGAACGCCCGTGACAGGATCCGCCCAGACGCGATAGGTGAAGCCACCCGGTGCAAGAAGATTGGTTCCCGACGTGGCTTTTTGATCAGGCTTTACCTCGGCCATTAGGTTGTTGCGGAAGAGTATTTGGCCATCAACCGCTGAAATCACATAAGAGTAAGCCAATTCGATCGGCATCGCTTCACCGGAAGCCGACAGAGTATTCCCGCCGCTCGAGGGCACAAGGACATCGGCTTCGACATAGTAGGCCGGAATGTATTCATCGATGAGATGGTAATAGACCTTCTTGACGCGCGCCGGCTCTTCGGTAAAGGAAAAGGTTGGTGTATCGCTGCCGTCGGCAGTGAAGAGCTGATATGGATCCTGCTCTTTGGTTGCTGACGCGACGCCTTTCAGTGTCGAGGTATTCAGAGCACTGCCGGTAAGATCCTCGAGCGCCTTCCCCAGAGCATTCGCCGGATCGAGCTTGAAATCCTGGGTTGCGGTGACGACGCCGTCATTGGCGCCGGTCAAGTAACCCGACAACGCAATCAACTTAAGGTTCCTGTTCATGACGACGTTGATCTCATCGCGGAACACTTCGACGCCTGCTACCTCCTGCTTGAACTTAACAATGATCGCACCCTTGCCGGTGTCATGAATCGACGCCAGTCGCGCCGTGGCGACATCCTCAGAAGAAAGCCGGTATCGAGTGGAATATTTTCCGAGATGACTCCTGGCGGCCGACTCCGGGTCGCTGCCTCCGGTCGTCTGACCGTCAGATGACATAAGCGATTGCGCGGAGCCGGGCTCTGAGGTCCACAGAAAAGTAGGAACGCCGAGGCGCGGCTCAAATTGAACGAGGTGACCAGCTTCAGACTGAGGCTGGGTCTGAGCTTGAGCGTCAGATTGCGCGATGGCTGCGGAGCG
>JAWVCT010000076.1:0-41181 GCA_033858155.1 Blastocatellia bacterium
TTGAAACTTATCTGTGCATATCCGTTCGCATCGGTAGTGAAGGACCTGCTGATCCTGGCCTCAGGGATTCGCACTGTTACTTTTTGATTGAGCCTGGCGCCATTGAGTCTTACCCAGCCGTTGACCTGATTTCGCGAACCCTTCTGGAGTTGAATGAAATAGTCCTGCACGAAACTGGCCGGGGTCTCAACCAGCTTCACCTGGCGAGTGAGCCCGCCATAGTTCCACCAATCCGTGTTCGACGTTGGCACTGCATCGCGCCGGCGCTGGTTGTCTACTTTCACAATCAGGGAATTCGACCTTTCCCGAACCCAATTGGTTATTTCAAAATTGAAGGGGGTGAACCCTCCCTCATGCCGCCCGATCTTTTCCCCGTTGAGATACACATCGGCCAAATAGTTGGCGGCGCCGAAATAGACGAAGAGACGAGTGTTTTCCTTTCGTTGGTAATCAAAAGATTTCTTGTACCAGACGGTGCCCTCATAAAGCAGCAGGCGCTCTCGTTGAGTGTTCCAATCTCCCGGCACATTCAGGGATTCGGAAGTGTCGAAATCATATTCGATCAAATCACTTTTGGTTTTTGGCTTGGCATCTTTGAAATAGCCGTTGGCACTTGGTTGATAACGATAATCATAGTAGCCGGTTTCATAGGGGTCGACGATGGTTTGCCATTGGCCGTCAAGGCTGATGGTCTTTCGGCCATCGGTGTTGGCGATTAAACCAGTTTGCTGAGCGTGGCTGCCGCCGAAAGCCGCGAGGAGAAAAACCCAGACGAAAAAGAACCTCATCTTGTGGCGCCTCCAGGTGATTTTGGTTTTCGTCTCATTATAGTTTGGCGGCCCCGCTTGCCGCCCAACTCAGTCAGGCTCTTCATCGTTCGTTGCCGAATGATGAAGAGCCTGAGCAAGCGAGTGCAATCACGAGGCCGCGCAAAAGATCAGAAGCTGAGTTTCAGGCCAAACTGAATGTTGCGGGCTGGTCCGGCCGTTGAAATCTTTCCGAAGGCGCCATTTGAAGGACCGCCCGCTGTCGTCAGGGTCCCGAAAGCCACGTCCGGCGCCCTGAAGTTTGCCCGGTTGAAGGCGTTGAACATGTCCGCCTGAAAACGCAAGTTGAATCGTTCGGTGAGACGAAACTGTTTGCGCATCGAGAAATCCCAGGTTTGCAGATTGGGGCCCGTGACAATCCCCACGGGGGCATTGCCACGACGGCCCAATGGGGGCGGCGCAAATGCTGCCGGGTTGATCCAACCGTCCGGGCCCGTATTGGGAAGCAGAACGGGGCCGCCAAGGTAATCTGCCCGGCGGGTGCCGATTGCGGTGCTGCCCGTCGGCGTAAAGTACGCGCCGCTTTGGAAACGCGTAATACCACTGACTTCCCATCCCGACAACAGCGCCCCCTCAATACCTTTTTTCGAACGGAGGAACGGAACGTGATAGTCGTATGTGGTCACGAAGATGTGACGCCGATCAAAAGATGCCGGGCCATAGTTATAGTGGCGATTGAATGGATCTTCGCCTACGTCTAAGCCGTCACCGTTGCCGCTGGTATCCGTCAAGTTCTTGGACCAGGTATAGGCGGCGGTCAGCTCCAGGTCACCCTTGCGTTTGACCGCGTATAGCTGCAGTCCATTGTAAGTTGAGGTGGCGTCCGAGAGACGATATGCGATCGAGGTGTACCCCTTGTAGCGACGCAAAGTATTTAGGTTGGCGTTGGGTCCTGGCGCAACATTCGCGACCAGAGCGTCAAACGGTATCGCATTTAGATCGGGTTGCCGGATCAGGTGCCTTCCCTGGTTGCCTACGTAGGATGCCTCGACGAAAAACCCTCGTGGCAACTCCCGTTGCACGCCGATGCTGTAGTTCATTGAGTAGGATATATCCAGGTTCGGATCGATTGCACTGATTCCCGCCAACGGAGCGAGCGCCGAAGGGGTGCCGCCCGAAACGTTTGATAAGTTGCCGTTCTCAAACTGAGGAGTATTAATAAACGGTGGCAGATTCACCTGCGAAAAGATCAGGTTGCCCTCGACTTTATCGTAGAACATGCCAAAGCCGCCGCGGATTGAAGTCTTACCATTACTCCAGGGATCATAGGCAAAGCCAAAGCGCGGCGCTATTTTGTTGGCCGGCTTGTAAAAACCACGCGGCGCTCCCGCAGGGACCAGCGCCAATACGGCAGAGCTGGTACTGACGCGCCCTACTTCACTCGCCGGAATACCAGTTCCCGCGCGAACCAATCCATTGAAGCGATTGCCGCCCTTGGTCGGATCGATATTGCCATTACTCAGAATCGTTACTGCTTGACTCGGATCGTAGCGGCTGGGATCAAAGTTCGCCATGTTGTTTGCCTGAGTGTAGGTTGGCCCATAGTGATAGAAGCGCGCGCCAATCTCCAGGCTGAGATTTCGCGTTACCTTCCAGCTATCGGTGCCATAAGCCTCGTACTGATTGAAGCGGAAGAATCCCATTGGATCGTTGTCGGCTTCGTTGTAGGTCCGAAAATTTCCCAGTAACGCATCGGCAAAAGCGTTGCCCGTCGACCTGGTAGCGTTGGTGTTGAAAGCGAGGTTGCCCGTATACCCCGATCGCCCGTTCTGGTCTTTACGATTACGGACGATCAGCGCTCCCATCTTTAAGGAGTGCTTGCCACGAATCATGGTGAGATTGTCGCTGACGGCGATGTCGGTTGTGGGCGACACCAACGAGGCGGCCGGACCACTGAAATTCGAATAGGCCGCTCCGCCCGCGAAACTAGTGTTCGGAATGCCATTGTCGTAGCGCCCGCCGGAGAAGAGTTGCGGGTAGGTAAAGCCGTAGGTCTCCCGCTTCCAAAATTCGCCAACCGGTGGAATGCGCTGGCCATTCCAAGTCGAGTTGATCTTCGCCTCATTAATTAAGGTGGGATGAATGAGCCAGGTATAGGAGAGCTGCACGCTGTATCCGGGGCGCAGCCGATTGGAGGGAATCGTAGGCAATGGTGAACTGATGAAAGTGCCGTAGGGATCAATCAAATTGTAATAGTCATGGAAGTAGCGGCCGTAGATGGTGTGCTTTTCACTGAAGCGGTAATCAAGCCGCGCGTTGTCCTCGCGCCAGTCGAAAGGACCCGGCTGTTGGAACGTGGCGTTATTGGCAGTCGACGTATCGGCATAGGCCACGGCCAGTTTTTCCATCGAGCTGTAAACCGAGGCAATCGCTTTTCCATCCGGCGAAATAACGACGGGTGCGCCATTGAGCCTTAGATTCGCTAGATTCCGACCGGGAATTGGTTGACCGGCAGCAACCGAAGCGCCGGTTGCCGGATTGATCGCCGTGTAGCCGGTGGGGACATTGAGCGTCCCGGAGCGAGCACTGAAGTCGCCTAATCTCTCCGCTCGGCTCGGCAAACTTCGTTTCACCGGCGCCGAATCCTGCCGAATGCGTTTGTATTCCTGGCCCACGAAAAAGAAGAACTTGTCCTTCTTGATCGGGCCATTGAAGTTCCAACCGAAATTGTTGAAGCGCAGTTTTGCTTTTACCGGCGAGAAGAAGTTGCGCGCGTCAAGCTTGTCGTTACGAAGGAACTCAAAGGCGGCGCCGTGAAAACTGTTGCCGCCGCCCCTCGTGACGATGTTGATTGAGGCGCCGGCGTTACGCCCGTATTCGGCCGAGAAGTTAGAGGTCTGAATTTTGACCTCCTGAACAAAGTCGATGCCGACGTTGTTGACCTGGCTGTTATTGCTGCCAGAGTCCATGTTGAAACCGCCGTCAACCGAAAGACTGTTGTAGTTGGGCCGGTTGCCGTTGACGGATGCCTGGCTGATACTCAAACTCGTAGTCAGCGCTAACTGGTCCTCGTCAAGGATAACGGCACCCGGAATCAGGGTAACGAGCTGCATGTAGTTCCGCCCATTCAATGCCAGGTTCTGCACCTGCCGCTGGTCAACTACGCGCGCCACTTCGCCCGATGTGGTGTTAACAGTTTCTCCGGCGATGGTTGTGATCTGTACCGTCTCAGTTACCTGGCCGGGCTCGAGCGTGATGTCCACAGTGAGGCGGGCATCAGCAGTGACCGCGACGCCTGACTGGCTTGCCCGTTTGAAACCATTCCGCTCCGCGGCCACACTGTAAGTGCCGACGGGCAAGTTAGTCGCCGTGTAGAATCCGTCGCTGTCCGCGGCGGCGGTGCGCGTCAGGTTATTGGCAAGGTCGGTGATAGTGACGTTGGCGTTCGGAAGCGCCGCCCCGTTTGAGTCTTTTACTGTGCCTGAGATTCGGCCGAAATTTGTCTGCCCGTAAATGTTTAAGCTGCCGCAAATCATCACAAAGACGACCGCGCTGATTCTCGCCGCATTCAAACCGTTTAATCTTGAGTTGCTTGTGCTTCGCATGTCAGTGACCTCCAATTGTAGATTCAAGACGGCGGGCAAGAGGCGGCGCGCGCTGGCGCCGGGCTGACTGCCCACGAAAAAACTCCGATCCCTTGGGTTCTACTGCTTTGAGAAAGCGAGCCGAGCGCTCGCCTCCCAGGTCTTCAGGCGCACGCTTCACGCCACGCGTGGAGCGGCGAAGGTCGGGGCGGCTATCAGCGCCGCGGCGCCTCGTAACCGTGGATATTCCTGCGTTGAAGTTACGCGAATCGGCGTACGGGTCGCAGCTTCGGTCAAAGTCCGCTCCGCCATCGCCTCCCGGACAGTGTCCTCGATCAAGTTCCAGGCGGTAGTAATTTCACCAGCCAGATAAATGCAATCGGGATTGACGAGGTTGATGATAGTAGCGATACCCAAACCCAGGAACCGTCCGGTGGTCAGTACCGCCGCCATTGCTTTCGCGTCGCCGCCTCGGGCACGGGAAATCATATCGAGGACGGTGAAAGAGCTTCTCTCTGCGTCCTCCAAACGCTTTGGACCATCTTTGGACAAATTCCAACCAAAATAACGTGACACGGTAGCGAGATTGGACGTGTAAGCCTCCCAGCACCCACTGTTGCCGCACATACAACGTGGACCGTCGAGGTTAAGCGGCATGTGCCCGAACTCGCCCGCGATGTGATCGCGGCCGCGGAGTAACTCTCCGTTTACGACGACGCCGGTGCCGACGCCATCTGAGATGCTGATGTAGACGAAGTTATGTTCGCCGATCGCTTCGCCGCGAGCGAGCCACAACTGTGCCAGGGCCGAAGCCCGGCCCGAATTTTCGATATGCACTGCAAGTCCAGTCGCCGCGGCCAGCTTTGTACGAATGTCCACATCGCGCCAGCCCAACGCCGGAGCATTTAGAATTTTTCCCGTGCGTTGATCGACCATTCCCGGAACTACTAGTCCGATGCCCTCGCAAGTAAAACCCGGACCCTGTCTTTTCAGCAGTTTGCGGATACGGGCGGCCAGGTCTTTCACAAATTCCGGGATTGAAACAACCGTCGCGTAGGTTTCGATAGCGAGTTGCCGGCCGGAGAAATCGCACAGCATCAGATAGGTCCTGGTGAAGCGCACATCGACGGCCACCACGAGCCGATCATGTGTCCTGATGTGCAGGAAAGTAGGCTTGCGTCCGCGTGCCGCCTCGCCTGTGGCGCCTTCATGAATCAGGTCCTGGGCGATCAATTCATGCACCAGCACGCTCACCACGCCGCGGGTGAGGTTCATTCGGCGTGCCAGGTCGGCACGCGAAATTGGCTGATGCTCACGGATCAGGTTCAGAGCGATGTGCCGGTTGATATCGCGCGAGGTAGTGCGCGTGGCAACGTGGAAATCGCGGGTATTGATTTTTCGCATCAGTCCGTTCGTCGGTATTGTTTGAGTTGCGAACAATATTCCCCGAGAAAGGATCTGTCAAGCAATTTTTTTTGAAACGCGCGATGGTTGTTCGGGAAGCACGTCGTGGAAGGTGTCAACGCTACGTTCAGAGAGATAACACATTGGACAAGCGGTATTCAGAACCGCCGGCCGTAGCGACCGGAATCGAAGGCCAATCCGGAGTTGCCGTAATGATTTCGATCCCCTCATGTGAAGCGAGGCAGGTTTCTTCAACTTTTGATCCCGTGATCGAGGGGTTCCACGCGAAGGCTTGTCCTTCTATCACTCGTTCAATGCATGCCGGATGCGCTACCCAATCACGGGTGCGATAGCCGGCAGCTCCTCCCTGATGATGCAGATGTTCTTCACCGGCGAAACCCGCATCGTCGTAAGCACGCGCGGCAATTTCATATAGTTCAGCCCCGGAGGCGCCGGGTTTGGTAGCTGCCAGGAGCCGGCCCATGACGCCCGCACTCGCTCGCATGCGTTTGCTGAGATCCTCGGGAACTTTCCCTGCGCAAACGATGCGCGTAAGCGAGGCGATCAGTCCGTGCCGCCGCGCGCAGACGGCCACCATCAAAGTCTGGTTCCAACGGAGGTCGGTCGGCGTCGGATGACGAAAGCGCCGCAGGCGCTCGTCCGCAGCGACAAGGGTGACGACGGAATCCGCTCCGATCCGGCCCAGCGAATCGATCGCGCGACGGGCCGCTTCGCGTTCGGATAATCCGGGCGTAAGCGACCGGGCCATTTGGCTGATCGCTTCACCCGCTTCGCGGCCCAACAATCTGAAACGATCCATTTCGGAAGATGTTAGTTTGTATCTGGCTCGCGCGATTGCCTGGTCAACTACGCGCACCGCTGATCCCAAAGGCAAGTCGGAACCAAGGGGCAATTGCTTATCCAACAGGGAACGCGCGACATCGGCAGCCAGGGATGGATTTGCTTTTTCTTCCTCCCAGGCAAAATCAATCGGTTCGTATTCCTGCCCGATCAATTCTTCGGTCAGCAAACGGGTCAACTCGATTCGATTGGCCAGCACAAACTTGCGCCCATCGGCCCGGACGAGCAGCGAGCCCACGCCCGCCTCACGGCTTGCGTCAACGCCATTGCTCCCACCGGCCGACAACCAGGCAAAGTTTGGTTGAGTGTTGATGAGCACGCCGGCCAATCCTTCGTCAGCCATCACGCGTCTCAGTCGCTCGACCTTTTCGTCGATCTCTTCTTTCACGTCACATTGCATGGCGTCAATTGGGCGTCTCGCTCGTTTAGACGCGGCACTTCTGCCGCCGAGGGACAAGTCTCTCGTCCAAACGAAGGATTTAACTCTTAATTAGGTAGATCGATCTCGAGCAGTCGGGAACGGTTCATGTCGGAGTGTGCGTGTCTGACGGTCGGCCAATCCTGAAAGAGTTCGGCTCAGGTGAAAATCAGAAGGTGAAACTCCCGTAGAAGGCGCTGTTTTCTCCCGCCCGTTCCCAGTTATCGCCGACGGTGTGGCCTGCATAGAGTGCGCTGACGGTGTATCCCACTTTGCGTTGAGCTAAAGGCACCAGCGGGGAGTACCAGACGAGGTTCGGCATGCGGCAGCACAGATCGTTGGGCATCGCCTCGACGTTAATAGCTACTTCAGGCGAACTTACTTCGTACGTTTTTCCTTCGTGCTTAAAAGTGATCGGAGCAGTGCGCACGGAAACAATTTCACCAAAGGCATCCCGATAGCTGCTCTTGATCGCGTCGAGCATCGCGACGGACTGGTCGTGAGTTGCGGACTTGTCGATGATCAGTTCAGCGCGGCGACCGGCTTGAGTGTTCGAGAGATTGTCGTCAGAGCTAACCACGGCGATCGCGCGCATGCCGGTCAGATCCACTCCGTTCCACTTTCCCGAAGTAACGTTCCAGGCCAACAGTGCGTCGCGGCCGGTCGTCGTTACCTCGCCGTTGAAATGGCACGCGCCGGCAAACACGCTGGCGGTCCGGACCTCGACATAGTCCCCCTTGACCGTCGTGTTTTCAGCCTGTGAGCTAAACGTCGCGACGCCCACGCAAACGAATCCAAGCAGCATTATCATCCAGAATTTCTTCATCTTCGCACCTCCAAATGCTTTGGCTTTAGTCTACAACGCTCAGGCCTCAAACGCCGAACGGTAGCAGTCACGACCTGCCGTGCAAGACTCAGGATGAACCGAGCCGCCGTCGGGCCCGATGACTTGTTGAGTCACCCGGCACCAACAGTGATTGCTGCCATCCAGATACTGCGAGGCGTCGGTCGGCAAAGCATCAACCATAAAAAACTTCTTCGAGCGCAGTGAGCTGCAAAAAGCACTCTGCGGAACAACGCTCGTGGTGATCTCGCTGGAGTTTTCCTGCTGACTTGTTTCATTTGCCATCGTAGTTGTCACCTCTGCTTTAAGCCTTCACTTCCGCAGCCCTGGCGAGCGCGCGCCGAACCAGTGTCTGAGTCAAGGGTATTTTGTAAGCATTCTTTTCAAGCGGCTTCGCGCCTTCCAGAGCGATCCGGGCCACGTTCAAAAGCACCTCGTCACTCATCGTCTTGCCGATCAAAGCCGCCTCAGCTCGGGGCACGCGCCAGGGGATCGGCGCCACGCCGCCCAGCACCAGACGGGCTTCAGTCACGGTCTTGTTTGCGCCCAGCGTCAACGCCGCGGCTACTGAGGCCATCGCAAAGTCGAGCGAGTCACGCTCTTTGAATTTCAGATAAGTCGAGTGGGCCGCAAACTTCGAACCCGGTACATGTATTTCAGTGATGAGATCGTCGTTCTTCAGCACGTTCTCGCGCCGCAGGTTTCCTTCAGCCGGCAAAGTGAAAAACTTATCGAGCGGAATGATCCGTTTGCCGGCGGCGCCCAACACTGAGACGCTGGCGCCCAGGGCCAGGAGCATCGGCGCGAGGTCGGAAGGGTGAACAATGTACGATGGCCCACCGCCGAGGATCGCGTTGTACTTATTCTCGCCCGTGGCGGCGAAACACTCCGATCCGCCTTTCTTCAAACAGACTGCTTCTTCCAGACGAAAGTACCAACAGCGCGGGCGCTGACAGAGGTTGCCACCGACCGTACCAAGATTGCGAATCTGAGGCGTAGCAATCGAATGCGCCGCTTCGGACAGCCCCGGAAAGTTGCGGCGCACAATCGGATGCTCTTCAAGCTGGGTCAACGTAACCAGAGCGCCAACGCGTAATCCGCCCTTGCCGTCGTCGGCGATCCCGTCGAGACCGCGAATGTTTTTCAGATTCACGACGCGCGCCGGGCGCGTGATGTAATCCTTCATCGTAGTCAAAAGATCCTGGCCGCCGGCGATCGGTCGCGCGGCATCATCGGGATCGACGAAGCCGGGAGCCGTCTTGAGAGCACTAACGGCGTCATCAAGGGTCGATGGGCTTATCCACTCGAAAGCTTTCATGCGCTCCTCCTTTCGCTCGTCAGACCCATTAGGATCTTATCAGGCGTGATGGGCAGTTCGCGCACGCGCACGCCGCACGCGTTGAAGACCGCATTAGCCAGCGCGCCAAGCGAAGGGATGATGCACGCTTCGGCGATGCCGATAACGGCTTCGCGTTTGTCGTCGTCATCGATGATGGGAACAAATTCAGGCATCTCCAGAGAGCCCGGCAATTTGTAATCACCAAACCCCGGATTGAGTTGCAGCCCAAGTTTCGAGTCCATTACTCGGCCTTCCCAAAGGGCCATGCCCAGCGATTGAATCATGCCGCCATTAAGCTGACTTTCCATGGTGAGCCGGTTGAGGGGCAGTCCGCCATCCTGCACCTGGACCATTTTGATGGGCCGGACTTTGCCGGTCTCGACATCCACTTCAACTTCAGCAAAGCTGACGCCATGCACGCCGCGGGCTTGCAGGTCTTGCCGCCAAACGCCGTGAGCAGTCACACCTGCTGCCGGCAAAGCCGCGCACGCTTGTTTCCACGAGAGCGATTTCCCGCCGGCTGTGACGTTGCCTGCGGAAAACGCGATCTCTTCGGGTTTTGCATTTCCAAATAGCGGCGCCATTCTTTCGGCGAGCGCCAGGCGCGTCTTGATGGCCGCATCTTTGACTGACGGCGACAGGGAAGCCGCGGTCGTCGAGCCACCCGACGGATTTGCCGCGCCGAGCTTCGAATTGCCAATCTGCTCGACTACATCTTTTATTTGTAGTCCTAATTCTTCGGCGACGATCGCGCGCGTGTAAGTCCGCGTGCCCGTGCCCAGATCCTGAGTGCCTACCGCAACCAGAACTGATCCATCGCGTCCGACCGTAACATCCACTTTGCACTGATCGTTGCCGCCGCCGCCCCAAGTGCCCGCGCCGCAGCCCATCCCGCGCTTGAGCGGCCCTGCTCCGCCCCCTGCTTTTGGATTTCGTCCGGCCCAATTAATTTCCCGAGCGCCGCGATCCAATTGCCGATGATAGATCTCATCGCGCATGTTCTTCTTGCGAAATGCAACCGGATCCATTCCGATCTTGTTTGCGAGTTCATCCAGCAACGATTCCATGGCGAACGAAGCTTGCGGGTGACCGGGCGCCCGCATCGCGACCGATGAGTCTTCATTGGTGTGAAGGGCGTATACCTCGCGATAAAATTCTCCCGCGCGATAGACAGCATAAGGCTGGCCCGCTTGTGATCCGGGACCGACTCCGCCCAGACGGTACTGTGTCGCTTGCACTGCCGCGAGCGTGCCGTCGCTCTTAACGCCCGCTTTGATTTTTTGCCAGGAGCCGGAACGATTTCCCGCCATCACGAACTCGTCATAGCGGTTCAGCATGAGTTTGACGGGTGTCTTCGTCTGTTTCGAGAGTTTGCAAGCAAGCATTCCCTCAATGCCAATCCCGAATTTTGAGCCAAAGCCACCGCCCATGTGTTGCACGGTCGCGGTCACCGCACTTTCCGGAAGGCCCAAAGCCTCGGCCGCATCCGCCGGAATCGTGATTGTTCCCTGCGTTGTCGCGTAAATAGTTGCCGAGTCGCCGCCGGAATAATCGACAACCATTCCGTGGGTTTCAAGACAAGCATGATGGATCCGCGGGGTGAAGTATTCAGCTTCGACGATGTCTTCCGAGGAGGCGAGGGCGGCTTCTACCTTTTGCAAGTCTCCAGTTCTTTGCCCCAGGCGCAGGTTCTTTTCATCGGGCTTTTTCGGATCCCTGGCCAGAACTTCCGGTGCCTCTGATTTAATTGCGTCCTGAGCGCGGACGACATGCGGCAAGATTTCGTACTCAACGACAATAGCCCGCGCGGCGTCCTGCGCGAGTTCCGGAGTAGTGGCCGCTACGGCTGCGACTGGTGAGCCGGCAAAACGAAACTCGGTGAGCGGCGCCTGAATGATCGCTTTGACACCCGGAAGAGCTGACGCATTACCAGCATCGAATCTCTTAATTCGGGCGTGCGCGTGCGGGCAGCGAAGGATTCGTCCGTAGAGCATCCCGGGCAGGCGCACGTCATATGTGTAATGCGCGGCGCCGGATACTTTCAGCGGGCCGTCGACTCTGGTCAGGCGATGATTGAGTAGCGTGTGTTTATCATTTGGTCCCCAACCCGGGCCGGCGACGTCGTCGACTTCAATCTCAACCATCGTATCGATGCCATTGACCACACGCGGGACGCGCACCTTTTTCTTTTTCGGCGGCGTCGGCGTGGGCTGTGCTTGAGTTTGCTGTTGTGGCATTAAGTATCTCCGTTAAAATTCAAACAGTCGAGAAGTAGGAGAGCCCTAAAACGCAAAGGACGCAAAGACGGAATCGCAAAGTTTCGCAAAGAAGAATTCTGCTCATGGCCTTTGCGAAAACCTTTGCTTCGTTTAATCAAGACGCTCACAATATTCATCCTGGGAATTGATCAGACGCTCGTTGCTTTGGCGGCGGCGAGGGCAGCCTCGAAGACTCGCGGATAGGTCCCGCACCTGCAAAAGTTTCCTTTGCATGCTTCGCGCACCTGCTCGAGAGTCGGATTGGAATTCTTCTTCAAGTAAGCTGAGATGGTAGTCACAAATCCGGGGGTGCAAAAACCGCACATCAGCCCGTCGTGCTCGACGAAAGCCTTCTGCACTTCGTTTAAGTTCTCAGGCGTGCCAAGACCCTCGACCGTCGTGAGTTTCTTGCCGACCGCATCGACCGCCAGCACCAGGCACGAATACACCGGCTTGCCATCCATCAGAACTGTGCATGCGCCGCACGTTCCCATGTCGCAGACCAGCTTTGGTCCGGTGACTCCCGGATCCAGGCGATCGCGCATGGTGTTGAGCAGGGTGGTGCGCGGCTCGACCGTCGCGTTTCGTTTCTGACCGTTGACCTCGAGCGCGATTTGGACAGTCCCGCTGACTGGCTCGCCCGCGGCATCGAGCTTTGAACCGGCGGCGATGCCGTCATGCGATAGCAGCGAGTCAGCCAGCGCGGCGCCGGCCCCGGCCACCCCGACGCCTTTAAGAAACTTTCGCCGGCTGGGATCATAATTCGGGCTTTTCTTTTTGGGCTCGTCTGACATCGGTCTCCTCCTCAGCCTGCTTACCATCGCGCAAACTGGCAGCCTGCGTTACTTCAATCCATACCTATTAATGAATGACTACATGGTAAGTTGAAATCACC
Source organism: Blastocatellia bacterium (assembly GCA_033858155.1). Taxonomy (GTDB): domain Bacteria; phylum Acidobacteriota; class Blastocatellia; order Pyrinomonadales; family Pyrinomonadaceae; genus UBA11740. The sequence continues at coordinate 12,371 of JAWVCT010000076.1, forward strand.
CGGCTCGCAAGGAAAATGCTAGCGCGCGATCGTGGCCGCTAGCTTCGAGATTTCAGGGCCGCGGTGATGGCTTGTTCCGCCAGCGGCGCCATCACTTCATAGCCTTTCTGATTCGGATGCAATCCGTCTTCGCTCAAATCTTCTTTCAGAAAGCCCTTGTCGTCGGCCATCGCTGAGTAGTAGTCGAGATAGATGCCGCCGTGCATGGCCGCATATTTCTTCAGCCACGCGTTGAGCGCGATGATTTGTTCAGGTGGTCGTCGCTTGCTTTGAATGATGGGTTGGGCGTCTTTATTCTTTTCGTAGTCGCTGATCGGAAGCACGGAAGCGAACACCACGCGAATGCCATTCGCATGCGCCAGGTCAAACATGGAAGCGAGATTGTCTTCGATCGCCTGCAAGGTCATCGGTCCAGTGTTGCCGGCAATATCATTCGTGCCGGCGAGAATCACAACGATCTTCGGTTGCAGCGCGATCACATCGGGCCGGAAGCGAATCAGCATCTGCGGCGTCGTCTGGCCGCTGATGCCGCGATCTATGTAAGGCTTCCCGGGAAAGAAGCCGCCGTACTTAGGATCGTCCCACGAATCGGTAATCGAGTCACCCATGAAGACAACGCGGTTTTCATCCCTAGCCGGCAGGGTCGTTTTAGAATTGGCATCGCGGTAACGAACCAACGCGGGCCAGTCTCTCAAAGTGGTTTCAGCGCGCGTCGCCCGGTTCGTTACCACCTCACATGGATCAACCGGACTGGGAGTCGGCGTTGCGGGTTGTCCGGCAGCGATTGCGGCGGATGCGAAGAGAAAGAAAAGGACAATTAGGAAACGATGCATTAGAAACCTCCAGATAGAGTTTTGAACTCTGCGAGCCAAGAATGACGATTGAGGTGGGTTTGCGCTCTGAACCTCTCTTCCTTTGGGAGAGGGCAGGGTGAGGGATTTAGCGCGCATCTTCATTGACTTTAAGGTTGTGTTGGCTAGGCACGATCATCAAACAAATCTTCGCCGCTATGCTTCGCACCCTCATCCCCAGCCCTTCTCCCAGAGGGAGAAAGGAGTCGATCAGAGCTACTTCGACGCGATCTCAAACTCGCCGGTCAATCGAATGTCTTCGGATCCAGATCCAATCACTACGCGAAACTTTCCCGGCTCGACCACGAAATGCATACTGCGATTCCACAAGGCTAGATCATCGGGTTTCAAAACAAAGCTCACCGTTTTTGTCTCGCCAGGTTTCAAGTGCACCCGCTCAAAGCCACGCAGATTCTTTTCATAGGTCGTCACGCTGCTTACCAGATCGCGTGTGTAGAGTTGGACGACTTCATCGCCTTCGCGGGCGCCGGTGTTCTTTATCTCAAAGCTCACCTCGACATTCGAGCCCTCCCTGACGGTCGGGCTACTGCCCCGTTGGTTCACGCTCGAGTTGCGGTCCGCAGCCTCGACCTTCAAATTACTGTAAGCAAACGTCGTGTAGCTCAACCCATGTCCAAAATAGTAGAGCGCGCCGTTCACGCGCGTCTTCTCGCCTTCCCATTGGGCCTTTGGCTTGGTGGGAAAGTTGAATGGAATCTGTCCAACGGTTCGGGGAAAAGTAACGGTCAGTTTGCCGCCCGGATTGTAATCGCCGAATAAAACATCGGCGATCGCGGTCCCGCCCTGCACTCCGGGAAACCAGGCTTCGATAATTCCGGGCACGTACTTGTTGACCCAGTTGATGCTCAGCGGCCGACCATTAATCAGCACCACAACCACGGGCTTGCCGGTGGCATAGACTGCCTGGACTAAATCCAATTGGTGGCCGGGCAAATCAAGACTGGTGCGCGAGGCGCTTTCGCCAACGGTCTTCATCGAATCGCCTAACACGACTACCGCGACATCGGATTTCTTCGCGACATCGACCGCTTTGCTAATCTCATTTAGTTCTTCCCTGGTCAAAGGTTCTGGGAGGACTTCAGTCTCGGGCCAATGCGCGTCGGTAATCTCGCAGCCCTTCGCGTAGTTAACTTTTATGCCGGTGCCGAGCTTCGTCCTGATTCCCTCCAGCACCGTCACACCCTTCACGCCAGACGGGCCGTAGCGATAATGCGCCGTGCTGTCGTCGTCAGCGTTGGGGCCGATCACGGCAATTGACTTGAGCTCTTTGCTCAAAGGCAGAATATTTTTCTCGTTCTTTAAAAGGACCAGGCTCTCGCGCGCCGCACGCAAAGCGACCTGTTGAGATTCCGCGGAGTTGACGAGGCGTTGAGACGCGTCCGCATCGGCGACGTAAGGACGATCGAAAATTCCCACGATGAACTTTACGCGCAGGACATCGCGCACGCGATCGTCAAGGGTTTTCATCGGGACCTTGCCTTCTTTGACCAGTTCGCGCAACGGCAGAATGAAATCCTCAGGCCTGGTAAAGTTGGTCTTTACATTCAAACCAGCTTCTATCGATTGCCGCACGGCGTCTTTCATGTCGGCCGCGACCGCATGCTTGCTGTAGAGATATTCGACCGCGGCGCTATCGGAAACGACATAGCCTTTGAAACCGAAATCAGTTCTGAGTCGATCGGTTAACCAGTACTTGCTGCCGGTGACGGGAATACTGTCATAGTCGTTGTAAGAGCTCATGATGCCGAGCATCCCACCTTCTTTAATCGCAGCTTTGAAAGGCGGTAGCAGGAGGTTCTCGACTTCGCGCGGAGAGACCTGGGGATCGGTGCGCGCTTCACCTTCGCGCGCGCCTTTAGCGACGCTATAGACCGCGAAGTGCTTTCCCGTGGACGCGACGGTGTAGTTCTGTTGCAGGCCTTTCACCATTTCAACGCCCAGGCGAGACGCCAGATAAGGATCTTCGCCGTAAGTATCTTCTAATCGCCCCCAACGTTGATCGCGCGATACATCGAGCGTGGGTGCATAGACATTTGTGTAGCCCAGCGCGCGGGCTTCCTGCCCGGTGATGCGGCCCATCTCGCGCACCAACGCCGGATCCCAGGTGTGGCCCATGCCCAACTCAGACGGAAAACTTGTCGCGGTTGTATAGGCCAAGCCGCGCAGTCCTTCGTTCGTAAAGTCCACCGGAATACCCAGACGGGTCTCTTCAATAAAGAAGCGTTGGGTTTCGTTCATCGCCCAGACGTGCTTCTTGATTTCGTTGGCATAGATGCTTTTCGAACCCTCGGCCCAGCCGTTCAAATGCTCGTCGATGTTGGCGATGCCGTCTTTCCAAATCTGTCTCTTCCAATCGGGCGTGGGAAGTTCGTCCTGCAAGACGCGCTTGTATCCATACAGCGTCGCCGTCTGACAGGTTTTTTCTTCCAGAGTCATCTGCGAAAGTAAGTCTTCGACGCGTCGATCGATTGGCGCCTTCGAGTTTTCATAGACATCCATGCGGCCGTTCTTGTTCAGATCGATCCAGGCATCGTGATAGATGGTCTTTTTCGTGGGGGCCTGAGTCGCCACAGTGAAGGGTGGGTGAATGATGAAGAGGGATAGAAGAAAGAAAGTTAGGTTCCGCATATGTTCTCGTGACTGGATTTGAATTATTGACGGAGGGGTTCAGTCAAGAGCGAGCCTTGAATCAGAGCGGAAGCGGCCGCAACTATGAGCGCTCCTTGCGTTCGGTGCGCTATAGGAGCCGCGTTGCGGCAAGCGCCCTTACGGCTAACAGCAAACCTTCAAGCACCCGCTTTCTAAACCCCATTTCTGGTGAACATTTCACGCTTGGCTTCGATGAAGGCAACCTCCTCCAACTCAACTCGTTCTTTGATTATCCGCGTCAACCAATCCTCGGCGTTTCGCTCGCGATGGAGTTGAGCAAGGAAGGTAACTCGCGCAGCTAGTTCCGGAGGTATAGAAACGGAAGCCGCTTTCTTCTCGCGAACTTGAATTCGCGGACCCCAAACGGACTCGTCATCTGCTTGCCCCTCAACGATAGTGTCAATTTCTTCTTCAGAGAGCTTTTTTGTTGTTTTCTTCTTTGCAGTCATAACGCCCATCCGGTAATTATGCGGATCACATTGCCTGGTTTGAGTTGAAAAATGATCTTGAGTTCCCGACCACCAAGAGTTCTACCGACAAGCTGGTAGCGATCCTTGTACTTCTTGTTTCGGCGGACCACGTAGTCCGAGAAGAAGCATTCAATCGCCTCATCGACAGAAACGCGATGAGCGGCTAGCTTATCGTTCTCAAAGTCGTATTCAAAATCAGATGGTGTAAACCGACGCCAGTTAACCACCGCCTCATTCTACAGTTAGCCGTACTGGACGGGAAGGTCTAGTTTCTATCCGCGGTTAGCTCATATCACAGACTAAAGTCTGTGCCACTCAGCCCGCCGCTACCACGGGATTTCGCAGCGTGCCCAATCCTTCGATCTCCACTTCATATACATCTCCGGCTTTCAGCAGCACGGGCGGATTACGAAAGACGCCGACTCCCTCGGGGGTCCCGGTCGCGATCACGTCGCCCGGCTCAAGAGTGATGCCCTGCGAGATATATGAAACCAAATAGGCGACTTTGAAAATCATCTTAGCTGTGTTTGATGACTGCATTACCTCGCCGTTCAAACGTCCTTCTATCTTGAGCGCTTGCACGTCCGCGATCTCGTCACGCGTGGTAATGAATGGGCCGAGCGGCGCGAACGTATCCAGGCCCTTACCGCGCGTCCACTGCCCATCGCCGAATTGCAGATCGCGCGCGCTCACGTCGTTGATTAAGCTGTAACCGAAAACATAGTCGAGCGCTGCGGCCTCGCTCACACGTTTGGCCGCTCGGCCAATCACCACCGCCAGTTCTGCTTCGTAATCAACTTTCTGACTGATTTCGGGCAGCACGATCGGCGCGTTATGGGCGCTGAGTGAATTCGGAAGCTTATTAAAGATAAGCGGTGCCGACGGCGGTGCTGCCCCGCCTTCGATCGCATGGTCAGCATAGTTACGACCGATAGCCAAAATCTTGCTCGGATGCACCGCAGGCAAGAACTCGATCGAATCAAGCGCGAACGCTGTTTTCTCGTTCATGAGACTCCGGGCGTCGCCCACCAACGCATTGACTTCGCTTAATGCCGACTCGCCCCGAACGATCAAGGTGAGGGTGTCGGTAACGTTCAGCAACCAGTTCGCAGGTTCGCCGCCCGCCGCTTTGAATGCTCGCGCTAATTCGGCGACGTCGCACACCACTTCGCCCAACGCGATCCCAAGTCGCTGCTTATCTGAATCTCTTGTCTTGAACTGCGTCAGTTTCATCTGCGATTCAATCCTTAGGTTAGGTTCTTATCCTCCGAAACTAATATGGAACCGATCGCGGTAGCCACCGGGTAACCGCTTGCTACCGCGGGGGAAGTGGATCCGATAGTCGAAGACATCGCGTTGCACGCCAAAGCCAACCACAAAGACACGAGGACACAAAGGAAGAAGGAATACTTGGTCTTGTGACTTTGTGTCTTTGTGGTGAACGCCAATTATGCGAATCATCACTCTCCCACCAATAGACGTTCCCGAGCCGCCGGTTCTAACTTTGGAACCTTCGCTTGCTCGGCTTTGAACTTATCATCTTTGTACTGGCCCGCGGCGCGACGCATCAGAGGGAATAGAGACTTCCCGTCAAAACCGCCGATCTGCTGGTATGTCCACTTCTGATCTCCCACTCCAAACGGATAAAGATATTCCAGCGCGCGCCGAATGCCGCGTCCGTCTTTGGTTTGATAGTTCCATAGATCCACGCCTACGTTTTCCGCCAGGCGCGCCAGCGACATCAGGCCTTCCAGGTTCATGCTGCTGTAACTCCAGGCTTTGGTGCGCGCCAATTCCAAAGGCTGACGGCCATCGGGTTCTATTTGGAGCGCGATCCGCTTTTGCTTCGCGGTCTCAACGATCTGTTTTGCCAGATCGTTCTTGCTCAGGAAGAGCGCAAACGATGTCGCCTGCACATCATAGTAAGTTCCGTGATTATTTTTTGCGGCATTCTCTTCGCGGCCGTTCTTGCTTTCAAACATCCATTGCAGAAATTGTCGATACCAGTCTTCCAGACCACGTTGGTCTGCAGCGGCCCACGATTTCGAGCCGGCCAACAATCCAATCGCGTCAACTACATCGGCGAGCCCGCGGGTTTCGATCAATCCGATCCCGCGCCCGGTGTTTACGCCCGGAATGAACTGCGCGTATTCCAGATTTGGATTCATTCGGGTGGCGCGATCCAGAAACCACGCCCGCAATAGGAGCGTGGCCTTGCCGGCATACTCTTCGTTGTTTTTGAAATAATAGGCAAGTGACAAAGTCCGCACGGCGACTTCCATCTGATCCAGCGTCTCGTGATCGGTGATCTGGTTGAGTTCCGGATTGCGTTCGCCGTCGCGACGAATGTAGGGAAGACCGTTCGGCTTGGTTGGGTCAGGCCAGAAGTATGGCGCCTGGCTCAAATAGTCATGCTTGTCGCCGCTGGGGGGCGCGACGGTTTTGGTAGTCACTGATACGGGCGACTGTTCCAGAGCTTTGCGCGCGTCCCTTTCAAGTTTCGCGAGCGCCGCGTCAAAACTCTTGTCGCCTTGGTGAATGCGCTGCTTTGTCTCCGCTAATTTCCGGGCGTTGATGAAAAAGACGCGAGGAGACTGCCGCTGTTGAGCACAGACCGGCGCAGAAAGAAGTATTAAGATTGGAATCGCCGCCCGGCTTAACGAATAAATCCTATTCAAAGCGCAGCGCAGTCCAATTGCGTCGGCGGCCTTGTATTGCACCGCCCTAAAGATTTCACGTTGCCTGATCCCTTCTGACATTAAACCTCCACGCTCTCTGCGGCGACCGAATAGTTTCAGTTGCTCTGGTTTTCGATTCGCACTAATAGCCATCGTCTTGATCGGATGATCGTCCGGACTGAATCGTCCCGAATTGACGCCACGATAATTAGTATCCAGGTTAAGCGCATGAATCTTACAGTCATCAATGATTTTCCGCCAACGCGAAAATCTTTCGCTCACCAGCGGTCGCCGATTCTGCGCTGAATTCAACGGCGAGCGCCGCGGCGATCGGAAAAGGTCTGACGCTTTGAACCGGCGATGTGTTAAATTGCGCAACTTGCCGGCGCGCGAGCTCTGAGTGCTGAGCTAAGGAAGCAGCTATATTTATGAAGCAGGTCGCATGGGGTCTGATCGGTTGTGGTGATATCGCACAGAAGCGCGTCGCGCCCGCCCTGCGCGATTTGCCGTCGTGCGAATTGATCGCCGTTAACCGAGCCCAATCAGAGCTCGCCGCGCCGTTTGCGAAGGAATTTGGCGCAAAACGATGGTATTTGGACTGGAAGAAACTCCTGCTCGACGAAGAGATTGAGGCCGTTTATCTCGCCACGCCGGTCCACCTGCATGCTGAGGAAGCCATCGCGGCGGCTGAGGCAGGCAAGCACGTGCTCTGCGAAAAACCGTTGGCGATGAATGCGCGCGAATGCGATCAAATGATCGATGCATGTCGCCGCAACCGGGTGAAACTCGGGGTGGCTTACTACCGGCGCTTTTATCCGGTGGTCGAACGCATCAAGGCCATTATTGAATCCGGAGAAATCGGCGCGCCCGTGCTGGCGCAGATCAACGCCTTCGAACAATTCAACCCGGCGGCTGACCATCCTCGTTCGTGGTTGTTAAAGAAAAATCTCTCCGGCGGCGGGCCCATGTTTGACTTCGGTTGTCATCGGATTGAAGTTTTGACAAACATCTTCGGCCCTATCAAGGAAGTTAAAGCGATGACGGCCAACGTGATCTATGATCGTGAGGTGGAAGACACGGCGACGGCCCTGTTCCGCTTTGAACGAGGAGCATGCGCCGTCCTTTCAGTCTCGCATGCCGTGGCAGAGCCGAAAGACTCGCTGAACATATTTGGTTCGTTGGGTTCGATTCGCGTCTCAGTTCTTAATGAGGGGAAAATTCGCGTGGTCGGCAAGCTGGGAGAGCGCTATGAAGCGCATCCTGCGCACGCAAATTTCCACGTGCCGTTGATTGAAGATTTCGTCCAGGCTGTCTTGACTGATCGCGAGCCAAGGGTCGGCGGCGACACCGGCCGAGCAGTGGCTTTGATCGAAGAAAAGATTTATGGAATGTCCGAGTCAGCTTGAAGACTCGATCAGATATTCCATTCGTTTGTCGGACACGATGATGGAATACGCGGATGAAACTGAATAGACTCTTACCTCTGGTTTTGCTTTCGACGGTCCTGCTTTCCCATCCTGTTCGAAGTCAAACTGCATCCCGCACGCTCGACATTTATTTTATCGACGTCGAAGGCGGCGCAGCGACGCTCATAGTCACGCCGACAGGAGAGTCTCTGTTGATTGACTCCGGTTTTCCGGGTGATCGCGACGCCGGGCGCATTGCGCACGTAGCGCTTGAAGTGGCCGGACTCAAACAGATCGATCATTACGTCACGACGCACTGGCATCGAGATCATGTTGGTGGTATCCCGCGTTTGGCCCAGCTCATCCCCGTCAAGAGTTATTACGATCATGGATTGCCGAAGACAATTGGTGCGGACCTGCAGCCGGAGCTGATTGAAGCTTACAAGCAAACGACCCAGGGGAAGTCGGTAACGCTGACACCTGGAGACACGATCAAACTGCGATCGCCGAAATACATGCCGCCCCTGTTCGTGCGTGTGCTAGCCGCGGGCGGCAGAGTGGGGCGCGAGGCATCGGCGATTCCTCAGATTCGGCCGTGCGGTCCCGTTTTTGAAGCCTTGCCCGAAGACAGAACCGATAACGTGAACAGTGTCGGTATAGCGCTTCACTTCGGTCGCTTTAGGTTCTTTGACGGCGGCGATCTGACCTGGAACATCGAGAACAGACTGGTATGTCCGAACAGATTAGTAGGACCGGTTGACGTCTATCAGGTGGACCATCACGGCTCTGATATCAGCAACAACCCGCGGCTGATCAGTACCCTCGACCCGCGAGTGGCGATAATTAATAATGGGCCGCGCAAAGGTGGTGAAGCCGGCACGTACGCCAGGCTAAAGAGTCGTAAAGACATTGAGGGAATCTATCAGCTTCATCGCAATGTGCGCACGTCGGATAAGGATAATACGCCGGCAGATTTCGTCGCCAACGACGAAGAGGCGTGCCTGGGAAATTTTATCAAGCTCTCGGTTGATCCGACCGCGAAGTCGTACACGGTGACGATTCCGGCTAAGCAGATCAGTCGCACGTATCGAATACGATAGGGGAAATGTTTCGTTAGAGGCGGGCGACCGCCCGCCTGCTATCGACGAACACTCGTTTAGAAGCCGACTTGTCCGGCTGATCTTTGAGGCCGCCGACAAGTCCACCGTCTAAACCTGGATTGAGAATTTATGCTGGTTGGCGGATAGTAGCCCGCCTCTAAACATCAGAGTTGGTTGTTGGCGGCGAGATCATGATCGCCTAATATCAAAAATTCAGACCTTGAAAACAAGATGCCTTATAAAGCTTTTGATCTAACCGGCAAGACCGCAGTTGTCATCGGTGGCACGTCCGGCATTGGGCGCGCGATTGCTCGCGGCCTGGCGGAAGCCGGCGCGGATGTAGTTCCGACTTCGCGTCGCATGGAACAGGTGATTGAGACGGCGAGCGAGATTCGCGAACGAGGACGGCGTTCGCTGGAAGTTATTTCTGACGTGAGTGATCGTACATCCCTCTCGAGGTTGTTGAGCAAATGCCTCGAGGAGTTTGGGAAGGTTGATATCCTCGTCAACTCAGCCGGCAAGACAAAGCGCACTCCTACGCTCGATGTCAGTGAAGATGAGTGGAACGACATCCTCGACACCAACGTCACGGGCACTTTGCGCGCGTGTCAGGTCTTTGGCCGCCACATGATCGAGCGAAAATATGGCCGGATCGTTAACATCGCATCGCTCTCGACGTTCGTTGCGCTTTATGAAGTCGCAGCGTACGCGGCGAGCAAAGCCGCGGTAGCCATGCTGACAAAATCGCTGGCCATCGAATGGGCGCCGCACGGCGTGAATGTAAATGCAATTGCTCCGGGCGTGTTTCGCACCGCCCTGAATCAAAAACTTCTGGACGAGACTGAGCGGGGCAGTGAATTTCTTTTGCGAACTCCGATGAAACGCTTTGGCAACGTCGAAGAATTGGCCGGCGCGGCGGTGTTCCTCAGTTCTGAGGCAGCCAGCTTTATCACGGGTGAGGTCCTGGTTGTGGACGGCGGATTTCTGGCGAGCGGCGTGAATCAGTAGCCTAGACTTCAGTCTGTGATTGAGTTTTGGCTTTCCGTTTGGAAGCGGGCTACTGCCGGCTTCGTCGAACGGTGGCCCGACTCTAAACAAAGACCTTAACGAATGAGCACAGCAACTATTTCAAAGCTGGTCGGGCGCGGTGCGTCGACGCTGGCGCTGTCGCCGGAGGAATTGCGCGTCATCGTCGCCGAGGCGCTCGACGGCATAGCATCAGATGAGCGCGTGCTCGCGATCGTACCGGACAAGACTCGCGACGACAACACCGGTCTTCTGTTTCCTTTCGCGTCGGAAATACTTGCGCGCAAGAGAATCGCGCAGTTCGACGCGCTGATCGCGCAAGGCACACACGCCCCGATGACTGAGAGTGAGAAGCGCGAGAAGATTGGCTGGGCCAACGTCGCGCCAGGAAGCATCGGCCACATCTTCGACCATCAATGGAATCGTGAAGATGAACTGGTGACGCTGGGTGAGCTGAGCGCCGAACGCATTGCCGAGCTGACTGATGGGCTGATGCGCGAATCAGTACCGGTGCGGTTAAATGCTTTGCTGGCGCCCGGAAAGTACGACACGGTTTTGGTCTTTGGGGCAACGATGCCGCACGAGGTCGCGGGCTTTGCCGGAGGCGCAAAGTATTTTTTCCCGGGTGTCGCGGGTCCGGAACTCACGCACCTCACGCATTGGCTAGGTGCGCTGGCGACGATCGAAAACGTGATCGGCCGCGTCGAAACTCCAACACGCCGCGTCATCGAAGCCGCGGCGGCCTTCGTGCCCGCGCAGGTTATTTCTTTTACTTCTGTGTCGATTCGTGAGGCCGATGGGTTGCGCACGCATGCTCTGTTTGCCGGCGATATTTACGAGTCGTTTCGGCGAGCTGCCGCAGTCAGCGCCAAAGTTCATATCAAATACATCGGACGGAAATACAAACGAGTGGTCGCCTTGCTTGATCGGTACTACGACGAACTTTGGGTCGGGGGTAAAGCCAGCTACAAACTCGGCAGCATAATCGAAGAGGGTGGGGAACTGATCATCTATGCGCCGCATCTTACCCAACTTTCCGCGACGCATGGCCGCTTGATCGAAAAGTATGGTTATGCGCCGCTCGAGCAGGTACGGGAAATGGTCGAAGGCTCCGACGAGTTGCGCGCGAACCTTTGTGTAGCGGCACACCTGGCGCACGTCAGTTACGGCAGCGCCCGCAATGCCGCCGGCCAGCTCACCCCACGCTATCGCATTACCCTCGCGTCAGCAGTTACTGAGGCAGCCTGTCGGCGAGTGAACCTGGGCTTTCTCGATCACCGCAGTTTTCGTCTGGAAGATTATCAAGACCAGGATACGCTGGTAGTTGATGACGCCGGTCGCGATCTTTATCTCGTGTAGTGTTAGGAGTCCGGCTGTTGAGAAGGGTCTGATCAGTTAATTAGCCCTCCCTGACGGTCGGGCTTCTGACACTGAACATTATCCCAGCAGCTCGTAAACTTCCGGTTCCTTTGGTGTGGCCGCCGATTCTGTTTGCTGATTTATTAGATTCAACCCGCCAGCGGCCAGCTCAGCGATTTCGCTCAGCCGGTCGCGTAGTCTTTGGTTCTCCATGCCAAGGATGTGCCTTGATTTAGTGATCTCGTAATGTTCCAGCGCGCGGCTGACGGTCGCACGCAGATCGTCGTTGTTCCAGGGCTTGGTCAGATAACGATAAACCAGTCCGGAGTTAAGGGCTTCGATCAGCGCGCCCACGTCGGTGTAGCCGGTCAAGAGAATCTTGACCATCTGCGGACGGATCGCGACGGTCTTCATCATCAACTCAATGCCGGTCATCGCCGGCATCCGCTGATCTGAAATCATGAGCGCGACATCATGCTGCTCGAGCAGCGCCAGCGCCTCCGCGCCCGACGGCGCGGTGACGACCTGGTAATCCGGACGGAACAATCGCTCGAGCGTCCTTAGGTTAGCCGGCTCGTCGTCGACGATCATGATCTTATAAGTCATTCTTGTCTCCTCGTCTTGATCTTCAATTTGATACGGACAAGTCCAGGTCCGCATCGATCGGTAAAGAAATTATGAACGTGGTTCCGTTGCCGGGCGCGCTTTCGACTTCTATTTTGCCGCCGTGCCGTTCGATGATTCCGTGTGTGATGGAAAGGCCCAGACCGGTGCCTTCTCCGACCGGCTTCGTAGTAAAGAAAGGATCGAATATCCGTTTGAGTTGCTCAGGCGAAATCCCCGGGCCGGTGTCGCTAATGGAAACGATGACGGTGCGACCTTCACAACGTGTCGTGATTCGCACTTCGCCCGCGTGATGGTCAATTGCCTGGCCGGCATTGGCCAGCAAGTTCATCCAGACTTGATTCAGTTGGGCGGCATAACAGTTGACCAGGGGAATCTCGCCATAGTCACGAACGAGACCGATGCGTCCCGATAGATAATATTTGGAAAGCAAACGCACGGTCGATTCGATTCCCTGGTTGAGATCCACTTTCGTTACTTCAGCTTCGTCCAGACGGGAAAATAGCCGCAGGTTCTGCACAATGTCACGAATACGCTCGGCGCCGATCTGACAATCAGAAAGAATCGAAGCCAGATCGGCCACGATATTGTCATAGTCGTTCGCACTCTTGATCGCGCTGATTCGGGCCGCGGCCGGTGCCGGAAGCTCCAACTTGTCATAGTCCGACAAGCAACTCTCCAACCGTTCAATGTAACCTTTCAGCAGATCGATGTTGCTGTAGATAAAGCCGGCCGGGTTGTTCAGTTCGTGCGCGACGCCGGCTGCCAGTTGGCCCAGCGAGGCCATCTTGTCTGCCTGGAGGACCTGCGCCTGAAGCCTCTCCATCTCTGTCTTTTGGCGCGCCAGCTCCGCGTTGCGGTGTTCGAGATCGTGTTTGTAGCGGCGCGCATTACGCAACAACATTCGTCTTTCGAGGGCGCGCTCTACTGAGATTGTCAGCACATCCAAATCACACGGCTTGATCAGATAATCGGAGGCGCCGACTCGGATCGCATCCATGACTCGTTGAGTGCGGGCGATGCCGGAGACGATGATTACCGCGGTGTCTCGATAGTGTTCGGTGATTTTACGAAGCAGTTCGATTCCGCTCAGCCCGGGCATCTGCATGTCTGTGACGACGAGGGCAAAGGGTTCGCGGGCGAGAATATCCAGGGCCTCTTGAGCGTTGGCCGCCACTTCGCAGGAATAGGTCTCGCCCAGATAAGCGGCGAAGAAAGTTCGCACTGACTCTTCATCGTCGACAATCAGAATGCGCCGGTCATGTCCCTCGGAGTATTCGGAATTAATCAAGGAAGCGGGGGCCGATCCGCCCGGCAGCAGCGGAAAGCCAGGCGATCTTTCGATAATTTCATCGAGTACGGTATTCATCTGGTGAGACTGTTCCGGTGAGTAAATGAAAGAGTTGGGCATGGCGAGTGTCATTTACCGGGAGAGTTCGAAGTGGCGAACACAGTAGTTGGATCGATGCGTAGGCCCGGGCGGGCAGCGAGCGGCGGCAGTCCCGTGTTACCGCGATAAAATTCAATGTGTGAATGTTTGTAAGATGCGGACGAACCTCCGGGGCCGCCGAGGCTTCCGATCCAAACGCGGTCGCCTTCGCTGCTTATCTGAAAATCAGCGACATGAAATACAGCCAGGGTGACGTCAGTCAGATTTCCCAGCCGCGGATAATAAAAAATTACGGCCGCGTCTACCGGTGAAGGCTGGTCGCTATGTTGAGTAAAGCCGGCCGGCACGTACAGGCGCGAATCGCCGGTCCCGTCCGGACTTCCATAGAGGTGCATCGCAAACGAGAGATGTCCGCGCCGTTCGATTCCATCGTCGCCAATTATGTCTCCGCGATAAAACGGGTAAGCGGCGGCAAGTCCCGCTGGTTCGAATCCATTGGCGCCAGCGACGGCGTTGGGCCCGCCGAAGATGTGGGCCAGGCTTTTGTCGGAAGTCGCCATCGCCGGAGTGTATTCTCGAACGATGGCATTGCTGGGGAGTGTCTTCGCGAATGCAGAAGCAACAGAGTGCGAGAATTTCATTTCCGGATTAAGAGCGTTTTCCGGCTGTTCGCCCACCATCCAGGTCTTGGTCAAACCTTCCGAGTTCGCCATCCAGGTCTGCGTCAGCGACTTGATACCCTCGCTTCCATAGTTGAACGTGATTGTGCGGCCGGCCGAATCTACCACGCCGTGCAGCATCAATCCGTTCGCGGTGTAAAGCAGATTCAGAGAGGCGCCGCTGGAATCTTTTATGGTCGCGCACCTGAATTCGCCGTCGGGATAGCGCACAAAAATGTATCGGGTGCCGTCGCTGGTTCGCACCGTCTTCATGGTGTCATTGTCGGTGAGCTTGATGTTCGCTCCGTCGGTCGAGGTATAGGTGTTCTTGCTCTCGGCCGGGGCGAACTCGATAAAATGCACGCCCTTACTCTCTTTCAAAAGGGAGGGCAAGAGATACCGGGTATGCTCGTCGTCGTAACTGAGGGCTTGGAAAATTGGAAAGCTGAACTGATCCAACGGATAACTGAGTGATTGATCCAGGCCGGCGGTCAAATGATTGTTCGGCAGGCCCAGCAGCGATAATCCTTTTTCATTGAGGTTCCATTTATAAACGGCGCCGGCGGTATTGACGGGAATAGTGGTCGGCTTCCTGAGCTCGACAAACCTGGACCGATTACGCAGGGTATCGACTTTTGTCCGCGAAGAAAGAGTGGCGCCCGTCACCGCGTTTAGGACGCAGAGAATTAAAGTGGCGAGGCGGAACGCTTGGGGAAGTACTGTGCGGTAGAAAGGCATGTAGATTCTCCGTGTAAATTTGGCGTGCTTTCCGATCGAAAGCGTTTTGCGTCAAAGACGGTTTGATTACCGGACTGGAAACTTCGTAAAGAGCTTCACGAACTAACTTGTTCGCTGATCCGGTTTACGCTGGATAAAGGCGAGGTGGCGGCAGCGGTTCGGCTGCCTCGGTGATGCTGGAGCTGGAGTTGGTTCTGGATTGGGGCTGCTCCTGGTACGGCCATCACTGTTCAGTTAGGGGTTGCTGCTTAGCGAAAAAAACTTCGCAGCTCTACCTCGGGCATTCACAGTGCAACCTTTGTGCCGTCACTCGACGCGTTCAAGAGAAGATCGTTGTGGATGATTTTTCGGTGCAACTGCGTGGCATAGTCCGTGCTGAAGATCTGTTTGGCCGGAGGCTCGGGCTGACAAATACAGCATGATCGAGGCGTCTCTCCCCGGCCGATCGACCTGCGTGTTCCGTTTCGCCCTTCACTCGCGCAATCGCACGAGACGTGAAAAGAATCCGATGGTTGATCTTTCTATAGCGCGCTTGCTGCGACCGTTGCGAAGATCGATGAACCACAAATTGAAGCAGGAACAAATGCCGAACCACTTAACAACTCCAATGCCGGCCCCCGAAGTTTTTCAACGTGCCGGGGAGGTCACCTACGCACATGATCTGGGCGGCAACCTTACGTTTCTGAATGAGCAAGGCGAGCGAATGTCGGGTTATAGCTGCACAGAAGCCCGCGGAATGAACATCACGGATTTACTCGATCCGGAAATCGCCGGGCAAGTGCCTGAGCAGATTCTGCGTAATGCGACGGAGCTGGTGGGGAAAGTCTATGAGATCGATATGATTGCGAAGGACGGAACGCGGATCCCGCTCGAGGTGAGCATGCGGATCGTCTTACGCGAGGGCCAGCCGATCGAGATTCATGGCATCGCCGTCCCCTCGGTGATTCGCAGTCAGTCCTTTTCTTCGGTGGGATTGCGATGTTTGCACAAAGACTTTTTCTTCGGCAGCTCACCAAAGGTGTTGGATCTCAGCGTTCACATTTTTTGAGCTAGCTTCCTGATCTGGAGAGTTCGGAGTGGGGTCCGTGACGAAACTGTTGGGCTCCGGAGCGCGTCAAAACTTCATCAAGCTGCTTTCCGCAGACGATCGTAGGAACGGTTCTGAACTGCCTGACTGCGAATTGCCAGGCGCAGCGTGAGCGCCAGTTTTTCTGTCGTAAATGGCTTGGGTAGAAATGCAAGTGCGCCGGCGGCGAAACTGTCTGCGATGAGTTTCAGTCCCTGGTCTCCGGCCACGATGACCACTGGTATGCGCATCAGTCGTTTTTCAGTCTTCATATAACGAACGATTTCAACGCCCTCCAGATGTGGCATCGTCATGTTGAAAACAGCGGCCGCGAAGCCGGCATCTGATTTCAGCATCCGAAAAGCTTTGCGGCCGTCGTCAACGGCGACGACCTCGAATCCCTGGGTCTCGCCTATCGAGCTCAACAGTCGCGCGGTGAGCGGATCGTCGTCTGCGACCAGCACGCGCGCATGCGCGCCTGTGCCGAACAACGCCACGGTTAAGTCGCGTTGCAGAATGCCGTTTGTCTTTGCATCAGGTGTGAGCAACATACGTCCTCCGATCGTGAAGTCAACTACTTCACTCTCCGCTTGAATTTGAAAACACCTGATTGTCCGGCTTCAAGGGTCGTGACAATATCGGTAAGCGATTTCGATCCACCCTGATCGCCGATGATGATTCCGCCGCGAGTGTCTGAGGCGCCGACTATGTGCTCGGTGGTTTCGCCCCAATTGTTGGGTGCGGAATTGCCGTTTTCGCTGATGACAAGATTTTGAGCAGTAAGCAAAGCATTGCCAACGCCTGCGGCGCTGCTGACGTTTGAGTAGGTTATGGCAAATTCGATCTCGGCTCCCGGTGGGGCCATCTCCGTATTGCCAGCAGAGTTGGCTACGGTTGCCGACCGCTCGAGGCGTATGAAACCAGTATAGAGACGATCGATCGTTTCGTTGGCTGCGGTTGGCGTCACAGTTGAGACCACCCGGATTACCGTATCAAACCCGGTAAGGATTTGAAGACCGGCCGGCGCCGTAACTCGCACCATTACTATAGCCGCGGCGCGGTAAGAAACCGGCAGAGCGACGCTCGAGTCTGATGCGTTCAGTAGCACATAGTGGTCGCCGTTATCGGTGCTGATCTCAATCATGAAGCCGGCCGGCGGCGTGGGTGCGCTAATCAGAAAGAGGTCGTCGCCGGCGCCGGTATTTTGGATGGTGTTTCGGAAGACGACTGTGCCCGACGCAGTAGTGAAACCGCCGGGAGCGACATTGGCGATGCCGGTATTAATGCCGCGGTTAGTAAAGTCGTCGTTCACTCCGCCCGGACCCATCGCGCCGGGAACGCCGCAAGGTCCAATCAAAACGTCTCCGAGATTGAGTGGCCCATCGTCGTTGAGGACTGTGGCGCTGGCCGGCATCGCCACCAAGACGATGGCGAGGCATACCGCGGCCAGAGAGAGTATTCGACTGTTGCTTTCAAAACATTTCATGATCTGATTTCCGAGGAGTTGTGGCGACACGCCATTATTTCAAGAGAAGTGGGCTGAGTGGGGCGTGCGCCGAATGTACGGGGATTACCGTCGCATCAATGGCTTGCGCCGCACTCGCTTCGTGATGCCGAGCTCATCGCGGAGTTTCTTATGCCTATTGTCTAACATCGCGAGCAAGGTTTGGTGGGTCTTGAGTCCTAAGATTCGGGCGGCGATCGTCGGCTTGTTACCGGCATCGAACAGCGCCGCCCGGATTAGTTTCTCTTCAAACTCAAATACAGCACGATGGAAGTTCTGAGGTTGAGGAGGCGGCGGCGGTGGGGGCGCGTCGCTAACATCGCTGGTAATGAATTCTTCTATCATATCAAATCTCCTTTTTGGGTCAGGGTCTTTGCAACGAGATCATCCGGGCGCCTTTATGGGGTGCTCGTGACGCGTCGGGGTCTTTGGGTTGGGTTTAATTTTGCGGTTGGGTTTGATTTCGTCGGCGGCAATGCCGGCGAATGTTTCGCAGTGAGTTGAGTCCGATCTGAGATAGGCATCACGGCAAGTTTGACTTTGCTGTCGGCCTGCCGGCGAGCGTCGCCCCAAATCGTTACTGGCGATGCGATCTTGCGTGGCGCTGTTGGCGCCGCGGCGGTCTCATCCGTATCCGCCGACTCATCGTCATCGGCTGCCAGCGAATCATTCTCCGACGCCGACGTTGAGGATTTGGCGATTGAAAGGTCTCTCTGAAGTTGCGGCTTGGCGCTGCGGGCCATCTGTTCCGTGGTCGTCGCGCCGAACCGTGCGCCCAGGTCGCGATAGATGCGGCCGGCGACGGCAGCGGGGAAGTGATTACGACCGTCTGCGCCGCGGGCAATGACCACCACGGCCAGGCGCGGATCGCTGAGCGGAGCGTACGAAGTGAACAAGCCTATCCAGGCGCCCTGCTCAATGCAGGTGCCGGTTTTTCCCGCAATGACCTCCTGGGAATTGGACGCGCGCCGGCCAGATCCGTAACTGACCGAACCGACCATTCCCGGAATCATCTGCTTGAAAGAATCGGCGTTGATATCGACGACACGGCGAACTTTTGGCGCAGACCTGGTTTCTTCCTTGGGCGTGCGCGCTACGAATGGGGTGATCAACCGGCCGCCATTGGCCATCGCTGAGACAAGCGTTCCAAGCTGCAGTGCGGTCACCTTGAAGTCGTCGCCATGCGAGGACATATGATTGACGGCAAAGCCTGACTTCAGCTTGGGCACTCGACCCTGAGATTCATTTCGAAAATTGATGCCGGTCTTCTCCCCCAGCCCAAGTTGACGCGCGTAAGAGATCATCCGATCAAAGCCGACTCGGCCGCCGACCGTCTGAAAGTATTCATTCTTTGAGTGGGCCAGGGCGCTGGTGAGGTTGACCCGGTTCGAATCAGAAATAGTAGTCGTGTCCGCCGGGTCGATTATTTTTTCGTTCAATCCGGCCAGCCCGGTAACCAGTTTAATGGTGGAGCAGGGCTTGACCGCTTCTCGCAAGGCCCACTCTTGATTTACCACCGAATAGATTCGTCCGCTCTTCGGATCCATCACGACGACAGTGCCGGCGTGGTGGCCCAGAGCGTTGATCGCGACGCGACGTACTTCCGGATCTTCGCCGGTGACGTCGTCCTTTTCGATCAGCGACTGGACTTGATCGCGCAGAGCGTCTTCCGCGGCACGCTGGCGGGCGACGGCAGCGAGGGCGGCCAGGCGGATGGCCTCGGCGCGTCGCTGTGCTGCCAAACGCAGGAGTTCTGCGCGGCGGCCGCGGGGTTGACGTTTCTCAGCCTGTCCGCGTGTTTGAGCTTTCGCGGGATGTCTGTTAGCCGCGACGATATTCTGAGAGGTCGAGAGAGCAATTAATAGAAATAGAACGGATGCGGATCTGGTTAGACGGTGGATTGGATTCATCTTGGGGCCTTTCTTTTTTAGAGCAGTGGCGGGCAAGCCCTGGGGTGGCGAGCTTTTTTTTCGAACGAACAGGGCGGAGCAGTAGATCGGTTTGAGTTTTTGCGGCAGAAGTGAACGGCTGTTGCTAATCACCGGGGCATAATGCCGTTGGGCCGACTGATAACCGCGCTTAACCCGCGCCCAGGGTGATTAGGGCACTTGTTGTGCCACTTGAATTTCGCATGAGGAGAGGAGAAGCCATTTCGGCGTGAACTTGTTGACGTTTCACATAACCGTATTACCACGGCCTGGCGCCGCAAATGGCGGCAAGGCCTCTCGCTTACCATTGATCCAGCTTGGTGAGGCCCGAAGGGCCGCGAAGCTTTGCACAAAAAGTCGATTAAGGAATTAGCGATGTTACAGAACCGCGAGCGGTAGCGAGCGGGATAAGGAATCACGCTTGGCTATGTCGCTCGATTGGTTCGGCAATACTGAATTCTTGCTGAAAGTGGCGTCTTGATCCCGCTCGCTACCGCTCGCGGTTCTGTACCTGATACAGTTCGCGCTGCCTTTTTGAGCAAAGCAGGGCCGCGATGTAATAGCCCCGACCGTCAGGTCGGGGTTAAGTCGCCCACAAAGACAATGAAGGCCCGAAGGGCCGACAACATTCAGGTCGGTCCTTCGGGCCTCAACATTCTAGGCCTTCCTCTCAATCCACCTCAGCTATTGGATTCAATTCACTAAATTGAGTCGTCAGCCCACGACGGCTCGAGCGATCTGAGTTGAGGCATTACCGTGGTTTCGTAGCACGTGGGACAAATGCCATGAGAGAATTCAGCGTGCGAGTGGTCGCTGATATAAGTCTCGACGTTCTGCCAATAATCCCGATCGTTACGAATCTTCTTGCAGTACGAACAGATGGGCAGAATCCCCTCCATTTGCTTGACGAGACTGAGCGCGCTTTCAAGTTCCTCGACCCGCTCAGCCAGTTTCGTTTGCAACTCGACGATCCGGACGCCGACGTTGACGCGTACCCGCAACTCATTACGATCATAAGGCTTAGTTAGATAATCGTCCGCGCCGGCTTCGATTCCCCTGACGACCTCGCGCACCCCGCGGTTGGCAGTAAGGAGAATAATGTAAGGCCGCATATTGGTCGGCGTCTGGCGCAGCCGGCGGCAAAGCTCCAGGCCGTCGATGCCCGGCATCCTGACATCCAGAATCGCCAGTGAGGGCGCGCTGGGTTCGTGCAGAGCGTTCCAGGCAGCTTCGCCATCCGCAGTTGTCGTCACCTCGTGGCCCCATTTAGGCAGGAGCCTTTCAAGTATGCGCCGCGAAACGGGATCGTCTTCGGCAATAAGTACCTTCACTGAAGTCTCCTTTGGCGTTCCGCAATCAGCAGCTCGCTGGCTCTGACTAGTTCGGTTTTCAACCTCTCAATTAGTCCCGCAACCGCGGAACGTGCAAGCCGACCGTCCGCCCGTTCCAGCTCTCCGCAAATCTCCGCCGTGTGGCGCACTCCAAGGTTGCTGCTGCTTCCCCTTAAATTATGAGCGGCTCGATTAACCGTCACCCATTCTCCTTTGGCGGACGCCTCCGTGATCTCAGTGATCCGCTGGGACGCATCCTGAAGGTAGAGATCGATGAGCTCAACAATCAGATCAGATCCATCATCCGGTTGTAACTGCTGGAACGCGTTGAGCACGTCCAGGTCCACGGCGTCATTCGTGATCCTGATCACATTCATTGGACTGATAGTGAAGGAATGCATGTCCCTGCTGTCGTCGGTAGTGCTCCGGTCAAATAACATCCGTAGTGTCCTTCTTCTGATTAAGCCTAGGCGGCTCTTCTGGTCGAGTCCCGGTTTCCGAGTAGCATACGAATCGCGCCTTGCAGTTGCTCAGGCGTAAAGGGCTTG
The DNA here is from genome assembly GCA_033858155.1 of Blastocatellia bacterium. Lineage (GTDB taxonomy): Bacteria > Acidobacteriota > Blastocatellia > Pyrinomonadales > Pyrinomonadaceae > UBA11740. The sequence goes on from JAWVCT010000076.1 coordinate 33,719, forward strand.
GGCAGAAACGCGGTAGCGCCGGCCGTGAAGCTGCTGGCCATGAGTTTGATGTCCTGCGCAGCGGTGATCATCATTATCGGAATCCGCATCAGACGTCTTTCAGTCCGCATGTAGCGAATGAGATCCAGGCCTTCCAGAAAAGGCATCGTCATGTCCAAAATCGCGGCACAGAACCTCGAATCAGTCTGCAGAATGCGATAAGCCTCGCGGCCGTCGTGGGCCACTACGGCTTCGCAATCCTGCTGCTTGAGGATGGTGGTAATGAGGAGCCTCATGACCGGATCATCATCCGCGACCAGGACCCGCTTCTGAGTTGTTTGTTTTAAAGTCATGCGAAAAGTTTCCATTAGATAATTACCTCGGATCGGTTTGATAAGAATGAAGTCAGTAGCACCTGCGTGAGCGGGGTGGAACAAACAGTCAAGTGAGTTGGCTGTTCGGCCCACCCGCTCACGCAGGTGGCGCTGACGCCGTGATTTGGGGGACGAATTGGCCGAGAAATTCGCGCGTTTCCCGGAAGATCTTTTGGGCTTGCGCCAAAGCCGCGGGCGCGTTATCGAGGCAGCCGGCCCGGCCGGCATCTTCGAGTTCGCGGAAAGGAACTGCGATCGCGTTCATGCCGCAATTGGCGCTGGTGCCGGCACAGTTGTGAGCGATGTCCTCGATCTCTACGGCGTCACTCGCGGCTACCGCGGCCGCCAACTTATTCAAGTTAATGGACGTTTGCTCCAGGTAGAGACTCAGGATTTCGTCTCGTTCTTCCGGGTCATCTCCCAACATTTCGTGCATTCGCGCAATGTCTACGGGCGGCCCGGGGACTGAGGCGACGATCGGATCGTAGGCATCGGCGCCGCCCTTGTTGAGAAAGAGTTGGATGATCCGCGCGAGTTCCTCGGGCTTGACCGGCTTAGTGATGTATTCGTCCATCCCCGCGGCCAAACACTTCTCCCGATCACCTTTCAGGGCGTGCGCAGTCATCGCCACTATCGGGGTGTGTTTTCTTGTTCCTTCGCGGCGACGAATCTCAGCGGTCGCTTCATAGCCGTCCATCTCCGGCATTTGACAGTCCATCAAAACCAGATCGTAGTGGATCCGGCCCAGGGCTTCGAGCGCTTCCCGGCCATCGGCGACAGTGTCCGCGCGATAGCCTAATTTTTGTAACTGCCGGACCGCGACTTTCTGGTTCACGATGTTGTCTTCAGCCAGGAGGATCAATTTCTCTGACATAGTTTTTGCCTCAGTGAGGGTATGTTTGGTAACGAGTGGAGTTGCGCCGCTGGTAAGGATTCCCTCTTCCGGACGCGTGGTTTGAGTGACGACGTTGGCCAGACAATCGAACAACTGAGATTGACGAACCGGTTTGGTCAGATATGCGGCGAACCCGGCGGTACGCGCGGTCGCGCCGTGGCCGCGCTGTCCGAACGAGGTCAAGAGCACCATTCGCACAGACGCCAGTGCCGGCTCAGACTTGATCGTCCGGGCCAGCTCGAAACCGTCCATGCCCGGCATCATGAAATCGAGAATGGCGAGATCGTAGGGCGTTCCCATGGCGGCGGCAGATCGCAACAACTCGAGAGCTCGAACTCCCGAACCGGCCTCGTCATGGACCATTCCCCAAGACTCCAACTGGTGCGAGAGGATTTTCCGATTCGTCGCATTGTCGTCGACGATCAGAGCGTGCAATCGATCGAGACTTCGCGGGGCAGGCGGCGTCCTGGCAACTGGAACGTCCTGCTTGGGGAATCTGGCGGTGAACCAGAAGGTCGAGCCTTTCCCTTCGCTGCTCGTGACCCCAATCTCTCCATCCATCAACTCGACCAATTGCTTTGAAATCGCGAGCCCGAGCCCCGTCCCGCCGTACTTACGCGTGGTTGAGCCGTCAGCCTGACTAAAAGCCTGGAACAATTTCTTTTGGGCAGCTTCACTAATCCCTATTCCCGTATCGGTAACCGTAAAGCGAACGACTATGTCATCGTCGGTTTCGCGGTCTTTCGCGGCCCTGACAATGACTTCGCCGCGCTTGGTAAACTTGATGGCGTTGCCAATCAAGTTATTCAGCACCTGGCGGAGCCGGCCCGGATCGCCGCGCAGCGATCTGGTCACGTCACTGTAGATCAGCGAGGCCAACTCGATTTGCTTGCTGTGCGCCCGCTCAGCCAGGAGTTCGACCGTCCCTTCGACCGCATTGCTGAGGTCGAAATCGAGCATCTCGAACTCGAGCTTGCCGGCCTCGATCTTTGAAAAGTCCAGGATGTCGTCGATGACTGTCATCAACGAATCGGCACTCGAGTTAATAGTCTCAGTAAGGTCTCTCTGCTCGGCGCTCAAGTCGGTGTCGAGCAGCAGGCCGGTCATGCCAATGACGCCGTTCATGGGGGTGCGAATTTCGTGCGACATGTTGGCCAGGAACTCTGATTTCAGCCTGGTTGATTCCTGCGCCGCATCGCGCGCCCGTTCCAAATCATCTTCGATTCGTTTCTGTTCAGTGATGTCCTGATCGGTGCCCCTGATCTTCACCGTTTGACCATATTCGTCACAGATTACCCTTCCGTTGGCGCGGAGTACGCGCACCATTCCGTCGGTGCGAATGATGCGATAGTCATAGGCGAAATCCTTTCTTGTCTGTTGGGAGTTTTTATCAATGCTTTTTACGAGATGATGGTCATCCGGATGCACCATCGTCAGATATTCCTCAAAAGATAATCCGAACTCCCGCCGGTCGAGACCAAAAATGCGCCATAGCTCGTCCGACCACTTCACCTCGCCGGTAAGGGCGTCGTAATCCCAACTTCCAAGATGCGCGATTCCCTGTGCGTCAGACATCTGGATTTCATTCGTCTTCAGTTCCTCCTCGATTCGCTTACGGTCAGTGATGTCCCGACCCAGTCCGATCAGGCCGGCGATCTGGTCGTTCTCATCACGCAATGGAATCTTGGTAGTCAGTAACCAGGTTTTCTGACCTTGCTTACCAACCACATACTCTTCCCGATTGATCACGGGCTGACCGGTTTGGAGAACCACTTGATCGTCAGCCAGGAATTGTTCCGCTAATTCCTTCGGGTACAATTCAAAATCATTCTTACCTAATACCTCGGTCTCTGATTGCAGACCGGAAAGACGCACTTCCGCCAGGTTCGCGATCACCTTCCGGGAGGCCATGTCCTTCACATAGACTGCATCGGGAAGGTGATCGATGAGAGTACGCAGGAAGGCGCGTTCCTTCCGGAGCGCGTTCTCCAGTTGTTTGCGCTCGGTGATGTCTTGCATGGTGGCGCGAATTCCGATAAATCGCCCGTTCGCGTCATTGAGTATCTGATCGTCAAGCTGCACCTTCATGAACGTTCCGTCCTTACGCCGGAAGGAGCGCTCAACATTGGGCACTGGTTTTATTCCCACAAACTTTTCCGCGAAGGTGTTGCGCGCAATCTCGGCCTCTTCAATGAACTCCCAGACGTGGTGGCCGATCATCTCTGCGGAGGAATAGCCGAGCATCGATAGTTCCGTTGTGTTGACGCAGGTGATCCGTCCCTCGATATCTATTTCATGGTAGCCGACCGGCGCGTCGTAGAAGAGGTCACGAAAACGGCGATCGCTCTCAATCAAAGCTTCCTCGGCCCGCTTGCGCTCAATGGCCAAAGCCAGTTGGGCCGCCACGGAGGATAGAAACTCCATATCGCGTTGGCTGTAAATATTGTCCTGCTCGTAGTTCTGCACCATGATGACCCCAATCGTTTCGGCCGGCGTCATCAGCGGCACGGCGAGAAATGACGGGGCCAGTCTGCCAACCATCTCGACTTCTCCGCGGTCCAGTAGGTCGGCAAAAATAGCTTCATTCATCAGCAACGGCTGGCAACTTCTAAAGACTCTGGCAGTGCAGTTTTTACTGAGGGCCATTGGAAAAGGATTCGCTTCGACCAGATCGACAAAGAGCGGCGCCTCGAACAAACCCGTCTGCTTGTCATAAAGGGCAACACAGCAGTTCTCGGCATAAAGGACTTTCTTTAGCGATTGGTGGACTTGTTTGAGTAACTCGTCGAGATTTGAAGTCAGGTTAACGCTCTGAATGACCTGTGAGATCACGTCGCGTTCGCTCTCGGCGCGCTTGCGCTCGGTGATGTCTGTGTGTGAACCGGACATGCGATAGGGCGTTCCGTTCGCGTCGCGCAGCATGGAAGCGCGGGCCAAGATCCACGGGTAGGTCCCGTCCTTGTGGCGCAGCCGGTGCTCTAGTGCGTACTGAGATCTGCGTCCCTCGACATAGTCGGCAATCGTGGCGAGGGCGCGCGCGTGATCGTCAGGATGCAGCGCGGCTTCCCACGACGCGAACCGATTCTCGAATTCATGGTCTTCATAACCGAGCATGCTTTTCCAGCGAGGCGAAAAATAGACCTCGTTGGTCAACATGTTCCAATCCCAAAGCCCATCGTTCGAGCCTTCCACCGCCAGTTCGTACTGCTCCCGGCTCTTCCGCAACTCTTCTTCGGCCAGCTTGCGGCCGGTGATGTCGCGCCCAATCCCCTGAATGCCCACCGCGACTCCGTCTTGATAAATCACACGGCTGCTGATGTCCAGGATGATCCGGCTGCCGTCTTTAGAGTGAATCTCCAACTCGAAATCCGGCTGTGGCTCGCCGGCGAGATTCTTGGCTATCCGCCCGCGCACCCGGGCCGCGTCGTCCGACCCGATTACGTCAGCAATATTCATTTGCAGGGCTTCCGCCAGCGTATAGCCGGTGAGTTGCAGACCCGCTCTGTTGAGCGAGGTATACCGTCCCGTCAAGTCCAGGGTGTAGACAAGATCGTTGGCATTCTCGACTAGTTCGCGATATCTCTCCTCGCTCTCGACCAATTGCTTTTCGGCTCTGATGCGCTCCGAAATGTCGCGCACCATCGAGACGATGACATGTTGGCCATTTTCCGCAGCGACGTATTGAAGGATGATTTCGACCGGAACGTCCTGGCCGTTCTTATTGCGGTGTACGGTCGTAAATGAGAGAGCGTCAACGGTCCCGGCAATAACCGGCGCGATCAGGTCGCGATAGCTCGTTTCGTCAAAACTCGGCTTGATATCAACCGCCGTCATCACGAGCAACTCATCTTTGCTGTAGCCTGTCTGCCGGATCGCGCCCTCGTTGACGTAAGCGTAGCGCAGTGTTTCCGGATCGAACATGAAGACGGCGTCCTGCATCGCGTCGAGCGCGTTCGTGGCCCGCCGCAACCTGGTTTCTATCCGCGAGCGCTCGACAATTTCCACCTTTAGAGCTGAATCGGAGTGTTCGACCTCGGTCGCCATCTGGTTGAAAGCCGTGCCAAGTTGGCCGAGTTCGTCGACGGTTGGAATGTGAGCACGCGCGGAGAAATCCCCCTTACCAAAACGTTCGGCGGCAGAGGTCAGCAGCCGCAGCCAACGCAGAAAACCGCGCCGCACGAAGACATACTGAAGCAGCCAGAACAGAAACAGGAAGACGGCCAAAACCTGCATGGTTCGAATCAAAGCCGAGCGGCCGTTTTGTTCCACATTCGAGAGACCGAAATCCATCGTCAGCACGCCGGCGATGTTGCTCTTGCGGGTGGCGTCGTAGCGTCCGTCAATCGCGTAGCTCGACCGCAGGAAGTTGCCTTCGCTGGTTGTATAGGTGGAGCTTCGATCGCCACCCTCCTGAAACAATTCGTTTAGGGTGTTGGCGTCTATCGGCAGGTTCACCAAACCAGTATCGCTGTTTATGTTTACGATAGCCTGGCGCGAACTGTCCGTCAGGGTAACGTGCTTGATATGAGCAATCTTCCCCGTCAAGCGGAGCATCCCGGATTGGAGCGTCTCAGAATTGAATAACTGCGGGTCTTCAGCCAGCATCTCTTTGATCGCCTGGCTGACGGCATACCCCGAATCCTTAATATTTATCTGCGCCGTCTCGCGGATAGTTCGATATTGATAAAAGCCGGCCAAACACAAAACGATCCCAAGTCCCACAACTTGAAGGATTATCCACTTCGCTGCGAGAGAAGATCGCAGTTGGGGCACCTTTATTTTTGGAAAACTCACCGGGAGCCAGGCGCCTACGAAACACAACAGTGCCGTTAGCAAAAACATTGACGGAAAGTAACGATTAATCCAGAGCAGCCTGGCGCGTTCCACCCCGGCACTGTGCACTTGATTGAAGACATCATCACCGGCAGTGACTCCGTCCCAACGGGAAATCGCTTGAAGCTGTGTGCCGCTGGCAACGTCATAAACGTAGTCACCCGAATGGCAGCCTTCTTCGATTTTGATTGTCGCCCCCGTCAACGGCTCAACCCAAATCTTAAAGAAATACTGGTCGTCGCCACATTTGATTTCCTGCCCTGACTTTACTTTTGTTCCCTCATACTTCTCTGTTCCCGCATAAGACTCTGTGTATTCGCCGCGTCCGCGATAGGCGAACAGATAAGTGTTGAGGCCTTCAACGTCAACCTCTTTTTGAAAGGCGAGCGGAACACCTTTGAGATAATTAAACCGCAGGCGGTAAGTTTTCTTTTCAACATTGCGCGGAAACACAAAATAGTCGCCCCGATACTCAGGCTTGAGATGCTCCCCGGTTTGAGGATTAACCGAGGCAGATAATTCATACTCCCAACTTACCTTCCCGGTAGTGATGTCTTTTATGATGTAGTCGCTGTTAAGTTCCACCGAGCCGGGCCGCTCTGAGTTGGGAACAATCCCGATGCCTTGACTGTAAATGGTTGAGACATCTTTCTCCGGTATCTGCCCAGTTTGAGGATCGGGATAAGTTTGAAAGCCTATATATCCTGTCTGCCAGCTCCAGCCTGAAGGAATGCGTGGCGTCAAACGCGGAGCTAACACAAACTGCCAGATAGCAGAGAAGCCAAACAACGCCAAAGCTGCTGAAATTAGTATTTTCTTTCTCATGCACGGACTTCCTGCTTGCAGCCAGTTCTTTTAGAAGCGCCAGCTCGTTGCGATCACCACGTCAAATGAATTCCTCGTTCCCAGCGGCGCCGCTCCCGTATTGAGAAACGCGAAAGGGTTGCCAAGCCCCGAGGCCGCCAGCGCTGGTCCCGGTCTGGAATGGCCCAGGCTCACGTTGAACCAGAGGTTCTCTCGTGGATACCACTCGCCAATGAAACTCACCTCGTTAGAGAGACTGCCGCCCGCGCTCGTGCCGGTGTTCTCAACTTGCCGCGTGTTGTGAAAGAGCGCGCGAATCTTGATGGTTGAAGTTGGCCACACGCCCGCCTGCGCGCGGACGATCTTTGTGTTCGTCCCGAAGATGATCCAATCGATCTGGTTTCCCAGATACCACTTGCCCCAGTCGGAAAAGCCGGTTGCGATCGGCGTGAAATCTTTCGAGTAGAAAACGTAGCCCGCCTCGGCGAAAGGATGGAAGGGCCGGGTCTTCGCTTCATAGCCCACCTCGGCGTGCCACGATTGCTCGTTCATCTTCTGCCCGATGATCGTGCAGTAAG
>JAWVCT010000077.1:0-5158 GCA_033858155.1 Blastocatellia bacterium
GTGCCTGCCGCTACCAGTCCATTCACAGAGAGCCGCTCTCGGATCTTTGGCAGCAACCAGGCGCCACTTATTGCGCCGAGACCGATGCAACCGAGGAGCAGCCCATAACCGAACGAGCCCAGACCTAGCCCTCTCCGAGCCTGCTGCGCCAGTAAGGCCCACAACCCACTCGCGCAGACAGCGAAGATGCCGGTCCGCACCATGACTGTTTGGAGTTCCGGTGAGTTGCGCAGATAGAGGGTGCCGCTGCGCATAGCTCCAATGATGTCTTCGGGAGGTAGCTTGCTTCTCCGCGGAGCAGGGCGCCAACGATAGACGACGACCATTATCGCAATGAATGAAGCCGCATTGATGAAAAAAACTGCCCATGGGCCAGACGCGCCAATGATGAAGCCGCCCAACGCCGGACCGATTGCACGCGCGACGTTAAAACTGACAACGCTCAGCGTGATCGCGGCTGACAGATCTGTCGGACTAACCAACTCAGGCGTAATCGCCTGCCAGACCGGGTTACTCATCGCGGTCCCGATGCCAAGAAGAAAGGTCAGCGAGAGCAGACGAGCGGGAGTCATCTGGCCCATCAACGCCAGGACTCCCATAGTGCCCGCAGCGACAACCATCCAGATCTGCATGACCAGCAGTAGGCGACGGCGGTCAACGATGTCTGCAAGCGCTCCTGCCGGCAGAGCCAGCAGCACGACTGGCAAACTACCAAATGTTTCTACCAGCGCCACCAGCACAGGTGAAGGCGTCAACGAGGTCATCAACCACGACTCGCCTACGTCCTGCATCCACGTCCCGATGTTGGATACGACAGTGGCTATCCAAAGTGCACGGAACACGGATTCGCGTAGCGGACTCCAGGCTGAGGCAGACCTACCGGCGCGCTTTCCTGCGGCTTCCTTCCCTGGAGTGATTTTCTTTGCCGATTTCGCCACGCGTGGTTGCTACTCCTGATCATCCAAACACTTTGCCCCGAGCTCTACGCTGGCATGAGGTGCAGGCATCGTCCACGGCGGTATCGATACTCCGTTCGAATACAAGACCGAGGGCAGATTTTGATGCACCAATTACTTAATCTTGAAGGAGTCTCGAGCTACAAGGCAAGTCGTGCATGCAGATACGCTTCATGGCGTGCACGGCGGAATTGAAGGCGGTAATGATTGATCCGCCCTTCTTACCAACAACCAGATCACCAATCAGGTAGAGACCTCCGACATTTGTCGCACCCGCTTCATCAAATATCGGACCTTGATCATTGAAGGCGATTCCCAAAGTCCGCAGAAAATTTGTCGGCGTAGTCCCGCCCAGTGCATATATCACTCGATCAAATGCGCGAGTAGGAAATTCAGGTTCAGTGAATACAACACGAGGGCGTCCCGTCTCATCCTCGACCTGCTTAATATTAGAGCCTCGGAGTATCTCAACCTCTTTACGTTGTTCCATTGCGAAAAGCGCGTCGTGGTTCTGCTTACTTAGACGAGTAAACTCCGGCTGGCGGTAGGAAAGAGTGACGCGGTTGCCTTGCGCGTGAAGGTACTGGACGTATTCCGCTGCCGTATCGCCGCCACCAACGACGAGTACGTCCTCGTTTTGAATCGGATGTGACGTCATGTCGAACAAGAGTCTTTCTTTTAGCGAGGGCAGCAGTCGATATTCTTTTGGTTTATTCGGGCGGCCAAATATCCCGATTGCGACCGCGAGAACCCTGCTTTCGTAAGTTCCATTCGAGGATTCCACTCGAAAGCGCGCTTCTCCTTCTTGATTGAGCCCCTGCATACCGAAGACCTCGGCGTTAAGTTGAATGTTGATTTGGTAGTCAGCAATGATTTTATCGAAAAACGCGATAGTCTCCGGCTTGGTCATGTCGGAGACGCATAAGAGTCCTTCGCACCGTGCGTCGAATCCCTTGTAGTTCGCCGTAGTAAGTTTTTGATCGGGATAAAGCTGTCTGATTGCGGAGTTGTGAGTCGCACCCTTTTCCAGGACTAGTATTTGCGACTGATTAATACCCGACGCACAGGCTTCGGCCGCAAGAGCAATTCCGCCTGGGCCAGCACCAATTATGATCAGATCATACATAGCGTACACGCCATCTGAAAAAGTCTTCTCGTATATCCGAGCAAGAAATTCGGAGTGCGCCGACCACGGCGGCGCTTTGGATTTCTAGCATTCACGTGATCAGCGAATCCAAAGCGGCGTCGCGCTGCGCTTGCCGCCGCACTCCAAATTCGTTCAGCCCTGCTAGAGTCTGTTGATGCTCCGCGAACTTTATTCCTCTCTGAAGCGCTCTCTTGTGATCCAGTTACCAATATAACGAGAACAATGGACGAGGGAAATGCCTTCTTTCTGACATGTTGCCAGGAAGCGAATGACATCCAAGTCGACTAGACTCACTTCGTTCAAGTCGAGCGCTACGCTCGCCTTTATTTGCGGTTTCAATTCTTCTATATGCTCCCGCCGCACGCGGCCAATCAGCCTTAGCGTCGTCGTCTGTCCATCCGAATCTTTTTCGATTCTTAAGGTCACGTTCGTTTTCTCTCAAGCGCCACGCTTGAACGGCTGCACGCCGAGTGCCACTTGGAATTCCCCTGAATCACAGGCGTTTTCGTCTTAGCTAGGGGCCGCTTTTTCGGCGTTTGCTGAAAACTCAGCCTGGAGAATCGGCGTGCGGATCGACCCAGGCCCGAAGGGCCGTGAGGAAATAGCCACGACCGTAAGATCGTGGACGAAAGCCAATCAAAATGAATTGAGCGCCGAAGGCGCGGCACGATAAGGTGATACGGCGAGGGTGTGCCGGCCCTTCGGGCCTCCTGGCACAAACTTACGGAGACAATAATCATTCCTACTTTTTCGGCAAAGCCCTCTGAATCTAAAACGTCCGTCTCTGTGACCTGACTCATTCCGAAAAACCGGGAAGCGGGTAAATGTTTGGCCCTGATTTGATGGCACTCGGATGATGGTCAACACCGCGTTTGGAAGTATTATTGAGACTCTTGATAGATACTTAGTATGTTCGACTGCTATCGTTGAATCGCAGGAATTGAGATTGTGCGGAAACGCCGGCTGAAATTAGTCGCTAAGATTCCAAACCACGTTCCTGACGGCGTGGCTTGGAAACGCGCTATTTACAGAGCTGTAACCAAAGCTCAGCGTGACGCAGGCGTCCAGTATTCCGATACCGACAAACTCGACGTCGAAGTGTGTTTTCATCTTCACGGCCACAAGCTTACGAAGCTCGACCTCGACAATCGCTTAAAAGCTGTGGGCGACGCCTTGCAAGGCTTCATCAACGACAAGGGCAATCTAACGAACGGGCGCAAGCGAAAACCGATCATCCCGAACGACAATCAAATCTATCGGCTGACGGCGGAAAAACGTTTGCCGGCGAAACGTGACAGCGGCGCACTCAGCACTATTACTATCCGGCGGTATAATCGCGACGCTCGTACCATTGCCGATCCGCGCGAAACTCGTAAGCACTTGTAGGCGCGGTCGACAAAGCAGCAAGAGAAGAGGTTGTGGAAGTCATGAAGGCTCAGGAATCTCATCACAAAACAGCCGTCACGGCCCATGCGGAAAAGGTGGATGAGTCTGAACTGCTCGTAGTCCCGCCTGGAGAGAAACAAAATGGCAATGGTCCCAAGCAGTACCAGAACCGAGAGGACTTAGAGAAGGCGTACAACGAGGCGAAGGTATCCGAAGCTCAGCTCGCTGACTCGGAAGCGAGGCTTCAGACAATCATCGACATGGTTCCGTCCTTCTTGTGGACTAGTCTTCCTGACGGATCCAAGGAGTATCTCAACAAACGCTGGTACGACTACACGGGTCTATCTTTGGAGGAAGGACAGGGCTGGGGATGGAAGGTCGTTGTTCACCCGGAAGACTTGGACAGGCTGGTCCAGGAGTGGCTGGCTATCATGGATGCACGCAAGCCGGGCGAGCTAGAAACGCGTATTCGACGTTATGACGGAGTCTAGCGGTGGTTTCTCATTCGTGTTGTTCCCCTACTCGATGAGGAGGGGAATGTTGTCAAATGGTTTGGCAGCAACACCGACATCGAGGACCGAAAGCGGGCGGAAGAGAAGTTGCGGCAAGACGAACGCGAGCTTCGCCAGATTACCGATGCCATACCTCACAACATCGTCGTGATGGAACCCGATGGAACCCGTCTTTACGCGAATCGGACTTTTCACGAATACACCGGCATGAAGCCGGAAGACGTCAATTCGGACAGCTTTCACGCTGAAAAGGTACATCCGGACGACTTGGAACGATTGAGTAATGAAAGGCAAACGGGCCTGCAACGTGGCGAGCCGTTTGAAATCGAATCTCGCGCGCGCGGAAAGGATGGGCGGTATCGTTGGTTCATCGTCCGATACAGCCCCTTCCGCGACGAACAGGGACGCCTCGTTCGCTGGTATGCAACGGGAACGGACATTGACGACCGCAAACGCAGGGAGGAACGAACGCAAAATGAAAACGTCGCGTTGCGCGAAGAAATCGAACGCTCTTCGATGTTCGAAGAGATCGTTGGCTCTTCCGAAGGACTGCGCCAGGTGGGCCCAAGTGTCAAAAGTAGCTCCCACTGATTCTACAGTCCTGATCTTAGGTGAGACCGGCACCGGAAAAGAATTGATTGCGCGCGCGATTCACAATCTGTCCAAGCGTTCGACCCGTGCTTTCATTGGAGTGAACTGCGCAGCTATTCAGCCTGAGTTGGTTGCGTCCGAACTTTTCGGCCACGAAAAGGGTTCCTTCACAGGAGCATTTCAACGGCGTCTGGGACGCTTTGAATCGGCTGACGGTGGAACAATTTTCCTCGATGAAGTTGGCGAACTCCCACCGGAGACACAGGTTGCGTTGTTACGAGTTCTGCAGGAGCGGGAATTCGAACGAGTGGGTGGCAGTGAAACAGTTTCGGTGGATGTACGAGTGCTCGCGGCTACAAATGCGGACTTGAGTGCAGCCGTGGCTGAAGGCGCCTTCCGGCAGGATTTGTTTTACCGCCTCAATGTCTTCCCGATTCGAATACCGGCACTGCGCGAGCGCGTTGACGACATTTCGTTGTTAGTCGAATACCTGATCGATCGTTACGCCCAAGCAGCCGGGAAAAAGTTTCGAACCATAGATAAGGGAACTCTGGAGCTGTTCCAGA
>JAWVCT010000078.1:0-16273 GCA_033858155.1 Blastocatellia bacterium
GGCGCAATTTTGCCTGCTTCGACGTGGAAGCATTTCAAATATTGCAGGGCCGCCCGCAAGACCACCGGCGAGACCCAGAACGAACAGTCGTAAGCACTCAAGATGCGATCTTCGGCACGCACACCCAGATGATAAAGCCCGATAGCGGAGGTGCGGCCCATCTCATTTAGCTCACGCTGTGAGAAGAAGACCCGCTTGGAAATCGGTGACGTTGTGCCGGTGGTTTCGAAGGCCGTATCCGGGCGGCCGGTGAGAAAAGCTTCCGCGCCATGCTCGCGCAGGTCTTCACCGGTGGTGTAGAAGTCACCCAGCTCAGATGGATGTTCGATGCGGCGCACGTTGATACCGCGCCGTCGAAACTGCTCGCGATAAAACGACGAACGTTCCGCGGCCAGGCGGAGGGTCCGCCGAAAACGCGCGCGCTGCATCGCTTCGATCGCCCACGGCGGCGATACATTAAGGAAACGCACGGAGCGGTGCGGCTCCATATGAAGCACCGTCCGTTCGATCAGTTCGATTAGGTTTGCCAGCATCACAAGAATTGACCATTGATTCATTGATCCAATGGCTCAATGAAGAAATGAATCAATTTTCTTAAGTCCTTTCCGGTGCACAGCGGCGAATTAGCTGCTCAAACAGTTCCACGGCAATATCGATTTCTTCCTCTGTCATGTCGAAGCACGGGGCCAGGGTGAAGACGTTCTTGTAGTAGCCACCGATATCCAGTACCAAACCTGTGCGGCGCCCGCGAGCATCAAGATCACCTTTCATGCCTTCCGCAAAAATCTTGTCGGTCAATTCGCGGTCGGGCTCGAAACCGTCTTCCTGGCAGAGCTCGATGCGCAGCGCCATGCCGATGCCGTCCGTGTTGCCAATCACTTTTGGATAGCGCCGCTGTAGCTCCCTGATCTGCGCGAGGAAATAAGCGCCTTTGCGTTGCGTAATCTCTTCATAGTTTCCTTCCTCCATCATCCGCACAGCTTCCAGACCAACAGCCGTGCCCAGCGGATTTGAAGAGAAGGTCGAGTGGGTCGAACCCGGTGGAAACACTTCGGGCGAGATCAACTCTTCGCGAGCCCACAGCCCCGAGAGCGGATTCAAGCCATTCGTCAGTGCCTTCCCAAAAACGATGATGTCGGGCTCGACGTTAAAGTTCTCCATGGCCCAAAACTTACCCGCCCGATAAAAGCCCATTTGAATCTCGTCATCGACCAGCAGGATGTTTCGTTCGTCGAGGACCTTCTTGAGCGCGGGAAAGTATTCGCGCGGCGGAATCACATAGCCTCCGGTCGCTTGAATCGGCTCAGCATAGAAAGCGGCGAACTCTGACTCGCCCGCTTTCGGATCCCAGAACGAGTTGTATTCGGTGTCGAAATTCTGCGCGAACTGATCGACGCAATAGAGGCCGCAATCTTCCGGCTTCTTCCCGTATGGGCAGCGGAAACAATATGGGAATGGGACGAAGTGAGCGCGGTCGGCGAAGTGCCCAAAGCGACGACGATAACGATAACTCGAAGTGATCGCTGAAGCGCCCAACGTGCGACCGTGATACCCACCCATGAACGCGAAGACCAGGTTTTTCCCCGTCGAGTTGCGTACGATCTTTAGCGAGTCCTCGATCGCCTGCGCGCCGCCCACGTTGAAATGTACGCGTCCTTCCAAACCGAACTTCGACTCGTTCAGGCGGCCGATGGCGGCTGCCAACTCGACTTTTTCTGAGTGCAGATACTGACAAGCAAGCTGGGGCAGCTTGTCTATCTGATCTTTTAGCGCGTTGTTCAGCCGTTGATTGCCGTAGCCGAAACTCGCGGCTGAATACCACATCTGTAAGTCCAAATATGGCGTGCCCTCGCGATCGTAGAGGTAATGGCCCTCCGCCCGTTCGAAGAACTTGGGCGGATCGAGATAGTGAACCGTGTCTCCCCACGAGCAATACTTACGCTCGAGTTCAAGCAGTTCCTGCTCGTTCATCGCGGGTGTTAATAACTCAAGTTCATTGATAGCGGTGCTCATGATTTTGATGAACTCCTCAGGCGCTGACTCTGTCCAATTCTGCCTCTCTTAAGAACACGCGTCCGGCCAACCAGCGATCGATGTGGGCAGTCACGTCTCCGAGGTTCTGATACCCGGTGTGTTCGATTGATTGTTCGGTGCAGTATTCGGCCAGCCCATCGTTCGCGAACACGAGGTCGGCGCTCTCGACCGCATAACGATCCGAGAAGCCGTCGCCCACAAAAATGGCCGGCGCATTAGTCTTATTGAGAAGGCGCATCACCGCGGGTTTGCAGGTCGCGCAACCATGGCCGCAGGTTTGATGGAAGAAAGGAAACTCGGTGCGCCACAGTTGGCCGCGACTTTCCAGGTGCGCGGCACAAACGCGCCCGCCGCGCAGGTAAGCGGCGATTCTCTTGTTCGCTCCGGATAGAATGCGACGAATGCAATAGTCGAAACCATCGCTGATAATGTGCGCGGGGATATGCCGCACGGCGCACATTTCAAGTAACGTCACCAACTCTTCATCAATTCCTATCTCATCAAGTAATGCGTCGAGCTGCTTTCGCGACGCCCGCACGAGCGACATCTGGGCCCGCAAACAGTCGCGCGACCCAATTCTCCCGGCGCGCCAATCCGCTTCGAAGGTGAGCCATTTCGGATCGGCATATGTTTCGAGAATGACGTCAACCGCGTCACGTCGCGAGATGGTGCCGTCGAAATCCAGGAACAGAATCGGTTTTTGCAGCTCAGTCATGAATGCGTTTTCCTTTAGCCGGCTCGTAACATCTTCTCCGGAAGTAGCTGAGAGAGCGGAGCGATCTGAAGATCGCGATTCCTTAGCCCTCTGATTATTAATGGCAATGCTTCAACCGTATTCTTACGGGCGTTCTTTCCAGCACTATCGCCATCGTGAAGCAGGATGATCGACCCGGGCTGGGCGTTGCGCAGGACGTTGTCCGCGATTTGCCTCGGGGTGATTCGCTTCCAATCGAATCCGGCAACGTCCCACTGCACGGTTTGAAGATTGAGAGCGCGAGTGGCGCTGAAGTAAGCAGGCGTGCGAACACCGTATGGCGGCCTGGCCATTTGCGGTGTGATTCCTATTGTCTCGGCGATTACGCTTTGAGCACGTCTTATCTGAGCGTGTGTTTCAGCAGCTCTTTGGAAGAGATAAGAAGGGTGCGAATACGAGTGGTTGCCCACCTCGTGTCCTTCGGCAAGCACGCGCTGCGCGATGCCGGGAAAGCTTTCAACCTCGCGTCCAACCATGAAGAATGTCGCGCTGGCTTCTTGCGCGCCCAGGACGTCGAGGATTCGTTCGGTGTCAGGCGACGGGCCGTCATCGAATGTCAAAGCCACGGACTTGGTGTCCGTGCGGCCGCGCCAGTACGTGCTGCCCAACCACTGCGAACGCACCGCGGCAGTTGCGTAATAGAGGCTCGCCACGGCCATCGCCACAGAGCCCGTCGCAAGTATAGGAAGTCCCAATCGCATCGTTCGTTATTCTTCTCTGCTAATAAGAGTTCTTCAGGCGGTTCTCCTGCGCGTCGCTGCCGCAACCGGCTCTAGGAGAGCAAGAGCCAGGGACGCAATCTCTCGTCGGGCATCGGGCCGCGCCATGGCTTGCGATCGCAAAGCCATCGCATTAGTCGATTTTTCGTCCTTCAATAAGGAGTTGATGGCTTGCGCCGTTTCTATCGGACCCTGCGTTATCAAGGCGGCGCCGGCATCAACCATTCGCTTCGCGTTTACGAACTCCGCTCCCGGAATCGGATCGAAGAAAACTACCGGCAAAGAACACAACGCCGCTTCCGCTATCGTCAATCCGCCGGGTTTCGTGACCAGGATCCGGGCGGCCTGCATTAACGCCGGTACTTCATTCGTCCAGCCAACAACTCGCAGCGACACTGGCGCTTTCACTTTCAAGCGTTCGAGCCGGCGCAGCGCGCGTTTGTCCTTTCCCGCCACCGCCACGATATGCATTGGCGTATCGCTTTCGCCCAGTCGTTCGATCACTTGATCCATTCGCGTCGGCCCCATGCCACCGCCCATCAGAAGCACCATCGGAGCGTTGTCGCTAATTCCATAATGGAGGCGGGTGGCCTTTGGATTGTGCGGAACATCGAACGCAGGATCGACTGGGATTCCGCAAATCGAAATACGATCCGCGGGCGCGCCCCAAGAGATCATTTCGGCACGCACGTGCTCGTCAGGAACAGTAAAGCCGGCAACCTCAGGCTGCACCCAGATCGGTTCGGACTCGTAGTCGGTGATCACGCTCAGGATCGGCGCTTTAGTTAGTCCCAGACGTCGCGCGATGGCGACCATCTCGCACGCAGCAACTTCGGCTGCCACAATGACGTCGGGATTGAAACTCTCGATGGTTGCGAAGACTTTCGGGCAACCCATTCGAAAGGCCCACGCCGGTGCGGTGCCTTCATGCTTCTGATTGACACGCGCAGTCGAGAAACGATCCCACAAACCAGGTGCGTAGCGCAGCATCAGCCAGTAGGGCCATTCGTAGCACGAGCGAAACAACCAACGGCACTCGGCCAGGGCATCGACAACCAGAACATTGGACGCGGGCCTTTGTAGGCTCAACTCATCCGCGACCGCCTCCGCGGCGCGAACATGGCCGGAACCGAATGACAATGTGAGCACGAGTACCTTCATGTTAGAAAATTTTCATATCACTGGAGCGCAGGCGTCCTTGCCTGCGGTTCGCGAGCACCCTGCTCGCTCGCAAGTTATGAACTTGCGCTACATCATTCAGTCCTCCCGCCACTTCATTAATCTAAAACCAAGCGCGAGCGTGGCGACAGCCATTAAGCTGAGCACCAACAAATCATTTCCAATCTCGTGTCCTCCCGCGAGTGTCGTCTGCACTGCCCGCGCGGCAAACGTTGTCGGGAGCAGTTGCGCGAACACGCGTAGAGCGCGCGGCATCATCTCCGGCTCGTAATAAACGGGGGCGAGAAAGATAAGCCCCGCGCCCAGCGTGTCGGTTACGAGCGATCCCTGGCTAAAGCTGCGCGCGCGCGCCGCGACGATCACTCCGAGTCCGCACAGACACAGGATCGTCACCAGAATTACGATCATCAGCAGGAGAAAATTGGGACTTATCTGAACGCCAAGCACACGTCCAAGCACCAGAAGGGTGGTCGTGCTCACTGCTGCTTGAGCAACCGCGAACAGCAGCACGCCGAAAACATAAGAGGACGGCGCCAGCGGTAGCGTCGCAAAAAGCTTGAGCCGTCCGGTGAAACGATTTTCCAATAACAGATACCCGAGCCAACTGATCGAAGTCAGTGAAAGCGAAAAGACGATCGAGCCGGCGAGAAAACGCAGACGGCTCTGTTGCGGCGCGGCTTCACCACCGGCAACGGCGTTGGCGAACAGATACATCGCCGCCGGAAAAATGAACGCGGCCAATAGAAAAGGGCCAACCTCGCGGCGCGTGCCGGCATATTGAATGCGAAAAACGCAGACGATGTCGGTTGTTCGAGTCATCCAATCGTCTCCGTTTCGTCTTTATCGAAGGGCTCGCCAGTAAGCGTGAAGTAAACATCTTCGAGCGAAGCCCGTGCGATCGAGTATTCGGATAGTAGCTCGCGAGCGATGTGCTGCTGCGCTTGAGCAAAGCTCGCAAAGTAACGAATTCTCATGTCGCTAAGCGGAACGTCCGGATTGATCGCGTCGCGATAACTCACCCGGTAGCTGCGGTCCATGCGGGTCAGCAGTTCGTCTAATCTGCCGAACGCGATGAGACGCCCGTTCGCAATGACGCCGATGCGATCGCTCAAACGCTCCGCCTCCTCCATGTAATGCGTTGAAAGAATGACCGTCGTCCCCGTGTTGACCGCTCGACGAATCACGCCCCACACGGCGCGGCGCGAAGCCGGATCAAGCCCGGTCGTCGGCTCGTCTAAAATTAGCAGTGGCGGACGGCCCAGGAGCGCCAAACCGATCAAGATGCGCCGACGCTGACCCCCTGAAAGCGAGCCGACACTTTTGTTTGTCTCGTCAATCAGTTCGAGTTCCGCGATCACTTTCCGCGCCGCATCGCGAGCTTCGCGTTTCGACAGGTGCTTAAGACGCGCGAACAATTCAAAGTGCTCGCGCACCGTCAGCCTTTCAAAGACCCCGGCTTCCTGCGGCGTTATGCCCATTGCGCGCTTTGCCTGCTGCGGCTCTGCCAGGGCATCGACGCCAAAGACGCTGACTGAGCCCGTGGTTGGACGAAGTTCCGTTGTGAGTTGTCGCAAGAAGGTCGTTTTACCCGCGCCGTTCGGGCCGACGATCGCCACCACTTCACCACGCTGCACTTCGAGACTGATACCTCGGTTCGCCTCTGTGCCGTCGCGGTAAGTCTTAACCAAATCCTGAACGCGCACAGCAATCTCGCGCCGCGCCGGCGCAGGCGTCGCGCGCTCAACTTCAAGAGGCGATAGGCTTTTGATCCTGGCGACCAAGTTACTGTCCTTCGTTAACTCAACTGAAGAAAGTCGAGCCCACCACGAATCGCCGTGAACGGGCTGTTCCGATAAGCCGAAACTTCATAAGGGCAGCCAATCTTGCAGCCCTTGCAGAAGTCCCACATTTGTGGTGACTGCTGGATAATCTTTCTCACTTCGGGGGACTCATAGATTTCGCGCAGACTCATCTCAGGCGCGCCGCGATGCAGCGAGACAAACGCGCAGGGAAACTGGATCGAGCCATCCGGCCGCATGTTGACGAGATGCGACGCCGAACGGCACGGAAACTTCTTCGTGAATCCATCGTTGCGATAGAACTTGAAATAGTCCTGATAGAAGCGGACGCATTTGTGCTGCTTCTTTAGTTCAGTTACAAACGCCGCCACGCGGTCGAGCTCCTCTGCTCGCATTTCAACGTCTTCTGTTTTCCAGGTTGTGCGCACGACGTTGTGGACCGCTTCGGTGTGCAGGAGAAAGCCGCGCTCTTCGCAGTACTCAGCCAATGCCGGAAGATCGTCGAGGTTCTCAAGATCGACAGCCGCGTTGATTTGGATCGCGTTGTGCTGAAGATTGTCTTTAATGTAGTCGAGCGCCTCGAGGATAGTCGGCAGGCCGTCAATCCCACGGCGCTGCGCAAACTTCTCGCGGTCGAGCGTGTCGATGGATACTTCCAACTGGTCCAGCTTCACGCAGGCTTCGGCATACTTCTTAAGCGCCAGACCGTTGGTCGGCATCGAAGTGTAGAAACCTTTCCGCGCCGCGTACTCGATATAGTCGGGCATGTGCGGATTCATCAGCGGTTCGCCGCCCGAAAAGCTCCAGGCAAAGACGCCGAACTCCGCCGCCTCGTCCATCCGCGCAAAGACGCGATCGCGCACGGCGCGATCCTCAGGCTGCTGATTCTGCCAGATGGCGCAGTAGCCGCACTTCATATTGCAGTGCAGCGTAGTTTCAAACATCACCATGAAGGGACGGTTGAAACGATGCCGCAATTGCCGCAGCGCATTCCTGGCCATTAAAGTTTTTTTCAACGCTCCCCGATCCCCTGCCAGCCCGAATTGGCTGCCAGCCTATAACGTAAAAGTCTTGTCGCTGAGTTTCTGGTTGATGCGTATCTGTTTGAACTGATGGCGTTCCAGCAACGTTTTTTCGCTGTCGTAAAGCTCCAGCTTGACGGGTAGCTTCAGTTCCCGATCAATCCAAATTAAGACTTTGCGCGCAGCAGGCAGACCTCCCACTGCTTCGTTGCCGTTAGCTGTAAATTCGAACTTGTAAGCGGCTCGCCCGTTGAGCGTTTCCTCGCCGTCAAAGTGCGAAGCGATCCGGGGATTAGCCGCGTCCTGCCGTGCCCGATCAATAATCTTTCCGAGGCCTGCCTCCGTGATGGGGTGCCGTGAATCGGAGAGCGCGAGCGGTTCATTTGGATCAAGCCGAAGCTTGCCGGCAAGCGAACCGAGCAAGCCGCTCTGGCGTCCTAATACTTTTCCATCATTGAATCCCTGGCGGTAGACGGCTGTCTGATCGACGTTCCCGCGGTCGTTCAGCCATTCCAATCGCACGTCCAGCGGCTTGCGAAAGAAGAGACGAATCGTTTGCTTCTCTCCATCTGATATGGCTCGCTCTTCCTTCTCATAAAGGCAAACATAGTCCAGCACCCTTTCATAGGCGCTGGTTACCTCGTTCCACGTGATCGGCGCTGACTCCGAAGCGAGTTTGCTTGAGTTGGCTATCGGCTTCTGAGTGGGATCGACGACGCTGTCGGCGATGTGTTCGGACCGGCAACTGCTGCCGGAACCGCACACCAGCACGAGTACTATGAAGCCGTGCGCGAGTTTCTTGCCCATTGGTATCAACAACCAGCGTCCCCGCACTAAATCTCTGGTGCGTCGAATTGGCGAACTGATTCGGTCGATCAGGTGCAAGGAGCATGCCGCGTTGCCCGATCATTAAGATGGTAGAAAACCTGACCTAACCGATGAATGCGATAACCGTGGAGCTTCGTAAGAGCAGTTGTGTGGCTTTGCCTGTGAGGCATTTTGTATTAAGTGGGGCTTTTTGAGTTCAACGAGGCTTAGTCAGGGCCGAGAGGCGTTGCACAAAAAATCGATCGAAACTTGACGAGCCTTCGTCGCAGAGCGACGGAGGAATGTAGCCCGGCCTTTCAAAGGCACTAATATACTTGACTCATTACGGCAATGGCTCTGCCACTCTGATGCGCGGCAAGTCTGCGACTTGCCGGCGGCGAACCTCTTTTTCATTCGGGTCTTCGACCCGTCACGGTCAGAGACCGTTCAGATTGATCGGCCACGTTTCGGCAAGTCCGAGACTTGCCGCGCATCAGAGTGGCAGAGCCATTGCAGCGGCCGCATCGAAGTTCGACAGAAGCCCGCGCGGAGTCAAGTATGTCGCTACCCTTTCAAGGGCCCGTGTCAAAACTCGTCTTGGTATCGGAGTACGGCGAAGGCGTTAAATAATCCAGCCCGGCGTACCACGCCGGGAAACGAGTTAGTGAGGGTTTATACCCTAAAAGGGTTCGCCAATTCATTATAGAGAAGGTTATTCAACGCTTTCAGCGTAGTGATGAATAAATCGAATCTGCCCCAGATACCCTGGGCTAAGTTGGGTAACGCCTTCGGCGTTAAGGATTCACTACTCAGACGAAATCTTTTCTGCTCCGCCCGACAGATCGATCTCGAAGCGCGCCGCGATGCGATACAGCGTCTTGCGGTTGATGCCAAGAATTTCGGCCGCCCGCTTTCGGTTGCCGCCGGTCGCCTCTAACACGTGCAGCAGATAGCGTCGCTGCACCTCTTCGGCGGATGGCAAGCCAGCGAACAAGGCCGCGATTCCATCAGCAGCAGAGACAGGTGGCGCCTCAGCCTGCGGCTTGAAGATCTTACGCGGCAAATCCGCAGGCGTAATTGGTCCGCGTTGATTCAGCGTTATCGCGCGCTCTATTGCGTTTTCCAGTTCCCGAACGTTTCCCGGCCAAGGGTAGTTCGTGAGATACGAAAGCGCGGCATCATCCAGTTGCGGCGGCGTTCGATTGTTGGAAGTATGCTTTCGCAGAAAGTGCGCAGCGAGCAAGGGGATGTCCTCGCGCCGTTCCCGGAGCGGCGGTAGCTGAATGTTTATTACATTAAGGCGGTAAAGCAAGTCGTGCCTAAAAGTCTCACTCGATATCAAGGCCTCTGGATCGCGGCTGCTCGCGGCTATGACGCGGGCATTCACGGTAATCGGGGCGCTGCCACCAACGGGCACCAACTCGCGCTCCTGCAAAACTCGCAGGAGCTTCACTTGCAGCCCCGTGCTCATCTCACTGACCTCGTCAAGAAAGACTGTGCCGGCTTGCGCTTGCTCAAAAATCCCTGGTTTGTTTGCCACCGCGCCGGTAAAGGATCCTCTTACATGTCCGAACAATTCGGATTCGAGCAGGGTCTCGGTGAGCGCGCCGCAGTTGACGGCAACGAACGGCGCCAGATGCCTTTCGCTATGCACATGAAGAGCCCGCGCTACCAACTCTTTGCCGGTCCCTGATTCTCCAGTGATCAGCACTGACGCCGGCGAGTCCGAGACGCGCGCAATCATCTTGTACACCTCAAGCATTGCCGGCGTGCGTCCGACCAAGCCCGGCGCGTATTGCTCATCGGCATCGATGGGACGCTCCGGCGCTACGATCGATTTCGCCAGCAGCGCCCGCCGCACGGTCGCCACCAGTGTGTCGATGTCGAAAGGTTTACTTACATAATCGAAGGCTCCTTGCTTTACCGCGCGGACCGCCGTGTCGACTGATCCAAACGCCGTCATCAGAACTACCGGCAGGTGCGGGTATTGTTGCCGCACATGATCGAGCAAGGCCAAACCATCAAAGGGCGTCTTCATGCGAATGTCGCTCACGAGGACGTCCAGCGGCTCGTCGGCAAGCAACGCCACCGCGGCATCGCCGCTCTGCACGAAACGCGAAGCAAAACCTTCTGCCGCGAAGACCTCACACAGCATTTCACACGTGACTGGATCGTCGTCAACGATCATCAGACGAGGCCGGTTCAGACGAGGCTCGTCAGGCTGCATCAGTTACAACCTCCAGACCGGAAACGGCTGCGACAGGAAGAGGAAGGGACAGACGAAACGCGGCGCCCTGGCGACGTTCAACAACCATCTCGATTTTCCCGCCATGCTCGATCGCGATTTCGTGGGCAATAGCCAAACCGAAGCCGCTTCCCGCCTCTTTCGTCGTCCACATCAGTTCGAACAGATGTTCAGCCGCAGACGGCTCGATGCCCACGCCACTATCGCAGAACAGCAGTTCCGCGCTGCGTGAGATCCGATCGAATCGGGTCGTAATCTCGAGCTCGCCACCCTTCGGCATTGCGTCAATACTGTTGTTTGTCAGATTAAGAAAGAGCTGCAAGAGGCTATCGCGATCCCCCGGGATGAGAGGCAAATCATTATCGAGATTGACTGTAACCGATATGTCATGCGCGTCGAGTGTGGGTTGGACCAGCCACAGCAACTCCCGGATCAACGCATTCAGATCGAGTGGTTGAAGTTCGGGCCGCGGCCGTTGTGTCCGGGCCAGGAGACTCCTAATGCTCTTCACTACTGAATCGATTTGTGAGTTGATGATCTCGACGCGCCGCCGCGTATCCTGATCGTGAGGATGTTTGCGCGCGAGGAGTGCTAGATGGCCCGAGATCGCATTAAGCGGAGTACCGATTTCATGAGCCAAAGAAGCAGCAATCTGGCCCACGGCTGCCAGGCGTTCAGATCGCGACAGACGCTGCTGCGCTTCGAAGAGCGCTTCATTTGAAGCACGCAATTCCGTGGTGGCGCGTTCAACTTCGAGTTGCAGTTCGTCATTGAAGCCACTGACCTGCGACAACAGTTTTTCACGTTCTTCATCACGCGATCGGATTTCGTCAATCATCCGATTGAAACCCTTTGCGATTGTACCGAGTTCATCATCTCGGCGTACCGTGGCCCGCGCTGATAAATTGCCGGTGCCGGCCTGGGCCATTGCTGATGCTATGTCCTGCGCCGGACGACGGAAGAAGATTACGAAGAGAAGGTACAGCAGCGCTATGGACACGACCGATGCCCCGGCGAGAACGAGGTTCTGTTGGAACTGAAGGCGAGTAATGAAATTGGTAGGTGAGTTTTTCTGCACCAGAGCGCTGACATAGCCATGGTCTCGGCCTTGTGTGATCGACGCTGTAATCAGCCACCGGCGTTGACCGTCGCGCTCAACCTCCATTGTCGTCACGTCAGGGAGCGGTCGTTCCATCTCACGAAACTCGTTGTCCTTTGATTGCTCATTGAGATATGGGAGGCGCGGTGCGTTAGGCGCCGTCGTAGTGACCAGTTTCTCTCCGCCCGGCGCATCTTGGTAGACATCGAGCTGGAGGAACTCTGGCCGAGCGTTCGCCAGAAACTCGATTTCTTGAAGCAGATCGGCCGGGCTATTGAAATAATTGTAGGTCTGTGTCCGCCTGGCAACCGTAACCACTTGTCTGATGGCATTATTGTAGCGAGTTTCCTCACTCAGTGATTGTGTGATTAGCCCGTGTAGATAGGATGATGCCAGCAAGATTGCCGTAATCGTGATTGCCACCAGCAGCAGGACTTTCCACTGAAGATTGAGTCGCAAGGGCATTCGTCAGAAACTCTTATCGCTCGGTTCAAGCGTCTGTATCTCGGCCAGGTTGTCGCGCACGACATTCTAACTTCGATCAACCTCGACAGACTACCCTCTGACGGCCGACGGCGGTATGATGAGCGTGTTGTGCAATGACGGGCAGCCTTGGACTGGCTTGCCAGTCCCAGCTTTGACCCTGATGAGAGAAAAAGCAGGACCTTCAATCAATCGTTTTGAATCTCGTGTAAATAGATCATTCTTTACCCTTTGTTAGCGGACAAGAAATGACAAGGCCGATGTCCCCCAGTCGTTTTATCAGGCATTGCTCGCTTTTAGCGCTGTTCTGCGTATTAGTTGTTGGCGCAGGGATTGCCCACCCTCGCAGCGGGGGCCTTCGCGTTTTCGTTGCCGACACTCAGCAACGCCCCGTGGGCGGCGCCGCTTGCTCACTGATTCCCGCAAACAATAACGCACTAGCTGCCGCCACCGCGTCGACCGACGACAGCGGCGTGGCTATATTTCCAGCCACTCTCATGCCCGGAAAGTACACCCTGCGCGTCGAGAGTCCAGGATTTGAGACTCTCAACCAGCACGATCTCGTCGTCAAAGATGGTGAGACAACTGAGGTCTCAGTCGCGCTTAAGATTGCCGCCGTAACCGAGAACGTGACGATCACGGCTCCGACTGACGAAGCAACGAATGTCCAGGCGGGTTCCTCAACGGCCGCCGGTATTCTTCAACGCCAATCGCTGCAACGTCTCCCGCTGGCCGCCGCGCGCGTCGATCAGGCGCTGCCACTCGTCCCTGGTGTTGTACGCTCATCAACCGGCGAGATCAGCATTGAAGGAGCGAACGAACAGCAGAGCACATTGCTGGTAAACGGTCTCAACGCTTCCGACCCTGCCAGCGGAAACTTCCGGCTGAATCTGCCGATTGATTCGGTTGAATCGGTGCAGGTATTTCAGCATCCTTACACCGCCGAGTATGGCGCGTTTACCGGGGGCGTGGCCGCGGTCGAGACCCGCCGCGGCAAAGACCGTTGGCATTTCGAGGTCAATGACTTTCTTCCCGATCTGCGCTTCAAGGGCGGACACGTCCGCGGTGTCGCCGAAGACACCCCCAGGGTGAACTTCAATGGCCCGCTGATCAAAGACCGGCTATTCCTCTCCCAATCGGCCTCGTATTCCATCGCCAAGCAAACCGTGCGCGGCCTGCCCTTTCCTGTTAATGAAACGAAAAGCGAATCACAGAGCCACTTCTCGCAACTCGACCTGATCCTGAGCAATCGCCACACGCAGACTTTCACCTTCGGCTATTTCCCTCAGCGGGATCAGTTTGTCAACCTGGACTTCTTTCGGCCGCAACCCGCAACCCCGAACTATAAACAGAAAGATTTTGTCGTCACTGTGCGCGACCGTTACCAGGTGCGAGAAGGGCTCCTGCAATCCGCCTTTTCGTTCAAGCGGTTTGACGCCGATGTTTGGGGACAGGGTGAGAGCGATCAAACTCTGACTCCCACAGGTGAGCAGGGAAACTACTTCGCGACCCAGGCGAGACATTCACATCGGCTGGAGTTGTTCGAGGTTTACACTTCTCCTGCAAAGCACATTCTGGGCGCGACGCACGAGATCAAAGTTGGCTTCGACTTCAACAAGGTCGATAACCTGCTCAACTACTCCGCACGCCCCGTGAATGTCGTGCGGCAGGACGGAACGCTTGCCGAGCGAATCGTTTTCCGCGGCGTTCGACCCATCGAGGCAGAGAACCGCGAGTACGTCGGTTTCGCGCAGGATCGGTTACTGGTGCGGCCAAATCTAAGTTTTGACGTCGGGCTCCGGTTCGAAGATCAAAGGATCGGCAGGGAAACCAACCTCGCGCCCCGCGCCGGCTTTGCCTGGTCGCCGTTTAAGAGCGACCGAACTGTCTTGCGCGGCGGCGGCGGGCTCTTCTACGACAAAGTTCCCCTTAATATTCGGAGTTTCAGACTCTACCCGACGCGCGTGATAACCCAGTATGCCACCGACGGCGTGACGGTAATCGACAGCCATCACTTTGTGAACGTGTTAGTGGACACGTCGCCGATAGAGCCTCTTGATTTCAGAAAACGAGCTGGCGGTGAAGCCGGCTTTGTCCCTGAAAATCTGAAGTGGAATATTCAGTTGGATCAGATTGTTACTCGATGGCTCGATCTGCGTGCAAATTTGACCGGGAGCCGCACGAATCATATTTACATCGTCAATCCGGAACTGGACTTCAGGGGGCGGAGCGGCATCGTGCTGCGCTCAGCCGGCCAGGCCACGTACCGCGCGCTCGAATTGACGGGGCGAATCCACCTGCCTCATAAGGACCAATTCTTTTTCTCTTACGTGCGATCGCGCGCGCTCGGCGACCTCAACGATTTCAACAGCTACTTTGGCGACTTTGGCGCGCCCGTGATCCGGCAAAACCAGTATTCCAACCTGCCGTTCGACGTGCCGAACCGATTGCTTGCATGGGGCACGATCAGTCTGCCGCGCCGGATTACCATAGCGCCCATCTTCGAGGTCCGTTCAGGCTTTCCGTATTCAGTCCGCGATGGCGGACAAAATTTCGTCGGCATCCGCAATTCGGATCAGACGCGGTTTCCAACGTTCCTCTCGCTCGACGCGGAAATAGCGAAAGAGTTTCAAGTGACCAAGAAGTATGGCCTGCGACTGTCTCTGCGAGTATTCAACGCCACCGATCACTTCAATCCACGCGATGTGCGGTCTAACACCGCCGACCCGCGCTTCGGCGAATTCTTAAATTCTTACCATCGATTTTTCAGCGGCGGCTTTGATATTATCTTCTGATAGTTGGATCGCAAGCGATGGAACCGATCTCCCCTCATTGCAGGTACCAATTTTGGCTACACTGCCAGCCCTCGCGACGCCAGCACATTTACACCGGTTGAGGGCGTCTTATTTCTAACTTCCGCATGCGGGCGTTTAGGGTACTTCGATTTAATCCAAGGCGCTCGGCGGCGCCGGCTACCACCCACCCGGTTTCGCGCAAGGCGTCCAGAATATGTTCTCGCTCAAAGGCTTCAAGTGTCGACGCTCCGTTATTATCGTGCAGACCGGGAACCGCGGATTGGTCCAACTCGGTCAACGGAATTTCCAAGACAAAGCCGCGTGACAAAATTACTCCCCGCTCGATCATGTTCTGCAGCTCACGCACGTTTCCCGGCCAGGGCCAATCCACAAGTTTCTGCATCGTTGCCTTCGGAACGGTTTCGATTCTCTTGCCCATCCGTCGCGCGAACTTTTCCATAAAGTATTCCACCAGCAGAGGAATGTCTTCACGACGTTCACGTAAAGGCGGAATCCGAATCGGAAAGACGTTTAGTCGGTAATACAAATCGGTGCGAAAATCGCCTTGTTTCATCATGTCCGTGAGATCACGGTTGGTCGCTGCGACCAAGCGAACGTCCACCCGTCGAGTGTGCGTACTGCCGAGCCGTTCGAACTCTTGTTCCTGGAGTACGCGCAGCAGTTTGGGCTGCAGTGCCGGTGGAATGTCGCCGACTTCATCCAGAAAGAGCGTACCCTTGTCAGCCATTTCGAAACGACCGATGCGCTGCGCGATAGCTCCGGTAAAAGCGCC
This sequence comes from Blastocatellia bacterium, assembly GCA_033858155.1. Lineage (GTDB taxonomy): Bacteria > Acidobacteriota > Blastocatellia > Pyrinomonadales > Pyrinomonadaceae > UBA11740. The sequence goes on from JAWVCT010000078.1 coordinate 15,730, forward strand.
TTTTTCATGACCGAAGAGTTCGCTCTCCAGCAAGTCGAGTGGAATTGCCGCGCAATTTAACTTTACGAAAGTACGCCCGCACCGAGTGCTGACGTTGTGAATAGCACGCGCGATTAGCTCTTTACCAGTGCCGGTTTCTCCTTGAATCAGGACAGTGGAATCCGTGGTTGCAACGCATTCGACTTGCTCGAATACCGCTTCGAGGGCAGCGCTCTTACCAATGATCTGCTCAAACCTACGCTGATCCAGATCTGGATCACTTGATTTTAGAATTTCGACAGCTTGCACAGAAGACCTCCCCGGGGGAATCCGGTTCCACTTCCGTTACCTGCTCAATTTTCCAGAGCCGCTCGAACGGTTTCGAGCAAGGTTTCATCATTGAATGGCTTTGCCAGGAACTCGACCGCTCCTGCCCTGAGCGCCTGCATGCGCATCTGTGCATCACCGTGTGCGGTGATGAAGATGATTGGAATCCTGCAATGTTCAGCGTTTAGTTTCGCCTGCAACTCCAGGCCGGACATCCCCGGCATCCGGATATCGGCGA
>JAWVCT010000079.1:0-6966 GCA_033858155.1 Blastocatellia bacterium
CTCAAGAAGGAGCTGCCGAAAGTTTACGAGCAGTTCAATGCCATCACGCAGTTGCTCGAGAAGCATTACGGGGACATGCAGGACTGCGAGTTTACGATCGAGCGCGGCAAGCTCTGGATGCTCCAGACGCGCACCGGCAAGCGCACCGGCGCGGCGTCGGTACGCATCGCGGTGGACATGGCCAGCGAGAAGTTGATCGATCGCGCGACTGCGATCCAACGCGTCACGCCCGAGCATCTCGATCAGTTGCTGCACCCGACAGTCGATCCAAAGACAGACGCGCGCGTCCTCGCGACCGGCCTGCCGGCGAGTCCCGGCGCGGCGCAGGGCACCGTCGTGTTCAGTCCTGACGAAGCAGAAGAATTGGCCAAGGAAGGCGCCCAGGTGGTGCTGGTGCGACACGAAACCAGCCCGGATGATTTTCATGGCATGGTTGCGGCCCAGGCGATCGTCACGGCGCGCGGTGGAATGACCAGTCACGCGGCAGTGGTCGCGCGCGGTATGGGCAAGACTTGCGTTAGTGGCGCGTCGGATTTGGAAGTGGATTACAGCCAACAGCAATTCACCGTGAAGGGTGAAGTGATTACCAAAGGCGAATGGATCACCGTCGATGGCTCGACCGGACGGGTCTTCCTCGGCAAAGTGCCGACCGTGCAGCCTTCCCTTGGTCCTGACTTTTACGAATTGATGAAGTGGGCCGACGGCTTTCGCCGTCTGACGGTGCGCGCGAATGCCGACACGCCGCACGATGCCCGCGTGGCCCGATCGATGGGAGCCGAAGGCATCGGGCTCTGCCGCACTGAGCATATGTTCTTTGGCGACAAGCGTCTTGCGTCGATGCGTCAAATGATTCTCGCGGACGGTACCGGTGCGCGCGAGAAGGCGCTCGAACAACTTTTGCCGCTGCAGCGCGGAGATTTCGTGGGCATCTTTCGCGAGATGGCCGGCTTCCCCGTGACGATTCGCCTGCTCGATCCGCCGCTGCACGAGTTCCTGCCCAACGTCGACGAACTTCTCGGTGAACTGTCTGAATTAAAGATGGCTCTGCGTCATGCGGGTACCCTCGCGGACATGGATCATCTTTTGGATGAGATCGACGAGAAACGGCAACTGCTGCGTCACGTCAATAAGATCCGTGAAGCAAACCCAATGCTCGGCTTTCGCGGGTGCCGCCTCGGCTTACTGTTTCCGGAAGTCACTCGCATGCAATGCCGTGCGATTTTCGAAGCCGCCTGTCAGGTGAAAGGCGAGCGGAAGCAGGTCATGCTGGAGATCATGGTGCCGCTGGTCTCGATCAGCGAAGAATTGAAACAACAGTCCGAGATGATTCACGACGTCGCGCGCCAGGTAACGGGCGAACACGGCATGAAGATCGAATACTCGGTAGGTACCATGATCGAACTGCCGCGCGCTGCTCTGACCGCCGGCAAGATCGCCGAACACGCCGACTTCTTCTCTTTCGGCACAAACGATCTGACGCAGACGACGTTTGGCTTGAGCCGCGATGACTCTGGCCGCTTCCTGCCGGCCTACGTCGACCGGAAAATTCTCTCCGATGATCCGTTCCAGGTGCTCGACCGCGAAGGCGTGGGGGAGTTGGTGCGGATTGGCACCGAACGCGGCCGTAGTGTTAAGCCAAATCTCAAGGTCGGGATCTGCGGCGAGCATGGCGGCGATCCCAGTTCAATCGCATTCTGCAACGAGATCGGATTGAACTATGTAAGTTGCTCGCCCTATCGCGTTCCGGTCGCGCGCCTCGCCGCCGCCCACGCGGCGTTGGAAGTTGAAGCGAAGGCGAAAGCATTAGCGGCAAACACACCCGCAACCAGCAGCGAGGCGGCCAGCGCTTCGTAACTCCGGAGTCGCGGTATCATCCGCAGGCTGAATGCGCCATGGGCTTCTCCCTAAAGATGAAGCCGCCCTTCGCTGACTCTCTCTCCGGTTGGTTGAATCGCTTAGCAGGCTGCTGAGAAACGGTTGAGCTTCGGTAAAACCAATGAACGATCCGCGAAATCACACTAAAGCAACAGCACTCGAGTTACTTCGTGCTGGTTTCGTGTGAGTTCGTGGATCGTATTAGCTTTTCGGCACCCTGTAAGGCTGGAAGAGAACTGTCAATGAGAACCTCAAACTTCTTGTCGCTTATTCTCTGTCGCCGCTGAATAGCAATCGTCCACTGCGGTCCCGCATCTCGCTAAAGAAGAAAGGTTCCCCATGAATCAACGATACCTTTTGGCGGTAGTCCTGCTAACAGGCCTGCTGCATCCACTGCAGTCTCTCTCTCAAACTCCCAACACTCAGCAACCAGCGAAACCTGCGATTCAAACACCTGTAATTGACGACCAGGACGTCCTTAAAATCAATACCAATCTGGTGCAGCTCGATGCTGTCGTGACCCGGAATGGGAAGCAGGTGACGGATCTGCGAGCGGAAGACTTCGTAATCTTTCAGGATGGAAAGCCGCAGGCGATCACCAACTTTTCATACGTTTCAAATGTACCGGTCAATGCTGAGACCGTGGTCGCTCCTGAGAAAACAAAGCGCAAGAGCATGGTGCCGCCGGTACCCGTCGCGGTTCGGCCGCATGACGTTCGTCGCACGATGGCGTTTGTGGTGGACGATCTCGGATCGGCGTTTGACACGATGTACCGGATCCGGAAGCAGATGCGAAAATTCATTAACGAAGATCTATCGCCTAATGATCTGGTAGCCATCATTCGGACGGGTGGTGAAGTGGGCGCGCTGCAGCAGTTCACCACCGACAAGCGAGTCCTCTTAAGGGCGGTTGAGCAGCTCAGGTGGAATCCGTGCAGTCGCGCCGGCGTAAGCTTTGCCTCCGAGGTCCGTTTCGGTCACTGCGGGATGGAGAACTACGGAGATACACTGAGGTCGTTGCAATATATCGTAAGCGGCATGTCCACTCTGCCAGGCCGGAAGTCGATGGTGGTAATGTCGGACTCAATGCCGGTAGATACTCGAGAGCCGGGAATCGCCCCGGCATCTGCGCGGTTGCCTCCTGGCGCCGCCGCCGTCCTATCCAGCGCCGGCAGCGAGGACGGGAGCAATTACCAACTCGCTCTCCACCGCCTCGCCGAACTCGCGATCCGCTCCTCGGTGGTTGTTTACGCCGTTGACACACGCGGTCTGATCGATACTTTTCCATCCGCGGCGGTTCATTTTAGCGGCCCTGCCAGCGGTCCCGGAAGTATTCACGAACAGGTTTCGTCAATGATGCGCGAGTCCTCCGATCGATTATTTAGCGATCGTCAGGGTGCAGGTATTATCGCCAAAGAAACCGGAGGTCTGCTGTTCGATAACTCAAATGACTTCGGGCTCAAAAAGGTAGTTGAAGATCAGCAAGGCTACTATCTCATCGGTTTTCGACCGGCCGGCGAGACCTTCGATCGGAGCTTTCACCACATCACGGTTAAGGTAAAAACCAAAGGCCTCGCGGTTCGTACTCGCACCGGTTTTTTCGGCGTAACCGACGAAGAAGCACGGAAGGCGCAACAGGCCTCGCTCAAAAATATCAATGCTGTGTTGGCATCGCCTTTCGGAGTTAACGACATCACTGTCCGGCTGACCACCTTGTTCGCCAACGGGAGCAAACAGGGTTCTCTCTTACGGTCGTTCATCTATGTCAACGCGCGTGATCTGTCCTTCACCGGCGGCCCCAACGGATCGCATATAGCAGCGTTCGATGTCGACAGTATTCTGTTCGGCGACAACGGGAGACCGGTTTATCAAAGAAGCCAGACGGCCAGCCTGGACATGAATGAACAGCAATATCAGCGCACTCTGCGGGAGGGCGTGATCTATGACTTTGAGGTGCCCGTTAAAAAACCTGGCGGGTTCCAGTTCCGTGTCGCCGTCCGCGATCATGATTCTGCTCATATTGGCACCGCCGCGCAGTTCGTCGAGGTTCCTGATCTAAGCAAGCACGTCCTTACAGTTTCAAGTATTGTCGTTACTCCGGATGCCTCGACCGAAACCGGACCCTCAACCGCGGACGCCGAACGGGCCGCACAGGATCGCTTCGCGGTACCCGGGTCGCGTACCTTCCGACAGGGCTCAGGCTTAATGTTCGGCTATGCAATCTACAACGCGCGTTTGGATCAAACCACTCACCTGCCGCAGCTCACTTCGCAAACTCGAATTTTTCGCAATGGGAAATTGATCTATACCGGCGAGAGCGTCCCGCTGTCTGCGCCCAGTCAGGCCGATCTCCAGCGCATAACGGGCGGCGGACGGCTTCTGCTGGGTCTGGACTTCCCGGTAGGTGAGTATGTGCTGCAAATCATCGTTACCGACAATCTCGCCAATCCGAAGCAGGGAGTTTCCGCGCAGTGGGTTGATTTTGAGATAGTCAAATAGGATCAGGCCCCCGGTGGTAGGAGTTGAGCGACGAAAGAAGTTTCCTAAGGTCCCGTAGGGATGAAATATTCATAGCTCTAAACGCACTCCACACGTCGTGAGCACTTTATGTGCGACAGAACATTCCGCTCCCCACGGATCGGCGAAATAATTAGTCGGCAGTCTCTATAAACATTTCGCTACTACCGTGCCCTAAGGAAAGCGTCACGCGCCCATCGGCCAAACGCTCGCGAGAGCCCGGGACCCGCTGCTATACTCGCGCCGGCACAACAAGAAAGAACCGTCGTTCATCGGAGCAACCAGGGTGGCCGATCCAAAACGGTCATTGAATAACTCTCTTACGTCCTGCGAGGATCGATATGCGGTGTATCTCTCGGTTAATCTTTTGCATTATCATTAGTTATCCCTTCACCCAAATGACTTCATCGGCTCAAACTCAATCACCTGATCCAAAACCACCCGACTCCATCTACCTGCTCAAGCCCGCGCGCATTTTTGATGGCGAGGCGGCCCAGCTACACGAGGGTTGGGTGGTGCTGGTGCGGGGCGAGACGATCGAAGCGATTGGGCCAGCGAATGAAATTAAGGCTCCGGCGGATGCACAGGTAATCGATTTGCCGGGCATGACCTTGATGCCCGGGCTGATCGATGCTCACTCGCACGTGTTGCTGCATCCTTACAGCGAAACGATCTGGAACGATCAGGTGGCGCGGGAAGCTTTGAGCTTGCGGGTGGCACGGGCGACGAACCATCTTCGCAGTACCCTGCTCGCCGGCTTCACCACGATCCGAGACCTCGGAACTGAAGGAGCAGGATATGCCGATGTCGGTCTGAAGCAAGCGGTGCAACAGGGAATCATTCCCGGTCCGCGCATGGTCGTCGCCACGCGCGCGATCGTGGCCACCGGCAGTTATGGGCCGAAGGGTTATGCTCCCGAATGGAACGTGCAGCAGGGTGCCGAAGAAGCCGACGGCGTTGATAGTCTTACCCGCGTAGTGCGTGAACAAATTGGCAAAGGCGCGGACTGGGTCAAGGTCTATGCGGATTATCGTTGGGGCGCGGGTGGGCTGGCACATGCGACGTTTACCCTGGAGGAGCTGAAGCTCGCAGTCGAGATTGCGAAGAGCGCGGGCATTCCCGTGTCCGCACATGCAACTTCGACGGAAGGAGCACGGCGCGCGATTCTCGCCGGCGTCGAAACGATCGAGCACGGCGACGGCCTAACCCCTGAACTCTTTCGCTTGATGAAAGAACGCGGGACCGCTCTCTGTCCCACACTCTCAGTTGCCAGCGGTCCTAATATCGAGAAAAAGAAACTTGTCTTCAAACAGGCGCTCGCGATCGGGGTCACGATTGCCAGCGGCAGTGATGTCGGCGTGTTCGCCCACGGCGACAATGCGCGCGAGATCGAGACGATGGTTGCGTGGGGCATGCCGATCGTCGACGCGCTTCGTTCGGCGACTTCTGTCGATGCGCGCGTGTTGCACGTGGAAGATCGCATCGGCCGAGTTAAGGCTGGACTCTTCGCCGATCTGATCGCGGTCGAAGGCGATCCCACGCGTGACATCTCAGCCTTACGCCGCGTGCGCCTGGTGATGAAGAACGGCGCGATCTATAAGCAGCCCTGAAACTCCAATTCAACGCGGATACGGATCCGCTTGCGGTAGCAAGCGGGTAACCCCTGCGAATAACCCGGTCCAGGTTAGGCAGCTAGTTCTTCGTACCCGGTTGTGGCGCAGGAGCCGGCGCGCTCTTTTCATTCAGCACGGATCGAGCAATGGCGATCACCGCGGCGGCGCGAGGCGCCTCACCCTGGAACCCGCCGGCCAATTCCACGGCGCGATCATAATCATCCGTAGCCAGCAAAGCGAAAATTCCTTTGATATCAAAATCCGGTTCCTGCATGTCACTCACCGAGGAGACGCCCTTGGCCTGGAAGAGGATGTTAAGGTTGCCGTCTTCACCAGTGAAACCTTCAGACGAGTTAGCGGCCTTCACTGCCTCGAACACCGAATCCCATGCGCGCGACGGTTCGATCAGTCTTAGCGCATTGGCGATCGCCAACAGTGCGCGCGGCCGGTCGGGATCTACACCTTCAATGCGCCGCGCCTCTGGCAGCGCATCTTCCAGCAACGATGAGGATTTATCCCGGTCTGTTTTCACCAGCAGTTTTGCCAACTGAGTGAGGAGCCAGACCCGCTGAATGTGAGTTAGGTTTCCTTTTTGGACCAGCTCCAGCGCGAGCGCGATCTTTTTTTCCCGGATCGATTGAGAGGCCAATGAAATATCAATGTACGCCTGGGCCCGCTTCCGAAATTCGCTGTCCTCAATCTTGCTGACAAAGTCGCGCGCGCGCAGTCCATCCGTTCGCATCGCCTCCATGGCTAAATCAAGATAGAGCTGGTCACGCTCATCTGAAGTCCTGGCGCGGTCGATCTTATCCAAAATGACTTGTTCACGATCCACGCTCTGAGTTTCTGAAGGACTGTCTTCCGTCGGATTTGGATCTCTCCGGCGGACGCTGTCGCGCACCATCGCGCCGAGCGTTTCAAACCGGGCTCGCATGGCTTCGGTCATTTGCCTGGGCGCGTA
>JAWVCT010000080.1:0-14134 GCA_033858155.1 Blastocatellia bacterium
ACCTGCTGAAAACCCAGGACCCCAACGACTGCAAAAATTGCAGAGCCGAAGGCCAGGAGCAGAATCTGTCGGGCTGAAATTCTGTACATATTATTAATTCTCCTTAAATCAAAAGCGTTGATTAAGATGCACGATTCTTAGTGTACGGTTGCGTTGCCGCCCTTTGCAAAACGCGCCAGCCAAGGTTCCGGATGGCAGAAGCCCGATCGTCAGGGAGGGCTCCCCATGCAACCAGGCCCTCCCTTGCGGTCGGGCTTCTGAAACTGAGACGAGAATGCGCGGAACGGAGTTCAGGGAAAAAGGTGAATCAGGCCAAGGGGTGTGGTAGTGACGCAGGTGATCATCGACAGCGGCTCGGCCCAGCCCAGTGCTGATATGCCGGTGGCGACATGGGCTACCATTAAGGCTGCATAGACTCCCAACGCCAACTGCATTCCCCGGCGAGCCAGCGGGAGATGGGAACAGCGATAGAGTGTGTAAGCAGCAAAGGCGCCTATGGCCAGCTTCGACATCAGGAAAGGAGCGTCGCCCACGTCTAGCAGTCGACTCATCAATCCATTTCCTTCGGTGGCGATGTTTGAATGAACCCAGAAGAGTGTGAGTTGCGCGTCGAGCCAGTTCAACGCAAAGAGAAGAAGACTTTTCGCTAGTGCGCCCATATTTTAGGAGGACCTCTCCTTTGCGTCAAAATTTGTTAAAGCTCTGCCCTTCGGAACCGCGGAAACTCCGAACCCTGTGGTCCGGAGGTTCCGCCGTCCGTACGGGAAGAAACGAGACTCGCTTCGTGCTAACCAAGTAAAGTCTCAATCGCGCTTTTCTTCCTGCGAACGGCAGACACCAGCGCAAATCTCCAACCTCTGTGGCCCTGACGAACAGGTCAGGCCAACAGACGCGCTGTAGCGAGTAATGACGATTCGGGGCAAAGGTAATATAAATTAAAGGCAGTGATCAAGAAGCCAAATACTTTCTCGATTGAAGACGCGGTTCGCGAAGGCGCGCAACGATTGCGCGAAGGCGGAGTTGCAGAGTCACGGCGCGACGTTGGTTCGCTCTTGGCCCACGTCCTCGATCGGGATCGGGATCGTACTTTTCTGATAGCCCATGCCCGCGACAAGTTGAACGGCGAACAGTTTGAGGCCTTTCAATCTTTGATTAAGCGACGTGCCGCAGGCGAGCCCTTGCAGTACATCACCGGTCACCAGGAATTTTTCAAGCTGGATTTTGAAGTTACACCTGCCGTATTGATTCCGCGACCCGAGACCGAACTGATTGTTGAGGCGGCCCTCGCGCTCTTGCCCGATGATCGTGCGGCGCGCATCGCAGACATTGGCACCGGATCCGGGTGCCTGGCGATTTCACTGCTTCACGAAAGGCCCGCGGCCCGCGCGGTGGCAATTGACGTGTCACCGGCAGCGCTGCAAATCGCGCGACGAAACGCCGCACGTCATGGCGTCGCAGATCGTTTGGACCTGCTTGGGTCGGATACCCTGTCCGCCCTGAATGCCGCGCAGGTCGAATGGCGTTTCGATCTCATCGTCTCCAATCCACCGTATGTTTCCGAAGACGAAATGAAAACACTGCAACGCGAAGTGAATCACGAACCACGAACGGCACTCGCGGCGGGCGCGGATGGTCTTTCGATTATTCGACGGCTGCTGGACGAAACGCGACCGTTCCTGCGTTCAGGGGGACATTTGGTTTTTGAGATTGGCTTCGGTCAGAGCGAGGCGGTCGAACAATTGATTGACGGCCGGGTTTGGAATCTGCTCGAGAGACGCAAAGACCTGCAGGGCATACCCCGCACATTTGTACTGCAAAAGAAATAAACGGTGGGGTTTTCCTGGTTCTGGAAAAAGCCGGCCGAGCTTAGCTCGTCGCAACCGTCGCAACGGCAGCTTTTCGGCGCCTGGCGCGCCACTTGCCGATTCCTTCTTTCACCAGCCTGTAAATTGGCCGACGGTTAGCGACGATTAGTTTCACCCAGGCGCGCTTGTTCATCTGCGGAAAGTAGATGCCACGAAAAACCAGCCGCATGGCAAAATGTATGATGCGTACGTCGATCGGTTTGCTACTGAGAGAGTCCACGGCGCTCGCGTTTCTCTGCGGGCTGTACGAGGCAGTCCACGCCTTATCAAGCTCCATTTGCGTTTGTGGAATCGTCATCTTCAAAGGTGTGTTGGCCATTTGGTAGGGCGCGAACTCCAACCAGTGTTTCGGTCGCGTCAGGCGGCCCGCTTTCAGCAAGCGATCATAAAGGGGGGTAGCCGGGAAGGGCGTGAGCTGACCGAAGACGGGCAGTCCAGGCGGCCAACTCTCGATCTGCTCGAGCGTGCGATCAGCGACACCCGGCGTGTCATTGTCCAGACCAAAGATGAAAGACGTGATCGCGTAGATGTTGCGTCGGGCCAGCCGATTAAGCACCGCGGCGTACTCGACGGGCTTGTTAAAGCTCTTGTTCACATCAGCAAGGTTAACCGGATCGATTGATTCCATGCCGATAAAAATCCATTTGCCATGCGACGCGGCGATCAGGTCGACCAGCTCCTCATCACGCAACAGGTTGGCGCTGATTTGCGCGCTCCAGGGAAGTTGCGCGCCCGCGGCGATGATGTCCCTCAACAGCGACTTTGTGCGCTTGATGTTGATCGCAAAATTATCATCGATGAAGAAGACCGAAACCTGTCCTCGCTCTTTTCGGGCCTGTCGTTTCAACATCAAGAGCTCGTTCACCACACTCTCATTCGTGCGAAAGCGGATCGAGTCGCCAAAGAATCCTGTCACTGTACAGAACTCGCAGCCATACGGACACCCGCGGCCAGACTCGATCGGAATCGTGTTGAAGTATCCCCAGCCAGAGCCATGCCGCTCGGTGAAACGTCGCACCACTTTGGGTATCAGATTGAATTGATCTAGATCGATCTTATCCCACGGGATCAGCGGGTACGGCTGGAGACTCGGCTTTCGCTCTTTGCCGGTTTCGTCAACGGGTTTATAAATCTCCTTCAGTTGGCCGCACGCGGCATCCGCGACGATTTGCGGCCATGTTTCGTCGGCCTCACCAAGCGCCACTGCATCCGCGTGACGCGGACCTCCATCTCGACCCAAAGCCTCGTCGGGCACTTCCGTAACGTGGGGGCCTCCCATCACGACTGGCACACCCGCGGCGCGGATAGCGTCGGCCATGCGGTAGGCTCTGGCAACCATTCTGGTCATCGAGCCAATGCCAACCAGCCCGATCTTCTGCGCACGTATGAAGCTTACCAACTGCTTCTCGTTCATCGGACGCGCGTTGCCGTCAATCAAGAGAACGTCGTGTTCGGGCGGGGTGAGTGATTGCAGGAGAAACATCCAGAGATGCGGCATGAAATTGCGGCTCACGCCGTTATCCGGGTTATACAGCAGGATTCTCATTTGGATGCCGTACAGGACTCTCGAAGAATCCTCGTTCTGGAATTGCCGCGGGTTCTTACCTAGGGGACGGAAGCAGTCGCCACCGAGGTGGCTTTCCGTGCCTCACGGTACTTGCCGTAGCCCTCTCGAACGAGCTGAAGAATTGGTCTTCGATTCTGGGCAAGTGATTTCATCCAGGTTCGCGTATTCCTTTGAGGAAAGTAGATGCCGCGGAAAAACATGCGCATCACAAAGTGCATAATCTGATCGTCTATCGACTGGCCTTCAAACCAATCAATCGCGCGCTGGTTATTCTTAGGGCTATAAGAAGTCATCCATGCTTTGTCGAGTTCAACCTGGGCCTGATCGATGGATATCTTGAGAGGAGTGTGGGCCATTTTGTTGTGCTCGAAGTGCATCCAGTGCTTTGGCCTTGTCAGGCGGCCTTCGGCGCCAAGCTTCTTATAGGTCGGCGTCCCGGGCAAGGGCACGAGCGGGCTGAAGACGGGCATTCCCGGAGGCCAGCTCGCTATTTGTTCGAGCGTGCGGTCGGCTACACCCGGAGTGTCGTTGTCCAGTCCAAAGATAAATGAAGTGATCGCATAGATTTTGCGCTGCGCGAGTCGATTGAGCACACCAGCATATTCACCAGGCTTGTTGAAGCTCTTGGCAACGCCAGCCAGCGCCACGGGATCGATTGACTCCATCCCGATGAATACCCATTTACAACCTGAGTCGGCCATGAGATCGACCAACTCTTCGTCGCGAAGCAGGTTGGCGCTGATCTGGGCCAGCCATGGCAATTGCGCATTGGCGGCAATGATGTCTCGCAGCAGCGATTTGGTTCTCTTGATATTGATGGCAAAGTTGTCATCGATGAAAAAGATCGTAATCTTGCCGCGATCTTTTTGCGCTCTTCGTTTCAGCAGCAATAGTTCGTTGACGACACTTTCATTCGAGCGAAAGCGAATTGCATCTCCAAAGAACCCGGTGACGGTGCAGAACTCGCAGCCATAAGGACAACCGCGACCCGATTCGACTGGGATGGTATTGAAGTAGCTGACACCGGAACCGTATTTCGAAGTCAACCCGCGCATGAACTTCGGAATAAAATTGAACTGATCGAGATCGATTGTGTCCCACGGAATAATCGGATAAGGCTGGAGGGGCGGCTTCTGTTCCTTGCCTGCCGCGTCAACCGGTTCATAGATCTCTCTAAGCTGTCCCCGCGCGGCATCCCTGACAATCAACGGCCAGGTGTCGTCTGCCTCGCCCAGGGCGACTGCATCCGCGTGTTTTGGTCCGCCATCCCGGCCCAACGCTTCATCAGGAAGTTCCGTTACATGCGGCCCGCCCATCACCACCGGTATCCCGGCCGAGCGAATCACATCCGCCACGCGATAGGCCTTCTGAACCATTCGGGTCATCGTCCCAATGCCCACCAGCCCGATTTGCTCATCCTGAATAAAGCGCACTAACTCCTGATCGCTCATTGGCTTTGCATTGCCATCAATCAGCAAAACCTCATGCTCCGGCGGGGTGAGCGCCTTAAGCAGAAACATCCATAGGTGGGGCATGAAGTTCTTAGTCACGCCATTATCGGGGTTATACAATAGAATTTTCATTTCTTCGATTTCCTGGTCCTGGAGAGGAGTCCAACTCACTCAAACCATCTTCAGATAAAGCCATGCAAAGCGACGGGAATTAGACAACGTAGTTAGAAAAGCGGTTCAAATTATCAAGTCAGCTTGTCGGTGCTTGCGGACTATATCACATGTGCGGGCGAGCGTACATATCCCAAAGGTCGACCAGGGCGGGCGGGCCTTCGCGGAATTACTCTTGGCAGCTAGACCCTCAGATGCTAGAATTCGCCGCGTTAGCACGTTCGCGGTTCCTTTTATCAGATTCTTCTTCAGCGGTTTAGCGGGAGGCCCTCTTGCATTCACCTAAAATCGTTTTGACGGCGTCATCCAGCGAGGCAAGTGAGTGGCGGCACAGCATCTGGCAACAGATGTTATCTGCGACTATTCCGGCGAAGTACGGCCACAAGTGGATGAATCCCGAAATGCTAATTAACGAGTCGTGGCCCGACGGGCGGGCCAAGTACGTGCCCAATGGCCTGCGCATGGTGGAGACCCTGCTTTTGCGCGATTACGCGGAAGAGGAAGTGGTCGTGTGCGGCCTGGAAAATCTCGAGCGGTTTGTCGGGCCTGAGACGAAAGTTGTAGCTATCCACGCCCACAATCCCCTGGGAATTTCTTACGCAACCGATGTTTATTCAAAGCTGGCCGGCAAGAACCTCATGCCGATCAATGCGGCCGAATTCCTTAAAATCGTCACCCATCCGGTCATTAAGAAATACCAGCCGAAGATCGTGGTCGGCGGGCCCGGCGCATGGCAACTGGAGCGGGCGAACCGTCTCGACGAATTCAAAATCGATTATTTAGTCGATGGCGAGATTGAACGGGCCTTTAGTGATCTCTTTAAGAGAATAATGGCAGGTGACCCGACACTTGAACGCATTATTAAGGTCCCGAAGAGTATGCAGCCGACCGTGGAGGAGATACCCGTCGTCCGGCACCGGTCGACCTTTGGCGTGGTCGAAATCACCCGGGGTTGCGGACGTGGTTGCCAGTTTTGCGGCCCCGCCACGAAAGTAGGACGCTCGTTTCCGCTGGAACACATCATGGAGAGCGCGCGCGTCAACGCGCGCGAAGGGGCGACCGAGATCCTGCTCGCCACCGAAGACATGTTTCTCTATGAGCAGGCAGCGAACTTCGAAACCAATATTCCCGCGCTCGAAACGATGCTGAAGAGCGTGAAGAGCGTCCCGGGAATTGAGACCCTGCAAACGTCTCACATCACGATGGCGCCGGTAGTTAAGGATCCAACCATCATTGAGCGACTGACGCCTTTGATTGTTCCGTACTCGCATGTACAGCATAAGGAATCGACGGACCCGGATCAGCGGATGACCGATCCGATCATCGGCCTCGAGACCGGCAGCTCGCGCCTTTTCGAAATTTTCATGAAGGGCAAAGCCTATCCTTACAAAGCGCATCAGTGGCGCGACGTCGTGCTAAAGGGTATGGAGGTCTTGAACAAGCATAACTGGTTCCCTTTCTGCACTTTCATCATCGGACTGCCTGGAGAGACCGACGAAGACACTCGCGAGTCGCTAAATCTGCTTTACGATTTGCGCGACGCCAAAGGTACGTTCGTTCCGACGTTCTTCGTTCCGCTCGAAAATACCCGGATGCAACAGAAGGACAGCGCCAAACTCATCGAGATGACCGACCTTCAGTGGGAGTTCTTCTACACCTGCTGGAAATATAATTTGCAGTTCTGGCACGGAAGAACGAACGCTTCGATGAAATTTTCGCTGGGTGTGCCGCTGTATTATTACCTGCTTGGACGCAAGCTGTTTGGGAACGGCATCAAGTACCCGCTATACCGTTTCGCCGGCGTTCCCGATCGTTTCATGCGCAAGCATCTCTATCTCGATTTCACCGGACACAAGAGGAGCAAGGGCGTGATGCAGGCCCCAGTTGACGAAATCCTGCCTGGCTTCAAGAGCGTGCGAGAGAAAGGTCTGAACCTGATCGACGCCAGCCAACTGCAGCAATTAGGTTCGAACCTGAACGCTCCGAGTGCCGAGGCCATTGCCGCGGGAACCCCGTGATGAACCAGCAAGGTCTCCCGGTTTCCTCAGCGCTCATCCTTTCGCCCGGCCGCCACCGCGTGGCGCATTTTTAGGACCATCGGCCGCTTACAGTTTCGCCCTGCATTAAGGAAACCGACGGAGCATCTATTGCCTAGATCGGCGGATTAGTTGTACGATGCGCGCACTATAGAGACGGAGCCAGGCGATCCCCCGCATATGAAGAGCTACGCCGGAAAATTTACAGACCCATACTGGCCCGCCAAAATTAGCGCGGAAAATCGAAGAGCCAATCGCCTGGGATCAGTTGACGGTGTGTTAGAACATCGCGGCTGCCAGCCAAGTGTCGAGCATCGTCGTCCCTTCGGTTACGATATCGACCAACAGAGATTGTTCTTGCTGCTGTGGCACGGATACTTCAGTTCCCGCGCAATTCGTGGCTGTGCATTGCGGCGCGGAGTCGGGCGGAGCAAGGGGCGGGCCTTGCACCTCTCCGCCATCTGCCACGGCAACGCCGGACAGGCAAACCACGAGAATCGAGACCGCGACCAAGCATCTAAGCTGTGTCATTTGCTTTTCGTCCTTTTTTTTGTTGGAAGGATCGCCCATCCTAGTGGTATCAGACGATCCTCAGATGTGACTGAACGGGGCAATCATAACACTGCTAGCAATCCTGGGCGCTAGACGTTCGAAGCGGACCACTACTCTTAGAAAGCGAGAATCAAATGGAAACAAAAACCGTAAACCAATCTCCTGAGCAGGTTCGAGCGGGAGAGGGCGTCGCGCAAAGATGCGCCGCGGCAACGAAATTAATGAGGACGGGTGATTACGAGGCTGCGCGCGAAGCGCTGGGTGACCTGTGGGGTGGCTTGGGCGAGCGCCCAAAAGTCGAAGCATTGTCGCAATCGGACCAAGCCGAAGTATTGTTGAGAGTCGGGGCGCTGTCGGGTTGGTTGGGCAGGTCCCGCCAGGCTCCAGGCACTCAGGCGTTAGCTAAGGACTTGATCAGTGAAAGCATTCGCGCGTTTGAGAAGCTTGGCCAGCAGGAGCGGCTTTCCGAAGCTCAATCTGATCTTGCGTTGTGTTACTGGCGCGAAGGCGCTATGGACGAGGCGCGCGTTTGGTTCAGGGAAGCTTTTTCAAATGCCAGTGAGCCTGCAAATAGGCTCCGCATTCTGGTCCGCAGTACGACGGTTGAAATCTCGTCTAACCAATTGGACACGGCCCTCAGTCTACTCGATCAGGCATCGCCTTTGTTGGACTCAGTGGAAGACGATGCCGCCCTGGGCTGCTATCACATGCAGCGAGCGATCATTTATAAGCGGCTTGGCGGCGCCGAGAACCTGGATCGCTCCTTAATAGAAAACGCCGCCGCCAGTTTTCACTTTGAGAGAGCAAATCACCGGCGTTACTTCGGCGGAGTTGAGAACAACATGGGTAGTATCCACCTTCGACTCGGTCGTTATGAGGAGGCACTGGAGCATCTGGAGCGTGCGCGCCACACTTTCGTCACTCTGGGAGACGTGGGCACAGCCGCGCAGGTTAATGACACGCGGGCGCGCGTATTCATCGCTCAGCGGCGGTATGTCGATGCCGAGAAAATCGCTTTCTCAGCGTCGTCGGCACTCGAAGCAGGCGGCGAGCAATCCCTTCTCGCGGCGGCATTGGAAACACAAGCCGTCGCGCTGGCTCGCATGGGTCGTTTCCAGTCCGCCCTAGGTATTTTCAAACGTGCGGCGCACATTGCGGAGACGGCAGGAAATTCTCGACTATCGGGAGAGATATCTTTAACTATTCTGGAGGAGGTGAAGAGTTTCCTCGCTCCCAGTGAAATTTGCTCCATGTATCAGGAAGCTGACCAAAGGTTGGGGGAACACTTAAGCCCGGCGAACGCGGTCCGTCTTCGCTTATGCGCTCGCCTGGCCTTCGCGAATTCGGCTACCGGCAAGGCTGAGGAGACCATCCCCACCTCGTTTGAGGAGGAAGTGCACAAGCGTGAGAGCGAGCTGATCAGGGCCGCGCTCGAGACTGCCGGCGGCAGTGTTACGCGCGCCGCGAGGACCCTGAAGCTAACCCATCAGGGTCTCTGTTACATCATCAACCACCGGCACAAGGATCTTCTCGGAGCCCGGGCCCCGATTAGAGTTCGGCGCAAATCAATCATTAAGAAGCGTTGACGCTGCCCATCCTGTCGGTAACTGTGACTTCGGATCGAGCTTTGAAAAAGCGGTGAAGCAACAACTTCGCCGCTTTTTTGTTGAGCAAGCCAAGAAAACCAAACGCCTAGAATCAGCTTGGTTATATTGGTGCGTAACTGTCGATCAATGATTTCAGCCAAAGAAAGGTCCCTCCTCCGCGTACTTCGCAAAGGGACGGCCCCGATCGCGACGTTGATTGACAGGCGACCGCGGGACGTGCAAGATGCGCGCGATGGCGACGAGTAAACCAAGGCGAAATTCGGTCATGGCTCATTATCGGTTTTCCTGGGCCATTAGGTTAGCCTTCGCTTTCGCATTGGTGTTCGCGAGTTCGTGTGGCGGTTCGCTTTTCAAGGTGAAGCCTCCGGCGACACTCCCGCCAATGCCGGCCACAGTCGCGTCCGCGAACCTTGGCTCAGTCTCCTTCCGTGCGACTCCAATCCTTACAGACGAAGAAAGTCATGAACTATTTGAGTCGAACCTGCAGCTTGCTGGAATTCTGCCCGTGCGGATTGAGATCAACCACCTGGGCGGGGACGCGATAGAATTGAAGAAGGTCCGCTTCCGACTTACTGATGCGGCTGGTACAAAATGGAAAGTGATCACAGTCAAAGAGGCCGTCGCTCGGATTCTAAAAGCCAACGACGTATTTGCTTACAACCCGTCTTCACGCAAGACATTCGAACAGGAGTTTCGCGCTTACGAACTGGATTTGAAAAATCCACTCACTCACAGCGAAGGCCGGCGCCAGGGCTTCATTATTTTTCTCGCGCCGGACAAAGCTCCAGTGTCTTCGCCGCGGGGCTTGGTATTGACGATCGAAGGCCTGGCGCAACCGGCGGTTCTAAATCTTAATTAGTACTTCCTGGTGAACCGGCTCAGATGACTGGTTAGACTTTTGGTTTTTTCTTCGGTAGGCTTTCCCGCACATCTTTTGCAAAATTATTCTTTCTGAAAGGAACTAAATCATGGCTCCTGAAACACAGCATGCTAGTCCGCCGACACCCGCGCTTTTATTCGACACGATAAACGCACACCAACGAACTAATGCAATCAAAGCGGCAATCGAGCTCAGCCTCTTCACGGCGATCGCCGCCGGCAAAACTTCCATCAATGAGATCGCCGCCGCCTGTGACGCATCACAGCGAGGCATTCGAATTCTTTGCGATTACCTGGTCGTCATCGGTTTTCTGACCAAGCAGGACCACAGCTACGGATTAACGTCTGACTCGGCGATGTTTCTTGACAAGAACTCGCCGGCCTATATGGGAACGGTGATCGAGTTCCTGCTGTCGCCAATGCTGACCGACAACTTCAAAGACCTGACCGCCGTAGTAAAGAAGGGCGGCACAATTTCCGAGCAAGGCACAATCGCTCCGGATCATCCGGTCTGGGTCAAGTTTGCCCGCGCGATGGCGCCGATGATGGCCTTGCCGTCGCAACTCCTCGCTCCCATGGTGGATCCGAACGCGAACCAAAAGTTAAAAATCCTGGATATCGCAGCCGGTCATGGCCTGTACGGTCTCGCCTTCGCCAAACGAAATCCTCAGGTCGAAGTCACCGCCGTCGATTGGTCGAACGTACTCGAGATCGCAAAAGAGAATGCGCAAGCCGCCGGCGTATCCGACCGATACCACACCAAGCCCGGCAGTGCGTTTGATGTCGATTATGGGACCGGGTATGACTTGGTCCTGTTAACCAACTTCCTTCATCATTTCGACCCGCAGACTTGCGAAGCGCTGTTGCGTAAAGTCCATGGCGCGCTAGCCGATGGTGGACGCGCTGTGACCCTGGAGTTTATTCCGAATCCCGACCGCGTATCGCCTCCACAAGCCGCGGCCTTTAGCCTGATGATGCTGGGCGGAACGCCTGCCGGCGACGCGTACACCTTCGCCGAGCTCGAGACAATGTTTCGCAACGCCGGCTTTGCCCAGAGCGAATGGCACGAACTGCCGCCGACAATCCAGCGCGTAGTGATAAGCCGGAAATAGGGTTCCACGATCGCGATCGAGAAACCTCAACCACCGAAGCGTGTTGATGGTCGGTGTGTTATTTCACGCCGGCCCGAAACAACTCTGAGCACAGATGGAGTCAATACCACCTGCGTGAGCGGGTGGATCGAGGATTCAAGCTGGAGGTGAGTTCCTGACCCACCCGTTCACGCAGGTGGTATTGACCTCATAGCTACCTTCAAATCTAATTTGAATCCCTCGAAGCCGGGATCCAAGCGATAACCGTTTACCAGCGCCCAAGGAAGCAATTCATGAAGCACAAAACGAAACTACTTAACATCCTGCCCACGATAATTGTTAGCGCATTTCTTATCGGAGCTGGATCAATTTCTTCGGTGCGCGCGCAGAAGGCCCCGCAAAGAGTAACGTTCGCGCGCGGCGCTACCGTGGCCCGCGCAACCGGATATCTTCGCGGCACTAACGATGAAGCTGTTTTCGTGTTGCGCGCCAAAGCCGGCCAGCACATGCGCGTCGAGGTCAACGCCAGCGGCGCCACGCGCGGAGTGGTCATTTTCCCTTCCGGCAAACAGGACGGACAGCCGGGCGGGGTAATTTTTGACGACAACATCGATGAAGCCGGCGACTATCACATTCGCGTCACTGAGAGCAGCATGGCTGACGCCTGGCGAGGAAGGTTTGTGCTGAAGGTAGAAATACTTTCTTCCGGCCAATCGAACGAATCCCGCTCAAGCGGGAACACTACGGATCTGGCGCGTTACGTGGGTCAATATCCCAGCAAGCTTTTCAAAGGCGAGCCCGGTTTGAAGACGCGTCTACGCGTTTTACTCGGCGCTAACTACAAATCTTTCTTCGATCGTTTACAGACTGAGATGCCGATTGAGCGTGATGGCGGCGTGCTGATTGCCCGCGGCTGCATGGCGCATCAATGCACCATCGAGGAATCGATCCTGGCGATCGATCTCAGCGACGACAAACTTCACGTGGCGATTAAGTCAGCAGAGTTTCGCGGACGCTTCAAGACCTGGAGCGAAGGCGACGGCAGCGTTCCGGCCGCGCTTAGACGAGCCATGCAAGCTGAGTAACCAGGCGGTAGTGGGATGTTAAGCGCCGGGCACTCGCCCGATTTCAGCTACCCTGTGGAACCAAATCCCCCGCTGCCCCGGCTGGTCTGTAATAAACCATCAACCCACACCGCGGCGGGCGTAATTATTTTTTCGATTATCAACTGGCAGATTTTGGTCTGGGACGGCAGTTCTATCTGCTCGTCACCAGCGTTATACAGCAGACACGCGATCTCGCCACGATAGTCGGCATCGATTACGCCGGCCAGGACGTCAATTCCCTTTTTCGACGCCAACCCGGATCGCGGCGCGAGGCGTCCGTAGTACCCCTCAGGTATAGCCACCGCCAGGCCCGTCCGGATCAATCGACGTTCTCCCGGCTGCAAACTGATTGCTTCGATCGAATAGAGGTCGAGGCCGGCGGCGGATAAACTTCCGCGCGTCGGCAGCATGGCTTTGGGATCCAGCTTCTCGAAGCTCAAACTTTCTATTTCTTCCATACAATTAGCCACCGGGACCTTTCACATTCGTGGGTATAACGGTTAAGGATTCTATCAGAGAAAATAAAATCTGATTCTCATACTTGCGGGCATTGTATGGATTTATGTTTCAAGCAACAGGTCGGCATTCGTCCCCGCGTTGGATTGCATAATTGGTCAGGGCTGATAGAGACATTGGCACCCAAGGTCTGGAGGATTTGCCTTAACGCGCCTTCTTATCTCTGTTGCCCAACCACAACAAGCCGTCGATGATCAGTCGATCCTGAATTGTGTTGTCGAACGTATACGACAGCGTCTTGTTGGTATTGTCGTACTTGTGCTCATAGTCAATATCGTTGTGGCCCATATTGAGATAGAGCATCTTGTAGTTCTTGTTCGTCCAGACTACGGGATAGTACCCGCTGTGCCAGATCTCATTCTGTTTTGGCCCGGTGCCCAGCGGAAAGCTGGTTGAGTCTATGGAGAGCAGAATGTCTATGTCAGGATTCTGTCGCAGATCTTTCTCCCAACGGTACCACTCGTTTGGCGCAGACTTGAAAGTTTCAGGGAGATGACGAGTCGCCGGATGCCTGCGGTCTTCGACACGTAGAATCGCCGACGTAGGTCTCCAGGTGTTGCTCCGGTATGAGCCTGACCCGAGAAAGGTGTTGTGGTACCAGTCCCAGTTTGCCGGATACCCCGAAGGCGTCAGAGCAAAGCCGGCAAAGTGAAAGCCCATCCAGGCTCCGCCCTGGTCCATGTACGCTCTAAACGCAGCTCGTTGCACAGGATCTTCGGGACGACTATCCAGAAAAACAACCACCTGATATTTGGCCAGAAAGTTTGAATTCAGATTCTGCCAATCGGATGTGCTGTCATAGCTGAAATTGTACTTCGCCGCCATTTCAGGAAACCAGCGGTTGGCTTCATTTACGAAGCTGATATGCGCCTGATCCTGTTTGGCGGTAAAGAAGGCTATGACCCTGAACTTCGGGTTGCGGCTATTCGCGTTAACCGCTGAACAGCCGCAGATGAGCAATGCAATGCCTAACGCCCTAAGGGCCTTGAATGCGGACGTGATGAAGATGCTGTTCATGCGTTGAGATATTACATTGTGCGTCAATAGTCTGGATTTCGGTAAGCAAACAAACTAGCCGCAGACTTACCCGGATAAACGCGGATGACGGAAAGCGAAAAACAATATAAGTAACGATTTCAAACATTCTTGTTTTCTGATCCGCGTTTATCTGCGTTCGTCTGCGGCTAAAGCTCCAAACTCAAAAACGCAGCCAGCAAACTAACTGTTTGTCTTGAATCCAGGGTGCTTGTTCCCAGGGTTGCCGAAGCGCAACCCTGGGCTGGAATATAGGGG
>JAWVCT010000081.1:0-45171 GCA_033858155.1 Blastocatellia bacterium
GCTATCTGAGACTGCCACGTCTCTTACGAACCGCCAGGAAGGTCAACGCGGTCAGTCCTCCCAGCGAATCGATCATGCTGTCGTAAATCGAAGCAGTGCGCGATGGGACAAAGCTCTGATGGAATTCATCACTAAGCGAATAAGCAATCACCAGCAAGAGAGGAATCCAGAACCAGCGGGTGCGAAACAGTTCGGACGTTGAAGTCCGAAAGGCGCGCGCGGCCAGCAGCGCAAGGATTGCGTATTCAGTAAAGTGGCCGGCTTTGCGCAGTAGGAAATGCAGAGTCCTGAGTGTTGCGTCGCTGGCGTGGGGGAACAGCCAGTGAAGGGGCCGGACCAGAAACAATGACGTATGAGGGGCCGATAGCAGATTGCTGGAGCCGATGAATATTAACGCCGCCCACAAAAGAAGAGGGCCGTAGCGCGATAAGCGATGTTTGGAGTGCGGTGGCAAGCGCGGCGCCACACCGCTTTGGATTCCTGGATTGAACATTCAAAGCGCCGTCGCCGCTTCGCTCTGCCGGCGCACTCCAAATTTCTTATTTCCTAGAGTGCCGAAGCGCCGGAAACGATTTCAATGATCTCTCTGGTAATGGCCGCCTGGCGCACGCGATTCATGTTGAGCGTGAGTGAAGAAATCAAATCGCCCGCGTTCTTTGAAGCGGCATCCATTGCGGTCATGCGCGCGCCTTGTTCGGAAGCTACTGACTCGAGCAGGGCCCGAAAGATTTGCGTCTCGACCAGGCGCGGCAGGAGGCGACTGAAGATTTCCGCGGGAGGTTGTTCGTAGATGTAATCCTGCGTCGTGGCGGCGTCCGGGTTTTCGGCTGCTTCGGTGGTGCGAGAAATCGGCAGGAGTTGCTCTACCACGATGCGCTGATTCAGGACTGATTTGAATTCGGCGAAGATCAGGAAGACCTTATCGATTGTCTCGTCTTCGGTAAATCGCTTGACGACATCGCGGGCCACCTCGAGCGCTTCTGAAAAATCGATCCGGCCTTTGCCGGACAAGCCTACGTATTCGCCGGCGACGTCCGCGCGCTTGCGGAAAAAGTCGCGCCCTTTGCGGCCCACGGCGAGCAACTCATTTTTCTTGCCGGAATTTTCTTTGAGGAAGGTCTGGCCCGCTTTGATCAGGTTGGTATTGAAGGCGCCGCACAATCCCTTGTCTGCCGTGATCAAGACGACGAGATAACGTTCGTCGCCGCGCACGTCGAGCAGTGGATGATGGAAATCTTCCGGGATTTGCGCGGCCAGCGAACCGAGCACCTCGGTCATCTTATTGGCGAAGGGACGCGCGTTGACGACGCGGTCCTGCGCGCGCTTCAACTTCGCCGCCGACACCATCTTCATTGCCTTGGTGATCTGCTGCGTGTTCTTTACCGACTTAATGCGCCGGCGAATATCTAAAAGATTTGCCATTTACAAATGCAATTGTAGGGGCAGGGCTTGTCCCTGCCCGGGTTTGGGTAACGTCAGGGCGGGCAGGGACGAGCCCTGCCCCTACAATTATGCCGCCGCTGCTCGTGCGTTCTCCGCCCAGCGATCCTTGAAGTCCTTCAGCGATTGTTTCAGATCCTGCTGAATCTCGTCTGTGATCGCTTTCTTTTCGCGAATCTTTTGCAGGACGGCGGGATGCGAATTCTCGATAAAGCTCTGCAGCTCAGTTTCAAACCTGCGTATGTCTTCTATCGCCACGTCGTCGGTAAAGCCATTGATCGCCGACCAGATGATCAGCACCTGCTTCTCGACGTCCATCGGCTGGTATTGCGGCTGCTTCAAAATCTCAGTCAGACGCTGACCGCGGGCAAGCTGCGACTGGGTCGCTTTGTCCAGGTCCGAGCCGAACTGCGCGAACGCAGCCAGCTCGCGATACTGCGCGAGATCGAGACGCAAAGTACCGGCGACCTGCTTCATGGCTTTGATCTGGGCCGCGCCACCGACGCGCGATACTGAGTTACCGACGTTGATTGCGGGGCGAATGCCGGCGTTGAATAGATCGCCTTCCAGGAATATCTGTCCGTCGGTAATCGAAATCACGTTCGTCGGAATGTAGGCCGAGATGTCGCCGGCCTGGGTTTCGATGATCGGCAAACTGGTCAAAGAGCCGCCGCCTTTGAGGTCAGAAAGTTTCGCCGCGCGCTCGAGCAGACGCGAGTGCAGATAGAACACGTCGCCGGGGTAAGCTTCGCGGCCGGGGGGACGTCGCAACAGCAAAGATATTTCGCGATAAGCCGCGGCCTGCTTCGAAAGATCGTCGTAGATAGTCAGCGCGTGCTGGCCGCGATCGCGGAAGTACTCGCCGATCGCCGCGCCC
This sequence comes from Blastocatellia bacterium, assembly GCA_033858155.1. Classification (GTDB taxonomy): domain Bacteria; phylum Acidobacteriota; class Blastocatellia; order Pyrinomonadales; family Pyrinomonadaceae; genus UBA11740. The sequence goes on from JAWVCT010000081.1 coordinate 2,318, forward strand.
GAGTAAGGCGCGAGAAATTGCATGGCGGCGGGATCCGAAGCAGTCGCTTTGACGACAATCGTGTAATCCATCGCGCCAAAGTCGTGCAAAGTCTTTACCACCTGCGCTACGGTGGAAGCCTTCTGCCCGATCGCCACATAGATGCAGATGACGTCCTTACCGCGCTGGTTGATGATCGTGTCCACAGCCACGGCGGTCTTGCCGGTCTGCCGGTCGCCGATGATCAGTTCGCGCTGGCCGCGGCCGATGGGCACCATCGAATCGATCGCTTTCAGACCAGTGGGCAGAGACTCTTTCACTGGTTGTCGATCGACGACGCCGGGAGCGATGCGCTCGACCGCGTTGTATTCGTCGGTCAGGATCGGTCCGCGATCGTCGATGGGATTGCCGAGCGCGTCCATCACGCGGCCAATCAGAGCCTGGCCCACGGGCACCTGCATGATGCGGCCGGTGCGCTTGACCAGATCGCCTTCTTTGATCTTCTGAAAGTCGCCGAACAGCACCGCGCCGACTTTGTCTTCTTCCAGATTGAGCGCGAGGCCGCGCACTTCGTGCGGGAACTCGAGCAGCTCACCGGCCATAACTTTCTCGAGACCGTGGATCTCGGCGATGCCGTCGCCGACCTTGATCACGGTGCCGACCTCGCTCACGGTGACGCCGGTTTCGAAGTTCTCAATCTGCTGCCGAATGATTTCGTTGATTTCGTTTGCTTTAATAGGTTCCATGATTAAATTTTAGATTTCAGATTTTAGATTTGCGATTGCAGTTTGGTTCTGTGAACGCGGGCGGCTTCGCGGTCCCGATCAAAAATCGCAAATCCAAAATCAAAAATGCCTAGCCCGCCATCTTTTCCTTGATCAGTTGCAAATGATTTCTCACCGAGCCGTCATAGACGGTCGAGCCAATGCGCGTCACCAGACCGCCAATCAATTCCGGATCGGTCGCAAAGTTGATACGAACTTTCTTGCCGGTTAGAGACGAGAGTTTTACTTGTAACTCTTGCTGCGCATTTTCCGGCACGGATCGCGCCGTGGTGACAGTGGCCGCGACCATTCCGGCGCGCAAATCCAGTAGTTCCGCAAACTTCTTATTGATCTCGCCGAGCTCCGTCAGCCGCTGATTCTGTAGCAGGACCTTCAGAAAATTCGCCGTGGTCGGTCTTGGTTTGGCGCGCTCGATCAGTTTGTTGAGCACGGCGCGCTTCTTATCCAGGGCGATGGTCGGGTTACGAAAAACTTCCGGCAGCGTGGGATTCGCCTGAAACATCTTTTCCCAGGCCAGCAGTTCTTCCTGGACCTCGCGCGCCTCGCCGCGTTCGAGCACGACATCCGCCAGCGCCGAGGCATAACGGCGTGCGACCGTCTGCACACTCATTGCGCCGGACCTCCCAGCTCTTCAATGTTATTTGCGATCAAGCGGGCGTCGTCGTCGGGCTTCATTTCGCGGCGCACAATTTCTTCCGCCAGGCGCACGCTCTGCTCGGCCGTATAGCGGCGCAGCTCTTTCTTGGCAGCCTTGCCGGCGCTCTCGATTTCCCGCGTCGCCTGTTCGCTCAATTTGGTGATTTCAGTCTCAGTCGAGTGGGCGATCCGCTCGCGCTCTTCCGCGACCTCGCGCAGGGATTGCTCCTTGAGGGTGGCGACTTCAGTATCGAGCCGTGCCAGACGATCTTCCACTTCTTTCAGTTTCGCCAGCGCGGCGTCGCGTTCCTGTTGAGCGCGAGCCAATTCAAGCTTGATACTCTCGCGGCGAGCCCTGAAGGTCTCGCCCAGCTTTGCTTTCCTGGTCAGAACATAGACGAGCGCGATCACGAAGATCGCCAGGTTGAGAAATTTCCATAACTCAAAACCTGGATAGTTCCACCAGGGCGCGTCTTCTGCGCCGGCGAAAGCCAGCAGGGCGTTAGTCATCATCAAAGAGAGAAACATCGTTAGTTCAAATCCGCGTTCGTGAGCGGCCGGCTGAGAACACGCGAGCCAATCTCGACGGCGATGCGGCGCGCGTCGGCTTCCAGAGTGATGCGCGCCGCCTCGGCCTGCGCCTGAATTGCTTTCTTTTCCGCGGCGGTCGATGCGGCCAACTGAGCGCGCATCGCATCGAGCTTTTTCTGCCGATCCTGCATTGCCGCCGCCCGCTCATGTTCAGAGAGCGCGTACGCTTCAGTGCGCGCGGCGCGCAAGGCACGTTCGTACTCGGTTAGTTTTTCGCCGACGTTGGCCATGATCTCTTCGGCTTCGGTCAAACGTCCGCGGGTGCGTTTTTCGCGGGTTTCCAGAATGCGATTGATTGGTCTGAAGAGCGTTCTGTTCAGCACATAGACCATTACCAGAATGATCAGTACATGCAAAAACAGCGTGCCGTCAGGCACAAGTTGAATTGAGTTTTCGGCAAAGCCGAGTGGGTAGACCATTACGACTGTTCTTAGCTGGGAAATTCGTAGCGCAAGCTGTCAGCTTGCGCAGACCGGCAGTCTGCGCCAACCGCACACGTCAAAAGCCTTGAAGGCTAACACGCGATTTTGCGACGCGTCAAGGAGCGTTGCGGCCTTCCTTGACATCGCATTGCCGCGCCGCTACGCTAAGTCTTTTCCTTGAACGGAGGAATTATTCTCTATGCCGAAGCGAACCTTTCAACCTAACAATCGCCGCCGGGCCAAGACGCACGGTTTCCGCGCGCGCATGGCGACCAAGAACGGCCGCCTGGTGCTCAAGCGCCGTCGCGCCAAGGGCCGGAAGCGGCTGACACCGGCGCATTATTAAACCCATTGGTCCCGAGCTTTGATGTCGCGCCGGTGAAAGTCAGTGAGGCGTTGCCGAAGCGGCGCCGGCTGCGCGCTCGGGCCGAGTTCCAAAAAGTCTATACCGAAGGGCAACGTTATAACGGCCGGCTGCTGGCCGCTTTTTTGCGCAAGAACGACCTGGCTGAGCACCGTTTGGGCGTGACGGCTTCGACCAAGGCGATTGGGAAATCCGTCGATCGCAATCGAACCAAGCGTTTGCTGCGCGAACTTTTTCGCCGTAGCGCCGCCGACCTGAATAGTTTGCAGCAAACATACGACTGGGTCTTGAATGCGAAGCGATCTCTGCTTGAGTCTGACGAGGAACATCGCTTTCGCGAGTTTCGTAAGATTATCGCGCAAGTGACCCAGGCCGAGCGGCGCAGTGGATAGTTATGGAGTGCGCCGGCAGAGCGCAGCGACGACGGCGCTTTGGTTGATCGTTTTGGAAGCGGATGACGAGTAACTTCGGATGAATCCAAAGCGGTGTCGCGCTGCGCTTGCCACCGCACTCCAAAGTTTTTAGCCGATGCGCGTCATTCTTATTTCGCTCTTGAAGTTCTACAAAGCTGTAATCTCGCCCTGGCTGCCGCCGTCTTGTCGATTTGTTCCGACCTGTTCTGAATATGCGCGTGAAGCCATTGAGCGCCATGGCGCGCTGCGCGGGAGCGGCATGGCCGTTTGGCGGCTCTTGCGCTGCCAGCCGTTTAGTGCGGGCGGCTACGATCCGGTGAAGTAGTTATGGAGTGCGCCGTCAGAGCGTAGCGGCGACGGCGCTTTGGATTTCTAATTGGTACTGATCAAAAGCGGCGTCGCGCTTCGCTTGCCGCCGCACTCCAAAAAAGTTTCGCGCTCCTTTATTTAGCTAGATGCAACAGCAACAAAGATTCATTGTGGCCCTGGTCGCGTCAGCGGCGGTGCTAATTCTGTGGAATGTTCTTTTCCCGCCGGTCAAGCCGCCCCAGCCAAACGCCAACGCGAACAATCCGGCCGTAACGCAAAGTTCACCGCAACCAACTTCGCAGTCGACCGCGACCACTACGCCGACCCCGGCAAAGACGGCGCAATCCCCGGCGCCTCCTCCCGGACCGACGCCCGACAACGTGCCGGCGCGAAAGGTCCGCATTACCACGCCGCTGTATGAAGTGACCTTCGACACGCGCGGAGCCGTGGCCACCAGTTGGGTTGTCAAAAAGGTTAGGAGAAGCGACGGCACCTGGCGCGAACTCTATGCAGCCGGCTCAACAAAGAATAATCCCAAGCCGCTGGAATTGATCTCGACGCCGCCCCCGGGAATAGCGGCTGAGCAACTCTTTCGCCCGTTCCAAATCGTAACTGGCGATGCGACCGCCGATGGGGTCATGGCCGGCCGGAATTTCAAAGTCACTGGGGCGAACTCTGAATCGGGCGACGCCACGATCGATGTTCCCAGCGGATCGCGACAGATCGAGTTCACGGTTCATGACGATGCTACCGGACTCGACGCCAACAAGCGGATGACTTTCTTTGCGGACCGCTATATCGCCGAGATCGAACTGCGACTCACGCGAAACAATCAACCGGTCCCTCAGGCCCAATTGGCCATCGGCCCGAACATCGGTGACCAGGGCATCGATCACTACACTTTTTATTCGTTCGCGCCCGAAGGCGTCGCGGTGCTCGACCGGCAGGTGCGCCGCATTAATGCGCTGGAGGTCCATTCGGATCGCAAGAGCTCCGGCACGATCAACTGGATCCTCGAAGGCATCGGGATTAAGTCAGTTGTTAACAAACCGCCCGATCACGAAGCCCTGGACGGCACGGTGCAGTGGGCCGGCGTCGATGATACCTACTTTGGGATGATGGCCGTGCCGTCAAAACCAACCTCCGGACTCGAGTACCGTACGACGCCGTATGAGCTCAAGACCAACGGCAAGACTGAGCAGCGATTCTTAATTACCGGTCTGGTTCCGGTACCCACCGACGGATCGAAAACTGAAATTTACACTGGCCCGAAAGATCACCGACTGCTGGCCGCGGCCAGCGAAGAGATCAAGCAAATAGGCGGGCCGCAGGTCGATCTGGGCGAGGCGATCAACTTCGGCTTTCTCGGCAGCATGCGCCGTTTTCTCGCGGTGCCGATTCTTTTCGCCATCGACAGGCTGCAACGAATGACGGGCAGCTATGGCGTCGCGATCATTCTGTTTACGATCTTCATCTACTCGCTTTTCTTCCCGCTCAAATGGCAATCGTCGCGCAAGATGAAAAAGGCGCAAAAGTACGCGCCGCGAATGAAAGAGCTGCAAGAGAAATTGAAGTCGATGAAGTCGACCGATCCGCGCATGAAAGAGTTGCAGATGGAGCAACTGCGTTTGATGAAAGAGGCCAACCCGCTGGGCGGGTGTTTGCCGCTCCTGATTCAGATGCCGTTTCTGTTTGCGCTCTACAGCGCCATCACCATCTCGATCGACTTTCGTCAGGCGAGTTTTCTGTGGATTCCCGACTTGTCCGGGCCCGAACCTTACATTATTGGGTTCATACGCATCCTGCCGCTGCTCTTTGCCAGCTCGATGATCATCCTGCAGTTGATGACGCCCGCGCCGTCGGCGGATCCCATGCAGCGGAAGATGATGGCCGTCGGCATGCCTTTGATGATGCTTTATATTTTGTGGAGCGCGCCGGCGGGACTTTTGATTTACTGGCTGGTGGGAAACATCGTGGGCTTCCTGCAACAGTTCATTATCAATCGGATGACTAAGACGGAAGACGAAGGCCCACCACCCGACGCGACGGGCTCGAAGAAAAAGCCACCACCGAAAAAGTTGAAGCCGGCGGAAGCTTAAGATCTCATTAGCACCTGGCTTCAGCCAGGTGATCATCAAGACGAGTCGCAACCGGAAACCGTTTTAAACGGTTTCGTGATTAGGGAAAATTTTTGTCACCTGGCTGAAGCCAGGTGCTAATAGGAGGGACTTCGCATTTACTTCACGCCGGAATCTTTCTTTGCTTCCTTCTTCGGCTTGCCACGATCGATCGCATAGTGCAGCCGCACGACTCCATCAGAAAAACTACGGCAGGAAATTAGTTTCAGCGGCACGTTGCGATGCCTCGGGGCGATTAGCGGAATGCCTTCGCCGATGAGGACGGGGATTACGTGAATGATGAATTCGTCGATCGCGCCTTCGTCGAGAAACGAAGCGATGATGCCGGCCCCACCCATCATCCAGATGTCTTTCCCCGCCAGCGAACGGAGACGTTGGGCAAATTCGGGAATGGGTTCCTTAACGAACTCGGCGCCGGCGACGGGCTTGCGCGGCGGCCGGCGCGAGAAGACATAGTTCTTGACTTTGCTGTCAGATTCCGTTCCGGCGTTACCACCCGCTTTCATACCCAGGGCCATGTCGTAGGTCTTGCGTCCCCAAAGGACCGTGTCGATGGAACGATAGAACTCGCCCATGCCATAGCTGCCCTTGATCTGTGGACGATCCAGCCAATCAACGGAACCATTGCGCCGCGCAATGTAGCCGTCGGCGCTGGTGGCGATGTAAACGATGATCTTTCGCATAAAGAATTCTGACTAAGCCGTGTTTCAACCTGGTGCCTAGGATTTACTTTTCTTCCCCCGAGCCAGCCGAAGTTGTTCGAGTTCTTTCTTCAGTGGCGCCCAATATCGACGGTCGATCTCGCGCTCGGCCAGTTCCTCCTTCAGCAGGGCGTCCGCCAGAGCAGCTTCGTTTCCCGGCTTCGCAAAATTTAAGAGCGCACGGGTTTCATTCAGCCGGCGCCGTAGTTGTGGTTTTGCTAGTGCTAGTTCAATTAACAACTCCGGAGTCCGAAGTTCCAACATCCAGAAGCGTACCTGTTGTAGCGTCGGCCGCTCGCGATGTTTGAAATAGTTGGCCTCGAGCAGACGTCGCAGCATCGGCCAATCCTTATCGCGCTGAGTTCTCTTCGCCCGAACGAGATCGGGAAGCGAAAGGAGATCGCAGCTCGTACCGTCCTCCAGCGTAGTCGTCGTACGCCGCCGCCATAGCTTGGGAAACGGATCGACACCGCGCATTTTTGTCATTACATCAACTCGCATGCCTGCGGCCTCAGGGTGACGACAGCGAAAGTGAATTGCGTGTCCCTTGAGCAGATAACGTGTTTCGAAGGGTGGAACCGCGATAACTTCCGCTTGCAGATCCCCCAGAGCCCGACCAAGCCTAGCAAGATTTGCCGGACTGGCGAGAATCGCCAGATCGGTGTCGCGGCTAAACTCTGCTGCGCCGTACAACACGCACGCCTGACCGCCCATCAGCAATGCCCGCACGCGATTCCGCTGGATCGAAAAAAGGACTTTGCGTATCGGGTTCGGGATCAAGTGAGCCTCCCAGTGAAAGGTACGTGAGCCAGAGCTTTTCCGACTCGTGCCAACGTTCCAACGGAGTCAGACGATACCACTCGGCCCATTCCTCTCCTACAAGTTCTTCGGCGGGAATCATAGTGGAGAAGTCTACACCGTCGCGTAGCTACGCGCACCTTTCTTGACACCGCCGCGCGAGGTCAAAGTTAGTTCAATCTTTAGATTGAGTCATGAATGACGCAATTATGCAATCCGAAAGATTGACTCTAAACTTCGTCAGAACTTCGGCTTCATGGTCATTATCGCTGCCATTGTCTCGATCCAATCCCAAGGATTTTGTAAACGAACGTACTCGTTGTCAGCGTGTCGGTTGTTGTCATAGTTGGCAATCGGGGCAGTCATGGTGACGGTGCGCACATGGTCCGTGATGATTGGCCTCCCGGTTGCGGATCGCGGACATTCTGTCCGCCTGAGCGCAAGGCGCGAACATGCCTTCTGTCCGAAAGTAATGAGCGTGCGGCGCACGCTGGCGGACACGTGTCCGCGCTCCATTACGAACCCAACTCATATCGTTCCCGCAAAATTTCCATATGATGTCGCACGTGTCCGGCCATGATGAATGCCAGCGCGCGCACCGACACCTGGTTGGCATTCGCGGTGCCGATGCGCATCCACGCTTCCTGGTCCAGAGTGCGGAACATGGCGATGTTCGACAGACGGACCAGCCGGAACTCACTCAGCAAATCTTCCAGGTCGATCCGATCGTAAGGTGCGGTCGCAATGTAATCATTCTGCTCAAAGCCTGGAAGATTCTGTTGCTCCCCTCGAGCGATGCAGAACGCGCGATAGCCAAACACGCGCTCGCCATCGATCAGATGGCCAATCATTTCGCGAATGCTCCATTTGCCTTCGGCATAGCGGTAGGTCTCGCGCTCCGGCGTCACTCGGCCCAGCAGAACATCCAGCGCGTCGGTTTGGGAGCGCAGCACCGGAAGGATTTCCTGTTCGGTGACTTGCGAAATATAGCCTTGATAGTACGGAGCGTATTCAGATTCGAGTGGTTGTCCAAGTGTCATAGGATTGTCCTCAGTGGCCCAGACTTCAGTCTGTGATTTTCAAAAACGGAGTACGATGACAACCTGCAAATCACAGACTGAAGTCTGGGCCACCTCTTGTCAATTAGCGTAATAGCCGGGCCGTGAATGAGCGCTCAAATCGGGACGGCCAACGATTTGTACCTGTACCCTGCGCCATGAACCGTCGCGCTTTTCGTTCGTAGGTTTGTAACCAAGGCTATAAACCTTTCCCAGATCGTTGATGATCTGATCGTAGACGCCATTGAGGTCGCTAATCTTGCGGGCCGTGTAATAGAGCCCGCCGCTTTCCTCCGCCAGCAGCGCCAAAGTCTTGCGGGCATTCTCGTACATCCTTCTGGCAAAACTACTGAAGTACTCGCGATCACTTTCAGTGTCGAGATAGATAGGAACGATCAATTCATCGTTTTTGCGCACCGCTTCGAGCAAATCGGCAAAGCTGATTTCCGAACCGCTGGTGCCGCCCGCCAGGGCATTATCAACCCCATCGGTCATCATCACAATTGCGCGGCGGCGTCCGGGCGTTTTCGGTCCGACTACACTGTCGAGCGTGAACTTCAGGGCGTCCCAAAACCGCGTTCCGCCAAAGCCCTGGATCCGCTTAGCCCCTTCGATCAGGCGGGCGCGATCTGCCGTCAAAGGACAGAGGACTTCCGTCGTATCTGCAAAGGTGACGATCGCCAGCCGGTCGGTGGGTCGCGCCGCGGCAATGAATCGTTCGGTCGATTTGCGAATCAAGTCACGCTTGTCCGCCGTCGAACCTGACAGATCGATCAGGAGGACTAAATCAAAAGGTACGTCGGTGGTGGCGAAGTAGGCGATCGATTCCTCTTGCCCGTTCTCGAATACCTTAAAATCATTCTGCGCCAACATGCCGACGAACGACTTCAGCTTGTTGTTAAAGACGCTCACGTTCAGGTTCACCAGACTCGTGTCAACTCGAATGACGTCGTCTTCGTCGACTACAGTAGCTCCTGTTTCATTCGCAATCGTACGGTCAAGCGCTTGCTTGAAAGGCGTCGCGAGCGGTTGGCTCGGCGCGACGGCCCTCACTAAAGGCGTCTGATACTCGCTTTCGAGATTGCGGAGGTGGGCTGCCAAAGGCGGCATGCCGAATTGCTTGCGCCGGTCGTCGACATGCGCTTCGTCTTCGATTGGCGTCAATACCAGAAACCCGTTTCCGGCCTTTACCTGAGTCCCGAACAATTGCTTCATGCCGGCGTCGACGCGCATGCGGTCAACCAGGTCGGCGACCTGTGCTTTGGCTGCTTCACCGTTCTTTACCGATGCGATGACGACGGGCAACAGCGCGACTTGCAGCTCCAAATCCCGGCTGTTCCTGATCAAGAAAAAGATTGCGCCCATGCCGTCTTTGCCGACCAAAGCTGAATTGGGCCAGCCAAACTCTTTCAGAATCTGGCAGAGACGGGCATTGTTCTGGCGCCTCGTTTCGCTGAGTCGCTTGCTTAAGGCGTCGCTGGCAAGATCGTTTCCGACTCCCTGGGAAATAATAGTTTCGGTCTTGAGGGCGAGCTTTAAAAGCTCGTCGTGCAGCTTCTTATCAAACTTTACATTCGGTGATGAATTCATCTGTGCCAGCATCGTCTTCGCTTCTTCCGGGCTGAGGCATTTGGACTGGGCAAACAGGGGCACTGAGGTGAGAGACACCACAAACAGTATCAAGACAAGCCTGGTAATCGTCGTCATAAGTCGTTTGGCCCGGGTCTTGTTTGGTCAACGAAGCAGATGCAATCGGAAAGCGAATCATATTGCGAGTTTATGACACATGCAACGGAAGTAAATTCAAATCAGGCCGAGCGGTGCACGCGGATCGCCGGTCGTCGCGCAAAGGTTTCACGTCTCATGAAGCGATCGTCTCTGGCCCTGTTAACCAGTCTTTTCTTCGCCCCGGCTGCGGCTTACGCTCAGTCCGTTGCGCGCGTTAAGCAGCTTTCCACCACTGAAGCGCGAATCAAAACCGAAGCGCCGGATGAAATAGTCCTGGCGGCGCGGTCTATCGGAGCCCTGAAGCGTCTGGACAAAGACGTCCTGGTTTACCGTTCACTGGGAGATTTTGAAGCGAACGGGAAACTCGCGCGAGTTTCGTATCAGGCTTTCAGAAACGATCTTAATGAGGTGTCGGCCGAAGTCGAGCCGATGCTGGCGCGACTGCCGCAAGGCAAGTTGAAAACTGAACTGGGTAATGCCCTCGCCTCGTACCGCGACGGCGACTTCTGGTGGCAGAAAATAGATCGGCCGCGCGTGGTGAACGTCTCAGCGCTGACCTCAAACAGGAACAGTCTAACGCCATCGGACACCGCGTTCGCGGACACCGTTCCCTACACAGTGACGATTCATTGGCGCCAGGCGAGTAGATATTTAAGACGCGCTGAGCAGTTGATGAACGGAAATTAGACCTGTACGACAAACTTCAGATTGCCGATCTCGTTTGGTTGGATTCATTCGTACGATTCGTCCATGTTGAGTAGCCCATTAAGCGCCGGGAGTTGGTCAGTGCGAGCCGTTGGGAGGCCGTGCGCAAAACAGCCGCGGAGCGGTGATAGTGGGTAGGGCATCGATTTTGTTCCAGCAGCCGAGGAGCGGCGAAACACCACCCCGACATTCCTCGACGTGTTTCGCCCCTGCCGGGGCTCGATTGGCTCACGGTCCATTTCCCACGGCTGACGCCGTGGGCTACAGATCTTTCGCCGCTCCGCGGCGATGGCGGAATCGCTTTGAAGACTTTTCAACTTGTTCAGGGCTTCCTTCAGTTTGTCGCGTTACCAGACGGGTTAATCCCAATCTCACTCGCGCTTCAAGATCACGACTTCCTCGGGAACGCTTACCAGCACAATGCAGCCTTTCTCTGACCGCACCGCATGTTTGCCGTTCGGCGAAGTAAATAGGTAATCACCGGCGTACAGATGATCTTTGCCCAGCTTAAGGTCGCCTTCGATTACGAAGACCTCTTCGCCGCCGGGATGGTTGTGCGCCGGGTAGGTTGCGCCGGGTGCAAACTTCAACAGAATGGTCGGGGCGCGCTGAGTCTCTTGATCAAAACGAAGTACCTTCACGAAAACGCCGGATACACCCGGTTCCTCTAACGGTTTCCATTCGATCTGTTCAGCGCGGACAAGTTGCGTGAAACTCGCGGTTTGTTTGGACTCTATTTCCATACGTGCATCCTGTCTGAATGTATTAGCGGCTACCTCGGGATCACGGAACATTGGGGGATTTTTTTAGCTCGGTCAGGTACTCACCCTTGCCGGTTTCGACAACCGCGAAATCAACCTGGTCACCGACGGCAACTCCTCTGAAAAGTGATTTCTTCGTAACCCAATATTCCATCTCCATAGCGGGCATCAAGCCTGGAATTTCCTGGTGATCAATTTCGATCCAGCCTTCTTTGATATTGATGATCTTGACCACTCCACTGCCTCGATAAGCTTTGCCGATGACCGGCGAGGGGTACTGAATCGGCGTTGCCATAGCGGTTGGCGTCGGTGAGGCTGCGCCTTTAACGGTCGGAGCTGGTTTCCTGCAAGAGAGTGACACCGTCGTCAAAGAAAGCATCAGCAGTCCGAGACTTAACGTGCTCACCAGTTGGTTTGAATTGTTCGGCAAGTATGGATCATCTCCGCGGCTTCAGCATGTTGTTAGAGGCTCGTTCATTCAATTAGAAACGGGCAGTCGAATGAACCTCAAGGTCAGGAAGGGTGGCTTGCCCCCGCTGCCTTGATGAACCACTCCACCTATGCCATCACATTTGCTTCATTGCCTGAGAAAGCTGCTCGCCATCATCTGCCCACTACCAATCATAATCCACCGCACGCGAATCGTCGCTTTGCGGATAAAAGGACCTGAAGCCGGACCATGGATAGTCCTTGGCGGAGCTCGCGACTCCGGCTTTCACGGAGTTAGCATGAATGTAATTGATCTTCTGCCAGATCATCCAACCGTTCCACAAAGATTTGGGGTCGAGCAATGGCGATTCACGGTCGAGCAATGGTCGTACACTTATCAAGCAATGACGGCGAGCAGCGGGCGGGTTCAATTAAGGCGTCGAGCCGATCTTCGTAAAGCTGATCCAGCGGTTTCGGATCCATAGAGAAATGTTTCCCCCGTTCGTGTCATCTCCAGTATAGACCTGATTGTTAGGAGCCGTATTTAGCGATAGTCGGGTGGTTCATCAAACGTCTCCAGGCGCCATTTGGTTGTTCGCGCCCAAAGGGCAGCAGGTCCCGGTCCTCCGCATGTGCGGCCGAATCATGGCAGGCGGAGCCCCAGATCTAAACCGCTCAAATACAGGAGACACAAACATGTATTCACCAACCCGGATTCTCGCTCTGGCCGTCCTCATCGCGACTGCTGTTGTCGCTGGTTGTCACTTCACACAGCAACCCCTTCCTACTGATGCTGGAAGTATTTGCGCGACTTCGCTAACGTCCACGGAATTCAACAGTTGGTTCGAGTCCGGTGCAGTATCCCTAAACGGGGCCGTCAAACCTGCCAACAGCGTCCTGTTCCCTGACGTCCCAAATTGCAGTTTCTACAAGTGGTCGGAGCAGATGTTTCTGTGGCTAACCTCCCCTGCGCCGCCGAGGTATGGCAGCGGCGGGCTGGTATTGAACACGCCGGCCTTCTTCGATGTATCGCTGCCCGATTCATCCGGACAACGACATTTTGTGCCCCATACATCCGGCGCAATCAGGGCATTCAATCTGCGCACCGCCCAACGAGGTGTGCTCGACCTGCCGATCATCCTCGAAAGGAAGACTCTGAGGATGCTCGAAATCATTCCTCCAGTGCTATCTCCATCGGGCAAGCAACTGGTGATGGACGGCGCTGGCAATGAAGTAGAAGTGGGAAGCGTAAGATCCGCGCAAGATAACCAGCCCGTGTTGCTCGATTCCAGTGGCAAGGAAATAAAGGCGCCGCGCGCCATCCTGCACTCAAAGGCGGCCAAGACAATTCCACCTTTTGAACAGAAACTCAACAGATTGGCAGAGTTGGACAGAATGGCGATTGACAAGTCCGAGTTGGTCCAGAAGCTTGTGTTCAATCAGAAATTTGTGTTGCTCGATTTGTTCGGACACTTTATTGAGACAGAGCAGGGGCAGGCAGATGGCGGTGTCCTCATGGCCCAGAACGGCTCGTTAGTTTACTACGCGCTCATCGTGAATAACGTGTTCGCGCTTTACCGCACGATGCAGGGCGTCACGGTGCCGGCTGGAACGAGGTTCCCATTGACCCAAACCGACCTTAATGCGGTCACCGCATTTGCGGCCGCGCACGGACAACCCCCAGTCATCGACCCGGAAGCGCTAGCTATAGAGATCAAGTCGTCGTGGGTCGAGGCTGCCGGCCTGATCGATGCGGACAAGTTCATTCAAATGCAGGCCATCGTGCCTACGTATGACAAGAGTAATCCTAACGATTGGGTCCCAAATGGAACTAAGACCGTAACCCTGGCGATGACGGGAATGCACATCGTCGGCAGCACCGGTTCGACGAACCCCGCGAATTCAACGAACCACGGTCACCCCGAGATGCTGTGGGCGACTTTTGAACACCTCAGCAATGATCCTCCAGCAGAATATACCTATGCGAAAACACCAAGCGGGACTACTACTGTTCCACAAAATACGATCGGTAACTGGGTGTTCTGCGGCAATGGGGCCGCCGTTCCCTTTAACGAAATGCGCATGATCATGGGCGGCCCGAATGGCGATCATATCGTGGCAAATACCGCCGCCAATCCATCCTTCACCATTAGTCCAAGCAACATTCTGAGAACGATGCCGTTTGGGCTCGATGGTTCCAGCGCCACCGGAAATGCTGAAGTTATTAGCATCAACGGCACCGTGCGTTCATTGCTCGATCCAGCCGACATCCGAAGGAACTATTTCCATGAAGGCACCACCTGGACAATCTTTGGTGCGAGCCCTCCGAGCAGTCAGGTCGGAACGAACAAGCTGGAAAACACGACTATGGAAACGTTCTTTCAAGGAAACAATTGCTTTTCTTGTCATCACACCAACACGACTACGGTAAGCCACGTCTTCAACGATACGAAGCCGCTGTTCTAGGGATCACTCAGAGCCAGCAACGGGTGACGCGCGGGTGTGGTAACGAGTAGCCTCTAGCAGTCGCATTCGAGCGAAACATGGTGGCAAGAATCGAAGGCAAGGTCCGCCCTGTTCACTGCTTGTTGCACCAGGGTTGAGGATCGTTGGTGATTGAGAATCCAGTCACGCGTTCGTTCAAGAGGCCTTTGCCATTGGTAGCCGCGGAGCGGGAGCGCCGCGCAGTAATCCTTCGGTGCTGAGGTCTTCGTCTATCTCTTCCCAGCGAATACCGTAACCACCGCCGCTGATCTTCCAATTCTGTCTTTGTTCCTCGGTGGCATTTAGAAGACGGGGATACCACGCCAAGGGCACTATGATGGTTCTACCGTCCATGAGTTGCACGATCAGGGTGTCTGTGGTTACTTCCACCTGTGCGACGCGCTCGTCAGCCGCCAATGCCAAAATACCCATTCCATGCCTCCAGTAGTTCGTTCCGGTGTTCGCGAATTATTCGATCAATCTGGCGCAATTCCCTCGCACTAAAGCCAAGGTTACGCGCAAGTCCTACCGGATTCAACCAAAACTTCGCCGAGACATTGTCGCGGTCAATGTGAACGTGAGAAGGCTCGTTCGGCTCGTGACTATAGAAGTAAATCCTACACGGACCTGTTCGTAGAACATCGGCCATTTAGTCATCTCATCATAATAATCTATCCCTACCGGTCGCTCGTTTCAGCTACGTTCTTCGCCGGCGCCGAATTCTTCTTCACATACTTCTCATACCACGCCAAATATCGCTCATAGCGATCTCGCACGTAGCTCGGCCTGGTGATGCCGTGGTTCTCGTTGGGATAGATGATCAGTTGCGTGTCGATGCCGAGGCTGCGCAGGGCCTGATACATTTGTTGGCCGCCCTGGACCGGAACGTTGAAATCGCGTTCGCCGCCCAGGAACAGTGTTGGTGTCTTGATGCGATCGGCGTGCAGGAACGGATAAGAAATTTTCTGATAAGTCTCCCAGGCTTTCGGATTCCAGGGCGGACCGATTTCGTAATCGTATTGAATGATGTACTGATCGGTGCCGTAGAACGCGACCGTGAATGCGGTGCCGGCGCCGCTGGTCGCGCCTTTGAAACGCGTATCGCTGGCGATCATATAGTCGGTCAGGATCGCGCCGTAACTCCACCCACCGACACCCAGCCGATCCGGATCGGCCACGCCCATTTGGATCACGTGATCGACGCCGGCTTGCAGATCTTCTACTTCGTAATGGCCCCAGTCCGCCGCAATGGCTCGTGAATATTTCTGGCCGCGGCCGGAGCTGCCTCGATAATTCACGGCCAGTACTGCATAGCCGTTCGCCGCAAAGACCTGCCGCTCCACGCTGAATGAATGTTGGTCCTGCCCATTCGGTCCGCCGTGGATGCGCAGCAACAATGGAACCTTCGTTCGCTTCACGTAACCGAGTGGATAAGTCAGCAGCCCGTGCACCTCAGTTCCGTCTTTGCTCTTGAAACCGACTTCTTCGGTTCGTGCTAACTCGAGTTCAGCTATCAACGCATCGTTCTGATGAGTGAGCTGGCGCAGAGCATTCCCTTCCATCGCGTAAATTTCCGTCGGCTTGCTATCGTTGCCGGAAAGCAAAACAGTGTGGCCGCCGCCACTATTTAAGCTGGACACGACCACGGGCGGATTCATCAGGCGCGCCACGGCGTTACGCGAAACACTCGCCGGATAGACCGAACGATCGTCCGTGACCAAAACAATTACGGACTTGCCGTCGTTGCTAAAACGCAGTCCTGAGACGCCGCGATCGAGATCCTCGACAGCTTTCACGCGCGTGGGTGCGGCGCTGCCGTCGGCTGGCACGAACTCCAGATGCTCGATGTTATAGGCGCCAAATTTTCTCTCGTCGCCTTCGGTAAACACGATCGATTTTCCATCGCTGCTCCACTCAGGACGCGCGCGTGAGGCGCGATTGTCCGCGGTCGTCAATTGCTTTTCCGCTGCACCTGCCTTGGCATCGGCGACAAATAGCTGCGCCGATGGATCCCGATCAGGATCGTCGGCGTGGTTGCTCATGAAAGCCAGGCGCGCACCATCAGGCGACCAGGAAGGTGAAGACTCGTCCCATTTGCTCTTAGTGAGCCGATCCAACTTCTTGCTCGCAATGTCGAAGAGGTAGATATAGCTATGACGCCCCGACAAAAGATAGCCCTGCCCGTCCTGCTTATAACGATATCGATCGATCACAATCGGCTTGGGCGGCTTCGGAGGCGTACCCGGTGTCGGACTCGCGCTCGCGTCGGCGTCCGGGTCGGGATCGCCAATCAACAACGCGAGCCGCTTGGAATCAGGCGCCCATTCGTAACCCTGTAGCCGCCCCTTCAACTCAGTAAGTTGAGAAGCTTCGCCGCCATTGCGGTCGAGCAGCCAAACCTGGTTGCCCTTCGCTTTGCCGGGCCGCGACGAAGTGAACGAGAGATACTTTCCATCCGGACTCCAACGCGGCGCGCTTTCGCTGTCGGTGCTGAAGGTGATCTGGCGATCGTTTTTGCCGTCATAGCCGACCAGCCAAACATGCGTATTGCTCTTGTCTTCTTTGGCGTCGATGGTCGCTACGACGTAGGCGATCCATTGGCCGTCGGGCGAAAGCTGTGGGTCGCGCACTTCGCGCAGACGCGCCAGATCGTCGAGCTTGAACGGACGGCGCATGGTCTGCGCGGATAACGCGGCGGCGATGGCAAGAATGAGAAACAGAACGGAAAGTTTGTTCCTGAACATAACTGGAATTTTCTCCTGTCGGAACCAGCTTGAGCTGGGGTTGAGCAAGATTTTAACGTCCTCTGCGTTTCAATAATCTTTGCCGATCACAAAACTGAGAGCAAGGCGAAATACTTTTTTGAACGCGCGAAAGTTTACTGCGATTCTTGGCGAGTGTATAGAGTCGTTGATGAGATTTTCTTTACGTTTAGAGGCGGGCGACTGCCCGCCCTTCTTCGCTTGATGTTGCTAAAGCGCATTTGTTTGATGCAAGCTCACGCCAACGAATTTGAGGTCAGTACCGCCCGCGTGAGCGGGTGGGTCGCAAAATTCATTTAGCAAGGAGAGTGTTTGACCAACCGCTCACGCAGGTGGTGCTGACTTCACTATGCGAATCGAACCGGCGGCGCTAGAGTCACTAAACATATGAAACTATCACTCAACGGCGCGACGACCATGAAGGCCGATCTCGAGACGGACATACGCGCAGCGGCCGCGGCGGGCTTCGACTATGTC
Organism: Blastocatellia bacterium; assembly: GCA_033858155.1. Lineage (GTDB taxonomy): Bacteria > Acidobacteriota > Blastocatellia > Pyrinomonadales > Pyrinomonadaceae > UBA11740. Next base: position 19,858 of record JAWVCT010000081.1, read on the forward strand.
GAAATCTGGGCCCCCAAACTACGCGAGTTTTTGAAAACACACTCAGTCGCGGATCTAAAAACCTTGTTCGTCCAAAGCAAAGTGAAACCACTCAGCATCAGCCCGATCGAACACGTCACCTTCAGCGATGCTCCCGCGTACGCCCAAATCAGGACCGAGTGCGAACAGTTCGCCGCCATCGCCGAAGCGGTTGCCTGTCCGTACATTGTCATCGTTCCCGGCAACTTTCCGCCGGGGGGCCTCAGCAGCTATGAAGTGATCGAAGAAACCGTAGGCGTGCTCAGAGAGCTGGCTTCGATTGCTGAGCGGCATAATGTGGCGTTGGCGTTTGAGTTCCTCGGGCAAAAGGATTGCAGTGTGCAGACCCTGGAGCTTGCCGATGAGATCGTTCAGAAAGTGAATCGCCGCAACATAGGTCTGGTCATTGATAGTTTTCATTTCTACGTCGGGGGCTCGACCATCAAGATGATCGACGCGCTCGATCCGAAACGATTGTTCATCTTTCATATCAACGACGCAGAGGATTTGCCACCCGATCAGCTTACCGATGCGCACCGACTCTTGCCTGGCCTGGGGATTCTAAAACTGGGAGAAATGATCGAGGCCTTCAAGCGGATAGGCTACGACCAGGTTGCCAGTGTCGAGATCTTCCGGCCCGAGTACTGGGAGCGCGATCCGTTTGAAGTGGCGCGGGAGGCGAAGGCGGCGGTGGACGCTTGTTTTTCCAAGTGATTCCCGGCGCCCGTTGCTTAGCATGGCTTCCGGGATTTTCAGTAGCGGGTGATGTTTAGCTAGTCCGGAAAGATTAAGTATCGACGCGCGCGTCTCGCACAGTCTACCAATGTCAGATGAAGAGTTAATCGAGCGCTTTGAAAAATGTACTCTTTCCGGAGCAGACTTTCATCACCGGGATCACGTCAAGGTGGTTTGGCTTTATCTGCGCGGCTATTCAGTGCTGGAGACACTCGGCAGGTTTTCCGCGGGCTTGAAGCGCTTTGCTAAGGCAAACGGGAAACCGAATCTCTATCACGAGACCATCACCTGGGCATATGTCTTTCTAATCCATGAACGAATGCAGCGAGATGGAGTCGAAGAGAGTTGGGCAGAGTTTGTTGACCGGAACGCTGACCTGTTTGATTGGAAGGACAATATCCTCAAGTCCTACTACCGGCACGATACGCTAAATTCTGAGATGGCCCGCCGGACGTTCGTGCTTCCCGACAAAATCTGACGGACCGCGAGTACCACCTGCGTGAGCGGATGGATCGAGGACTCAAGTGATGAGGCGAGACTTCATGGCGTTAGATCTTTCTCGCTACATCGCCGACGCGAATGGTTCCGCCCTGAATCACTTTCGCATTGACGCCACGCAGATGGAGTTGCCTGCCCACCTTGGAATTAACAAACATCATTGCCTCTCGTCCGAAGCGTGCGACAAATTTTTGGCAGCCGAGGTGTGGCGGCGGGGTCACTTCTATGACAGCCGAGCCCAGAGCCAGGCGGGTGCCCGCGGCCACGTTTTCTTCGCTCAAGTCCATATCGATATAAAGCTGATCGCCGGCTAGTTGCCAACGATCCTTGTCCTGGGCCACGAGGGAGGTGACGCGCGAATTCATGATGTTCAGTTGCATCAAAGGATTTGGCGAGCCATCCGCCGTAGTCTTGCTGCGCCGCCGTTTCCAGCTATCGCCGACGAGACCCTCGTCCAAGTGCAACTCAGCTTCCTCCAGAATTTCGCGGTCGTTAACACCGGGACGGCGCACGATTAATTCCAGAACACCAGCGTCTTTCGGCGCGAGCCGAATCTCATCCAGGCCGGCTTCCAACTCCGACATAGTCAGATGCTTTCTCAAGGTTAACTCAAGATTGGCGATGCTCATGCAACTCTCAATACCTCTCTTCTTTGACGATTTTTCCGTGGACCTGGTTGGTGCACCAGTATCTTATCCTAAACTCGGCCGACGAGACATTTGTGTTTTCCACATCACGTGGAATCAAATCATGTCGACTTTCCATTAGCACCGCGGCTTCAGCCCGGTGATTAGCGATTGGCTCTTGGAAGGGAAACCGTTTACAACGGTTTCTTTTTGTGACCACCAAACTCACCGGGCTAAAGCCGCGGTGCTAATGAGACGGCAGCTCCATCTTCTGGGCGTAACTTCCTTGGTTGTCTGATTCGCGAAGATCGATCGTGCGAACAACGCTCTTCTTATACCTATGCCGCGCCGATTGTGTTAAGCTCTGGGCTCCGTAATTTCAATCAATTTTTAGTCGCAGAGCCTGGGAGGAAATCATGGCTGAAGAAAGCAAATGCAAGAACCCACCGTGTACGTGTCCGCAGCCGCCTGATGGTAAGTACTGCAGCGCATCCTGTGAAGGAACGGGCGATACGATCGAGCTCGATTGTGATTGCAGCCACGAGGCGTGCCAGGGAAATTTCTGAGTTCGCTTGAAATTCGAATCAAGTGGCATAGACTTCAGTCTGGGGATCTGCGGCAGGCAATCACAGACTAAAGTCTGTGCCACTTTTTTATTACTGGTGCCGGGCGATGACGGCGCCCAGATGCTCGGCCATCGCCGGATCCAGCGCCCGTAGTTTTTGCTGTTGCTCCTGGGCCTTCTTCACCTCACCCAGAACCATATAACTGACCGCAAAGTTGTAATAGAACGACGGGTCCCTCGGATTGAGGCTGATTGCCTTCTGATGAAGCGGAATCGCTTCGCGCCCGCGGCCTGACTTCGAAAGAGTCACGGCCATGCTGTCATAGGCCAAAGCAAAATCAGGATGATCGCGAATCAGAATCCGGTAAACAAACTCCGCATATTTCAACTGGCCCAAACGGTCGTAGGTGACGCCCATGTTGTATCGGGCTTTCACAAAAGCACCGTCCAACGCCACCGCGTGCTGGAAGGCTTCGAGCGCGCGCTGGTATTGCTTCAATTCGCCGAGGGCTTCGCCCATGTTGTTTTGGGCCGCGGCGGAATTCGAGTCCAATGCCAGCGAGTCGTGAAAAGAGCGGGCGGCGTCGTCGAACTTACCGACAGACATGTAGATGTTGCCGGCGTTCAGCAGCGCGGCGGCGGCGATTCTGGGCGAGTTTTTGGCGACCACCGCGATGGTCTGGTAGGCCTTGATCGCGTCGTCGTAACGACCCTGCTGCTCGGCGACCTGGGCCACGCGGGTCAGTCTTTGCGCTTCTTTGACGGCATCGCCCGTAGGTTGTGCCGCCGCTGGGACGGATGCACAGAGTAAGAGAACACTGCAGAATAAGACCCGTCTGGTTGATTGCCTCATAGTTTCTTTTCTTCGCACCGGCCCCCGGCCATTCGAGTGGGTATCAGAAGCCCGACCGTCAGGGAGGGCAACACTGGCAAGCGCTCCTGATAAAGAAATCAGCAATGAACGACCACTCGAACGGAGCCCTTGCTCACGCGCGGGCTTCCGACACTAAATGAGTGACTACTCCCCCGTCTGCAAATAAAAAAGGCGTAATCGAACGAAAAATCTGGGAATTTTCCGGGATTGGTTGTATTAATGTACCCGTAAATCTCAGTTTTTCAGAATAGTGTAAGGACAAGGAGGCGTCCTCAAAATGACCAGACTTTTTCTCTTGCTTCTCATTGCTCTGATTTGCGCGCCCGCGGCGTTTTCCCAGAGCCGGGATGATTACTCGTTTTATGAATTCTATGTTGGCTATGCGCACGAACGCGCTAGTAATAATGCCGACAGCTTCGATAAGAATGGCCGGGCCAAAATCAACGGCGCCACAGTCGATCTGGCTTCCGAAAAGACGGGCTACAACGGCTTCGAGGCCGAGTTCAATCAGAACGTCACTCGTCACATCGGAATCGTCACCAGCTTTAGCGGCACCTACAAGAACAACGAAGGCTACTTCGATTCCAGGTCAGGCAAAACGTACCGAGCCAACGTGCAGCGTTACGATTTGCTGGCCGGCCCGCGTTACAACTGGCGCACTGCAGGAGTGACACCGTTCGTCCACGGACTGTTCGGTATTTCGCATATCCGCGCGGCCTTTGACGATCGCACCAGAAGCGATACGGCCTTTGCCATGGCCTTCGGTGGCGGTCTGGACGTACACGCCGGCGAGCATCTCGACGTGCGGGTGATTCAGGTTGATTATTTGCCGACGTTCTTTAACGGCACGCGGCAGGATAATATTCGCGCTTCGGCTGGAATTAAGATCAAGTAATAATCGACTAGCCGCAAAAAAGGCACAAGAGGCGCAAAGGGAAGAGAGCGCGCGAGCAACCTTTCCTTTTGTGCTTTTTGTGCCTTCTTGTGGCAGCTATTTCGCCAGCTCCAGAAACCGCGCCGCCAGTTTCGGGCCGACGCCTTCGTCTTCATGCTTGAAAAAGACGAAGGCGTCTTTCCATTTCTGGGCCCGCACCCGGCGCAGCCATTCCGCCAGATCGTTATCGTCGTAAGCCGTGCGCCGCAGTCTCAAGTAACCCCACTTTGCCGTGCTGATAATTTCCGTGAGCGGCTTTTCATCCGTATCCGACACTACCAGCGCGCAATTCTTCGCGGTCAATAAATCGAAGACCTCCGTGTCGAACCAGGACTCGTGACGGAACTCAAAAGCTGACCGCACCTCCGTCGATAAAAGATCGAGAAAACTCTTAAGCCGATCGGTGTCCTTCTTCATGTTCGGCGGAAGCTGAAAGAGCATGACACCCAGCCGTTCTTCCAACAGCGCCGCTGTGTCGAGCAGATACTTCGTTTCGTCAGCGACGTTATTTATCCGCTTGATGTGCGTGATGCGTTGACTGGCTTTGATCGAGAAACGAAAAGCCTTTGGCACCTGCTCTTTCCAGTTCTCGATCATGCTGGGTTGCGGCAGTCGATAGAAGGTGTTGTTGATTTCCACGGCCGGCAGCCGGCGCGAGTAATACGCCAGCATCTCTTTCGCGGGCAAGTCTTCGGGATAGAAGTTGCCCTTCCATTCTTTGTAGCTGTAGCCGCTGGTGCCGACGTGAAGTTTCATTTTTTGGTCCTTAAGAACACCCCACAAATTACGCAGATTAGTCGCGAAATCTGTGGACACTTCTATCTCACGAAATCGCGCGCGCGATCAGAAACGCGGCTCCCGCGGCGACGCTGCCAATCAAAGCAGTTTGCAGTGCGCTGCGCATCGGACGCGTGCCCGTATAGCGCCCCTTGATAAACCCGAACACGAACAGCGCGAGGAGGGTCACGGCGACTGAGAAGAGCAGCGCCGTTTTTCGCACGTCCATCGGCTGGACGTAAGCGGCGAAGATATACGGAGCCAGCGGAATCAAACCGCCGGCAATATATGCCAGGGCGATGGTGAAGGCGCTGGTAAAGGCCCGTTTCGGATCAGGCTTTTCCAGGCCCAGCTCAAATCGCATCATGAAGTCGACCCACTTTTTTTTGTTCTGCGAGAGAGCTTCGACGATTGGCTCGCTTTCCTTCTTAGTCAAACCGTAAGAGTGGAACACTTCCGCTACTTCGCGTTTTTCTTCCTCCGGAATCTCTTTCACTTCGCGCTTCTCGCGTTCGCGTTCCTTGGCGTAGTGTTCGGCGTCGCTCCGGGCCGCGAGATATCCGCCCAGACCCATCGCAATTGATCCGGCGGCAATTTCCGCCAGACCGGCGGTGACAATTATACCCGCGTTATTGATGGCGCCGGTCAAGCCAGCGGCGAGCGCAAACGGCACGGTCAGTCCATCCGACATGCCAATGACGATGTCGCGGACCGTCTCACCCGCGGTGAAATGTCGTTCGACGTGTGGAGTTTGCGGCATCGAGTTTCTCCAAAGCTAAGTTTGCGGTGCGCCTGACTAAGTTTTACCACGGACGACACAGAGAGATCACCGAAGAAAGACCAAGTGGGAATTCGAGACAAACCTTCTTAGTCTTCTCGGTGACCACTGTGGTTGTCTACTAAAATTTGCCAATCAGTATCAATACTCCGATTACGACGAAAGCAGCTCCGGCAACTCGCTTGATCCACTCAAGTGGTAAGTACTCGCTCAAGAGGCTTCCGACTATCACCCCAATGGCCGAGACGGCGACCAGAGCCAGCGACGCGCCGATGAAAACTTCCCAGGGTCGCTTCTTCTGGGCGGCCATCGTCATGGCGGCAATCTGGGTCTTGTCACCCATCTCTGCCAAAAAAATTATCCCGAATGTTGTTAGCATTACGCGCCAGTCCATTTGCACTCCTTTATTTCTGTTTGGAAGAAGAGCCAACCAAAGTTGGTACTCTATCCGCCGTTATTCCAAGCCATCCGTTGCGTCGCGGTTGTCATTGATTGCGCAATTCATGTGAGGCACAATTCATGGCAACCTAAAGTTGAACTCTGAACCAATTTGTTTTCTGCATGACTAAACCCGCCCAAGAATTTATCGGGACCAGCCGCTTCACCCTGCGCCGGCGTCTGGGCGCGGGTGGCATGGGCGTCGTGTACGAGGCGCACGATCGCGAGATGGATAAGATCGTGGCCCTGAAAACTTTGACCCGCGCCGAGGCTGCGCACATCTATCGCTTCAAACGAGAGTTTCGCACGCTTGCCGATGTTTCGCACCCCAATCTGGTCGCCCTGTACGAACTAACAACTGACGGCCGTCACTGGTTCTTTACAATGGAACTGGTGAAAGGCGTGACCTTCATTCAGTACGTACGGCCGGAAACCGCCGAGTCCAACAGTGTGGCGGACAACACCTGGCCGGGACCGCGCGCGCGCCCGGCGCGGCAGACCGATTCAGAAGCGGAAACTGAACTCTTCGACAGCTCGCCGACCTCTCTTGACTCGGGCGAGACGGCGCCGCTCGATGAGGCGTCACAGCTTTTGGCTGCCGATTACAAACTCGATGAACCGCGCTTGCGATCGGCGTTGCGGCAACTCGCCGAAGGCGTCAACCGTCTGCATCAGATGGGCAAGCTGCATCGCGATATCAAGCCTTCGAATGTGCTGGTGACCGACGAAGGTCGCGTGGTCCTGCTCGACTTTGGCCTGGTCGAAGACGTCGAGCCTGAACTTCACGAGACATTGCTGGCCGGCACTCCGGATTATATGTCGCCTGAGCAAGGTGCGCAGACGGCGATTTCGAAGGCGAGTGATTGGTACAGCGTGGGCGTGATTCTCTACCAGGCACTGACCGGCCGGCTGCCTTTCCGCGGCCGTTTCTTTGAAGTCATGATGCGCAAGCAAAGTCGCGATCCAATCCAGCCGCGCGAGATTAACCGTGAGGTCCCGAGCGACTTAAACGATCTGTGCGTCAAGTTGCTGCGGCGCGATGCTGAAGCGCGGCCCACCGGGCGTGAAATTCTGCGTGCTCTGGGAGCTCGCACGACCGGAGCGTTGCCTTCATCGTTCGTCGCCGCCACTGCCCAGAGTTCTTTCATCGGCCGCGAGCGCCTGTTGGCCGAACTGCACGATGCTTATGCGGCGACCCGTGAAGGAGAAACCGTCACGGTCTATGTCCACGGCACTTCAGGCATGGGCAAGTCTACGCTGGTGCGTACTTTTCTCGATCAGATCAAGGCGCAAAAGCAGAAACCGATCATTTTGCAGGGGCGCTGTTACGAGCGCGAGTCTGTGCCTTACAAAGCTCTCGACGGAGTTGTCGACAGTTTAAGCAAGCATCTCGCTTCCCTGCGTCACGGCCGGGCCGAAGCTCTCATGCCGCGGAATTCGCTGGCGCTGGCCCGGGTGTTTCCGGTGATGCTCCAGGTCGATGCCATTTTCAATGAGCGTTCCGCGCGTCCCGCCACGGTGGACTTGTTCACCTTGCGGCGCCAGGCATTTGGCGCGCTGCGAGAGTTGCTCGGACGGATCGCGGATCGTCAACCGCTGGTGATCTACATTGACGACCTGCAATGGGCTGACGCTGACAGTACTTTCCTGCTCGAAGATCTTCTGCGGCCTCCGGACGCGCCGAAGCTGCTGCTGGTGGCGAGCTTTCGCAGCGAGGACGTTGAAGACAAGCCCTTCCTCAAGCAGCTATTGCAAAGCACAGGGACCGACACCGATCGCGAGCTGTTCGTTGGACCGCTGACTGGGGGCGAGGCGCGCGAGCTAACGCGTTCGCTGTTTGCTTCCGTGGGAATCTCGAGCGACCCGTTCATTGAATCGATTGTGGAAGAGGCCGCCGGCAGTCCTTTCCTGCTGGAACAACTGACGCATTACGGAATGATGAACGAGCGGGCCGCAACCGCGGGAATTACTCTGGCCACGATGCTCGACGAGCGCATTAAGCAACTGCCGTCAGGCTCGCGGCAGTTTCTCGACACGCTGGCCGTGGCCCGTCGCCCCGTAAACCAGGACGTGGCCATCGCCGCCGCGGGATTGAATGACGACTCTGAAAAAGTTTTGAGTGCTTTGCGGAGCGCGCAGTTTGTGCGCAGCGGCGGCACGAGTTATGGCGTTGAGATCTATCACGATCGCATTGGCGAAACGTTGGCTTCGCTGCTTGGCGACGATGAACGGCGCCAGATTCATCGCCGTCTGGCGCAGGCCCTGGAAGCGCGGGGCCTGGACGATCCGGAAGCCTTCTATGAAGACTATCTCGGCGCTGGAGAAACGGATCGCGCGGCGCTGCACGCCGAGGCTGCGGCCCGCAAAGCGGCGCGAGCGCTGGCCTTCGACCGGGCCGCCCTGTATTACCGCCGCGCCATTGAATTGAAACCCGGCGGCGCCGATTTAGTTGATTTGAAAATTAGCCTGGGTGACGCGTTAGCAAACGCGGGCCGGCCGGCGGAAGCTGCGAAAGAATTTCTCGACGCGGCCAAAGCGAGCGGAGCGCAGCGGTCCCTCGCGCTGCAACAACGCGCCGGCGCGCAGTTACTGACCGGCGGACATATTGAAGAAGGCCTGGAAGTTTTCCGCGTCGTTCTGGAAACTGCCGGATTCAAACTCGCCAATGGACCAAAGCGCGCTCTCCTCTCGCTAATCATGCGCCGCTTATGGATTCGCATGCGCGGGCTTGAATTCACTGAACGCCAGGCCGACCAAATCCCGGAAGCCGAACTTGCCCGGATCGACATCTGTTGGAGCGTCGCCGCCGGCTTGGGCGTAGTCGATCTGATTCGGGGAGCTGACTTTCAAAGCCGGCACCTGCTGCTGGCGTTGCGCTCCGGCGAGATCTACCGGGTAGCTCGGGCCATGGCTTTCGAAGTCGCGCAAACCGCCGCGCGCGGCGGAGCCAGACGAGAGCAGGCCCTGGAACTCGCCGAGCGAACTGAGCGGCTGGCCCAACGGGCCGCGAATCCGCACGCGATCGGTTTGGCTATCTGGGCGCGCGGATTGAGTGCTTACCTGATGGGCGACTGGAAAAAGTCCGCTGAACTTTGCGAGCGCGCGGCGGAAGTTTTGCGGGATCAGTGCACCGGCGTGACCTGGGAATTAACGATCGCGCATCGCTTCATGCTCAGCTCGCTGATGTTTCTGGGCGAGATGGTTGAGGTATCGCGCCGCGTGCCGCAACTGCTGGCGGCCGCTCTGGAGCAGGGAAATCTTTTCGCCGCGACCGATCTGCGCACGCGCATGAATCCGATCTGGTTGGCGGCCGACGATCCCGATCGAGCGCGAGCGGAAGTGATCTCGGCTTTGACCACCTGGCCGCGGAAAGGTTTTCACTTGCAGCATTACAGCTCGCTGGTGGCCCTCGCGCAAATCGAGCTTTACACCGGCGATTACGAGGTGGCTTGGCGGCACCTCGAAGGCCAAATCAAGCCGCTGGAAAAATCGATGCTGCTGCGCATCCAGGGTCTACGTATCGAAGCGAAGTTCTTGCGCGCTCGGCTGGCCCTGGCCAGCGCTGCCGGCCCGAAACGAGAGCGACGCCTGCGAATCGCGGAAGGCCTGGCGAACAGCATCGCTGACGAAAAAATGGCGTGGTCGAATCCGCTGGCGCTGTTGATTCATGCCGGGCTGGCCCACCGCCGCGGAGCCGATTCACGCGCGGCGGCACTGATCTCTCAGGCCATCGAAGGTTTTGATGCGTCGGACATGGCGTTATATGCGGCGGCTGCTCGTCGCAAGCTGGGCGAAATGTTGGGCGGAGATCGTGGCGGAGAACTCTGCAGCGAGGCCGACGACTGGATGAGCAAGCAACAAATCAAGAAGCCGGCTGCCGTGGCGAATTTGATGGCGCCGGGTTTTACGGAGCCGTCACTGGACTGAAGAGGCGGGTGAGCAGGAACAGAGAGAGCTCGACCTGCGCGTTACCTGCCTCGATCATTCAGCTAAGCCGGTGATGGCTCTTTGTGCAGCACGAAACTCAGGTATCGCGAGTATCCGCTCTTAAACGACTCGTAGGTTTTCGTGCCTTTGATCGCCGCAAATTCCTCCGCCTCACCTTTCAGTAGTCGTGGACACTTGTGCGCGATAATTTTCTGCTTGCGATCATTATCAAGATCCAGGGCTTTCACAACGTTCAGGGTGATGTCGTCCTGCTTGATCAGCTTGAGGCCTGAATTTCCAATCTGCTCACGCAACAGACTTATCTGGTCGTTATCCCGATGATCGGAAAACAGAAAATATCCATTCGGCGAAAGCACCCGGTGGACCTCGCTGAGAAATTGGGCCATCGAGCCGTAGCAATGCGAGGATTCCAAATTAACGACTACGTCCACGCTATTATCGGCCAGCGGAATGTTTTCGGCATCGCCCTGGGTAAACGAAAGTCCGTCTATCGAATAATAGTTGTTGCAGAACTTGACCGCGTTCTTACAAATATCGATCCCCATCATCGATCCCGGCCGTAAATGCCGGGCGATGTACGACGCTCCTCCGCCCCGGCCGGATCCTATCTCAACAACTTTCTTTTCCTTGAGGTCGATGGCGCCGGCCACATGCCGATAGAGCTGGATGCTGTAACGATTCGATTGCTCGGCTTCATCGAGCACGATCTTAGTTCCGTTGGCATCAAGGCTGGAGTAGCCATAGTTCATGAAGGTGATGTCGCGGTCGCAGTCGATTACCACGAGCAGCTCGTACCAGATCTTGATCATCCGGCGTTTTAAGCCGGGAGACCTGCGGGCGATCCAATCAAAGGTTTGTCTCAGCATAAGTCTGCCGCTTTGCGTTAGGCATCTCCGGCATGAAGCCAGCGCAATCTGCAATATTCGATCAGCAGACGCATGCGGGGCTTGCGGGAAACGGTCGCCCTGCGAAATTTCGTCCTGAAGATGTAGTCCCACAGCGGACTGGTTACGCCGAAGTTTACGTGGGGAAGCTGATGATGGATGACGTGATGACGCCTGAGCTTTCGATACCAGGAGTTTTTGAAACTGAAATGATGATGAATATGGTGCAGAGCGCCGTAGTAAACAAACCCCGCCAACAGTCCCGCCACGAAAACCAGGACACCGCGGAATTGCCAGTGGTAAGCAAAGACAAACCAAAGACTGGCCATGATCCCGGTGATAATAAACCAGGGCATGGCGATAAGCTGTTTTGGCGACTCGTGATGCATTTTGTGGCCGGTGTGGGCCGGAGTTTCACCCTGGTGATAAAACCATCGATGGGCGGCGTATTCGAGCAGACTCCAGCTCAAGAGGCCTGAAGCATAGCCGCCAATTACGATCGCCGGCCGGGAGTGCAGCACCAGCGGTTCCCAAAATAAGAAGAACAGGACCGTCAGTGGATCGGCGACGAAACTGATCCAGTAATTGACGTCGCCGGTCGCGGCCCTGACCAGGTAGCCGCCTTGCTCGTCAATTGGTTGTCTTTTAATTCTTTGGGGCATTTGCCGGACCCTCTGGTTTTTGCGCAGGGCCTGTGATAAAAGGATGGGCCGTTGCGCTCAAGAACCTACCACGACTGGTACGCGAGGGGGCATATCTTAGCAAACTTTTTTGGTTAAGAATATGTTTTTGTCGGCGCTTCTGCGTACTAAGTAAGTCCGAAGAACGCGTTTCAACTATTGGGCGGTTAGCCCCAGCCTGGCGGCAGCACAGACGCGCGTGGCCTCGATCTGTACTGGCTGATGTGTCGCAACAGACCAGGACTGCAAAGTGCAGTTGGCTGTGACCAGCCACGCAGCCGTACCAAACGGCTGTTTCCAGTCTCTGAGTTCAACCTTGAAGGAGTTTCGTCAACAAATGCCTACATCCCGCAAGGACACTGAAACTAATCCGGTCAAACCTGACGCTGAACCTATCAGACCTGCTGCTGAGCCTGTCAAACCGGATGCTGAACCTGTGAAATCTACTGCTGAGCCGATCAAATCCGACGCTGAATCTGCCAAACTTAGAGTCAGCGTGCCTCAGATGCTTTTGATGCACAACCGGCAAGACAGACTCACAATCACTCTTTATAATTTCCGCATTCTCGCGTCGCTGGGAGTTCTCGGCTTCATTTACCACGACCGGGAGTTCACCTACAACTCGATTGTAAAGGTCGGCATCAGCGTCTGCTTTATCCTATTCGCCATTGGGAATGGGGCGGGAGCGGTAGCCTCCCAAAAGATCACCTATGAGATTTCGAAAGCATTGAAGACAGCAGCAAACGACTACGGCTTGACCGGCGACGTCCTGCGCGCGCACACGGCAATTTCGCCGCGAAGGATGATAGGGTATCAGGCAGGTTTAACTCTGATTGTGCTGGTAGTGCTGTGGTTTCCAAATTTAGCGTTATGGTTTCCAAGATGGGTCTTATTGGTCAAGCAAGTGTTCAGCAATTTAACTGCAAAGCTTTAGGATTATGATTCACTCTATCGCCTCATTCCGGATCTTCAACGCCACGTGAACTTCGTCATTGCCGGCTCGCAAACGATCGGCGTGCCCTATGTCATCGAATGTATTAGAGAATATCAGGGCACGCAGCGCCGAAATGGGCGAGCAACGCGCGAGCACTATCAGAACAGCTCTGGTGGTTCCCGGCGGCGTCCTGCGCTCTATCTGCAATTGCGCTTCACTTGCTGCGCTCAATAATTTAGGAATCAGGTACTTCGATTCAGTCTATGCGGTTTCAGCCGGAGCGATTAATGCTGCCTATGCTCTCGCCGATCAGGCGGCGCTGGGAGTCACGGTTTACCTGGAAGAAGTAAACAAATCCAGGATGATAAATCTGTTTCGCTTCTGGAACATTATTGACCTCGACTACCTCTTCAGAAGTGTAATCCAAAGCACCAAACGCCTGGACGTTGAGACCCTGCGGGCCAATCCCTCAGAACTCCGCATACTGACCGCCGATGTTACCAACGGTCAGGCCCGCTGGTTTACGGCCGGCGCAGATGACCTCATGGAAATCATGCGTGCGGCCTGCTCGCCTGAGACTCCTTTTAGCCGGCCTGTTTCGATCGGGGCCGCCGCGTTTCGCGACGGGTATTTGTTGGAGCCGCTGCCGCTACTTTCGGCGCTGAAAGAGAATTACACTGATATTCTTGTTCTCCTTAATAGGCCCGTAGTGGAGAGAGATACTCCCAATGCACAATGGTTACAGAAGGCGATTCTCAATCGATGGAACAGGAAGGCCTATGGCGAAGGCCTGGTGCAGCGCTGTGAAAATGGCTGGAGAGTTTACAACCAGGCCCTGGACATTATTCACTCAGGAAGTTTCACGAATGAGGCGGGCTGGACGACGCGGATCGCTGCTGTTGGTCCGGACCTGGCAATCGGGATGTTCGAGTCGAAAGCAAAGACGCTGTTCGAGACTGCGTACTCAAGTTGGAAAAATACCTTTAGAGCTTTCGAGACACAGGAGAGTAGCAGAGATGCTTTTTTGAAAGTTCTTAGCAACGCAGGATTGAAGCATAGTACTCTCCGCGAGTTGGCTCAATGAGTACTTGTTTGAGTTGGCCCCAGAATCTCGTCTGAGTTAAACGTCATGCAGCCTCTTCTCTCATCACTATTTGACGAGCGCGAACGGCAGCCGCTGAGCGTCTCTGAGTTGACCGGCATGATCCGCGGCGAGCTGGAAAAGCGTTTCTCCTCCGTCTGGGTCGAGGGCGAGATTTCCAACTTCCGTGCGCACGGGTCGGGACACTGGTACTTCACTTTGAAGGACGAGTTCGCACAAATGCGCTGTGCCTGCTATCGCAGCAGCAATCAGCGAATTCGTTTTCGTCCCGAAGATGGTTTGCAAATGCGCGCGCGCGGCCGTTTGAGCGTGTACGAGCAGAAGGGCGAATATCAACTGATCGTCGAAGCGCTCGAGCCGGTCGGGGCCGGCGCTTTGCAGTTGGCTTTCGAACAAACGAAGGCACGTCTGCAAAAGGAGGGTTTGTTCGCGGAAGGATTAAAACGCGCGATTCCCATGCTGCCGCGCCGCGTCGGCGTGATCACTTCGCCCAGCGGCGCCGCGATTCGCGACATTCTCAATGTTATCTCGCGCCGGACGCGCACCGTGCACGTCCTGTTCGCGGCGGCGCGAGTGCAGGGCGATGGCGCGGCCCAGGAGATCGCGCGCGCGATCAAGTTTCTCAACGACTTTCATGCCCGCGCGTTGCGCGAGGGAAATCTCGGCATCGATGTCATGATCGTCGGGCGGGGCGGCGGCTCCATCGAAGACCTTTGGGCCTTTAACGAGGAAGTGGTGGCGCGCGCGATTCGAGGTTCCGCGATTCCGGTTATCTCGGCCGTCGGTCATGAGACCGATTTCACGATAGCCGATTTTGTTTCTGACCTGCGCGCGCCGACGCCCTCGGCAGCGGCTGAGATTGTGGCGGCGCATGAGGCTCAGTTATGCTCGCTGTTGGCGACGTTGACAACCAACCTGGCGCGCTCGATGCAATTCAGGATCGCGGGCTCACGCACGCAAGTGCAAGAGCTGGCTCTGTCACCGGCTTTCGATGCAGTTGCGGCGCGTTTGCACGAAGCCCTGGCGGCGACTGGCGATGCCGAATATCGTTTGCAGACGGCGATTACGGCTCTGATTCAGCGCGCTCAACGCCGCATGGGCGCCGCGACGCACAGCCTTTCGCCGGCCCAGCTTCGGGGCGCGGCGGTAACTGCGCGGACTCGACTGGAATCGCTTAGTAAGGCGCGGGACGCCGGAGTTGCGACAAGGCTTGAAACGGCGAAGCAGCAACTCGCCAGAGCGGCGGGCGCGCTTGATGCGATGTCGCCGCTGCGGGTGCTCGAACGCGGCTATGCGATT
This sequence comes from Blastocatellia bacterium, assembly GCA_033858155.1. Taxonomy (GTDB): domain Bacteria; phylum Acidobacteriota; class Blastocatellia; order Pyrinomonadales; family Pyrinomonadaceae; genus UBA11740. The sequence continues at coordinate 34,948 of JAWVCT010000081.1, forward strand.
GCGCATGACTCGCACGGCCATGTCGTACGCGACGCCAGTGCCGTTTCGATCGACGATGCTTTGCGACTGCGTCTTTGGAAAGGCGTCGTGAATTGCCGCGTCGAAGGAACGGAAGAGAATTAGCCCTGTGCGGCATAAGATATGTTCACCATGGATTGAGTGGCAAGAATAGACTAAGAGCCGCTATAGTTCCTCCATGCGCTTTGCCTGGGACGAGCAGAAAGCAGCGAGTAATCTTGTCAAGCACGGCATCTCGTTCCAGGAAGCTGAGTCGGTTTTTGGCGATCCACTTTCGGATACTTTTCCTGACCCTGATCATTCCCTGGAAGAACATCGTTTCATCATCACAGGCTCCGCCGAGTCGGGTAAGATTCTCGTGGTGGCGCATACGGATGATGGAGAGTTAGTGCGTATCATCAGCGCCCGCGAAGCAACACAGGGAGAAAGAAAGTCTTATGAAGAGAATTGAATCAGAGGAAGAGGACGATCTGCGGCCCGAATATGATTTTTCTCAAATGAAAGGTGGCGTGCGCGGCAAATACGTCGAGCGCTACCGCGAGGGAACAAACCTGGTGCTGCTTGATCCGGACGTTGCGGCTGCATTTCCAGATGCGAAGGCTGTGAATGATGCGCTGCGTTTACTGCTCCGGGAAAAGGATAGTCCGCAGCCGCGTTAAAGAGCCGACAATTATTGGACGCGAGCGGAATCTGACTCGGACTCGGAATGGGGAGTTCAGATGGACACTACTCAGGCGGGGGTGACTGTATCGATTGCTGAGAGACACTTGATGAGTTTAACTTTGCTGTCTTGACGTGTCCAAAATGTAAAGAGCAAACCACTGTCGGCACAAATCAAGTCACGCCATTAATAATTTTGCGGGGCACACCAAATTCGACTAAGAAGTATAGTCCAGATAAGACAAGCAGTTGACGCGGGACTGAACAGGGCGAGTAGCAGGGCAGAAACATGAAACTCAAACGCAACCGCATCGTGATCGATCTCGACAAAGCTCGTGCTGATCAGCAAGGACGCGTGCATGCAGGTCGCTTTCGTCGCGCCGGCCGAATCTTCGGAATCATCGCGGTTGTGTTGGTTCTGATCATCATCGGTGCCGCTGTCGGCGGTTATTTTTGGTGGCGCCATTACCAGAGCAGTCCGGCGTATACGTTGGCGGTGCTGGCCGACGCATCGCAACGCAATGACAACGCGACGGTCGACGCCATTCTTGATACGGACAAAGTCTGTGATGACTTCGTTCACCAGAACACAGTCGGCTCGGCAGTTTCAACGATTGGTTCGATCTTGCCGGCTCAGGCGAATTCCGCCTTGCAATCTCTGTCTCCGAAACTCAACCAGACGGTGCATGATGAATTGTTGAAGGAACTACAGCGACTGACGGAGCCAGCGAAAGGTAAACCATTCATCCTGGTGGCGCTGGCAATCACGAGCTTTGCGGACATCAAAGAAGAAAACAACATCGCGCAAGTAAAGGTGAATATCAAAGATGAGCATCTTCAGCTTACAATGCAGCCGGCCACGCTGACGGACGGGCAGCGCTGGCGCATCACGGCGGTGCAGGATGATAAGCTGACGAAACTCGTCGCCGACGGCATGGCGAGAAATCTGCCTCCGTCGGGTACGAAGTTGCATGATGAGGTTAATAGGCAGTGGGATAACCTTAAGAAGCAGGTTAAGTAGCAATTCCAGATCGCTGTGATCAAGCCAAGTCAACGGCAGCGTACCATGCAATGACTTATCGATAACAGCTCCATAGGAGCCAAATGTTTATAGCTCCAGCGGTAGTTTTTTCCGGCGCTCCGTAGGAGCGCAACCGAGAAAGGTTCCGCTCCTATGGAGCGGGCCTAACAGGTCATCCGGGGTCTATAAACATTTCGCCTCTACGAGGCGAGCAACCGGCAGCAGGACGGAATTGACGACTCGATCAGACGCTCCTAAGTTGGGTTACCAATGAGCAGCACCAAACCAAAGAATTTTGAGACATCGTTGGAAGAGCTCGAGCGGATCGTGCGCGAGTTAGAGCAGGGCGAGCTAACGCTGGAAAAGAGCCTCGAGCTATTCGAGCAGGGTGTCGCACTTTCGCGCGAATGCCAGGAGCGTCTGACTCAAGCCGAGCGGCGCATCGAGATTCTAATGCGCGACAACCATGGACGCGCCGCGGTGCGACCCTTCGATCCGCAAGTCGAGCTAGGCACTGACGACGAAGCCAACGAGTAATCGATAAGCGCGCATCGGCTCCGTAGGAGCCGAATATTTATAGTTTCGACGATCCAACCAGAACTCGCTCCGTAGGAGCGAAATGTAGCTCGCGAGCATCGGCAACGTTTCGCTCCCACGGAGCTTGCTGCCATTCTGCCGCCGGTCTATAAATATTTCGTTACCCTTCGTTCCCTGGGGAACTCCGCTATTGTTCTTCTCAAGATGAAAATTGTGTCCACTGAAGTCTGCCGAACCAGCCACATTAATGACGCCCGCGAATTCCTTGCGAGCTGCCGCTCGCTGATTGATGCCGAACTCGACCGGCTGATCCCAAAAGAATCTGAACCGCCTGAGCGGGTCCATGCAGCGATTCGCTGGAGTCTGTTCGCCGGTGGCAAGAGGTTTCGTCCAGCGCTCTTGCTCGGCGCCGGCCAGACGTTTGGAGCGAGCGCGGATAGTCTCTTGCGGACAGCCTCTGCGCTCGAGATGATTCACACCTACTCGCTGATTCACGACGATTTGCCTTCGATGGACAACGATGAGCTGCGCCGCGGCCGGCCCACGTGCCACGTAAAGTTCGACGAAGCCACCGCCGTCCTGGCGGGTGATGCTTTACAGACGCTGGCCTTCCAAACGATTGCGGAAGACGAAAATTTGTCGCCTCAACTTCGCGTTCAATTGATTGCTGAGATTGCCCGCGCGGCCGGAACTCCTGAAGGCATGGTCGCGGGCCAGGCGCACGACCTTGATGCGGAATCGCGCGACGTTAGCAATGCCGAGTTGGAACGCATTCATCATCACAAGACGGGAGCTTTGATTCGTGCGGCAGCGCGTTCGGGAGCGCTTATCGCCGGCGCGAATGAAGATGAACTAGCAGCGATTACGGAATACGCGAGCAATCTCGGACTGCTGTTTCAGATCACGGATGATCTATTGGATGTGACCGCCACGGCCGAGGATCTCGGCAAGACTCCGGGCAAAGATGCTCGCTCGCGGAAGGCTACTTATCCCGCGCTCTATGGAATTGAAGCGACGCGCGCGCAGCTTGAGTCGGTGCATCGCGGGGCCTGCGATGCGCTTGAAAGTGTGGGCCGACCGACGCAACTGTTGCGTTCGATCGCGGATTTTATTCGTGAGCGGCAAACCTGAAACAGATCGAAAGTAACCCGGCGACGCGCTAGCGCCTTGTCGTCAAAGCCAAACTAAATGGATTCTCTGGTCCTTTTATTTAGGCCTGAGGCAGTTCTCTACGCATCTGATGTATCTTTTCATGCAGAGGGCAGGATCAACGCCCTTCCTGAGACAGGTCAAGTGCTGATCGAAACAACCTCTAAGACATTGGAGGTTGATCGGAGGCGGGGGAAAAGCCGCTTTCGTTGTTTTTTTCTTGGCGGACTTTTTCGAGGCCTTTTTGGTTGGCATGGCTGTTCACTCCCATCGTAACAGTCGAGCGCCATCAAGGAACTTCCGCGGCGCTCGGTAGTTGAGTTGCGAGGACACGACCCCGGTGATTCGTCACGGCCGGAATCCGAATCTAAGACAAGTTACTTAGACACTCGAAAGCTATTTCAGATACCGGTTTCAAGTCAAGAGAATTTCTCGAAACCAAAGGCGGCTCGGAGTGGGTTGGCTAATGAGAATGGCTAAATTCACTCCTGACTTACGAGGCGTACGCCGCATAGACGCTCTTCACCTTATCCAGGAAATCGCGCCGGTCGACCAGGTAATGAAGTTTGACCGGCTCACTTAAGAGCACGTCGGGCTCCGGCTGTGGGGGTTTTCCTTTGCGAGACTTCGACGATTTCTTTGCGCTCGTCTTCGCAGCTTCCTTTGGCTTTGCTTTCTTCGCGCCTGCGGTAACCCGCTCGCTAGCGCGAGCGGTTCCGTACCCCCATTCGTGCGTCGAGGCCAGGTGATCGATCAGCTTCTCGAACACTTCGCCCGGTTCGCGCTCCGTGACTCCGATCTGATCCAGGTAGCCGCTGTAGCGCAGACGCCGGATTAATTCCATCAACGTCAGCCGGCCTTCGAGGGTCATGCCGCCATGCGATTGTGAGCGGCTCACGAGATACTGGATCAGCACCGCTTCGCTGTAGAGACTGGGCGCGAGAAACAGGCGCGCGCCATCTCGTTCCCAGCCTTCGCTTAAACGACTCGAACGGCGCACGGCCCGCAATTCGTCAAACGCTTCATCCCAATTTGTTTTGGGCTCGCGGCGTTCCAGGTACATGCGCGTCGCCTCAATCAGCCAGCTCTCTCCCGCGAAATCCAGGTTGCGGCCGACGGTGTCCAGCCATTCAAACAGCACCGCCCGCGAATCGGACTTCTTTTCAATGACCAGAAACTGTTCGTCGGCCTTCGGTAACTTTTTCAGGAGCGAACGGCGCGGAGCATCGGTAGCCTTGCCGCCTTCAATGCAGAAAGTATCAAAGCGCGCCAGCCAACGTTTGGCCGATCCGCAATACGGACAATGCGGACTCTTTTCTTCACTATCGAAGTAAGGCCGGGTCGCCGCGCGGCTGGTCAGTTCTTCAATGGTTGGTGTGTGGCGTTTGACTTCGGAAAAAGCCGTGCGCGGCGCCAGTCCCAGTTGTTTGGTGAAGATGTCGAAGATGCAGGCGAGACAAACCAGCGTCGTGTATTCAGTGACGGTTCCCGGCGGGAAGTCCGTGAGATCAAGCTCGCGCTTTTTCGTCGCCGGCATGCGGGGGATTTAACCACAAAGACACTAAGACACGAAGCTGAAATCCAATAAATGCTTTGTGCCCTTTGTGTCTTAGTGGTGAAGAGTATCAGCCCATCGCCACCAGCGCCGGTTCGCTGTCGGTATGACCCAAAGCCAGATCAAGTTCGGCCGCCACGTCCCCACAACCTGCGGAAAGTTTCTTGAAATCGAACAACTGGTGATCGAGCAGATGCGACGGGATGACTTTTCCCATCGCGTTGAGCATTGAAGCGCGTACGTTCGGAATCTCTTGCTCGAGTTCGGCAATGAGATTCTTGATCTTCACGCGCTTCAGGTTCGTCTGCGAGCCGCACAGGTCGCAGGGGATAATCGGGAACTGCTCCGCCGCGGCGAACTCGGCAATGTCGCTCTCGCGGCAATAGGCGAGAGGTCGAATGACCATATTGCGCCCATCGTCAGAACGCAGCACCGGCGGCATCGCTTTCAGCGAGCCGACATAAAAAAGGTTCAGTAGAAAAGTCGCAATGATGTCATCCGCATGATGGCCCAGCGCGATCTTTGTACAGCCTTCTTCAACCGCGATGTTGTAGAGAATGCCGCGGCGCAGACGCGAGCAGACTGCACAGAACGTCTTGCCCTCAGGCACCAGACGCTTAACGATTGAGTAGGTGTCGCGTTCGACGACGCGAAACGGCACGCCGCAATCGCTCAGGTATCCGGGCAGAATGTCAGCGGGAAAACCAGGCTGCTTTTGATCCAGATTAACCGCCAGCAGATCGAACCTGACCGGCGCCCGCTGTTGCACGTCCAGAAGTAATTCGAGCAAGGTATAGCTGTCTTTTCCGCCCGACAGGCAGACCATGATCCGATCGCCGTCTTCGATCATGCGGAAGTCCGCGATCGCTTCGCCCATGCGCCGCAGCAGTCTGGTCTTGGCTTTGGTTTCCGGTTTCATTGAATCCTGACTAGCATGCCATGCCATTGTTCAACCTGACAAGGAAGATGCTTGACGGGTTGGACACGGGCAGCAATAATGCCTCCGTCAGAAAAACCCGGGCTCCTCAGGACCGCGCTTTTCCTGATCCAATTCGGTTTCCTGATCCATTCCCAGGGTAGCAAAATGAAAAATACAAAACTTAAGATCGGTCTAATCACTCTTTGTCTGGCGTTGCTCGCAATGCCCTTCACGACTGTCGAGGGCGCCGGCGGTAGCATCGAAGGAAAGGTTACCGATCCCAAAGGCGCGAGCGTCGTCGGCGCAAGAATCACGGTGACCGATCCCGCGACTGGCCAGGAATTCAAGACGACAAGTGACCCACAGGGCCACTTTCAAATCGAAGGCCTTACGGCTGGGACATATTCGCTCGTCGTTTCGGCGCCGGGTTTCGGCGAAGCCAGGCGCGAGGCCGTTAAAGTCGCCGACGGCGCGGTCGCGACTGTCGATCTGAAGCTGGACATCGCGGCCCTCGAAGCCGCCGTGACCGTGTCGAACGTGAAGGCCAACGTCGATCCCGTTTATCAGCAGTTGAGACAGACAGGCAAGGCCGAGGGAGACTTTGCCGGTCGGTTCGCGACGGTAAACAATCTCGTGATTAAGCGCGATGCGGCGGTGTTTACGCTGCGCAGCGGCGAGGTCTATTTTGCGCCGCCGATCGAGGGACGAACCAATGCCGCCGTCTTCATCGGCGATGGTGAGCTGACGCTGGATCCTCCGACAAAGATCGAGAGGCATAGCCTCTCTCTCGCCATTGAGCAGGAGAAGCTCGTCGAGCAGTTTTCACGGCTGGTCATCCGCTTTACCGACAAAACATTTGAAGAGATCAAAGCATCGCCGAATGCGACGATGGGCGCCGGAGGCTCACAGTCCGGTAAAGCTCGCGAGCTGTACCGCGACAACCAGCAGCTATTGCGTAAACAACTGCGCGACAACTCTGACATCCGCACCCTCGCCGACCTCTATGGCCCGCAACGGCCAGGATATTTCGTTTCCTTCATCGACGGAAAGAGGCATGGCAAGCTGGTTTTTCTGCTCGATCCGCTCGGGATTCCCCAGGTTTCGCCGGAGGAGATCGCCCTCTTCAGTTACGGCGAGACCGACGGCGGCATCTGGACGGCGTTTCATTTCGCCGACGAGTACGCCAAAGGCACGGCCGCCAGTTCCGAAGACCATCGGCTCTATGACATCACGCATCACGAGATCGATGGCGCCATTCGTGGAGCGAACATCACCGCAAATGATCGCGTGACCTTTCGCGCGCTCGTGGCCGGACGTGTGTTGCCTTTCGATCTGTACCGCACCTTGCGGGTCAGCCGCGTTCAGGACAGCGAGGGTAAAGACTTAGCCTTCATCCAGGAGAATAAAGACGAAGATGCTGACTTTGCCGTAATCATGCCGCAGGCGGTCGAGGTCGGCAAAGACTACACCCTCACCGTGCAATATTCCGGCAACGACGCTTTACGCGACTCCGGCGGCGGTAACTTCTTTCTGGTTCCGCGCTCAACCTGGTATCCGAACAATAGCGGAACCCAGTTTGGCGATCGGGCCGGCTTTGACATCACGTTTCGTTATCCCAAGGGATATACGTTTGTCGGCACCGGCGCGCCGGTCCAACCCGACCAAAGGGAAGGCGACGTGATGATCGCCAAATGGTCCAGCGGCAAGACTGACCTGGCAGTGGCGGGATTCAATTATGGCAGGTTCAAGAAGAAGGAATTTGCCGACAAAGAGACGGGCTACAACATCGAGTTCTATGCGAACGAGGAGTTGCCCGACTCAGTAGTCGCCATGCAGCACGCCATCGAGCGGGCCGAGAGCAACGGCGGGACCACCATGACGACGCTGGGGGCGATTTCCACAACCTCAATAGCGAACAGCGCTTTGGCTGACGCTGAAAATGCCACCCGAATCTACAATGCGTACTTTGGCAAACTTCCCTACACACGTCTGGCCATGACGCAACAGCCTGCCGGGTTTTTCGGTCAAGCCTGGCCCACTCTCGTCTTCATGCCGTTCATCGCCTTTATCGATACGACCCAAAGAGCTCAAATGCTGGGCGTGCGCGGCGGCACGGATAACTTCTGGCGCTACGTCGCTCCGCACGAGATAGCTCACCAATGGTGGGGCCACGTCGTCGGCTGGGACAGTTATCACGATCAGTGGATGAGCGAAGGCTTTGCCGAGTTCTCAGCCTCGCTCTACGTCCAATTCGTGCGCCGCGACATGACAAAGTTTCTTGATTTCTGGAACAACCAACGTGACTTAATAATTACAGCGCGACCCCAAACGCGCGACAAAAAACCCTACACCATTGGTCCGGTGACCCAGGGCTATCGCTTGAACAGTGCCAAAACCGGCGGCGTGGCGCGCTTTATGATTTACCCGAAAGGCGCCTACATCCTGCACATGCTGCGGATGATGATGTATAGCCACACCGACGGAGACCGGCGCTTTCAGGAGATGATGAAAGACTTTGTTCAGACTTATTTTAATCGTGACGTCTCGACCGAAGACTTCAAGCGGATTGTCGAAAAGCATATGTTGAAGGAAATGGATCTTGACGGTAATCAGCGCATGGATTGGTATTTCAACGAGTGGGTCTACGGCACAGAGATGCCAACCTACCGGTTTGACTATCAACTAAGTCCGGACGGGACCACGTTATCAGGGCGAGTAACGCAGTCAGGCGTTAGCAACGAATTCAAAATGCTGATACCAATCTATTTGGATTTGGGTAAAGGCTGGATCAAGATTGGCTCGGCACACATCACCGGCAACTCGTCAGTTGAAATAAAGGATTTGAAACTGCCGGCCCCGGCGAAACGGGCGGCCATCTGTGCGATGGACGACGTGCTGGCCTTGAGTATCCAAAACTCGAAATAGAAGTCAGGAAAAGATTTGCGAACACGACCGCTAATCCGCGGGGCATTAGCCCGACCGTTAGGGAGGGCTCTGAGTGCGTTAATGAGCCCTTTCTAACGGTCGGGCTAGTGCCCCCGCATCGCGACCAGAACGGTTGCACCACACAGCTACCCCACCACCAAAATTTCTTGAACCCGTGCTGTGCCTGTGATACTGTGCGCGCACTCAAGGCATTTGTTTTTCTTCGAACGACTCGTCCCGTGGTGTCAAGAGCGGGTTCTTCCACAAAATAATTGGATCCAAACCTGAAACTGCCAGCGCAGTTTCCGTGGAGAATGATAATGGCACCAGCGAAGGCGGCTCTGACACTTGAGCCAGCAGTTGAGACCACTCCGGCAGAAAACGTCATTCGCAGCGTCCCGGTCCCGGCGTTACCAGGCATAACACCCCAATGCCCGCCGAGCGCGCTAGCGGGTACCGAACAGCTAACGCAACCCGTGCGCCCCCTTTCATCGTTCCCCGGCGCAGCGCCGACGGCCCGTCCCCGGCGCGAGAGTGCCAACTTCCAAGCGCGCGTTCCAGTCCTCATCGGCGAAGCTACGTTTCGCGGCTGGATGCCGGTCGATGGAATAATCTCCGGCCAGTTGGGCGCCGGCGGTAGCGCACTCACCATTAAGCAGCGCCAACGCTGCGGCCCGGTTGAGGCAGTACCCGAACTCACTGGGGAAATTAATTTCAAGGATATGCTGCGGGTCAACGGTCATATCGCCGGCACGGTGTCGTCGCCGAAAGGGACGCTGATTGTCGATCATTCGGCCCTGGTAGAGGGAGACATCGACGTCGGAGTGGTGGTAATCAGCGGCACCGTCACGGGCGACGTTGTTGGTCACGAGCGCGTTGAGTTGGGACCTGCCGCTGTAATCAACGGCAACATCTCAACTCGGACCCTCACAATGAAACCCGGCGCGGTCTTTCAGGGCGATTGCCGCATGCTCAAGAATGAAAACTGCGACAAGTAGCGCGAAAGAACGAATGAAGGCCACGCAATGGCTGATGCTGAGGAACCCGTACCGTGCAAGATTCTCGTCTGAACCAGTCCTCAGCCTCCAGCGAATTCGCCGACTTGCTCCCCGATACTTTTGACGCCTGGCTCGAAAACCTCAGGCCGCCTCTGAAGCTCGCCCAAAATACTGAACCTGCCGGGCTGCCGATTGACCCTGCTCCACCAGCGGGCGAACTCAAGTTTGAAGGCACACTGCGCATTGATTGCTATGTCACTGGGCGGCTGCGTTCTTTGACCGGCACGCTGATCGTAAGCGAAACCGCGGAAATCGAGTCGGAAGTCTTCGTGGCCAACGCGATTATCGACGGGATTATGCATGGCGATATTTACGCCTCTGAGCGCGTGGAGCTGCAGTCGCACGCCAAAGTTTTTGGCGATATCGAAACTCCGGCTCTCGT
>JAWVCT010000082.1:0-52445 GCA_033858155.1 Blastocatellia bacterium
TGGGTGTGCGTGCCGAAGATCGCATCTTGAGTGCTTACGACTGTTCGTTCTGGGTCTCGCCGGTGGTCTTGCGGGCGGCCCTGCAATATTTGAAATGCTTCCACGTCGAAGCAGGCAAAATTGCGCCCCAGGACTTTTACGATCGCGCCCGCGAATACAAACCGAATGTGATTTTCGGCGAGCCGTCGTGGCTCGTGCGCCTCTCGGAGTTGGCGCGCGAACGAGGCACGTGGCCGGTCAAGCTGCTCTTCGGCGGCGGCGAAAATATCACCGAAGAAGCGCGGCAGGTCGTCGAAAGCGTGTGGAGCGCGCCACTTTATCTGAGCTACGGCCAGACCGAATCGTTCGGTACGCTCGGCGCGGAGTGCGAGCGCAAAGATGGTTATCATCGCAACGATCTTTTCTTCTTCTTCGAAACGCCTGAAATAGACGTCGAAGGGTATGGCGAACTGGTGTATACGACGCTCGTGCGGGATGTAATGCCGCTGATTCGTTATCGGTCAACGGACTTAACTCGATTGGTTGACGAGCCTTGCTCGTGTGGTTTGTTTGCCAAACGCATCGCTAAGATCCGGTCACGCACTGATGAAATGGTTGTGTGCGGCATGGGCAACGTAGGCCCTTGGGTGTTCGAGGAAGTCTTACGCAATGTGAACGGTCATGGTCCAGATTGGCAAGCGGTGATCAAACATGACGGCAGACGGGACATCGTCGAGTTACATCTCGAGGTGGCTCAATTTGATCATCAACCCGAAGTCGAGCATGCCGTCCTGGACAACTTACGAGCAGGATTCGCGGACTTTTGGAAAAATTATGAAATGAAGCTCTATGAGTTCCGTGTCGTTCCCTGCGCACCCGGAAGCCTGCGGAATGGCAGGAAGTTGAAGCGGGTTGTAGATCAAAGGGAAATGAATCCGCCGCGCGCGGTTTGAAACCGAAAACCGGGTACTTTGAATATACCTTCTTAAGGTGGAAGACAACACAATGCCTCTTGTGTTTATTCGTTCACTGGAATTTACCTACTGGACTGAATATCTTCTGCTACCGTTTATTGTCGCTTCGGTTGTGGTGTTTGCACTATCGGGCAGGAAACGGTTGTCAGGACCTAAGTCCTATTTGATCCGGTTCGTCGCGGCTTTGTTAATCGCACTCACGATGGGACTTTATTTGCAGTCTCCCTGGCTGGCGACCACTATGGTCGCAACCGCAACAGGTTTACTGTTCCGCTATTGGTAGAAGAAATCGTTCGCGCTGGACCAAACTCGTATGAACGCATTACTGATCTATCCTGAGTTTCCCGACACCTTCTGGAGCTTCCGTCATGCCCTGAAGTTTATTGGCAAGAAATCTGCTTTCCCTCCGCTCGGCCTGCTCACGATCTCGTCGATGCTGCCTAAGGCTTGGAACCGCCGACTGGTGGATATGAACGTCCGTGCGCTTATGAGCGCCGATCTAAAGTGGGCTGATGTCGTCTTTGCCAGCGCGATGTATGTTCAGAAAGAGTCGCTCAAAGAAGTTATCCGTCTATGTAAGGCTGAAGGGAAAACAGTTGTCATGGGCGGCCCCTATGCTTCGATGGGCCTCAACGATGCGATTGAAGCGGATCACGTTTTCGTCGGCGAAGTCGAGACGACGTTTCCCGGCTTCCTGGAAGATTTTGAGCGCGGCGAAGCGAAAGCTGTATACCAGGCTCCGGAGCGGCCGGCCCTTGCCTTGACGCCGATTCCGGATTTCGCGCTGGCCGAACTCAACCAGTACAGCGACATGTCGGTGCAGTACTCGCGCGGCTGTCCCTTCAATTGTGAGTTCTGCGACATCATAGAGATTTACGGCCGGGTGCCGCGCACCAAGAGCAATCAGCAGATTGTCGCCGAGTTGGACGAATTGCTGCGGATTGGCTGGCGTGGCGAGGTCTTCATCGTCGCCGACAATTTTATTGGCAACAAGAAAAACGTTCGGCTGCTAATGCCGGTGCTGGCCGAATGGTCGGTACGCAACAAGTACCCTTTCTCGTTTACGACGGAAGCCAGCGTAAATCTCGCTGACGACGATGAGTTGCTCGAGCAGATGCGAACCGCCGGATTCAGGCAAGTCTTTATCGGCATCGAAACACCAGTTGTTGAAAGTTTGAAAGAGGCGCAGAAGGGCCAGAACACGCGTCGCGATCTGATTGACTCTGTGAGGCACGTGCAGAGTTACGGGATGGAGGTATTGGGTGGCTTCATCGTCGGCTTCGATAACGACCCGGACGACATCTTCGAACGGCAGATGGATTTTATTCGTGAGAGCGCAATCCCTGTCGCCATGGTCGGCTTGCTCGCGGCCATCCCCGACACGCAACTATGGCGGCGACTGGAGCGCGAAGGGCGGCTCATGGGAGTAGAGGATCACACGGGAAGCAATACGGATTGCGTGCTCAACTTTGTGCCGAAGATGGACGCCACAACTTTGATTGAAGGTTATAAATCCATCATCCGAAATATCTACAGTCCGCGCGAGTATTATGCGCGCTCGTTTGACAGTCTGGGCCGCGTAACGCGTGCTGGTTCGCCACAGATTGGCGAAGGTGGACTGAAGCGAGAAGACATCACCGCGTTTGCTCGCATCGTCTTTGCGCTGGGCGTGCGCGATAAGTCTCGCGGCGAGTTCTGGCGGTTCATGGGACGAGTTGTCTCTAAGCACCGAGACAAGATTGACGACGGCCTAATGCTGGCGGCGCTTGGCTATCACTTTCGGAAACTTACTGAAAGTTATTGCTATTAAATGATGGTTCAGAAATGAGAACCGGCGAGTTTCCAGTCTCTACTTTACGTATTCCCAGTGCCAGGGTTCGTAAAAGTAAGGGCTAAAGCCAAACCGTGCAGCATTCCTCACGAGCCACTGATAAAGCGGCGTTTTGACTTGAATGGCGCGGTTTGAATCTTTCGTGTCAACGGGATCGCCGCCGACATAAAAGTCCAGCGCGCGACCCGTGAAGTGCGGGCTGTTCACAGCGAGACCGGCGCTGCCGGCATTCGGTGATTGGCGCCGCAATTGATTCTGATATTCGCGGGAGCGAAAGGCGGAAATGATTTTGAAGTATTTTTCCTCGGCCGCAAGTTCGCCCTCGCCCGTATGACGCAGGTTAAGAGATGGATCGGCGATGGCAGCCGCGACCATCTGCTTGTACGCCGCATAAGTTTTTCGTTCCACCTGGCGAAGTTCTACTAGGCGCTCGGGATCATAAAAATCCGAAATCGGAACTGTAATAAGCTGGTCGGCCTGAGCATAAGAGCGATCCTTGAGCCTGTTCCTCTGCCACTCTGCAACCATTGTCTTGAAGGTATCTTCATCGAGCACGCCATTCGGGCTCAGTCCTGCTTTCTTCTGCCAATTCGACAGTGTCACAGCAAAGTCGCTTGAGATAGGATCACTCCTCGTGTTCAAGGTTGAAGCTATCAACAAATTGTATAGATACCAACCGCGCTGTTGTTTACCGCCAAAGACCCAGTCCAATTCGTTTTGCAGCGTCGCATTGCGGGCTGCCGCGCCGCTGAAATTAGAGGACGCGCCCTCTTCTGCGGAACTGGCGTGCGCCGTTACCGAAGCGGCGGCCTTCACAGTCGAATCGTTTTTCTGATTCTGCGATTGACCGTGGCTACTGTGCGCGTCAAGAGATACGACGCCCACCAGCAGGGCGAGCGCCGCGAGAATTACCGCGATGTGAACTTTCTTCATAAACGAGTCTACTGACATCCTTGCGTGAGTTAATTATCGGGTGGATGTCGTAAGATGCGCAAAACGCCCCCACGGTTCGACGCTCGCGCGGAGTTTTTTGACGCTGAACAATCGGCCTGATGCCGACGTTTTTCATTCTCGCCGTGCCCGGTCGACCTAGTACTCTTGGCCGGCTCAGGGCTTCACTCACGATGATGTTGACCTCGGCGCATAAGCGGCGTTATGTTTATTGTCGTAAGCCGTTTCAGGAATAACTGGCTGCCGCCGAACATCCCCCTCCCGACAAGCAACCCCAAAGCCGTAGCCCTGATTGCGGATTGCTAGTGCAAACCAACTGGCACTTGGCGACTCGATTTGCATTAACCCCCATCGCAATTATTTTCGGTTATGAATCGATCCAAGGGGGTGATTTCGTGAATATTCTAAAGACATCGATTGACCTGGTTGCCGGAACAAGACGCGTTCGTTACGCTTCCGGCGCTAATCTCTTATCCATATTGGGGTGCGTCCAACAAGACTCGAACCTGCGGCAGTCTGATTCGAAGTCAGACGCTCTATCGGCAGTATTTGTGATGCCGCTGATGCTGGCGCTGAGTCTGCTGCTTCTGATTCCATCCCACTCATCCGCGATCACGAAGGGAGACAAGCGCAAGGGACGTACGCCCAATCATTCGCTTAGTCGCACCGAAGTGAAGGACGCCGAAGCGCGCCTTTCGGAGATGGGATACGGTACGGGCCGAGTCGACGGGGTCGTTGACGCCGTCACTCGCAACGCTCTAATCGCATTTCAGAAATTCGAAAGGCGTGAAATCACCGGCCAACTTAGTCGCGACGATCTGACCGCGATCAAGAGTGCCGCCGCGCCACAGGCAAGAGACTCAGGCTACAAGCACGTCGAGGTTGATCTCGATCGACAAGTGCTCGTGCTGACTGACGTCAATGGAGTGGTCGAGCGGGTTCTGCCTGTATCAACGGGCAGCAACCGACACTATAACCAGAAAGGGATGAGCGGGATGGCCTACACGCCCAGGGGCCGCTTCAGGATTTATGCGAAGCTGCCGGGGTGGAAGAAATCGCCGCTCGGATTGCTTTATTATCCCAACTACTTCAGCGACGGACTGGCGATCCACGGAAACCCTTCGGTCCCGCAACTACCTGAGAGTCACGGATGCATTCGCATTCCCATGTCGGCGGCGGCCGAGATAAGCAGGCTGCTGCCAGTGGGGACGATTGTGTTGATTTATGACAAAGAGTCGTTCGTTTCCGCCAAAGAATGGGCTGAAGCCGACAAGCAAAAGCAGGAAGCGAATACTCGATAGTGATCATCAATGGGGCCGCGCCAAACCGCGGTGTGGAGTAAACCTTTAACTGCCGAGGCGCGACATGTGCGAATGTCAGCCGCTACCAGCCACAACGACGGCCAGAGGGTGTTGATTGCGCAATGTTCAGGAAGCGTTCTTCATAGCCGCTGGCGTACAAATCGATACTACGTTTAATTCTACTAAAGAGCAGGCAGCGGAAGCCGTCGTCGGCAAATCGATCGCGAAGATAGAGCATGGCGTTTGTTTCGCCCCAGTATTCACGATCTTCCCAAATCTCGACCGGGGTCGCTCCCATTCTTCGAGCCAACTCGATCAAACGCGGATCGCGGGCGTCACGGCCATTGCTCAAAAAGATTTGATTGTACTGAGGCATCAATTGGACCTGAAGCTGATAGAGAACGGAGTCACCCCTGGCGGTGCGGTTTACGTGGCCGAACTCGTGAGCGATCTTGGTTGCCGCCAGAGTCTCACCGCTGATGTTGTGGCTTGTTTCGGAGGGTAACAGGGAACTCATCACGGGAAAATAAACAGGATTCGGAACGCCCTCATCAAGCCGGCAACCCAGGTTAATGGTCGCGGCCACCAATTTTCCTTCATCGTTCCATTGATAATTACCTGTGTTTCCACCCTCGGGATTGTCGCGAGTTATGACCACGGTTAAGGTGAAGTCCGGGTTGTTTTGATAGGACTCCCATTGCTGCCGGCCAGTTTCGGTAGCCAGAAACTCCTGCTTCCAATGCTGGTAACGAGCGGCGTATCTAGCCGGGACCTGCTCGCGAATTCCTCCCGCATTGGGAAAATGCAGGTTCTCGGCAAGCTTAGTTGAATTCGTATTGAAGCCGTGATACTCGGCGACGAGTGAAGGCTGCGACGTCAAGACCGCGCGCGCGGTCCCGCGTTCTGGTAGGTGGTAAGCATGGCGGCCGGCACGAGAGAAAGGGGACGCGAGCGAGGCCAGCAAAATCGAAATGAACGCAACGCATATCCATCTGACTCGGCCCATTTTGGCAACCCTCTTGTGTTAACGATGTAATTAGTTACGCGAAGGGGAACTGCAACAAGGGACAAGTTTTTCTAAACCATCCGCCGTGATAAGTCAACAAATTATTGAACGAGCTCTCTTCAAGAACGATTCTGATCGGGAGATGGATTCGGTCGCAGTCGTCGCCCGCGGTGGGCTAGAATCTGACTCATCCCATCACGGTCCCTGAATGAAGAACCCTGCTGCCCTGAAAAATACCTTGACAGATCTTCCTTTCTGAGGATATTGTTCGCAACTCAAACAATACCGGACGAACGGACCTGATGCGAAAAATCAACACCCGGGACTTTCACGTAGCTACGCGGACGACCTCGCGCGACATTAATCGGCACATCGCGCTTAATCTCATCCGCGAGCATCAGCCCATCTCACGCGCCGATCTCGCTCGCGGGATGAAGATGACCCGCGGCGTAGTTAGTGTGCTGGTCCAGGAACTGATCGCTCAAGGACTAATTTATGAGGGGGCGACTGGTGAAGCAGCCCGTGGGCGCAAGCCTACGTTTCTTCATATCCGGACGCACGATCGTCTGGTGGTCGCAGTCGATGTGCGCTTCACGCGCACGTATTTAATGCTCTGCGACTTTTCCGGGCGCCAGCTCGCTATCGAAAATTTTGAGACCGTGCTTCCGATTGCGGATTTCGTCAAAGACCTCGCGGTGCGTATTCGCAAACTACTCAGACGGCAAGGGTTGGGATTTGCCTGCGAAGGCATTGGATTGGTCGTGCCGGGTATGGTCGATCAGCGCACTGGCAAGATCCTGAACGCGCCCGCACTGGGATGGCGCGATGTGGATATCCGCACCAAGCTGGCCGCAGCCACCGGTCTGACAGTTCATATTGAAAACTCCGGACGCGCCTCGGCCCTGGCTCAGTTATGGCTGACCCGAGGCGAGACCTCCGGCGGACACAACTTTGTCTATATCAGTGTCTCGGACGGCGTCGGCGTTGGCGTCGTCGTAAATGGAGAACTTCTCCGCGGGCGCGATCACATCGCCGGCGAGTTTGGACACATGCCGCTGAATCTGGATGGCCCGCGTTGCGTATGCGGCAATAACGGATGCTGGGAAGCCTACACTTCTAATCTTGCTACCCTCTCTCGGTATTTTGGCTGGAATTTGTCCAAACATAGTCCAA
Source organism: Blastocatellia bacterium (assembly GCA_033858155.1). Lineage (GTDB taxonomy): Bacteria > Acidobacteriota > Blastocatellia > Pyrinomonadales > Pyrinomonadaceae > UBA11740. Next base: position 7,216 of record JAWVCT010000082.1, read on the forward strand.
AACACTTAAAGGACGTCGAGCGAAGTTCTTTCACCGTCGTCGATCTGATTGCCTGCGCTCGGCGTGGCGATTCAAAAGCGGTGGCCGCGGTGCTCGCCACAGGTCGTTTCCTGGGGTTGGGGATTGCCACGATCATTAACCTCGTAAATCCCGATTGCATTTATCTGGCAGGAGAGATTATCACCGCCTGGGACTTGATCGAGGACACAGTTCGGGAAGCAATCTCCGAGCGGTCGTTGACTGAAGCTGCATCGCACACGCCACTTCGCGTCACGTCCACTGAGGAATACCCGCGATTGCGGGGCGCCGCGGCTTTAATCGCAGCGCCAACTTTTGCGGCGCCACGAGTCGCCTAGGAGTCGGGAACAGGTTAGGCCTGGCTAAAGGTCCAGGGGCGCACAACTCTTAAGGAGCAGTCGGATCAGCACCGACTGACAATCAACTTTGCAGGTTTCGAATTTCCATTGGAGGTCGCTGAAATGTTAAGCGTAAAAAACTTTGGTTTGCGGAAGATTCACTTTGCCGTCATCGCACTGCTGCTCGCCGTTCCCCTGGCAGTCGTCGCGCAGGTCACAACCGCCACGATCGTCGGTACCGTGTCGGATCCGAGCGGCGCCACTGTACCCGGCGCCCAGGTGACCGCGCGCAATGTCGACACCGGTCTTACGCGCACCGTGACCTCGAGCGATGTGGGCGCCTACCGGCTCGAGTTTCTCCCGGTAGGCAAATACGTGCTTGAGGTCAGTACGGCCGGCTTCAAGAAGTCCTACCTTAACGGCATCGTCCTGCAAGTCAACGACACTTCCCGCGTGGATGTCACTCTCACTGTCGGTCAAGTCAACGAGACCGTAACTATCACAGAGACGGCCCAACCCGAGGTCAACACCAGCACCCCCGAGATCGGGCGCACCATCCAGGCCGCGGAGATTGCCAATCTGCCACTGGTTGAGCGAAACGTTTACGCGCTGCTGGACCTGACGCCCGGCGTGCAGTCTAACAATAACGGGGTAGCCACCGCGTCCACCGGCACAAGTACGTTCATTCTGGGTTATCCGGAACAGCGAACACTGATCAACGGAGGCACCGACGGCGGCACCGGCTCAGTGAACTACTATCTGGACGGCGGCATAAACATGACCAACCTCCGCAACACCGGTAACATTTTGCCCAACCCGGATGCTATCCAGGAATTCCGGGTTCAGACCAACAGCTACAACGCGGAGTATGGCCGTTATGCCAGCGGCATCATCAACGTGCTGACCAAGTCCGGCACTAACCAGTTTCACGGCTCGGCCTTTGAGTTCGTGCGCAACACGATGTTCAATGCCAATGACTGGGGATCGACTCTGGCCAAGGCGCCTTTTCATCGCAACCAGTTTGGCGGCACTCTCGGCGGTCCGATCAAGCACGACAAGGCCTTTTTCTTCGTCTCCTACTCGGGACTGCGCCAGGCAACGAGCACCTTCCTGAGCGGCGCCCGCGTCCCCACCGCACTGGAACGCACCGGCAACTTCACGGCTTCCGCGACTAAGCCAACCGATCCGGCCACTAACAAAGCTTTCGTCTGCAACGGCGTCACGAACGTAATCTGCCCTGACCGCCTCGATCCGGTGGCGATGAAGATCATCAACACCTACATTCCCCTGTCCAACGTTACGCTCAGCACAGGCAACGCAGGATGGCAGGGCAATATTCCTACCCCCTATAACTTCAACGAGTATCTGGGAAAGGTGGACTACCAGCTCAACGACGCGCATCGTTTGACCGTAAGTTACTTTAATACCGGAGGAACCAGCACCACGAAAGGGGGCAGCCCCAACGTACCCTGGAGCCTCCAGGATTCCACATGGCGGCAGCATAGCGTCAACGCCAGCGACGTTTGGATCATCAGCGCAGCCAAGATTAATCAGGTCTGGTTGACTTTCTCACGGAATTTTGGCGGCCGTATAAACACTCCCGCAACCTCGCTTACCGATCTGGGTTCGGCATTTGTGATCCAGGGCACGCCGAATTTGCCGCAGATCACTGTCACGGGATACTTTACCTTGGGACAACAAATCGGCGGCCCGGTAGCCGGCACTAACTTTTACTCCGCACGCGACGTTTTCAGTTGGATCAAGGGCAATCACTCCCTCAAGTTGGGAGGAGAGATCTCGCTCAACAAGGACATCCAGCAGACACTGCTTAACAACTACGGCGTTTTCACCTTCAATGCAGGTTCAACGGCAAGGGTGGTGGCCCCAGGTGTGACAGCTGCGGCTGGTAACGCGCTTGCCGATTTCCTGATCGGTATTCCCAGCGCGGTCTCGCAGGACGCGCCCGTAACTGGCTACACCAATAGCTGGTATACGGCACTCTTCGTGCAGGATGATTTCCGCGTTCGCCCTCGCCTGACCCTCAATCTGGGTCTCCGCTGGGATGTTCAAACGGCCCCGACCGACCCACAAAACCGGGTCGTCAATTATGTTCCCGGCCAGAAGTCCGTGGTCATTCCGAGCGCGCCTGTGGGGGCGTTGTTCTATGGCGATCCCGGTGTGGAACGTGGCGGCATCCCGACCAGCTTCAGCCATTTTTCGCCCCGCATCGGCTTTGCGTGGGACGTGGCCGGCAACGGGAAGACCTCAATCCGTGGTGCGTTCGGCGTGTTTTACGGCAGCATCTCAGGCAACGAGTGGAACACGATGACCAACTTCCAGCCCTTTTCCACCCGGTTGACCTTTACTAATATCAACCAAAAGACAAATGCGGCAGGCGTCCCGCTGGGAGCTTCGCTCAGCAATCCCTATAGGGCTTTCGTTGGGGGAAATCCCTTCCCGTACAACGGGACGTTTACAACCGGCGGAGGCCTCTTCCCCGTGGCATCGGACTTCAAGTGGCCGCGCACGTATCAGATGAACGTTTCTGTGCAGCGTCAGGTGACTAAAGATATAGTCGTCGGCGCGGCCTACGTTGGCACGTCGAGCAACGACCTGCCCTTTGCCCGCGACATCAACTACCCAGTGCTTAACGCCACCGCCACCAGTGCGGGAGCGAACATTCTCGCAAGGCGGCCCAACCCTCTGTTCGGTGCTGTGCTGCAACTGCAATCGGACCAGACCGCTTCCTACAAAGGCCTGCAAATCACCAGCGCCATGCGGATGAGCCACCATCTGACCTTTAACGCCTTCTACACCTACAGCAAGACCCTGAGCAGTGTAGAACTCTACAACAGCACGACTCAGGGGTTGGCACAGAACTACAGCAACCTTGCGGAAGAACAGGGTGCCGGCGACAGTGACCAACGACACGTCTTTAGCATGAGTTTCACCTACCGGCCCGATTACTTTGGTAAAGGCAGTAACGGCATTCTGCGTAGTATCTTCAACGGCTGGAGCCTCTCCCCCATCATTAAGATGCGCAGTGGCCTGCCGTTCAGCGTCACCAACGGCAACGTTGACGCCAACCTCGACGGCAGCACGAACGACCGGGCGCAGTTGGTCGGCGATCCGCACCTCGCCAATCCCACGGCGGCGATGTGGTTCAACACGGCCGCCTTTGCCCAAAACAAAGTCGTTACCGGGGTCGCCACCGATGGCAGCTCGGCCCGCAATCTTCTCTACGGCCCGGGCTATAAGACTGTCGATCTGGCCCTCTCGCGCGACTTTAGTTTGAGCGAGCGGTTCAAGCTGCGCTTCCGGGCCGAGGCCACGAATGCCTTCAACCACGTGAACCTCGGACAGCCGGGCAACTCCGTTCCGGCCGCGGGTGCGACGTCCGCCAGCTTTGGCGTTATCACATCGGCCAACTCGATGCGCAAAATGCAGTTTGGTGTGCGCCTGACCTTCTGACACCGAAGAAAAACCTAAGTCCAAGGTCCAAAGTCCAATGTCCAAAGTCTGTTTAGTCGATTGAGTGGCCCACTGCCGTGGCGTCGCGCTAAGAGTCTCTTCTTTCGAGACATTGGACATTCGACCTTCGACCTTGGACTAACCACATGCTGGAAGCACAACGAACTGAAGCGACTGTGACCACGGGGTTCAAACTCCGCGGATTGCGTTGGTGGATTGTCGCGCTGATCTTTCTCGCTACGCTGATCAACTACATCGATCGGTTGACCATCTCCGTACTGGCGCCGGTGATCACACGCGATCTCGGGCTCACCAATACTGAGTTCGGCGGCATCATCACGTGGTTTCTCCTGGCTTACACCATCAGCCAGGGCCTTTCAGGAAAACTTTACGATCGCGTCGGCACCAAACGAGGCTTCGTCTGTTCGATCGCACTTTGGTCCATCGCCGCGATGGCCCATGCATTCGCGCGCGGTTTGGCCAGCCTCAGCGTCTTTCGTTTTGTTCTAGGATTCGGTGAAGCAGGCAACTGGCCCGGCGCAGCTAAGACCGTAGCCGAGTGGTTTCCTATTCGCGAGCGGGCCTTTGGGATGGCCATCTTCAATAGCGGCGCCGCCATCGGTTCCGTGGTTGCGCCGCCACTGATCGTTTGGCTAAGTCTGGCGTATGGATGGCAAACAACATTCATCGCGACAGGAGCGTTGGGCTTTGCCTGGTTAATACTATGGCTTCTATTTTATCAGACACCAGATCGTCATAAGTGGTTGAGCGAGGACGAGCGCCGACTGATTCGCGAGGGACAGCGAGCCGAAGGGGCGCCAGATTCTCTTCCTGCCGAGCCGGCTGCGCAGCTCAGATGGCGAGAACTGTTGCGCTATCGACAGGTGTGGGCGATTGTCCTGTCGAGGTTCTTCACTGATCCGGTGTGGTGGCTCTACATCAGTTGGTTGCCGAAGTATCTCGCCGATGCGCGTGGTTTCTCTCTGGTCAAGATTGGTCTCTTCGCCTGGGTGCCTTACGTCGCCGCCGACGCCGGGAGTCTTTCAGGTGGTTGGCTGTCGGGTTACTTAATCGGCCGCGGTTGGAGTGTGGACCGCGCGCGCAAAGTAGTAATTCTGATAGCTGCGCTCCTAATGCCCGCGGGAATTCTAGCGGCTTTTGCGCACGATGCGATGGTCGCGCTGGTTTTGATCGGCGTCGTGCTCTTCGGCTTCCAGGTCTGGATCAACAACGTGCAGACCTTGCCCAGCGATTTCTTCCCGGACAAAGCGGTTGCCTCGGTCGCGGGTTTGGGTGGAACCGGAGCGGGCATTGGCTCCATGATTTTTATTTTCAGTACGGGCTGGGTGGTGGACCACTTTTCCTACGTGCCGGTACTAGTAGCAGCGGGTTTGCTCGCTCCCCTTGGGACGTTAGTTCTGTTCGCGCTTTCCGGTCCCATCAAGCGTGTCTCGCTGAAGCCGTCGCTAAGACCCGCGGCCGGTTAAGTGGAGATCCGGCTCTGCCCGCTGATGTGCGGAAAGGCTCTGCCTTTCCGATCGATGTAATGAGAGTTAAGGAGGCTATGCCTCCAGGAACGAGGCAGAGCCTCGTTCAAGAATGGTGAGCACACGGTAAGGCGAAGCCTTACCGCACATCAGGGGGCATAGCCCAAGAACACTCGCGGAGAGACCTCAGTCTTGAAGAGGATGACCATTCGCAATCAACGAAAAATTTGGCTAAGCGTGTTGACTATCGCGCTTGCTTTAAATCTCTTCCCCATCGTTCCCTCGCGCGCCCAGGACGCGCGCGAATTGGATCAAGAGCGCGCCGCCAGCAAGAAACTCAAAGGCGAGCACCCGCTGCTCGAGCTGATGCGAACACGTAAGTCTAATCTGAGGCCTGAGTTGTTAGGGGTTCATCCGCGGGTTTACGTCACGGACAAAGAACTCGCTGAATTGCGCGAACGCGCTCGCACTTCGCACCGCGAATTGTGGCAGCGAACGATCAGTCACGTACGCGCACTCGCAGCCGACCCCCCTCCACCACCCGCGGAACAACGCCGCCAGCAGAACGATGTCGGCATCGCGATCGCGGAAGCGGCTTTCGTCTACAAGATCGAAGGCGACAAAAAATATTTGGACGCTGCCCGCAAGTATATGGACGCGGCCGTCAGTTACGACATTTGGGGTTATGCCAGCAACAAACCGAATGTAGATCTGGCCGCTGGTCATCTTCTTTACGGATTAGCGTGGGGTTATGATTTGCTCTATCACGACCTCACTGAAAAAGAGCGGACGCGATATCGCGAAAAGCTAATCAAGCAAGCCCGCTTGATGGCTGACTATTTCAAACCAAAGCCCGGCAAAACTTTTGCCTATAGCCAGAATCACACTTTCATCCCCATCACCGGATTGGGCGTCGCTGCCTATGCGCTTTACGACGAAACTTCCGAAGCGCCCGCCTGGGCCAGCCTGACGCGGGCCATCTACGATCGCGTGTTGGCGACGTATTCTCCGGACGGTTATTACTACGAGGGCTTTGAGTATTGGATCTTTTCGACGCCGTGGCTGGTCCATTATCTCGACGCGCACGCACATGCGACCGGCGAGGATCTCTACGATCGCCCTGGGTTTCGACTGATGCATCAGTACGTCGCGCACTCGATGCTGCCCACGGGAAATTACATCTTTGATTTTGGCGATGTCTTCGAAGGACCATTGACGCGCGCCGGCAAAGGGGAGGAGTACCCACGCACTCATCCGCAGGGACATTTTAATACGAACTACAACTTGCTTTATCGCCTGGCGCAACGCTTCCAAAGCGGCGAGGCGCAGGGGGTGGCGGAGTGGCTTAAGCGATTCGGTCAGGTTAACGCGGAAGACTTCTGGTCGCTCGTTTGGTACGACGCAAACCTAAAACCTGTGCCCATCGAGCGGCAGCCCGCCTGGCACTACTTTCCGGACCACGATGTTTTCTACTGGCGCAGCGATTGGTCAAAGGACGCAACCGCCTTTGCCTTTAAGTGTGGCCCGCCGGAGGGCCATCACGCAGAGTCTCTCCTGCAACAGCTTCCCGACTGGCGTTTGTCTTCCGGTCACGCGCATCCGGACGCGAACAGCTTCATAATTTTTGCGCGCGGTCAGTACCTAACGGGCGACACTGGTTATGCGGGTGTGCCCATGACCGAGCATCACAACACTCTGCTGGTGAATGGCAAGGGCCAGGCCAAAGAGGGCGACGGCCACGACGTCTTTGCCGGAGTATCTTACGAACTTCTGAATCGCATCCGCATCAGCGAAGTAAAGGTCGAGCAGAACCGGGTCCTCGTGCGGGGCGACGCGACTGCGGCCTACGGACCGGAACTGGGTCTGAAGAAGTTTGTCCGAGAGTTCGTCTACAGCTCCGGCACAGGCTTCACCATTTCTGACGAAGTGGAAACGACAAAGCTCGCGATCCTGACTTTCCTGCTGCACGCTGACAACCGTATCGAGAAAGAAAGCGGCAACCGTTTCAGCGTCAAAGCAGGCGGAGTGAAACTGCTGATCGATCCAACCATCGAACAGCCGGGTGGATCGAAACAAATTCAGAGCGTAATCAAGGCGAACACGTTGACCGCCCCGGGTCCTCCCGGCGCGGTGGATAAGGGCGAACGGCAGGAGCGCGGACAGAAGCTCTTGCTTTCCACTCCCGCGCCCACCACCAGGGTGCGATTCATTCTGCGACTGAGCATTTGAGAAAGAGGACAACGAAGCAGGCAGCGACGATCAATCGCAGAAACGATGAAACGACATCAGGGCGCGGGCTAATATCCTGCGCCATCACTTAATGCACCTTTCGGTCAATTCAAGGAAGTTAATTTCTTTAGAGCACTTCGCGCAAGTTGAATCCTGATCCCGCTCGCGGTTCTGTACCGACCCTCCGCTTTTTTGGAGGCCAGTCTCACGCATCTTCCAGGATCGCTTCCACGTCTATAGCGATATCGATTTCATCGCTCACAACGATTCCGCCGCGGTCTATTGTGTCCTGCCACCTAACTCCAAAGTCCTGACGATTGATCTGGGTAGTAGCCACGAAACCCGCGCGCCTCCTCGGTCCCTTATCAACTCCATCTTCCCACCAGGGCGTCTGCCATTGTCCCAGGTAGCGGACATTCAATGTGGCTTTGCGAGTAACTCCCCGAATCGTCAGGTCTCCTGTGACTGCAAAGTCGTGCTCGCCCTTGACCTCAACTTGATTTCCCGCGAAGGTGATCTCCGGATAATGGTCCACATCAAGAAAGTCTGCGCTACGCAGATGGTCGTCCCGTTCTTTCACTCCGGTCCAGATTCCCCTGGAGTCAATCTGCACCTCGACGGAAGAGTTGCGCGGACTTTCCGGATCAAACTCAAGCGTGCCGTGAATGTCCTTGAAGTGTCCGCGGACGTAGGTCACCATCATGTGCCGCGCGCGAAACTCGGCTGCGGTGTGTCCAGGTTCAAAAATCCATTTAGCCATTGTTTCCCCCTCTAACTGAATTTGACCTCGCTGAGGTCAATCGAAACTACTAACGGAGTGGGTGCTGCCTTCCCGTCCGGCAGACGTGTAAAAATCCTGTGCCTGGTCGGCAACTTAATTCCAGAGACCTCTTCGAGTTCCGACACATAATGGGCAGCCGAAGTCCCTCCCATAATATCAACGTCGTAGTCGTGACGTTTGAGCAGACCGTGTTGGTCGAAGTAGAACGTCTGCTCGGCGGAGTGAGTTGCGATGCTTGGCGGGAACGTCACTTTAAGGCGGCGCCAGGTCTCGCCGTTTTCCTGCCACAGCTCGATTTCTTCCATCACAACGTCCGGCAGGGCAAAAAGAAACGGCCCATTCAAATAGGTCCAAATGGCATATCCAGCGAAGTACGCCAGTTGCAGGTTGTCCCAGTGAGTCTCGAGAACGTGTCCCTTGAAAGACTCACGGGGATTGAGACGTTCCTCTACGATCTCGTCAGTCGTTTCAATGGCGACTCGGCCGGGTTGGAAAGATGTGTATCGATTCGGTTTTGTGAATGGACGATGTGATGCCCACTCCGTGCGCAAATCCGCGGTAACGTGAACATCATTCAGAATCCCATCCTTGCCCTTCAGTCCCCATAAGACGCCGCCCTGCAAAAGACGCGCGGAAACCGTCTTTAGCTGGCTCCAACGGTCGAGACCCCCGTGGGCGTCGATCGCAAATTTTGCTAGATCATTCATGTGTTTCTTCTCCTTTCGACGCTCCGCGCCGAAGTTTAACTCCTAATCCGCAGTTGCCTCCATGGCTCTCAATAGTTGTTTCTCCCGCAGCGTCTGCAACGCTCCGCCCCAGGCGATGACCTGGTCGAGCATGGCGTTGACGGATTGCTCTTGCTGGGCAGCCGGCTTGAAGACGCTGAAGTTCTCAAAGTCCGTGAAGAGTGAAAGCCCGACTTGGGCGCGCACGTCGGCAATCTGCATTTCCCCCATTATCAATCGCAGATTTTCCACCGCGCGTACTCCTGCCGCGCCGCCGTAGCCCACGAATCCGGCCGCCTTGTTGACCCACTCGTGATAGAGGAAGTCGATGGCATTCTTAAGCGCGGCCGAAGTCGCGTGGTTGTACTCGGGCGTCACAAAGACGTAGGCGTCGAAGGACGCGATCTTCGCCGACCAGACCTTCGTGTGCTCGTGAGTGTACTGGCCCATGATCGGCGGCACGGGTTCGTCCAGGAGCGGCAGATTGAAGTCTTTGATATCCACGAGTTCGAACTCGGCCCCTCCAACCTGGCTACGCTTTTGGGCGATTTCGTAAACCCATTTGGCGACGGCCTCGCCGTTGCGGCCGGGCCGTGTGCTTCCGATGATGATGGCAATCCTTATCATGAATTCCTCCAGTGCTGTTTCCGTTACAAACTCTCTCTCTTGATCGCAAGCCGGTTAAGACTCTTTGTTCGCGCTAGCGTATTCAAGCTACCCGTACCGGAAAGTTTGCCTGGGCCCACTCTGCCAATCTGGTCGGTTGCCGCCCTGCTACTTTGTTTGCGAGCGCAATTTGATCGGACGAATCCGAACCCAGGTACGTATGAGCTTCCCAGTAACTGAACATCTCGGCAATTTCCGTTGCCCCAGGAAAGGAACCCGCGAAACTTTCCTTTGGGACCTGCTTGCATGAAAGGTTATGGCCCTGTCGATTTAAGGTCTCCACGATTTCATTGAAGCTCATGAAATCTCCGACGAGTGGCAGATACTCACCATTGCCCGCCTCATCCGGATGTGCGAATGCGCCGGCCACGATGTTGCCCAGTTCGTTGATGTCGCCCATGTGAATGACTCGCACAGTTGGATCAAGAGGAAGAGCCCAGCCCAGGGATCCGTCCGCCTGCTTTTGCGGACCCATACTGCCAACCAGATTCTGATAGAAGAAAGGCGCAACCACGAACGTATGATTCGCGAATCCCGCGTCCTTGACCGTCCGATCGACCTTGGCCTTATTGGTAAAGTGCGGAACGTGGAACCTGCCGCCGCTGATCGCTTCTACATCAGGCAGCGTTGACCAGATAAAGTGTTTGACGCCGACATCCCTTGCAGCCTGTACCGCTGCGGCTCCCTGCTTGCGCTCGTCGGTTCCTTCTAACGAAGAAGTGGTGACCAGAAATACGCCGTGTGCCCCCTCAAATGCAGTCTTAAGGGTTTCCGGGCGGTCTAAATCTGCTTCGACGACTTCGTCGGCGAGTTTGTGATGCTTGCCTGGATTCCGAGTCAGAGCGCGTACTTTGAATAGGCCGCTGGCTTTCAGCGCACCTACAACTCCGCCTCCCTGCTGTCCCGTTGCGCCGATCACGGCGATCAGTTTTTTGTCAGATATCATGTCGATTCCTCTCTTTCTTTTTACCTGCTGCTCACTGCCCACTGCTCACTGCTTTGGCGGTCCTGGCTCGGAATGATCAACTCAGCGATCCCACGCTTCACTGTTTATCTCACGTCCGTTGCACGAATATCCCGGAGAAATACTGGCGATGTGCATAGAAGACAATCAACCACAGGATTGTCACAACGATCGCCGGCGCCACTCCGCTTTGATTCAGGAACACGTGATACACAATTATGTTCACAATCACTGGTCCCAGCAGCACCAGACCGAGCGGCACGAACCGATTCACCAGCAGCAGCGCCCCGCCTGCGATTTGCAGCGCAGCTACTACCCAAAAGTAATGAGACAGTGCGAGTGCGCCCACAAATTGTCCCGCCAATCCTGAGGGCATTGGCCCCATACTAAGGAAATTGAGAAATCCATTTAGCCCAAACACAACGAAGATTAGGCCAAGTAAAAGTCGCGCAATCAAAGTTAAGATTTTCATTTAGTGTTCCTTTCCAAGCGTACTCTTAGAAACAGTTTTCAAATATTGTCAGTCATCGCACTGAAGAAGACCTTCCGTCGATGTGACCGTCGTAGATGGTGCTTCAGGCGTTAATCGCTCCCATCCTGCCTTGCTGGTAATCTTCAATCGCCTGACGAATTTCCGCGTGCGTGTTCATCACAAACGGCCCGTAGCGAGCGACTGGCTCGTTCAAGGGCACGCCGGCGATGAGCAACACTGCCAGCGTAGCCTTCGCGGCGGCTGGGTTCTCAATTCTCACTTCGTCGCCGTCTTGCGCGAACAGAACCATCTGCCCGTCTTCAGCTCGTTCGCCGTCTGCGCCGAACAATCCCTCACCCTCCACGACGTATGCGAAGGCGTTGTAAGCGGTCGGCACCTTCTGAGTGACCGCGCCTCCGGGCTCGATCCTGTAATGCAAGTAGATGATCGGCGTGCGCGTCTCGATGACGGCCTTCTCGCCCATCGCCTCGCCCGCGATTACACTCACCCTCACCAGGCCATCGGCCGAAGTCGCTTTAGGGATTTGCGAGTTCGGGATCTCCTGGTAGCGCGGCTTTGTCATCTTGTCGCGTTGCGGCAAATTTACCCACAGTTGGAAGGCGTGCATTCGCCCGCCCTGCCGCGCGAACTCCCGGCTCGGCATTTCTGCATGGACCACGCCCGCTCCGGCGGTCATCCACTGCACGTCACCCGCCCTTAGGCGTCCGGCGTGTCCTCGAGAATCTTTATGTTCCAGGTCTCCCGCCAGCATGTAGCTCACCGTCTCGAATCCGCGATGCGGATGATCAGGCGCGCCTTTCGCCTCACCGGGCGCAACCTCTATCGGCCCCATCTCATCAAGCAACAGGAACGGATCGAATTCCGAAAACGACGCTTGGGGGAACGGGCGGCGGACCAGAAAGCCCCCGCCCTCCAAAGTCTCGATGCTGTTTACAATTTCGGCGACCGTGCGCGTTCCATCCGCGCGAGTCTCATTAGTTTTCAATGCTTCACTTACCATCGACATATATTTCCTCTCCCTGGACCACGATCAGATAGTGTCTAAGTTTGCTCTGCGGCTTCGGATTCTCCTCTGCGACTTTGCGAGAAACTATCAACTGGTTTCGCGCAAAGGCGAGCAGTGAAAACTCAAGGCGCCTAGCAGAATCAAAGTCAGTCACTCTTATTCCTCTTCACTTTGTGTTGATGCGCCGACCGCCTCATAACCGATCTTCTTCAAGAGGCGGATCAGAGTCTGGCGCTCCGCCCTGGTCAAAGACGCGGACGAGAGTCGTTCCATGTCGGCGGCATGATCGGCGTAGGCGCGGGTGATTACCTTCCTGCCGTCCTTCGTCAAATGAACTATCCTCGCCCGCCGGTCGGTGCCGTGAGCGCGACGCTCCACCAAACCTTTCTTCTCCAGGCGATCGACTGCGACTGTGATTGAGCCGCTCGTCAACATGACTTTCTTCCCAATCTCGTTAACGGGAAGCGGCCCTTTGTGCAACACGGCTTCGAGGACCGCGAAGTCGCTGCCGCACATCTCCAACTTCAGGATGCTTTTTTCGGCGTAGGCCTGAGCCGCGCGCGACGCCTTCCACAACACGAGGAAAACGTGAACCCCACTTCCGCCCGTTAACGATCCTAACTTATCTTCGCCCATCCTTATTTACCTTGATATCAAGATACTTTACACCGAGATAGAAGTCAAGCGGGCTCACCCCATGAACTCCGAAAGGTTCCAGTTGGCCAATACGTGGACAAAATAAGTGCAAAGGATGTAATTGGGGGCGATTGGATTTCGCGGGGACGATTCACCTCGGATCCCGCCCACACGGATAGGGTTTAGAGGGCGGACTTGTCCGCCATCAACTAGCGCGGCACAAGGGCCGCGACTAAACAATCGAGCTGTACTGTTCTTTGATCTCTGGAAAGAGTCGCGCCTTCGGGCGCGGAGCTGGAGAGGCTCCAGGGCTTAAGCGGTCTGGGAAAGCAGAGAGGGACTGCTATCTCCCTGAGAGTTGCACGATCCGCTCGGCCAGCTTGCGTAGCTCGACCGGCTTAGACATGTGCGTCTGGTACCCGGCGGCGCGGGCCCTCGACTCGTCTGCCGGGCTGGCGTAACCCGTTAGTGCTAATGCCGGTATGCTACCGCCGTTTTTCGGATCGAGCGCGCGAATCTTCCGGATCAGATCGTACCCGTCCTCTCCCGGCATACCGATATCCGACACCAGGACGTCAGGCTGCCAGTCTTGAATCATCTTGAGGGCCGCGGACACTGAGGTCGAAGCTCTTACTTCCGCCCCGTACCGCGTCAGGGCCAGGATGATCAAGTCGTGAGTTTCCGATTGATCATCGACCGCAAGCACCTTCACCCCCCTCAGGCTGTCGGATCTCAAGTCACCGTCCTGTGGTACTGCCACACGTTGCTGCTCCGCTTCGTGAGTGGGTGATGCAGAAACAGCGTCCGAATATTCAAGCCCGTCGTTCGTCAGGCCCATGATGGCAATAATCGGAAGAGTCACCGTGAATCTCGCTCCCCGGTTTTCTCCATCGCTTTCGGCCCGGATGGTGCCACCGTGCATTTCAACTAAGTTGCGGGCGATCGAAAGACCGAGGCCCAGACCGCCATGCGCCCTCCGGGCTGAGGTATCAGCCTGCTGAAACCGGTCGAAGATCAGCGGCAGAAAGCTCGCCGGAATTCCAGATCCATTGTCCCTGACCACCACGACGACAGATGAACCAGCACGTTCCAGTTGGACTTCGATCCGTCCTCGCTTGGGGGTGAACTTGATCGCATTGGTCAGAAGATTCCAGAACACCTGTTGCAGGCGCACGGGTTCTGCCGCGACCGGACCTGCCGTCTGATCCAGCACCGCGACGAGCTCGATAGCTTTGGCGGCGGCGGCCGGCCGCACCACGTCGAGAGAGGCGCTGAGCACCTCGGCGAGATAGATCGGTTTCATCTCGAGCTTCAACTTGCCGCTGATGATGCCCGCAACATCGAGCAGCTCGTTAATGATCGTGACCTGGGCCTTGGCGTTGCGATCGATTGTTTCGATCGCTCGTTCGGTCTGCGGCTGGTCCAGCTTCCCGCTCTTCAGCAACTGCGTCCATCCGCGAATGGCATTCAGCGGCGTGCGCAGCTCGTGCGATACCATCGCCAGAAATTCATCCTTGACGCGATTGGCCGTCTCCGCTTCAGCCCGCGCTTCCCGCTCCCTGGTTATTAGAGTTTTGAGCTCAGCTTCCGTGCGTTTGCGGGCGGAAATGTCGCGCGCGATTTTCGATGCGCCCACAATCCGGCCGCGCGCATCGAAGATCGGAGAAACGGTTAAAGAGATATCAAGCAAGGTGCCGTCTTTGTGCCGGCGGATCGTCTCGTAATGTTCGATGCGCTCGCCGCGGCGGATGCGCTTCAGAATGTTGGGCTCTTCATTAAGGCGCTCGGCCGGGATGAGAATTGAGATCGGCTGGCCGATGGTTTCGGCGGCCGTGTAACCAAAGAGCCGTTCGGCGCCGCGGTTCCAACTGGTAATGATGCTGTTAAGGTCTTTGCTAACGATGGCGTCGGCTGAAGACTCGACAATGGCCGCGAGCGTCGATTGCACTTCCTCGGACTTCTTACGCGTGGTGATGTCGATGGTCACACCCGTCATGAAATCGGGCGTGCCGTGCTGGCCCGCAATAAAGCGACCCTGTTCGCGCAGCCAGAGCGTCGCGCCGTCTTCGCGGCGCACGCGGAACTCGGCCTCGTAGGCAGCCCTATTGGCGATCGCGCTCTGCCAAGCCGCGATCGTCGCCGCCTTGTCTTCAGGATGAACGAACTGGAAACCATCCTGCATGAGTTCGCCTGACGCGAGATTTCCGAGGCCCAGAATCCGTTTGAGATTCGGATCACGCGTCGCGACGCCGGTGTGCAAGTTCACCCGCCAGGTCCCCATTTCGGCGCTGGCGAGCGCCAGACGCAGCCAGGTCTCGCTCTCCCGCAACGCTTCCTGCGCAATCAGGAGTTCCCGCTCGGCGCGCTCGCGGGCCAGCCGGATACTCCGGGCGTTCTCGAGCGCTACAGAGCGCAGCAATTTTTCTTCTTTATCTTGAGACTTCATTAACGGCCTTCGAGTTTTTCGGCAGCGAGCGCCGTTCCCAACACGCGCGCTCGAATCTTGGCAAACGCGGTGTCGCGGCTGGTGGAGGTATCGTCGCTGAAAGGCGAGAACCCGCAATCGTCCGTAGTGCCCAGTTGGGCGAGGGGGATGTACTCGGCTGCTTCGAGCACTCGATCACAAACTTCCTCGGGGGTTTCAATACGTGGATCGATGGGAGCAACGACGCCGACGAAAATCCGATGCTCAGGTTTCATATATTCGCGGATGATCTTCAAGACGCGGGGGCGATCCTTCTCGCCAGCCAGCGCGATGCAAAAATTTCCGACTTTTAATTCGAACAGGCTGGGTAACAGTTCGGCATAATCAACTTCGCCACTATGGGTCGAGTCGCGGTCGGCCCCGGGACAGGTATGCACGCCGGGGCGCTCGCGCTCGGTATCAGAGAATCGGGCCAGCGCGAGGTTGTTCAGATCGATAAAGCTGCTGAGCAGATTGCCCGAGGGATCGAGCTTGACCGCCAGCCGTCCTTCCGTGAAATCGATTTGAACTTTGTAGGCGCCTTTCTCCAGACAGCGGCGAACTTCGATTTCGTGCTCGCTTAGCAGATCGTCTATGAACTGCTCGCGCGAATAACCCGGTATCTCTGAAGCTGGATACATCAGGCTCAAGGCAGAGGGTGAGATTACCGCCTGCTTCACGGGCACGTGCGCATAACGCAGCGCGATGTCCAGATAGCCGTCGGCGGATCGCTGGTAATGAAACGGCCCCGCCGTGAGCCGGTGCATGCGGCGAACGTGACCGGCAGAGAAAGGAATCTGAAAGCCGTCCGGCGCGATGTTTGGCAGACCATGGACTGAGTAGGTCCAGAAATTGTGATACTTCCACTGTTCACCGTCGGTGATTACGGGCGAGCCGGTGGCCTCGAAGCGTTCGATGGTGTCTTTGGTCGCTGCGAGATAGAGCGGTTCCAACGTTTGATCCGCGTTGTCGCCTAATTCCGCGACCATTTCGATCAGCGCGAGAGGGCGGGGGATACTTCCGATTGGCTCAGTTGGGATTGTCATCGGGTTATTTACGCCAGGCGATCGTTTTTTGGAATCTGAAATTTAAGCGACGCTGGGAGGATCTCCCAGTGCCGGGCCGTTTGTCGCTCCGAGAAGTTGGAAACAGGGAGATGCCGTGGCAGAGAGCATAACGACACATTTCCATCAATCTCGAATTATCTGCTTGGGGGTACGCGGAGCTATTATCGCTAATTCAGATTTAATGAACAAGGGGGTTCGATTTGAGACAGCCGCAGATCCAAGCCTCAGCCAGCAGACGACCGCCAAAGCGCGTCTTAGGCAAAGTTGCTCGGCGGCGGCGCCAGCAACATAGAGAACTTGCGCGTAATCCACGGGCGAGACGCCCCGTGCCACTCTTTGGCCGGGCTACCTCAGGCTGTTGGCCGTAATGATCACAATGGGCGCGAGTAGGATCGTATTCTACTCGCGCCCATTTTCATTCCGTAGCTTGCCGCAACGCATCGCGCAGGTCGAGATAGCTAACGCATGTATTGGCAAAATTGATGAGGAGTTTGCTACGCTGCGTTACCGTGCGGCCCTGGCAAGCTTGTCGGAGCGCTCGGTTGTGATCTGGTCGATCTTCTCCCGCAGCCAAGCCTTAACCGTGCCTACCGTCTTCCACTCGCTTCCCTCCAACTCAAGCTCCGCAAGTGTTTTCCCCGCCTCATTCAGCGGGATGGAATGGCAAGGAATTGGTTGCGATCGATCTTTGGGGTCAACGAAATCCATTAGACAACATTCAGCGCATGGATGAGCTTGATACGCATATGCATAATTAAGACAGGTCAGCGAGTCCCTCAAGATGGACTTCGATACCCAGGGAGTGCGAACAGAGCGTCCATATCCGCCCTGTTCAATGAAAGCTAACTCATCCTTAAGTAGTTCGAGAACGTCTCGATCATCTTTAGCCATCGTGTCCTCCTGCCCTTCTCACTGGCGCCTGTTTTTTTAAGAGCCAGCTCAATGCACCCAACCGCTCGAAATCAGGTCTACTCCGGTGAAGTGGCAACACACATGCCGGATCGAGAAGAGATGCTTTTGCCGAAAAGTCAGATTGCGTGGGGGAAATTTTTGTGTAAAGTTCCGCAACGCCTGAGAGAAAACGCTCACATAACTCTCTCGCCACTCGCCCAAGACTTAGGAAACGGCGCTCTTCGAAGTCGGCACACGCGTTGCTGAAGAATCCCATGTCTTGCGTGATGAAGGTGCCTCGTCAAATATGAAGGTGCCTCGTCAAATCATATGTGGGCTTGCGCACAGACGGCATTGACTGAGTGGCGCAATATGCACTCAAGCGCCGATTCAATAGTTAATTTCTCAGCCGTGTCCAGGGCAATGCATCTTGTGGAAGGCGGTGGCCGAGGCACACCCGTACTGTGCGCGGGTAGCGTAAAGATTCGATCTGCTTCCGCAGTGGGAAAGTAAAGTCGCCTGTCACGGTGATCCCCAAAGATCGATTCCATTCCCTCTGACGCCGCAAAAGCTCGCCCGCGCTTTTTCAATAATTCAAGTATTCCTGATCTGCGAATTTAGCAGGCTTTCCAATTCGGGGAGGAGACTCAAAAAGTGAGGTTGACCAAAGCAATCAAGACGCTGCTCGTCTGCGGGTCAGTATTGGGCATGGTCGTCTGGTTCGCTTCGGCGAGAATTTCGCAAGCCGTTAGCCCTGCGTTGTCTCAGTCAAAGCCGATTGTCACTCAATCAAAGCCGGTTGTGCTGGCTAAGATTGGAGACGCAGGTTACGTCGGCAGCGAAGCCTGCAAAGACTGTCACGAGGATCAGTTCAAAGCGTACTCGCATACCACGCATGCCCAACTTTCCACGATCGGCAGTTGGAAGGGTAAGGTCACCGGCTGCGAGTCCTGTCATGGTCCAGGGAAAGATCATATAGCCGAAGGCGATCCTGCGAAGATCATCTCGTTCAAAAACAAATCGTCGAAAGATGCGTCCGAGACCTGCCTGGGCTGCCATGCCGGCAAGGAAGAGCGGAACAACTTTCGTCGTGGTGAACACTGGCGCAATGACATCGGCTGTACTGATTGCCACTCGCCGCATGGCAACACCGCGCCCGCAAAAAATCTCGCCAACTCAAATGTCCTGGTGACAACGGCGAACGGTGAGAAGCCGGGCTTCTCAACTATTCGAATGTTGAGAGCGAACGACCCTCAGCTTTGTGTGGGTTGCCACGCCGAAGTAAAACCGGCGTTCTCGGCGCCTTTTCATCATAAGGTTTTCGAGGGCGCCATGCGCTGCAGTGATTGCCACAATCCGCATGGCGGGTTCGAACTCAAACAGGCCCGGCTGACGACCGTCGGAGATGCGGCTTGCGTTAAATGCCATGCTGATAAGCAGGGTCCGTTCACCTTTGAACACGCTCCGGTCAAGACGGAAGGTTGCTCGTCCTGCCATACGCCGCACGGCTCGGCCAATCCGCGGCTGTTGAGGTATGCCGCGGTCAATCAACTCTGTCTGACTTGCCACAGCGTGGCGCATGACGTCGGGGCGGTTGAGCCATCAGGACCTCAGCATAACCAGAATGCGCAATACGCCAACTGCGTGGCCTGTCACGTGAAGATCCACGGATCGCGTACCAGTCCTGTCTTCTTCCGATGAGATGAAAAAACGCCATAGCGCTTAAGAGGTCGAAGCCAGAGGATGATCGTATGAAAAGGAATGCCAAAAACATGTTGCGGGTTTTGTGTGGAGCGATGCTGGGGCTAATCCTCCTGGCGGGTGTCGCCGTCGCACAAACGCCAACGCCAACGCCAACGCCAACGCCGAATACACCAACGCCCACGAAGAGTGAGACCAAAAAGCCGACTACCTCGACTGAGACTGGAAAAGATACTGGCAGCTACATCATCATCTCGAGTATTGAAGTGGGCTATCGCGGGATCAGGGTCGACGGAGATCAAAACAAGTATCGCAGCGATCTGAATTACAAAGCTGGGCCGCGTCTGTTCGATAGCAGCTTTCTGATGCGTTCGAAGGACGGCAAGGGAAAGTTGTTTGATACTCTTTTGGTCACCTCGTCGGGTTGGGGAGCCGACCCCTATGGCAATATGCGGATTAGCGCCGAGAAACCGAAGTGGTATCGCTTTGAAGGAAGCTACCGGCGTTTCAAGTATTTCAGGTTTCTCAACAACATCGACAATCCCAATTGGATTTTCAGTCCCACAACTTTCAGCCGGGCACCCAATCCGGTCAGCGGCGAGCATGGGCTCAATACCCAGACGGACTTCGGAGATTTCGATCTAACGCTTTTGCCAAAGAACGAAAAGATTCGGTTCAATGTTGGGTACTCACCCGAGCGCTACAGTGGCCCGGCTTTCACCAGCTATCACATTGGCGGAAACGAATTCATGCTGCTCGGCAATCTTAAATCCCGCTCGAACGATTTTCGGGTGGGAGCGGATGGCAAGCTTGGGCCGATCGATTTTTCATTTCTTCAGGGCTTTCGCCGTTTTCGCGATGACAGTTTCATCAATCTTGGGCCAACCATCGGCGTGAACGTCAATCCGGCCGTGGCCAGCTTTACCAGTTTCAATCGCCAGGAGCCGACCCGCGGCAGCGTCAACTACACGCGCTTAAGCCTTCACTCGCTGCTGGCTAAGAAGCTGGACCTGACCGGTCGCATCACGTACAGCAAGGCCACTTCGGATTTTACTTTCATGGAGAACATGAAAGGCTTGAACTTCGCGACCAGGATCGGCAGCGGAGCTACTGCGCAGTTAGGCGCCCCCAACGTCCTCTTGCTGGGCCAGTACACCATTCCCGGCAATACGAAACGGCCGAACTGGCTCGGAGATGTTGGCGCGACCTTTCTGGTAACTGACAAGCTCAGAATTTCGAATACGTTTCGTGTCGAGACCTTCCAGATCGACGGCATCGACGTATTCAATGACGTCTTCTCGGTCCAGCGTGGCGCGGTTATAGATACCCGCTCTTTCAGCAACCTGAGCGTCAACAAGAGCACGTTGTATCGCAAGTATGAGGACACAGCCGAAGCCGATTACCAATTCAATCCACGTTACGCAATGCACTTCGGGTATCGCTATGGCAGTCGTCGCATCGAGGAAATTCTGAGCGGATTCGCCCTGAATACCAATGCGCCCGTAGCGCTCGTTCCGGAAGATGTGGTCGAGCAGAATCACACGCAGGCGTTCTTCGGCGGCTTCAAAGCCAGGCCGGTTAAGAATTGGACGATCTACTTTGACGCCGAACACGGCACCGCGGACAACGTCTTTACCCGCATCGGAAATTACAATTACACAAACGTTCGGGCGAAGAGCCGGTACGCGCCGAACCGAAAGGTCTCGTTCAACCTCGCCGTGATCACGAAAGATAACGCGAATCCTTCCGAGATCGCGGGGGTCTCGTTAACTGACTTTGGCGTGAACCTCAAGTCGCGAACGTTCACTTCTTCGGTTGATTGGACGGCGAATTCCAAAGTCTCGTTCAGCACCGGCTATAACTACAACTGGGTAAACAGCGACGCTGTGGTTGATTACTTCTACCAGGTGCCGCCCGCGGCCAGTGTCCGGCATCCGATCGGACACAGCCTGTACTTTCAAAGAAACAATTATTTCTATCTGGACATGACGGCGCGGATTTCTCCACGGGTGTCGCTCTACACGTCTTATCGAATCAATCAGGACAAGGGCCAGGGGAACCGCCTGGCGGATCCGACCGGGACTCCGGGAACACTGATCAATTCGTATCCGATGAGTTACCAATCTCCCGAAGGCCGGCTGGCGATTAGGATCAATCGGTATCTGGATTGGAATCTTGGGTACCAGTACTACAACTATAACGAGAGCGCGCTGGTTGGTCCCCGGCCACAGAATTATCACGCGCATCTGCCGTACACGTCATTGCGAGTTTATCTCGGGAGAAAAGAGTAGGCGCCGGGTGTCAGAAGCCCTTGAGCCCATAATGGGCGACATAGATGAGCCCAGTGCTGATTCGCAATCTCACATTAGGAGTCCTGGTGTTTGTCGGCGGGCTATTTGTGTTGAGCTGGGGCGCAAATGCTTCCGGACTCTACAGTGCGTTCGATCCTCAACCGCGTCCACAAACTAAGCGGCGCCAGAAAAACGTAGCTTCCGCCAAAAAACCACGCGTCGACTATGCGAAGTTCTCGCACCAGACTCATGTCGTGACGCAAAAGCTCGCGTGTAACTCCTGCCACAACGTCCCTTCGAAGAATTGGAAAGAAGTTCGTAAAGGCGACGCGGCTTTTCCTGATGTCAGCGACTTTCCCGAACACGCTTCCTGTTTGAACTGTCATCGCCAACAATTCTTTGCGCGCGAAAGACCCGCGCCGTTCATTTGTTCGAACTGTCATGTCAAAAACAGTCCGAGAGATACCAGCCGCTATCTATTTCCCAGTCTCGGCGACGTCACTGATTCGCTGTTGAAGAGCCGAACCTTCATTTCGGAATTCGGTGTTGGTTTCCCGCACGATAAGCACATCGACGTAGTCGGGTTGAACGTTCTCGATTCGATAAGAGATCGCGGCTGGTTCGTGACGGCCTCGCTGCAGGAAAAGAAAAAAGAAGGAGCGGCAAAGAGTTGTCCAATGTGTCACCAGACTTATCAGCCGCAGGGAAGTTCGAGCGACGAATATGTGACCAAGCCGCCGAAGAATATCGGCGAAGCCTTCTGGCTAAAGAAGGGCACATTCAAGACCGTACCCAACAGTCATGCGATCTGCTTCACTTGTCACAATGCGGATTCGGGAATTGCCCCCGAACCGAAGGACTGCGACGTCTGTCACAAGCTTTTATCGCCAACGCAACTGAAGACGGACTTCGATCCCAAGCTGGCCGTCACGATGGGAATAACTGACCCGGCGATCCTCAGCAACTGGAGCCGCCGTATTTCCGCCGGCGCCTTCCGCCACGAAGGAGGCGCTCATCCCGATCTGAACTGCACGGGTTGTCACAACGTGCCGGCGATGAACACGCTCGAGCCGAAGACCTTGCAGGTGGCGGTGCGATCGTGCGGCGGCGCCGACGGCTGTCACATCACCGCGACGACAGATGACGGCGGCGCTTTGAATTTCGAAATGGATCAGAAGAAAAAGGATCCGGCTTTTGTTTGTACCAAGTGCCACATCACTTTTGGCAAGGAAGGTGTTCCGGAAGATCATCCCAGTGCAATACCAACCCCGAAGCCGAAGGTAAAGCCGAGTTGATGACGGGATTATTTGGAAAATTGTTAAGCGTTATCAGCGAGTTACAGCGCGATTTTCTCCGTGCGATCTCTGAGGTTGCACAGAGAAGGCGACTGCCTGCGGTTAGCTTGATCGTTGCTCTAATCGCTATTGGTGTGACTTTCATTTCGGTCTTTAACTCTCGCGCGTCGGGGCCCGAGATCCTGACTAATCAGCAGCAGATGCAATTCCCCGAAGGGTTGGACTATGGAAAGTTTCAGCACAGCAATCAGAACCATGCGCGGCTGCCCTGTTTGCTGTGTCACCGTCGCGACGACAATTCACCTCAGCCAAAGTGGCCGGGCAAATCCAGCCATCTGCCCTGCGCCGGATGTCATGCGCAGCAGTTCTCAAATTCCGCGAGTCCAATATGCACGATCTGCCATACAGATGTGAAAGCAGGTGCGCTGAAACCGTTTCCACGTTTGCAGAGCTTTCGTATGAAGTTCGATCACGCGCGTCATCTGAACCAAGGCGGTGTTAGCTGCGCGACGTGCCATCGGCCGGCGCGAGGCGGCGTTGCCCTGTCAATACCCGCGGGTTTCAGCGCGCATACAAACTGCTATCAATGTCACACACCCCGCGCGCAGTCGGGTGGCCGCGATATCTCTTCATGTGGAACATGCCACCAGGTGGGTGGTTATTCCCGGACGAGTGAATCGGCCCCGGCATTCCACGTCGGCTTTAATCACTTCAAACATCAAAGCGTTACCTGCAACGGATGCCATCAGGTTCGGTCCGGCATGCCGCAGCGGAGGCAAGTCACCGCACCGCAGGCGCTCAACCATCACGCGACGGGTCAGGGACAAAGCTGCATGACTTGCCACAACGGCAAGCGGGCGTTTGGCGGCGACGACTTTACGGTATGCAAGCGCTGCCACACTGGAGGCACATGGCATTTTTGATGTAGCGCAAGCTGCTAGCTTGAGCACACGCGCGTGCAAAATTCACGCAAAGGCGCAAAGTCGGGCGAAACATTCAGGCTCAGAGGGAGCTATCCATGAAGGTTCTTACAATTCTTGCTTCTTTCATTTTTGCGATCCTGTTGGTCTCAAGTCCGTCGACTATCACGACTGACGTCTCGGCACAGGGCGGAAAAAAACCGCCGGAGAAAATCATTCTGGCAACTGAAGCCAAACTTGGGGCGGTGACATTCAACCATGTCGATCACATCGCCAAGAATCGCAGCGTCGACGGCGCCGCTAAGATCGCCTGCGTTGAATGCCACCACACTGCACAGCCCGCGGACGAAGCGCTCAAGCATCCTCCGCATAAGATGGTGTGGCCCGCCGATCGGACCGCCACGCTCACCGCGGATCTGTTTGAGAAAGATCCGAAGGCGCCGGTCGTAAACGATTGTTGGGATTGTCATGCGCGGGCTGAGACCAAGCCAACGCTTCTGCCTGAGATCCCGCAGCTTAAAGTGGAAGGCGCTGATCCGATCATCCTCACGAATCAGCAGGCCTTTCACAGAACGTGCGGCGCTTGTCATGACGCGGTGTTAAAGGCGAGGCCGGACACTACCGTGGTGGGATCGAAAAAGTGCACGGCCTGTCACAAACGCGTGGCAGCGGCATAAGGAGCACAGGCTTCAGCCTGTGATCACAGCGTTCGGATCACAGACTGAAGTCTGTGCCACTACTATTGGGGGATTTTTCGGGAGCGTGGGCAAAAGAACGCAGGCAGAGGAATTACCTCGAGGCTTTTGTCCCATCCTCGCGCGGCACGCTCATTGCGCTTTGAGAACTTGGCCGGGCTGGTGAAATTTCGGTGAGTCTAAAGCCCTGGTAGATTTGGGAGCAATTATGAAGATAACAATGAATGGTTTGATAAAACTGGGGACCGCTTTTGCGGGCCTGACATTGGCAGCGACTTTCCTGTTCGTAGCAATACCCGCGAAAGCCGGCGCTGACGACTTTGACGCGGCCGGCACGTACAAGGCCAAGTGCGTTGCATGTCACGGCGCGAACGCTGAAAAGAAATTCAACGCAACGCTCGCGGATGACGAACTGAACCAGGTTGTGCTTAAGGGAAAGAAGCCTGAGAAACCGCCTAACATGCCGGCCTTTGAAGAGAGAGGCATTACCGCGGATCAAGCGAAGGCTTTAGTCGCCTACATGAAGACGCTGAAGAAATAGAGCAGGTAAGACAAATCGAATTCTGTTGCCGAGCGGCGCGTTGGCGCGGCGCTCGGCTTAAACGCGTTGCCGATTAACCTTGCCGATAGGATCGCCGGAGGAGACAGACAATGAGCCAGGCTGTTGACGCGAAGGTTCCAGCACTCTTTCATAACTACATCAGCTTTGCCGGTTTTGCTATCGCCATCGCCAGCTTGTGCAGCATCGTTTTGCTCTTCCTGATCGAGCTCTCCGGCGGTACTAACACCGCTTACCTCGGCATATTCGCTTACGTACTTCTTCCGGGCGGCTTGATTCTGGGGCTGGCAGTCGTGGGCGCGGGAATGTTGTGGGAACGGCGGCGCCGGCGGCGGCTCTCGCCAGAGGAGATCGCGAAGTTTCCCCGAATCGATTTCAATAATGCCAACAGCCGACGCGCGTTCTTCAGCTTCATCGCGCTCAGCATGATTTTTGTTTTCATGAGCGCGTTCGGCAGCTATCGGGCCTTCGAACACACGGAATCGGTGGCCTTCTGCGGGACGACCTGTCATGAAACGATGAAGCCCGAATTCGTTTCGTTCCAGGTTTCGTCGCACGCGCGCCTGCGTTGCGTTGATTGCCACGTGGGCGCCGGCGCCGAATGGTACGCCCGTTCGAAGATTACCGGCGCGTATCAACTTTATGCCGTGATCTTCAATAAGGTTCCGAAGCCAATTACGACGCCGGTCCACAATATGCGACCGGCCCGTGACACGTGCGAGCAATGTCACTGGCCGGCGAAGTTTTACGGCAATCAAATGAAAGTGTTTACGAGCTATGCCTATGATGAGCAAAACACTTCGCGGCGGCTGCAGATGTTGATTAACGTCGGTGGCGGCGATCCAGCAACTGGACCAGTCGCCGGAATTCATTGGCACATGAATCTGGCAAACGAAATCACTTTTGTCTCGACGGACGATCATCGCCAGGTCATTCCGTGGGTGCAAATGAAAGACAGTCAAGGAAACGTCACGGAATATTTTGATCGCACGCGGCCGTTGTCGCCGGAACAAATTGCAGTGGCCGACAAGCGCCGGATGGATTGCATCGATTGTCATAGCCGCCCCGCGCACGTCTATCTTCCGCCGGATGTAGCCGTGGACCAGGCATTGGCGTCCGGCAAGTTGGATCTTTCGATCCCCTATCTCAAGCGGAAATCCGTGGAGGTGCTCAGTAACCCATACGCGACGACGCCGGACGCTGTGAACGCGATCGCTGCCGGCCTGAATGATTTCTATCGCACCAGTTATCCGGCGGTGTATTCGCAGAAGCAGGATTCGATCAAGGGCGCGGTTACTGAGGTACAGCGCATATACCAGACCTACTTTTTTCCGGAGATGAAGACGGACTGGCAGACGCACTTCAACAACATCGGTCACTTGAATTCTTCGGGCTGCTTCCGCTGTCACGACGGCGAGCACGTCAGCAACACCGGCAAAGTGATCACCAACAACTGCAACGTCTGTCACACAACGATCTACGACTCAATTAATCCGGCGGCCTCGGTAAAGATGGGAGCGTTCCAACATCCGGTCGATCTCGGAGGGCTGGTCGAACACAAATGCGAGTTCTGCCATAAAGCCAACA
Source organism: Blastocatellia bacterium (assembly GCA_033858155.1). GTDB lineage: Bacteria > Acidobacteriota > Blastocatellia > Pyrinomonadales > Pyrinomonadaceae > UBA11740. The sequence goes on from JAWVCT010000082.1 coordinate 33,500, forward strand.
AGCCGTTCCAACATCCGGTGAATCTTGGGGATATATCTCAGTTTCAGTGCGTTGAGTGTCATCCGAAGAAGTAGGGTGCTGGGAGCGCGGACGTCCTCGTCCGCACAGCGAGCGGAGCTCGCTCAGTTCTTGTTCTTAGAAGCTTGTGACTGGAATGCTTGTTCGCACTGCGCGCTCAGTGCGGACGAGCCGTCCGCGCTCCCAGCAGGAGCTTGACTCTTCCTTTCCGCAGCCTCCGGCCTTTCGATATCGCAATTTGATCTCAAAGATCATTCCTCACCCAAAAATCCCCAATGCTGAGGAAAATCCCGAAAGCGCAACCCCGCCGCTGAAACAGACGCACCTCTCTTCTATAGCCATAAGTGATGGGTCCACAGTGGGCATATGAATTGCCCTCGTGATCGTCAAGCAACGAACCACCCGCCCCGGCTAAGGAGCCAGAGGCCCGGCGTCTGAATTCTATGGGCGAACATAACGTCGAACCAGCAGTTGATCAGAAGAGAGCACAGGCCTTCATGAAGGCGGTGCTCGATGATCTACGTGCGCTGGCCTTTATGCTTGAGAATGGCCGCGTCGAGAGCGGAGTAACGCGCATCGGGGCTGAACAGGAAATGTTTTTGGTCGATCGCGACCTCCGTCCCGCGCCGGTTTCAATCGAAGTACTGAAGCAGGTCAACGATCCTCGTCTGACCACTGAAATAGCCCGATTTAATCTGGAGGCCAACCTGACCCCATTGGTGCTGAGCGGCTCATGCCTCAGCGAGCTTGAGAAAGAACTCAACGAAGTCATTTCGCTGGCGCGAGCAGGAGCCGCCTCTTGCGGGGCGGACATACTTCTCTCCGGAATTCTCCCCACGCTTTTGAAATCCGATCTGACGTTGGAAAACCTGACGCCAAAGCCGCGGTATCACGAGTTGGACCGGGCCGTCATTCGTCTGCGCGGCGGGCCCTTTTCAATTCATATTAAGGGACTCGATGAACTTCAGCTCACGCACGATAACATCATGATGGAATCGTGCAACACCAGCTTTCAGGTGCACTTTCAAACCAGTCCGGAGGAATTCGTCGGGCACTACAATCTGGCCCAGGCCATTACGGCGCCGGTGCTTGCCGTCGCGGTTAACTCGCCATTGTTATTTGGCCAGCGTCTGTGGCAGGAAACGCGCGTCGCTTTGTTCCAACACTCCACTGACGCCCGCTCGCGCCCGCAACTGGCACGCAGCCAGCCCACTCGAGTTAGTTTTGGCGATCAATGGCTGGAGCATTCGGTCGTAGCGCTCTTCCACGATCAACTGCTGCGCTTCCGGCCGATCATGATTTCACAACCCGACGAAGATCCTTTTCAGGTCCTGGCTCGTGGTGAGATTCCGCAGCTTTCAGCGCTGCGAATGCACAACGGCACCGTGTGGCGTTGGAACCGGGCTTGTTACGGAGCAGAAAATGGCGTCGCTCATCTGCGAATCGAGAATCGCGCTCTGCCGGCGGGGCCTTCGGTGATTGACGAAATCGCAAACGCGGCTTTTTTCGCGGGTCTGATGCTGGCTTTGCCTGAAGAATACGGCGACGTCGCCAAGCGCATGAGATTTGATGATGCCAAGTCAAACTTCTTCCGCGCGGCCCGTCACGGACTTGACGCTCAATTCAATTGGCTTGACGGACGGAGTACTCCGGCTTCGTCGCTGGTGCTTGAGGAATTGCTTCCGCTGGCGCGCCAGGGACTCAACAACGCAGGTGTCGAGCTCGCCGAGACGAGCAAGTATCTCGGTATCATCGAAGAGCGAGTGCGATCGCGCCGAACAGGAGCGTGCTGGATCTTGAAATCACTGAGGGCGATGCGCGATGAAGGATCGAAGGATATCCGACAACAAAGGCTGGCGGGTGCAATGCTGGCATGTCAGAAAGAGGGCCAGCCGGTTCATCGCTGGCCGTTGATCGCGGCATCCGAACAAAATGATTGGGAGCAGGGCTATCGCACTGTCGGCCAGTTCATGTCAACGGATCTATTCACCGTCCAGCCCGACGACTTGCTCGATCTTGCCGCCAGCGTAATGGACTGGCGACACATCAGGCACGTGCCGGTGGAAGACGAAGCCGGTCGCCTGGTTGGTCTGGTGACCCATCGCGGTGTGCTTCATCTGATGACCAACCGGATTGCTGAAAAGGAACTCGGTGTCATAACCGTGCGCGAAATCATGATCAGCAAGCCGCTTACGGTTTCACCCTCGACCCCGACGCTGGAAGCGATCGAAATGATGCGCTCAAACCGGGTTGGATGCCTGCCAGTGGTCGAAGGGCATCAGTTGGTTGGCATCGTCACCTCGTATGACTTTCTCGATGCTTCGGCTCGTCTATTTAAGGAGCATCTGACTCGGGAAGATCCTGCGCCAATCCTGGCGCTGGCGCAGAGTGCTTGAGTATCCGCGTTTAGAGACATCTCGGAGGTAACTATGGCAAAAGATGAGCGCGACATTCTCGAATTGCTTAAGAGTGAGCTCGGCTTTATCGAAAAAGGGGGTTACGGGCGATCAGTGCGCACACCCTGGAAGTCTACTGCGCCATTCCGCGAGTCGCTGACCTGCGTCAACTATGCGTTACCTGAAAAGGCCCATCCTTGTGCTGAGTGCCATCTGATCGATTTCGTTCCCTCGGACAAACGCAGCGCAGAACTTCCCTGTCACTCCATTCCGCTGAACGCCGCCGGCGACACGGTTGAAAGTCTTGAGCTCAGTGACAATCAGTCGAAACTGGAGTCAGCGCTGAAAGAATGGATGCGCTCCAGGATCAAAGCGATAGAGTCTGCGCGCTCCAGGTGAGAAGGCTTTCTGGATACCTGATCGTCACCTATAATCATAGAGTCGCTCCAGAGTCGGAAGGGCTGAATGAAAATGAAAAGCGAGAAGAACAGCCTGAAAAATCAAAAGCACAAAATCCTCCTCGTCGACGACGAGCAGATGATTCGGTGGTCTTTGTCCGAGGCGCTGAGAGGCTGGGGCTATGAACCTGTCGAGGCCGGCACTGCCAATGCGGCCCTGATGGCTTTTGAGGCCGAACCTCCGGCTGCGATCCTGCTCGATATTAATCTGCCCGACGGTTCGGGCCTCGACGTGCTGCGCAAGATTCGTCATCGCCAATCGGACGCAGTGGTCATCATGATTACCGCGAATGTGCTGGTTGACGAAACGATTGCCGCCTTGCGCGGCGGCGCGTACGACTTCATCGGCAAGCCAATCAATCTGGAAGAGCTGCACATCGCCATTCGCAACGGAATTGAAGCCAGCGACCTGCGGAAAGAAGTGACGAAGTTTCGCCGCGAACGCGCGCAGCAATTCACCTTTGATCAGATCATTGGGCAGTCGCCGGCGATGCGCGAAATGTTGGCCATCGCCCGCAAGGTGGCAGAGAGTGAAGTCTCTTCGGTTCTGTTGCAGGGCGAATCCGGAACCGGCAAGGACCTGGTGGCCAAAGCCATTCACTACCAATCGCATCGCTCTGAGGGTCCGTTCATCGCGATCAATTGCGCGGCGATTCCGGGCACGCTGATCGAAAGCGAACTGTTCGGGTATGAGAAGGGCGCGTTCACCGACGCCAAGGCCCGCAAAGAAGGAATGTTCGAACAAGCCGAAGGCGGCACGCTCCTGCTGGACGAAATCGGCGAACTGGAACTTAGCCTGCAGGCAAAACTTTTACGCGTGCTGGAAGAAGGAATGTTTCGTCGCGTCGGCGGACTGAAGGACATTCCTTTCGACGCGCGGATCATCGCGGCTTCAAATCGAGACTTGAGAACTGAAAGCGAAGCGGGCCGGTTCCGGCTCGATCTTTACTATCGCCTTTCCGTAATTCAGATTGACATTCCGGCGCTGCGGGAGCGCGGCGACGATGTGATCCAACTCGCCGAATACTACATCGAATCGTTCGGCAAGCGGCTGCGCAAGTCCGTGCGTGGAATTGAGGCCGATGTGGCTGAGGCGTTCCGGCTCTATAACTGGCCAGGCAATGTGCGAGAGCTGCGCAACGTGATCGAACGCGCCTTGATCCTGGAGGACGACGATGTCATTACGACGAAGTATGTACCGCGAAACTTAGTGGCCGGCAAAAACGGATCGATCGCGGAACGCGACGGGCTTGGCGCTCAGGAAATGTTCCCTTTGCCCCCGGCCGGCGCATCGCTCGAAGATGTCGAGATGTCGCTGGTGCGTCAGGCCATCGATCGTAGCGGCGGAAATCAAACCAGGGCGGCTGAGTTGCTCGGAATCTCTCGCGATCAACTGCGCTACCGGCTGAAGAAGTTGGAAGAGACTGTGCGCGCTGTTGCGCCCGTCGCGGCGGACTAAGTTGGAAGAGAACCGCTCGCGGTAGCGGGCGGTACCTTGCTCGCACGACCACTCGCTACACAGAAGGTTCCCTACCCGAAGCATGCTGCGTGATTCACCCCAAGACGCTTTGTCCGGCGCTGATGCTCTCGAGCAATCGCTCAAAGAGCTGGCCGACATCAAGTTCGCCCTCGATCAATCAACCATCGTGGCCATCACCGACCAGCGCGGAGTAATCAACTATGTGAACGACGAATTCTGCCGCATCTCGAAATACTCGCGCGAGGAACTGTTGGGGCAGGACCATCGCATTATCAATTCCGGATACCACCCGAAAGAATTTATCAGCGACCTCTGGACTACGATAGCAGGCGGCAAAGTCTGGAAGGGCGAGCTGAAAAATCGAGCCCGGGACGGCAGCATCTATTGGGTTGACACCACGATCGTCCCGTTTCTCAAAGCCGACGGAAAGCCTTATCAGTACGTGGCCATCCGGCATGACATTACTCAGCGCAAGCTGGGTGAGGAGCGAATCCTCGAGCAAGCAGCCTTGCTTGACGAAGCCCGCGACGCGATTTTGGTGCGCGACCTGAACGAAGTAATCGTCTATTGGAACAAGGGCGCCGAACTTCTCTACGGATGGACCGCGGCCGAGGCCATCGGCCAGCCGGCGCAGGAACTGTTGTTCCGTGAGGTCCCGCCGCAGTTTGAAGATGCCCAGCGAATTGTGTTGGAGACCGGGCACTGGGCCGGCGAAATGAACCAGGTAAATAAGGACGGGCGCGCGATCCTGGTTCAGGGCAGTTGGACCCTGGTGCGAGACGAGAGCGGCGCACCCTACCGAAAATTAGTCGTCAACACTGACATCACTGAGAAAAAAAGGCTGCAATCCAATTTACAACGCTTTGCGCAGCTCTCACTGGTGGGCGAATTGGCGGCTGGCCTGGCCCACGAGATCAAGAACCCGCTGGCGGGCATCCAGGGGATCGTAGACATTTTGCTGCGGCGGCGGGAAGCAGACGATCCAGAACGCGAGGCGCTGGTGGCGGTGCGCCAGGGAGTAGAGCGCATCGACAGCACAGTGCGCGCGCTGCTGGATCGCGCGCGTCCCCGCACATTGAAGATCGAGCCAGGTTCTCTTACCGAAGTGACTCGCCGCGCGGTTACGCTGGCGACTGCGCAAGCGGCGGTTAGCACTGAACGAGGTGGGCAGGCTCGAGTCAAGTTCGAGGCTTCATCCGATCCGATCATTCTTCCTCTTGACGCGCCGCAAATGGAGGACGCAATCCTCAATTTGATCATCAACGCTATCGAAGCCAGCGAAGGCGAGAGCAGCGTCACGGTGCGAGTCTTTCGTTCGCAGAGTGATGATGATGATACCGATTTGCGTGCCGAGGCTACCATCGAGGTGGCGGATCATGGTTCCGGAATCAGCGAAGAAGATCTCGCCCGCATCTTCCACCCCTTCTTCACTACCCGGAAAGTAGGAACGGGTCTGGGTCTGCCGGCAGTGCGGCGGATCGTGCGCGCGCACGGCGGCCGCATCGAAGTCGAGTCAACGCTCGGACAGGGTTCGACGTTCACGATTCACTTGCCCATGGAAAATCGGTAGGCCGCCCTGGGGCACAGACTTCAGGAAGCTCTGAACAAGTGCTGTCGACGCGTAGCGTCGCGATGAATTTAGCCCGGCCTTTCAAGGCCGGGAAAGCTCAACGAGGTGTTGGCGTCGCGTAGCGACGCCTGAAAGTGGCGCTCAATTCAATCGTCGCCACGCGACGAGGGAATTCGAATGTCCTTTTCCCGGCCTTAAAAGGCCGGGCTAAACTCAAACCGACGCTACGCGTCGAAGAGTTGATCGGAGGTTCCTTCAGTCTCTGATCCAACGAACCGGTCTATTGCAAATAGCTGCGCAAACTTTCCCAGGCAATGAGGGAAAGCCCGCATCGCTGCTTCCCAAACCCGTCCGATCTCTCAACTAATCAACCAATTTGGCCCAGTCATGACGTCGCCAGAGCGGGAATAAGGGTTGCAGATGAATGATCGGGACAAATAAGAGGGAGCGAAGAAACGAATGACAAGAATGAGGGCCACAGTATTTTACGGAAAGGACCACATCCGCGTTGAAGAAGTTGAGCGTCCGCGAGCAGGGGTGAACGATGCCGTCATCCGAGTCACCTTGACCACGATTTGTGGAACCGACCTGCATATTCTGCGCGGCGAATATCCGATCAAACCCGGATTGGTCATTGGGCACGAACCGGTTGGCGTCATCGAAGAACTTGGCGCCGCCGTCACCGGATATAAAATCGGAGACCGGGTCCTGGTCGGCGCGATCACTCCATGCGGGCAGTGTCGCGCGTGTTTGTGGGGCCAGTTGTCGCAGTGCGGACATGGCGAAGGCTATGAAGCCGTCGGTGGTTGGCGATTCGGCAATACCATTAATGGGGCGCAGGCGGAGTATCTGCTCGTTCCGAACGCGCAGGCAAATCTCGCAAAAATTCCGAATGAGTTATCGGACGAGCAGGTCGTGCTTTTAGCCGACATCGCCTCGACCGGATTTGCTGGAGCGGAATCGGGTCAAATTCGGATTGGGGATTCCGTCGTCGTGTTTGCGCAGGGACCAATTGGCCTATGCGCGACCGCAGGCGCGAAGTTGATGGGCGCCACTCTGGTCATCGGAGTTGATGGTGATGATAACCGTCTGGCGATGTCCAAACGCATGGGTGCAGACGTGGTGTTTGATTATCGCGAGGTGGATGTTGCTGCTGAAGTGCAAAAATTGACCAGCGGCGGTGCTGACGTGGCGATCGAAGCACTCGGCACGCAGACGACATTCGAAAGCGCATTACGTTGTCTGCGGCCCGGTGGAACCTTGTCGAGTCTAGGAGTCTACTCCGGAAAATTACAGGTACCATATGACGCTTTCGCGGCCGGTCTGGGAGACAATCGCATCGTGACGTCTCTTTGCCCGGGCGGTAAGGAGCGTATGCGCAGATTAATCGAGGTCGTCAGGCATGGTCGCGTGGATTTCACGCCGCTTCTGACCCACACGTTTCCGCTGGAAAAGATCGTGGAGGCATATCAGTTGTTCGGAAGCAGATCGGACGGAGTCTTGAAGATTGCGATCAAGCCATAAAGACGCCTTGTGTCGATGCGAATCAGAGGAGGATTGCCCATGGATCATGAACGACTGCGCAGCGACTTACGAAAACTGCACGCCGAGCTACAGGCGATCCAATCACCGGATGAGGCTGAGCAAGAGCTCGTGCGACAGCTTGAGTCAGATATCGCAGAGCTGCTCGCTAGAGATGGTGACAGCATACAACCAGACCAGGACTCGCGACAGAGATTGAGCGAGGCGTTGGCGGAAGTCGAGGCTTCGCATCCCAGGGTTACTCTGCTCATGAGACAAATGGTTGACTCACTAGCTTATCTGGGCATTTGACCGTCGTTATCTTCAAGGGGAACGGGCGCTTCAGAACAGACTGGGAGTTGTTCCGCGCTCGACATCCACTCTCCTGATCAATTCGAGGTTGTCGATCTTTGGATGGTTGACGCCGCTGCCCACGGGATGGCTCTTCATTTCCGCGGCCGGGAAAGGGACTAGTAATTTCTCCAATTCAGTAGCCCGAGCGCGGGGATCAAGCCAGAGCTTGTAACACTCCTCCGCCAGAATCACCGGCATGCGATCGTGAATCGGTTCCAATAGTTCGTTCGCACGGGTTGTGACAATGGCGCAAGAGGTGATCGAGACACCATCCTTCTTCCATTCGTCCCAGACACCGGCAAAGGCAAACGGCGCTTCGTCTTTCAACTGAAAGAAGAACGCCTGCCGGGCCCGGCCCGTTCGCTTCCATTCATAAAAACCGTCGGCAGGAATCAGGCACCGGCGCGTTTGAAACGATTCACTAAAACTCGGCTTCTCTGCCAAAGTTTCCGCGCGAGCATTGATGAATCCTTTTGGCTCCTTGCTCCATGAAGGGACCAGACCCCAAAGAAGCATTTGGGCGACGGTCTGCTGTTCCAGATCGAGAATGGCCAGCACCGACTGGCCCGGAGCGATATTGAATCGCGGGACCATATCGTCAAGCTTAAGCTGGCCGGCGGCGGCCAGCTTAAGCCTAATCCGATCCACGGATCGAAGTGTATATCGGCCGCACATTGATTACTCAGTTTCGATCTACGATATCAGGGCCTTTCAGCCGCCTTTGCTTTATCTCTACGTTCCTTTAACTTTTTAGCCGCCACTAAGTCATTCATCAGCACGTAATTCAGATTTCCGCCCGGGCCGCCGACAAGCGCGCGTATCTCAACCTCGGCACACTTGAGCATCTTCAATTGAGTATCCATTCCCACATAGCCTTCCCATGCATCCGCCGCGGGAAGATTTGTGCCTTCAATAACCTTCGCGACGAACTTATCGACGTGTGAATATTCAGGGCCGTTATAGCCGGCGGAAAAACTCGAAACGCGACCGTCCAGGAGCGTAAAAGTTATTTGAGTGATGCCGGAAAATATTTCCTTTGATTGATATTTCTCGGGTCTGATGACAAAGCCGGAGACGCCAAAATTGCTGGCCGGCCTGGCTAAGGTAGCGCGGAGTTCCAGGTCCTGGTCGCTGCCAGGAAATATTGTCAGCACCTGCGCGGGAGTCATCCCCAGTCGCAGGCCTTTAATATCCGGTGCGCCCGCCAGGGTGAGAGTGCAAACGGGCTTGTCGGCGGCAGGCTTATTTTCCTGGGTTAAAGGTTGACTGACATCTGCGGCGCTGTTCGCGGCTTCCTCGGAACGCGCCGACTGGGCCCGCGAGCAAGCTAGCGCAGAGATTCCAGTCATTAGGATTACGATCGCGAAAAATTGCTTCATAGTTTTTGTTCCCCTGGTTCTTGGATGCGGTCGAAGCTGCAATGCGGACATACAAAACTCGGTTACGATCTACGAAACCAAATCAGGCAAGACGAGGAGACGGCCGTTTGCACATTCGTGTGGTTTCGTGGATCGCTTAGCGGTGCTTAACTGGAGGCACCCGAATCGTCACGAGGCTTGCTCCGCAATCGAAGAACGAAAGCGATCAGCCGTGCGAGCCCGGGCCTTCGCCGCTTCGACTTCACGGCTCTTCGGCGGCGCGTTGGTTACCAGGGCTCCCAGCAGTTCGTGGGCCGCATGCGCTACCTGATCCACGGCGCGCGTGAAGGCCGCCTCGTTGGTTTTCGATGGTTTGGTAAAGCCGCTCAGCTTGCGCACGAATTGCAGCGAAGACGCGTGGATCTCTTCATCCGTTGCCGGTGGTTTGAAATTGTGCAGGGTCTTGATATTTCGACACATAAGATTTGTTCCTTACTTAGTTCTTCTCCATTTAGAAAAATACATGGGCGAAGGGAAATTGAGAAGCGAGCGAGGCTTGGGTTCATGGATTGAATCCGGACGGCCTTTCTCATTAGCACCCTGGCTTCAGCCCGGTGATTTGTAGTTGTGTTCGGTGGAAACCGTTTGAAACGGTTTCTCGTTGTCACGGCGACTAAATTCACCGCGCTAAAGCGACGGTGCTAATGAGAGAAGTTGCTCTTGTTCGCGTGATTTCGTGGATCGTTCTTCTTCGAGCGGGAAAAATCAATCCGCAAACCCTACTCGATGCCCGCGCTCACGCGAAACGTATGGCCGTCGGGATGCCGAAGGTGGAACTCCCGAACGCCCCAGGGTTCATTCGTGGGCGGCCAGGTCACAATCAAGCCATGCTCCAGGGCAAGCTTGTACACCGCATCGACCTCGGCCGGCGTCGCTAACCACCAACTCATCCAGACCCCACCCGTGTCATCGTCTCCCGCGTGTCGCGGCATCGGGCCGCCGCGGGATCCCTGGCCATCCTGACAGAGGAAGATCTCACAGGCTCCGTTGCACACGCCGCCGAAGGTCGGCGGATCGCCCCAATCCCATCCCTTCTTCCAGCCAAGCTTCTCAAACCAGGCGAAACTTTCCAGAATGTTGGAGACGTTGAGAATAGGAGTCAGACGGTGGACCTTCATGGCTTATCAACCTCCGCAGAGAATTAGCTCAATAGTGTTACAGAACCGCGAGCAGTAGCGAGCGGGATAAAGACTCAAGCTCGAAAAAGTAATCTTTCAAATTACTTCGCGTAACTTGAATTCTTATCCCGGTCGCGAGCGGGCCGCCGTTGTCTTCGACGATCCGAGGGAGGGCGATGTTTGGAGAAAGGAGTTTCACTGGGTCCCGGAAAAGTCACCCGGATTTACCTATCTTCCAGCACGGACAAAATATTTCCGGCCGGGTCTTTGAACCAGACGATGTGCGGGCCTGATTCACCGCGGTGAATACCCTTTTCGTCTGTTTTGATTTCGCCTTCGTACTTTTCAAAACGCACGCCGCGTTTCGTCAACGCGTCGACGGCCGCGCCAATATCGTCGACCGGAAAATTGAGCACGGTAAAACTTGCCGGAGCGTGGTTAGGCTTCGGGTAAATGAATACTCTGCCGCCGCCTGCGATGCTCAGTGCCAGGCCTTCGGGCGTTTCAGAGATATCGAGTCCGAGCAGTTCGCCATAGAATTCCTTCGCCTTCTGCAAATCGTTAACCGAAAAACTGGAAAATGCTTTGGTGTCTTTGAACATCTATTACCTCCAGGAACCTCGAGCGTTTCAAAAAAGCGAAGGCTGCCGGCTCTTGCCGACGAAGAAGCGTCGTCCGGGCTTGTCGTCGAACACCGAACGGCCGTCGAGTGAAGGAGAGATTTCCTTCTCATGTTTGATAATCGCGTCAAAGTCTGCCTCTGGTTTGAGTTGAGTTTCAACCGTGCGCACGAAGCGTTCGAGACGGCGGAACCCATCGATCTTCGCGCGGTCGCCGACTCTGGCGGCGTCGAGCGACGCGCGCAGGAAGTTGAGCGATTCGTCGTACGTTTTCAAAGGCACTGGAAACGGATGACCATCTTTGCCGCCGTGCGCGAACGAGAAACGCGCCGGATCTTTGAAGCGGCTGGGCGCGCCATGTACGACTTCCGCCACCAGCGCGAGTGATTGCAAAGTACGCGGACCGAGCTTTTCCAGCAGCAGGAGTTCGGCGAAATCGTGCAGGTCGCGTTCGTACGCAACCGCGAGCACAGCGCCCAGACGTTTCAGGTCTACATCGCGCGCGCGCACATCGTGATGCGCCGGCATACTTAGATGGCGCGTGGCGCCGAGGGTCCTGTCCGGATGTTCGCGAACGATATCCAGCATCGCGGCTTGCGCCGGCCCTGCCTGGGCATCGACGAGATTCATGATCACGCCCTGATGCTCGCCCACGATTCCGGTGTGCGGTTCGGCAACGAAATCCTGCACGGACGCTGAGTGCCAGTGATAGCGCCGGGCCATTCCGCTCTGATCATTCAGGCCCTGCTGTACCACCGTCCATTCGCCGTTGGCGGCGAGCACAAAGCTGTGCAGGTAGATCTGAAATCCATCGGCGATCGCGTTGTTGTCGACGCGCGCGGTCAGGCGACTGGTGCGAACCAGGGCTTCGCCGTCAAAGCCGCGACGCTCGGCGAGCTGTCGCAATTCGTGCGGCGTATTTCGCGAATGTCTGCCACGGCCGCCGCAGATGTATATCCCCAATTCATTCGCGCGCGGCGCCAGACCGCGCTTCAAAGCGCCCATGACCGAGGTGGTGATCCCCGAAGAGTGCCAGTCCATTCCCATCACGGCGCCCAGCGCCTGAAACCAGAACGGATCGCTGAGACGAGAGAGAAATGCCGACGTGCCGTAGTCGTGAATGATCGTCTCAGTGATCGCCGTGCCCAGCATGGTCATGCGTTCGGCCAGCCATTGCGGGACGCGGCCGCCGTGGAGCGGTAGATCTGCGATTCCGGATCGTTTCATTTATAAATGGACAGTTTCAGTTCGCTTCCGACCCGAGCATTATACTTGGTTCGTGCGCAATAGATTGAACGCCCAAACAGGGTGTCCTTCCTAAAAAGGGCTCAGGGTCGATCTGCGATCCACCCATCGAGCAAAGCTGGAGGTTGAGAGGCCCGTTGAATCAACTGCAAACACGGATCACTCTGCCGAAATCCTCACCTTTGATGTCTTTCGAAGCGGAGTCATACTTGTGCCAATGGTTACCCTCAGGTGACCATATCTACCTCGCGACCTCCGCGACCTCGCGACCTCGCGACCTCGGCTTTGCCTAAAAAGTCCCGTTTGCCCAGAAAGTCAGCGGCTTGCCTAAAAAGTCCTACTTGAGGAAACGGATAAGCCTTTTAGTCAGGGCTGATTCGTTTTTCAACTCACACTCCCAAACGGTCAAGACTTTCCATCCTAGCTGAGATAGTGCTTTTAGGTGTTCAATGTCGCGGGCTACATTCCGGCTAATCTTAGCGGTCCAATACACAGTATGGGTTTTAGGGACCCGTGCTCCTCGTGCACAGTCGTGGCCGTGCCAGAAACAGCCATGTACAAGGATCGCACTCTTGCGGCCTGGGAAAACGATGTCAGGGCAGCCAGGGAGATTGGATCGGTGTAAGCGGTAGCGATAGCCTTTGGCGTGGAGTATTCGCCGGACGAACAACTCAGGCGAGGTGTCCTTACTTTTGACCGCCCGCATGGTGCGGCTTCTTAGTTCGGACGATTCCATTAGGACAAACTGGATCGCTTAATAACTGTCATGTTGGAAGTAACTTGCACCACCCCACCCCTCGTGATTATTGTCCTGCGCCTCGTGTCGTTTCCGTGGTGTTCCACTTCAAAATCGACGTAGTTAACCTCATCATGCTGTCCGCCAAAACAGTCATGTAGCGCCTTCAATATCGAGACCTCGCCAATCGACTGCGCGGGCGGGTGGGGGTTATCGCGAGGGGTTGGAATAGTGCGAGGAAAGACATAGACGCAAGGGGGCGGCAGTCTGTAGTGAGAAACCGTTGTTGCTCGGTTCGGGTCGGCCGCCAGCTTCGGACAGGGCCGCCCAATGCTGCCGCAGGACATATCCCAAATTACAAGACCGTCAACGGGCTTCCCTTTCACAATGATCTCAACGCCTAACCGCGTGTGAATGCCGGACCAAGCATTTTTGCGTAGATCGCCAGCCGCGTTTGTGCAGACGCTCCACAAGATAAACTCATGCGCTTGCGGCGGCCGTTCATAGATCGTGGCGTTGTTTCCGTCCAAACAGCCTTTAGTTTCGATGCCCGCAATCCGACCATTATCGAAGTAAACGAGATAATCATATCTGTTCGCCAGTTCGACAGATTCCCAGTTCTTAATAAAGCCGCGATCCTGGAGATGGTTGAGGATATGACGGACAAACTCACGTTTCTCTCGCATGGTTGCGGAGAATTGGCCGCGTATGCGTTCGATGGCTCCGCGAAACAGACCGCTATCGTAAAACTCGCGCTCTGTTAGTGCGTGATTGCCAAGGGTGTGCGCCTCCGCTTTCAACACATCGGCATACTCCTGCACCAGCTTTTTGACCTGAGGCTCCCGCCGGCAGGGTATTACGCTCAGGCCGCCATTGATTTTGTCTTTGCTATGCAATCGAGAACGGGTTCAAGGATAAATTTGGCAAGATGGCGAACAACCGGGACAACTACGCCATCGCCAGTGAGATGATATGCCTCATTGTAGTTTTCGGGAAGTAAATAACTATCGCGCAGGCCCATCAGTCGCGCGGTTTCTCGGGCTGAGATCAGACGCGCCCGCACCGAGTCGCCTTCCACGATCAAGATCACCTGACGGCTTGATCCGCCAGCGGGAGTCCGAAGGCATCCGGCAATTTCATCGAAGCGAATCTCAGCGCGCTGCACTTTGTGACCGTTTTCGTCGCTGCGTGTGCGTTTATAAATGCCGCCAACTACGCGGCGTTTCATACTCTTAGCCTTTCGCAGTTTCTCGCGGTTAAGATCACTCATCATTGCAAGGAGGCGCTTATTCTCTGCCACCGTGAACCACTCAGGGTGGACGGGGTTTTCCTCGATGATATCCGCGAGCGATAGTCTACGAGTGCGTGGCGATGGCAGATTCCACCATATCCATTCATCTTGGACGTTGCGCGGGAGTTTAGCGTATGCGGTCGTCAACGCCTTGTTATGCCACCGAAGGACGCTCCCCTGACTGATGAGGTTCGTAGGGATTGTTATCTTCTCATGAACGCCGACGATGAACAGGCGAGCCCTTGACTGAGGAACAAACAGCTTTGCGTCGATAACTAATGCGCCCACTGAATAGCCCAAATCCACAAAGGAGCGACAGATTGAAGCGAAGTCCTTGCCGTTGTGCGAGGTAAGAGTTCCGCATACATTTTCCAGAACGATCAGGTCTGCCGGGCGCTTCTGGGAGGCAAGCCCTTTCATTAGGTTCCAGAAGGGCCAGAAGGTGCCGGAGCGATCGCCCCGCAGCCCTGCGCCCGCTCCCGCCAGGGATAGGTCTTGGCAAGGGAATGAAGCCCAGGCAAGGTTGGCGCGACCAGGAAGATTAGCCAAAGTAATATCGGCAACGTCGTCGGTCCTTATTACGTCGTCTCGAAAATTGGCGCGGTACGATGCGGCTTTCCTATTGTCAAAATCGTTTGCGAAAAGACACTGCCAGTCCGGGCCTAACCCGGTCCGCACCATGCCGCCTCCCGCAAAAAACTCATAGAAATCTGGCATCGCAGCCCCTCAACAGTGTTTCATTCGTGAAACCGAAAGACGCAAAGAGCACAACAACTTGTGGTTGGGAATGCACCCGAGCGCAATAGCTAGAAAGACAATTTTAGCCTTGTTTTTCTAGCAAAGCAAGCAGAATCGTCATAAAACAGGGAGCCTGCTCTACTCTGGATATAGTTCTTCCGTCGTCAAACCCTCATGCGGTATGTACTCGAAATCCCTGACAAACGCGCCTAAGCTTTCAAGCGTTTGGAAGACGTAGGCAAGCTCCCGATTGACGGTAAATGTCACCGGACCTTCCAAGCTCTGCCCGGTTACATAGCCACGCTTCGTTGACTTGACTAGGACGCGAACTTCTTTGCTCGGGTCGGTTTGGGTCATTTGAAATGCTCCTCTTGAAAAGATAACTAAAATCTAGCCCTCTTGCCAGAAGTCAGGCTTGATGTTCAATTCGAACATGCTCTGGATCAGGCACGAGAGGTTGTGACAAAGAGCCTTGCAGAGAACTTCATTCATCTGCGCGGTCGGCGTCTTGCTTCTAACCTTGTCACCAAACTTCGACTTCATCATATGGAAGACGGTTTCGACGTTGCTGCGCTTGTGATAGTGCCGCATGAACTCCTCTTTGTTGTAAGAGTAGTAGTGGAACATGCGCCGCCACGCTCCGGGACTATTACGATCAGCTTTGGCGTTCACTTTGAAATCGATGTAGGGCATCGCGGCCTTGGAGAGAACAAGCTGCAAGTTACGATAAGAGCTATAGGCTTTATCTCCGGCCACGCTATCCACGACAAAGTTCTGTGAGGTAGTTTCAACCAGGGTTTGAAATTGCCCGTGGTCGCTGGCGTGAGCGTGAGTAACTTCAATGGCGGTGATCACATTGGTTTTGACGCCGCACATCACATGAGCCTTTACCCAATCCTTACGGTTTACATCGCTCGGTTGCTTCTCGCCATACTTGATCCGAACATTGCCCCACTTCGCATCTGCCCACTTCTTGTAAACGCCAGTTGAGAAGCCGGACGAGTCAACGGCAAAGTCGCGCTCAATTGCCTGTAGCGGCATACTGCTTTCCTCAACCAACATTTTGAGGTACGGCGTCAGGGTTTCGCTTTCGAGATAGTTGAAAATTGAGTTGTAGCAAGGCAGTTTCGATATGTGCCCCTTTGCGTGTGCATCGCGGAGATCGCTCATGAATCGACGCCCGGATACCGTGGAGAATACCTTAAAGGCTACGCTGAAGATCATATCTTCAAACGGAATGCGCGGGCGTCCCATAGTCTGCGAAGGCTCGCCTACGCCCTTCAATAGTTCAACCAGGAGCGACTGGAATAGATCCTTTTCATTGGTCTGGGCGTTATTGTAAGCCTGCCAGTTCTGTGGATAACTCGGCCTGACTACGTGTAGGGCGCTTTGCATTGTGAACCTTGCCTTTCAATAGCGACTGGCTCACAATGATTTTGCTTGGGAATCCGATGCGAGCAATCGCGTTTGGTTTTCAAAATGGGCTCTGGTGGTTAGCGCCGCCAGGGCCTTTTCACTACGCCCACTATATTATCTTGGATAATATGTTCTGTCAAGCGAAATGTGTTACTTGACATAATATATTATTCAGGCTAACATCCGGCTCATGGGCAAGGTAAAAAAGATCGTCTGGTACTGGGTCTGTGAACGTTGTACGCATGAGTGGCCACCCAAAGGCGAAGGTGAACCAAAATTCTGTCCGGCCTGTAAGAGTCCATACTGGAATAAGCCCCGCAGGGAACCGAAAGCTAAGAAGCGTTAGCGTCGCCCCCAGGGTTGACGAGCTAGAGTGACACCACAAACCTCGCGGGCTTGACCTTTCAGTTTGAGACAGCGCGCAACCTCGTTAAGCGTGTGCCCGTCCGTGAATACATCATCGTAAACAAGAATCGCTTTTCCTTTCGTCCTGCGCGGATCGGGAACCGTCAAAGCATTTCGAAGATTGTTCCTTGCGATCTCGTCACGCATCTTCCAGCTCTTCTGTTCTTTCATTTTTGGAGTGTCAGCAGTTTTGATAATCGCTTTCGATGCGGCACCGACATCGAACGGCCACTCACCTCGACTCTCTACATGCGCGAGTTCAATGACACGCCGTGTATGATCAAAGCGCGCCTCAGGTCCCACGTATGTTGGGCTGGCAACTATTAGATCAAACTGCTTGAATAGTTCCGACTCGTCTTCAAGAAATCCAACCAACACTCTGGCAAAGATCGTTGCCCAATGGTGACGACCGTGGAATTTGTAACGCCCAATCACTCGCTCAATCTCGCCGTTTCGCATTGCAATAGAAAAGTTCCACTTGAAACACCTGTCATTCCAATTGCAGATTGGGTTGTGACACTTCTTCTCGTCTGGATCGTATGGCCGATCACAAACCCTGCACCGTTCAGCCGAATGTGCCAGCTTGGTAATGCTCTCATGGGCACAAGCAAAACAAAGTTCGGCCGGTCCGGTTTCGTAGTACGGACAGGCTCGACACTTCCCGAAGCCGAGTGGTTTGACTGGTAGAGATGACAGTCTTAACACGTCACAGGCTGAGGCTTAGTTGTTGGGCTTGCTCAGTTCGTAGGCGAATACGCGCAACTGTGTCGAGTTGCTTTATGATGTCCTCGATATCCCTGACTTCAGTAACGCGTGGGCGTTTCAAATAGTCCTGCGCCCATTTTTGCTGTGTTACCAATTGGCTAACCAGGAAAACTCTCTTGCCATGTTCCTGCGCCAGCCGTGCTTGCATCTTCGCGCCTGATGTTTTTGAAGCTTCGATGACAACGGTCCCCTGTCCCATGCCCGACATGGTGATATTGCGTCGCGGGAAGGAATACGTTGTCGGCCTCGCGTCAAGCCAGAACTGAGAAACCAGAGCGCCCGTCTGGGCGATCTGTTCCGCTAAACCCCGATTCTCCTTTGGATAAATTTGCCGCAACCCAGATCCAATAACGCTCACGGTTCGACCACCCGCGTCTAAAGTTGCGTTATGAGCCTGAGTGTCGATTCCAAAAGCTAGGCCAGACAGAACAGTGATGCCTCGCTCAGATAACATACGGGCCATCTTATTCGCTCGCTTTAGGCCCTCTGCGCTGGCTGCGCGAGTGCCGACCACAGCAACAGATAAAGCGTCCTGTTCAGCATCTAACTTGCCCTGGTAAAACAGAAAGGGCGGAAGGTTGTAGATCATGCGGAGATTTAGCGGATAGTCTTCATCGAGGACAGTAGTAATGGAGATGCCTTCGGCGGCGGCTGATTCTAGCTCGCGACAGGCTTCGTCCTGTAGCTCGCTAAATTGAAGGCGAGCAGCAATGATCGCCGCTTTCGCCTTAACCGTCTCAAGCGTGTTTTCTTTGAACGCGCCTTGAATAAGGCGCTCTAGACCGTCGGGCCGTCTGGCCTCGCGTGCTATGAGATACCAGCTAACGCCCTTGATTCTGCAAAGGGCGAGCAAGTCTATGTGCTCTGGCCGCATACTACTGTCTCCAATGTTCGTATGGGCTAAAATCCCGCGAATTGTAGGCTGAATTCTAGCGTCTCACGTGTACAAAGTCAACAACTTTGTTTCATCGATGAAACGCACTATAACCCAGTAGAGCGCCTTATTTCGGCAGACTCAGCTTATCGTCAATCAGCACATCGGTAGAGATTCCGGCCAAGCGAGCATACTTGAGAAGCAGTGGCAGCGGTGGTTCGATCTTGCCGTTCTCGTACTGTGAGATGCTCGCCCGATCCTTCACGCCTAACCGTTCGGCAATCTCACCCTGGGACAGTTTCAACCCGACTCTAATCTTCTTTAGTTTCCGCGCAAGCTTGCGCGGGTAGTCGCGCTTCGTTCTACCCATCAGGATCGACCTCCTGATGGATTTCCCTTGCCTTCAGTATTATTTAATACTAAACTGTGCGCCGATTCAGAGGATGCCCGGAACGCCCGTTTCGTCCGGGCAAAGGGCATTAGCCAGTTCTACCTTGTGGCTTGGTTAGCATAACGGTCAGGT
>JAWVCT010000083.1:0-9300 GCA_033858155.1 Blastocatellia bacterium
CTTGGCGAAGGGCGAATTTGCACTTTCCCCTCGCTCAGCACATCTCCGCTTGCCGCAGCCGACTTAAGCTGCTCCGCGTGACGACTCAGAACTGCTTCCGTGGTCGAGAATTCGGAACCGGCAACCGGCAGAACCAGTTTCTGGCGTTTCGCGGCCGACTTTCCTGATGTCCGATCCAGGACAATCAAATCAACGGCGTAGTTACCGGCCGCCAAATGGATGTCCTGTCGATAAAAGATCTTGTCACTCAAGATCGATTCGTATTGCTGGGGAGTCAGGGCGATGTCGAAAAATCCGCCCAGGCGCGAAAGGACCTTGTCCTGACCTTCAGCTCGGACCACGGCCAGGACCTCGAGTTGCAAACGCTGCTGATCTCCCTTGCGGGCAAACTCCACCGCGGACGGGGGTATTTCGAACGAGACGGGCACCGTGTAGTAGCCCTCGCCGGATCTGAAAGAGTCTAACTCCAACGATAAGGGCAAGGTCGGATGGGCTGAGATGGTTGCAAAGCTCGCCAGCAATTTGTTATCGGCCGGAGAGAACG
The DNA here is from genome assembly GCA_033858155.1 of Blastocatellia bacterium. Classification (GTDB taxonomy): domain Bacteria; phylum Acidobacteriota; class Blastocatellia; order Pyrinomonadales; family Pyrinomonadaceae; genus UBA11740. Next base: position 545 of record JAWVCT010000083.1, read on the forward strand.
GAATGATCTGGCTCGGTGGAATCGCGTAATATCCGGGACGGGCCAATACGTTGGTTTCAGGCCGGCGCACCTCGATCTTCACTTTTCGAAGACTACCGTCAAAGTTTTGGTCCGTACTGCGATACGCCAAAGTGTAGCGCGAACGAATTTCCGTATCGATGCGCTCCAGGCCGCCGGCGATGTCATTGGTGTTTTTCAAAAAGCGCCCGCCGGTGTCCTCTGAGACTCGATACAAGAGATCCTGTTGCCGATTCAGACCCTCCTGTCGAGCTATGTCAAAAATGCTTTCACCGGCTCCGGCCCTTCGCCGATGTTCAGGGTCAATGGCCCCCGAGATTCCCCCCAGCGGAGAGGAAGCTACCAGCGCCCCTGACGTGGGGGTACCACCGGTCAGGCCGCTCGAATCGATAATATAGATGGTTACATTCGCGCGATTGGCGATGTCGATCGTGCTTTGCACTTGCCAATCCAGCGCTTCAGTAGCGACAAATCCTTGCGAGAACATTACCAGCGTCTTCTTGCCCGGTATCGAGCGCAGGCCCTCGGAGATTGCCGCCAGCGCGGCCAGGACGGGTCGCGTCTGTTGCGCGCTGAGCGCCGATCGCAGTTGAATATATTCTTCAAGCATCCGCTGCGCGACCAGGGCTTCGGCGGCCGCCGATCCAGCCGCCCCACCCGCCGGCGTAGCCGCGATCGGCCCACTTGGCCCTCCCGCTACTCGATCCCGAAGTGAGCTGATGTTCTCGGCAATGCTTCGCGCCTCAGAAGTCTTGGAAACAGTCGAGCTGTCATACGCTTTCTCAACGGCCGCGATGAGTCTCTCTTTGCCGTGAGTAAAAGGTTGCAGCAATTGCAAACCTCCGGAGATAGAGAAAAGTGCCACCGAATCGCTATCCGATATACGCTCGCGAATATATTTGACGATGCCTTCGCGCACGTATTTCAAGTTCGCGAGTTCGGTGCTTTGACCGTCCAGCACGAGGGCAATGATGTTTCGCGGCAGGCCGTTTGGGGTGCGCGGCCCTGGTTGAGGGGAAACGGTTGCGTTTGCGGGTTGAAGGGTTTCACTGCCGCTATTGAGTGTCGAGTCGAAGAACTCAATCTTCTGCAACACGCCGTTTTCAGAAACCGTAAAGTCTTCCGGTTTGAGATCGGTGATGGGCCTGCCCTTCTTGTCTTTGACAATCACGTCCAGGCTTACGAGGTTCGAAGTAACTTTGATTACATCGTCGTCATCAGCACTCTTCTTTGGCTCTTTTTTATCTTGCGATTGGGCGGGCACTATCAGGACACAGAGCACCATGGTAACCAGTATGGATTGACGAATCTTCATCTATTTTTCCACTGAAGACAAAACTGAAGTTGGAGTCGTGCGCAGTTTATCGCATCAGGGACTAAATAAACAGTTTGCCTTCCGGATCGATTATGCGCTATTAAAGCTGCCTGAAAGAGTTCGCTTGCGAGGCAGCTTCTTCGTGCCTGTTCGCACGAGCTCAGGAAAATTGTTTCACGCACAACGCGGTGCAATTCTTTTCGGGTTCGTCGCGGTGAATTGTCTCAACAAACTCGCCGGGGGAGACCATTTATGAACAAGAATAAACCGGGCCGTCTCATATGCGGCCTTGCTTTGCTGATCGGCGCATTCGTACTTTGCGCTGCATCGCCGGCGTCTTCGCAATCATTCAGCAGTCAGGACCGTGATCGTGGAGTAACGATGCTGAAGATAATCAAAGAGGATATCAGCAAGCATTATTACGACCCCACATTTCACGGAATCGACCTCGACGCGCGCTTCAAATTAGCCGAGAGCAAAATCAATCTGACGAAGTCGAATGCCGAAATCTTCGGCGTCATCGCGCAGGTTTTGCTTGACTTCAACGACTCGCATACGGCCTTCATACCTCCTCAAAGGCAATCCGTGATTGAGTATGGTTGGCTCATGAAAATGTTCGGCGACAACGGCTACATCACAGAGGTCAAACCTAACAGCGATGCCGAGGGGCAGGGGCTGAAATCCGGCGACCAGGTTCTCTCAATCGACGGCATCCGTCCGACCAGGGCAAACACCTGGATCTTTTATTATCTCTACCACCGCCTTGCGCCGCGGCCCCTTGTCAGACTGGTCGTGCAAAGTCCTGGCGGGCCGGCCCGGCCATTGGAAGTCAAGGCTACGGTCCAGTTGAGTAAGCGGACAGTTGATCTCACGGATACAATAGATCTCAATAAGTACGAGAGAGAGGAAGACGACGACGAATTGATGAACGCCCACCGTTACAGCACCTTCGGCGACGACCTGATAATTTGGAAGATGCCACAGTTCAACCTTACCAGGGACGAGGTGGACGTGCAGATCGATAGGGTTAAAAAACACCGGGCGCTGATACTTGACCTCAGAGGAAACCTCGGCGGCGCGGAAGAGACCCTGCTTCGACTGATCGGAGATCTTTGCGACCACGACGTGACAGTGGGGGAATTGAAGCGGCGCAAAGAAGCCAAACCTATGATCGCCAAGACCAGGGGCGACGGTGGATTCAAGGGGAAACTGGTGGTGCTGGTTGATAGTGAGTCAGCTTCTGCCTCCGAGGTGCTCGCGCGCGTAGTGCAACTGGAAAAGCGCGGCGTGGTGCTCGGAGATCGCACCTCGGGAAAAGTTATGAGAAGCCGTGTTTACCCCCATCAGATGGGGCTGGACACAGTCATTGTGTACGGAGCAAGTGTTACAGATGCCGACATCATCATGTCGGATGGGACCAGTTTGGAAGGAGCAGGAGTGACGCCGAATCTGGTGCTATTACCCAGCGCCAGAAGTCTACGTGACCATGAGGATCCGGTTCTTGCCGGTGCCGCCTCGCTGCTGGACGTGAAACTGGACGCCAGCCAAGCCGGTAAGCTCTTCCCGTTTAAGTGGCGAGTATTAAACCACTAGTGGTCTAAAGCGAAACGAGACGTCATTTCAATTCGAACCTGTCCTTCAGGCCGGCTATGGCCACCTCAAACTCGCCCGGCTCGACGACGCGTTTGTTGTTGGTATCAATGAATGAAAGATCGTCAGGCCGCAACTTGAAGGTCAAGGTCCGGGTCTGACCCGGCTCCAGATAGACCTTCGCAAAACGTTTCAGCCTTATTCCGGGGGGCGATAAAGAAGCTACGAGGTCACTGAGATAGAGCTGGACGACTTCCTTGCCCGCCCGCTTACCGCTGTTCTTGACGGTGACGCTCACCGAAATATCCTCATTGCCGGCGATCGTCTTCTTGTTCAGCCGCAGATCGCTGTATGCAAAAGTCGTATAGCTCAACCCGCTGCCGAATTCGAACTGAGGAGTGAAGCCGGCGTTGTCGAAACTCTCGGTCTCGAAGGCTTTATGATCGTAGGTGAGCAAACCGTTCGGCGTGCGCGGGTACGTGAAGGGAAGTTTTCCCGACGGATTGAAGTCGCCGAACAAGACGTCGGCGATCGCTTGTCCACCTTCGTTGCCCGGGTTGTAAGCCATCAGCACCGCGCCGGCTTTATCCACAATGCGATTGATGATTCTGGGGCGACCCTCCACCAGCACTAGGACCACGGGCTTGCCCGTTGCTTCGATCGCTTCGGCCAGCTTGAGTTGCGGTTCGCCCAACGTCAAATCCGGGATGTTGCCCGGTGTTTCGGTGTAGGATCCCTCGCCCAGACAAAGCACAACCACATCGGCGTCCCTGGCGGCGCGCACAGCGGCCGGGATGTCCACTTCACTTTCGATATTCGTCGGGGTGCCGTTTGATGGCGAGCCCGCGCGGCGCGTGATTTTTGTGCCGGGAACGTAGGTCACGTTTGCCGCGCCGGCCTTTGCTTCAATCGCGCGACGAATGGTCGGCCGATCCTTGGGATAGAGTGATTCTTCCGACCCTTGCCAGACGTAACTCCAGCCGTTATTGAGAGAGATGAGCGAGTCGGCAGTTGGACCCGTAACCAGCACCTTACGATTTTTTGCCAGCGGCAAAAGATCGCTGGTGTTTTTTAAGAGCGTCATCGATTCACGGGCCGCTTGCAGACTGGCTTGTCGCGATTCCGCCAGGCCAATCTTCGACTTGAGCGCCGCATTGGGATTTGGGTTCTCAAAGAGTCCGAGCTCGTACTTAACTTTCAATATTCGGCGCACGGCTTCATCGATTCGCGACTGCGGCACCGCGCCTTCCTTCGCCAACGCGATCAAGTTATCCGCGAAGCTGTAATCGAGCGGTACCATGCTCATGTCGATGCCGGCCATCACTGCCATCCGGGTCGCTTCCTTCTCAGTCGCCGCGACGTGCCAAACTGTGACCAGTTTCTTGATGTCTTCCCAATCAGAGACAACAAATCCCTTGAAGCCCAATTCGCCGCGCAGGATGTCGGTCAATATATGATGGTTGACGTGACCGGGAACACCGTTAATCTCCGCCGAGTTGACCATTACGGTGTGGGCGCCGGCTTTGACCGCGGCGTCGAAGGTCGGCAGAAAATATTCGCGCAGATAATTTTCCGGAATCCAGGCCGGCGTCCTATCCCGGCCGTTAAAAGAGAAACTGTAGCCCATGTAATGTTTCAAGCTGGTCGCCACGTGGTCCTGCGATCCGACATCCGATCCTTCCATGCCGCGCACGAAAGCTACGCCCATTACTTTAGCCAGATACGGATCTTCCCCGAACGTTTCGTAGAAGCGCGGCCACACCGGTTGTCGTCCGATATCGAGCACCGGCGAAAAGCTCCAGGGGATTCCGGCAGCCCGCGTTTCCATCGCGGCGATTTCCGCACCTCGCTTCATCAACTCAGGATTCCAGGTGGCGGCCATGCCGATCTCCTGCGGGAACAGCGTGGCCCCCTGCACATAGTTCGCGCCGTGGATCGAATCGATGCCGTAGATCATCGGAATTCCCAGACGCGTTTTTTTGGTCGCGCTGTTCTGAATCTGGTTGATGATCTCGTGCCATCTATCCACAGTCAGGGCCTGTTCCGCGACGTTGAGAATGGATCCAACGCCGTAGTGGACAATGGCTTTGTCCAGCTTGGCCGGATCAATCTGAATGCTTTGATCCCGGCCGCTTGAAATCATCCCGATCGCAAGCTGGGTCATCTGACCGACTTTTTCTTCAAGCGTCATTCGCTTGAGCAGCGCCTCGATCCTTTGCGAGTTATCACGTTCCGGTCCTGCCGTGCGAATAGCGTTTTGAAAGAACAGATCGCTATCGTCGACGTCCGCGGGCACTAGCCCTCTTTCGCCTGATTGAGGCGAAGAGGCGCCCATGTTTTTTGCCGAATGTACCGGAAGGCCGAGGCAGAGTGAAAGCGCAGTAATCGCAAGCACGAGAGCCACTATTCTCATCTGATTAGTATTCCTTTTAGGAAGGGATCGAAAGAAACTGCGTCGCTATTCTCGTCTATTGGCAAGGGATATTCAAGCGATAACGGGCAGAGAAATTCTGTGTCAGCAGCCCGACCGTGAGGGAGGGCAACACTCGCGATCAGTCTTGATTTAGGACGATTGGCGGCGAAAAGTTGTGTTGATGCGATGGGAGGTCGTCCCTTGCTTGCGGGCTTTTGACACAGACTCTGGTTTGTGTGGAGTGCGCTGACTTGTCAGCGCTTTGGTAAGCGGCGACAAGTCGCCGGACTCCACATTGCGCTCACCTGGCGGCCGCTCTCGAAACTGAGCCAGCCTGCAAACAAGACTCTTTACAGAACTTCATGTTCAGATATGATGTGAGCTTCAAACGACGATTCAAATCTCCATGGCAGCTAAATCCCGGAAAGCGGAAAAAGAAGACGCGCCTCTACTGCGACGCTTTGGGCTGCTTCAGGCGGTAGCCCTGAACATGTCGAACATGATTGGCGTGGGCCCTTTCATCACGATTCCACTCTTAATGTCGGCGCTCGGTGGGCCACAGGCGATGTTGGGCTGGATTGTCGCTGTGCTGATCGCGATTCCCGACGGGATGGTTTGGAGCGAACTCGGCGCCGCCATGCCCGGATCGGGAGGTTCGTACCTGTACCTGCGAGAGGGTTACGGCCGGGAAACCTTCGGCAGGCTAATGGCATTTTTGTTTATCTGGCAGTTCATTCTGAGCGGGCCGTTGGAAATCGCCTCGGGCTATATAGGCTTCGCCAGGTATACCGCATACATCTGGACTGGCATGACGCAACGCGCGACGTTCCTGGTCGCCGCCGGGGTCGGCGTCGTTAACATCGTGCTGCTTTATCGCCGCATCACTTCGATCGGCACGATTACCGTCAGTCTGTGGATTGGCACCTTGCTGACGACTCTCGCGGTCATGATAACGGGCGCCATGCATTTCAGCGCGGCCCGCGCTTTCGATTTCCCTCCGGGTGCATTCACGTTTTCGCTCGGATTCCTTTTTGGTCTCGGCGCCGCGTCGCGCGTCGGCGTTTACGACTACCTTGGTTATTACGACATCTGTTACATCGGCGATGAAGTGAGGGATCCGGGCCGGACCATCCCGCGCTCGATCATCATCAGCGTAATTGCCGTGGCTATTATTTACCTGGCGATTAATCTTTCCGTTATCGGTGTGGTTCCCTGGCGACAGTTTGTTCCCTGGGACAAGCACCCTGAATCCGGTTTCCTGGTGTCCGCAATGATGGAAAAGATCTACGGCACCAAGATCGCCACGGTTTTCACGGCGATGGTGCTCTGGACGGCGTTCGGTTCGGTCTTCGCGCTGTTGCTCGGCTACTCGCGAATTCCTTACGCGGCCGCGCTCGATGGTTATTTCTTCAAAGTATTCGGGCGACTTCATCCTACGAAGCGCTTTCCCTACGTCGCCCTAATCGTGCTCGGGGTAATCTCGATCGTTTGCAGTTTCTTTTCGCTGGATACCGTGATTGACGCGCTAATCTCTACCCGAATCCTGGTGCAGTTCGTCGGCCAAATTCTCGCGCTCATACTGCTCAGGAAGCGCGCACCGAACATGCGCCGTCCATATAAAATGTGGCTGTACCCGCTGCCTTGTCTGGTCGCGCTCATCGGTTGGATCTTTATTTTTGCGACCACGGCGTGGCCGGTGATTCTCCTTGGCCTGGGGACGCTTTCTCTGGGCGCGGTCTTTTTCTTTGTGTGGTCCTGGTATACCGAGCGTTGGCCCTTTGCTTCGGTTGTGCCTGATACGGCCGAGTAATTGTGCGCTCAAGCGGACAGGATGTCCGCGCTCCGCAATCAGAGGTCCAATAGTATGCTTAGACTAATGGCATTAGGTTTCGTCGTCTTACTCCTGGGACCTAATGCGCCGGCGATTGCCCAGAACAAACGTCAGCCGCCGCGTCCTGATAAGACATTTCTGCGCACAGGCTGGACCATACAATCTTCCGCCAAAGTTCAGGAGAAGGGTGATGCGATCTCGCAGCATCAGTTCCGGCCGAAGGGTTGGTATCCGGCGAGCGTTCCTTCGACGGTCGTTGGCACCCTGGTTGACGACAAAGTTTATCCAGATCCATTAGTGGGGATGAATCTAAGACTGATACCCGGCTGCAACTATCCAATCGGCGCAAACTTTTCGCTGAGACCGATGCCGGAAGACAGCCCGTTCCGAGTTTCCTGGTGGTATCGAACCGAGTTTCAGCTTCCTGCCGGCTATCGCGATCAGAATATTTGGTTGCATCTCGATGGCGTCAATTTTCGCGCGAACATCTGGCTCAACGGCAAACAGATTGCCGGCTCGGATCAGATCGCCGGCACATTTCGCCTTCACGAGTTGAACATCCGCGATGCGATTCATGTGGGCCAACCCAACACCCTGGCAGTGGAAGTATTCCCGGCTCTGCCCGATGACCTCGGTTGGACTTGGGTGGATTGGAATCCGATGCCGCCGGACAAGAACATGGGGATCTTCCGCGAGGTTTATCTCAGCAGCAGCGGCCCGCTGACGCTCCGTTATCCACAGGCAGTCACGCACTTCGATCTACCCTCGCTCAACACGGCGCATCTGACCGTCAATGCCGAGGCGCACAATGCCACCGGACGCGAAGTCGAAGGTGTCTTGAGTGGGCGCATCGAAGGAATTCGGTTCTCGCAGCGGATCAAACTCGGACCGCAAGAGACCAGGTCGGTTTCCTTTACACCCGATCAGTTTCCCCAACTCAACCTCCTTCATCCACGCGTATGGTGGCCAGTGCATCTGGGGGCGCAGAACCTCTACGTTCTGGAGATGGAGTTCACCGTAGATGGCAAATTGTCCGACCGCCAAAGTACGCGCTTTGGCATTCGAGAGATCACCTCCGAATTGGATAAGCAGAACCACCTCGTTTTTAAAGTTAATGGCCAGAACGTACTGATCCGCGGCGGTGGCTGGGCTTCAGATATGTTTCTTCGTTTCGCGCCGGATCGTCTGAAGACAGAATTTCAATACGTCAAAGACATGAACTTGAATACGATTCGGCTGGAAGGGCAGCTTCAACCGGATTACTTTTTCGATCTCGCCGACGAGTATGGAATTCTGATCATGGCCGGTTGGTGCTGCTGCTCGCACTGGGAGCACTGGCAGCACCGTGACGATTACAAAGAGGGACCGGTTTGGGACAAAGAGGATTACGACATCGCGGCCAAATCCCAAGCCGATCAAATCAAACGCTTGCGAAATCATCCGAGTATGTTGGCGTGGCTGAACGGCAGCGACAATCCGCCGCCTCCCGATGTCGAGCAGATGTATATCGACATCCTCAAACGCTATCAATGGCCCAACCCGTTCCTCTCTTCGGCGACAGCGAAACCGACGTCAGTTACCGGCGCGAC
>JAWVCT010000084.1:0-4282 GCA_033858155.1 Blastocatellia bacterium
TCACGAAGCTCTTCGCCTGATAACAACTCGGATACAACATAAAGGCTGTGGTCCTGTTTATTGACATCGTAGATAGCGGGAATATTTGCATGATTAGGCGCACCGGCCGCCTGTGCTTCCTGTTCAAATCGAGCAACCCGTTCCTTGTTAACCGCGAAGTCCGCGGACAGAACCTTGATTGCCACGTCGCGGCCAATCTGCGGATCGTTGGCGCGATAGACCTCTCCCATCCCGCCCGCGCCGATCTTCGAGCGGATTTCCATAACGGCCGAGTTTGGCGCCGGCGTTAAGAGTCATTTCTTCAAATCCGCACTCCAATTAATTACCACCGCCAGCGATGATGTGGCGTCGGCCATGCGGCTGATGAAAAGAAAGCGCTGCCCGTCGGTGGACACGTCATAGTCGTTCCCCTGATTCGTTCTCGCCGCTATGATGTCGAAAAGAACTTTAGGTTTCCCGGGTTCAAACGAGTTGCCCGCACCGATATCAACCGACATCAGCTTGCCATCCGGAGCGATGAAGAAGAGTTCCTTGCCGCTCGGCGCCCAGACAGGATTTGTGCCGCCGTTTGTTGAGATTGGCAATTTCATACCCGAAGCCGGGAAAGTCTGCACATAGATTTCATTCGTTCCTGATTCGCGCGAGCGATAGACGATGAAACGGCCATCAGGAGAGAACCTTCCATTGCCGTCTTCGTCGGGAGTTTGAAAATAGACGTAGGTCTTGCGCTCACCCTCGAGCGGCAAGACCCAGAGATTGAGATTGGTTGTCGGATCGGCATCGGTGTAAAGAATGAACTTTCCATCCTTTGACCAATCTGTTATGCCGATGGGATTGTTTGATTGGGCGATCACTTCAACTTCGCCGGCGCCGCTCGCGAGTTTCCGGTACATCTCACTCTTGGTCACCTGCCGCGACGACCAGACGATGTAATTTCCATCGGGAGACCAGGCCAGGCTTTCCACGTCAGAGTTGCTCGTCGTAACGCGCGAACTGGTGCCGCGAGCTATGTCGTAAACATAAATGTCAAAGACGCCCGCGCCCGGATCGCGACGCGCAACCGCGATCCGTTTCTGGTCAGGAGACAGTCGCGCGCGCAGGTAAGAGCCAATCGGGCCGACCGTTTCGAGTTGTTTGCCGGAACGGTCGAACCAGGTGAGTTGCCGGTTCTCAAGGTCGGAACTTGGATCAAAAACCAGCGTGCCATTGTCGGAAACGGAAACGAAAGCGTGCGAGTTTGAATTGATTCGAACCTGATCCGCGACGCGAGAAGGTTCGCCAATCAACACGAGATTGTCTGCGTCGAAGCTTTGCGCCAGTAGCGCGCCGCCCCGAGAAAACATAATGTGATCCACGCCGTTTAGCGAAGGCGCATAAAGAGCGTTGGAAGTCGAGAGAAACAGACGCTTGGGTTCGCCGCCATCGATCGAGCCGACCATTACTTCCGAGGAGTTCTTCAGCGCTGTTGTCGCCAGATACAGGAAGTGCCGGCTGTCGGGAAGGAACTGCGGCCAGCGTTTGAGGACTTCTTCGGATTTCTCGAAGCCGGGAATTGCTGTGGGCTTGCCGCCGCTCGCGGGCACGCGATATATGCCCAAGCCGCCCACCGAAAAGATAATTGTGCCGTCACGACTCCACGATCCACCAAAACCTCGCCGGTCAGCGGCAAAATCGCAAATCTCCTGAACGAGGCCAGCAACAATATCAATCTTCTTAATTTTCCCAGCCGCCAGAAATACAACCGAACGGCTGTCGGGCGACCAGAACATAAAGCCGTTGGCCCCCTCAGTCCCGGCGAGACGTTTCGCAGTCGTCGAATTGAGCGGCCGGATCCACATCTCGTTTTGACCATCAATGGAAGTATTGAAAACAAGATTTCGCCCGTCCGGCGAGATGGCGATTTGACTGAACCCTGTCGATTTTTCCGCGGTCGCCGCCCCAGGCGGCGTAATCAGGAAACTTGCCGCCACTGGCTGGGCCGGGGTGGGCTGTCGAAAATATTTGATTGCGAATGGTAGTGCGGCCAGAAATGATAAGAAAATAATTGCGGTGGCGATCCAGGGAACTCGTTCACGCCAAACCGAACGCTTAGTCTCCGCCACTGCGACAGCCGCCGCAGTCGTAAGTCCGCTGCCTGAGGAATTGGTTGGCGCTGACAGCGCTTCGAGCGCAAAACTGAGATCGGCAGTTGATTGAAATCGCCGCTCAGGTTTCTTTTCGAGGCAGCGATTGACGATTCTTTCCAACGACGGGTTGATGTTCGGATTCGACGCGCTTAACTCTTCCGCTTCTTCCTTCAGAATCGCCGTCATCGTTTCCGCCATCGTCTCGCGCCGAAAAGCGCGCCGGCCGGTGATCATCTCGTGGAGGATTGCGCCGAAGGAAAAAATATCGGAACGATGATCAGCCGGCTGACCGCGAACTTGCTCCGGGGACATGTAGCCGACGGTTCCCATCACCACTCCAGGATTCGTCAACACTTTGCGCGTGGCGTCCTCAGAAATATCGATGTTCGTCGACTGCGGTGACGTTGTCAGCTTAGCGATACCGAAGTCGAGAATCTTGACGCGCTCGTCTTTGGTGATGAATAGATTCTCAGGTTTCAGGTCGCGATGGACGATTCCTTTCTCATGCGCCGCAGCCAGCCCGCTGACGATCTGCTGCGTATAGTCGATCACCTTGCGCAGCGGAAGCTGACCCTGATTCAAACGGTCACGCAACTCTTCGCCCTCGAGCAGTTCCGAGACGATGTAAGGCGCGCCATCGTGAGTACCGATGTGAAAGATGCTGAGGATGTTTGGGTGATTAAGGGCACCGGCGGCTTGCGCTTCCTGTTCGAACCGATTCAGTCGATCAGTGTTCTCGGACAGTGAGGCAGGCAAAACTTTGATCGCCACGTCGCGGCCAAGCTTGGTATCGCGCGCGCGATAAACTTCGCCCATCCCGCCCTCGCCGATCTTTGAGACAATCGTGTACTGAGCGATCGTTGTGTTGGGGGAAATGGTTTCGCTCACAATTGTCTCTTAAGCAAGCTCGGTCCTGATTGCCTTAATTGCCATATCAATATCTTTCTCGGTATTGAAAATATGAGGTGATATTCGATTGCCGTTAAACCACCTCTTCTCCGCAACCTTGATGACGATAGCGTACTTTTTGAGCAGGACATCGCGGAAAGCTCGGCTGTCGACCGACTCCGGAAGTTTGAACGCCACCAGCGCAGTAGTGAGTGGCCCGGGCGGCGGACTCACAACGTCGATCTTTGAGATCTTTGTTAGACCTGTATAAGCTCGGTCGCGCAGTTCGATGATGCGCTTCTCGACTGTAGCGAGACCGCGTTCTCTCATTGCCTCGGCGGCTGCGCCGAGCCCTACGACCAGTGGCAAACTTCCGACACCCGTCGAACCAACAACGAACCGAACACCTTCTTCGCGCTGCACTGGTTGGATCAGTGAACTCGCTTCTTTGCTGATGTAAAGAAACCCCGTGCCTTTTGGTCCCATCAACCATTTGTGACCAGTGCTTACATATGCATGGCATCCCAACTTCTTCACATCGACATTAATACCGCCCACGGCTTGTGCGCCGTCGACGACGCATAATATCCCGCGCTTCTTTGCCAGGGCCACAATTTCGCCGATTGGCATTCGGAGACCGGTCGACGCGATTACGTGGCTTACGCTGATGACCTTTGTCTTTTGAATGATCGCCTTTTCAAACCGCGTAACGATCGCTCTGGTGTCGAAGTCACCAGGCGCTATCGAAACGAGGTCGATGTCTATACCGCGACGTCGCTTTAGATAGGTCCAACCAACGCTTCCACCTTCATGCTCCACGTCAGTGGTCAGAACACGGTCACCACGTTCCAGATTAAGAGCGAGAGCAACTGAGTTCATCGCGTCTGTAGCGCTTCGGGTAATGAGCAGTTCGTCGGCAGTGCACCCGATCAAAGCGGCTATTTGCTCGCGTGCCTTATCCGTGGCTATATGAACGGCGCCATTAGCATACGCCATCATCACGGGATCCAACTCGAGCTCATACCAGGCTTTCAAAACTTTATCGAGAACGCTTCGAGGTGTTGGTCCCAGCGCGGCGGTGTTGAGGTAGTTCAGCCCCGGCTCGAACAGGTATTCTGAATTGTCGGCAAGGCGCGCTTCCGAATTAACGCCTTCTGACCAAGCAAAAGACTCTCCGCTTACCAAAACTGCCCCGGCTGTCAGCCCCGCGAGTAGCTCACGTCGCGAAAGTATGCTCAATTGTTCATCCTTCTTCTAAATAACCACGA
>JAWVCT010000085.1:0-67769 GCA_033858155.1 Blastocatellia bacterium
ATGCCCGGAACGCCCGTTTCGTCCGGGCAAAGGGCATTAGCCAGTTCTACCTTGTGGCTTGGTTAGCATAACGGTCAGGTCCGCATAGGATATGGAAGAAACCCACGCGACGCAATACATATTTAGCCCTGATAGCCAGATCTATCACATCGCCCGGAGCGAATTGCTTAGCTTGTGCGGCCTGTGGCTGAACATAAACCCTGAACACAGGAAGCGTAGGGATGACCGGAGATTGTCGTCAGAGAAGCCTATAGGACAGTTTACAGCCCTTTGCAGTGAGTGTGACCGCAAAGCCAATGGCTTGCCCGAACCTCAACGTCCTTCCCTGGATTTACTTCCCCGCTTTTCACGCTTCGAAATCGTGCCCTGAAAACATTGCTTCCCAAACCGCGCGGGTGTATAAGCTGGGGCGTTCTACTATCTCACACCGTAGGAGGCTCCCTACCATGAAATCAATCCGCCGCTTTTCACTCCTAACCATTTTGGGTCTGTTGCTCGCCTTTCCGGTCACTGTCTTTCTTTGTGGCACCGAAAGATGGAATGTAAAGGTATGTAGCGATCCCCAGGTTAAAGTGCTCTTCCAAAACAACAGCGTCGCAACTCACCAATTGAAAACGCCAGTGCATACCACAATCAATGACTTGCGAAACATGACTGTGCCGGGACCACTAGCCATACACACGCCCCGGTTCGTCAATTCTCAGGCAGAAACAAATATCTGGGAGATTGATGGAACACTCATTGAATACAAATGGGAAAACGGGGCCACGGGCGACGATGACTATCATCTAATTGTTCGTGACAGTAACGGAAAGACATTGGTTGCCGAGATACCAAGGCAAACCTGTCTGAGCGCCACGCCACAACCGCTGAGGAATCTGATTGCACAGGCGCGCGTAGCCTTTGATGCCAAATTTTCAGGTTCAGCGCAGGCTGCCGGAACCTTTAAGTTCACGAATACGAAGGTGAGGATCACCGGGCAGGGCTTCTTCGATCGCCCGCACGCATCAGCAAGCGCACCGAACGGAATCGAGATTCATCCCGTCATGAAGATTGAATTTCTAAATTGAGGTCCTTGATAAAATCCTTTACTTGACGCGCCTGTTAGGATCGCCCTATGGAAGACAATAACGATCTAAACGGGCGGATCTGCCGATTACCTGACGGTCAAGCTGGAAAGATTGAATCCTGCGAAGGGGATAGTGCTGTAGTTCGGCGAGTTGATGGGCCGCGTCGGGGAACGCTTGCTGTATGCCCTATTGATAAGCTGAGGTTTCCTCGAAATTGTTGACACTGGCAGGGCTTTCGTGTAAAACCCCCTCCGTGCCTTATGCGCAAGGGCGCTTTAGCGGCCACGGGGTTGGAACCCGTGGCAAAGGAATCGGGAGTCCGCAGCCGTTTTACCGGGTTGGAACCGGGACGGCTGCCCGGCCCGTCAGCTTGAACCCGCAATCCCTTCTGCTAAAGCGCCCGCACAATGAACCCTTTCTGTTGCTGTGTCAAGAGTCTTTATTTTGCAATTGCCAAATATTGCTACCGCCTTCAATAATCCCGCCATATTTCCATAATTTCTTATGTTCTAGGCTTGAGAACTCTGAAAATAAGCAATCTGCACACAGCTCTGGCAGGATTATGCCGGCCCACTTCTCGGTGTACTTGCCCAAAAACTATTTCGCTTGCCCATAAAGTCCCATGATGTCCCGCCTTTTTAGGCAAAGCCCGCGACCTCGCATACTTAGTAACCACTGGATACCTGAGTACCAAATTACCTGCCTTGCCGTCGAATGCGACTCACGTCACAGCTAGATTGCTTTATTACTTAGGCTTTCCTAAGGGTTTCGCTAAGCATTCTGTGCGCTGAAGACCCGAGCCATCGGGATTTCGGATTTGTGCATACTGTGTACTCACGGAGCTCGTTCCGCTCGCCAGAGCGCTCACCTCATCCCTTCATCGTGCTAAGTCTAACTATTCTTCGACTTACTTCCTGCTTTCTGCTCCAACTGGATCATGGCACAACTGTTGTAATGGAACAGCACGAACGCAGAACAATTTAATAAGAGAAAGTTCAAGGAGCAAGAAAATGATTAGCCTAGTATCAGCCAGCACCGCCACCCCCGAAACCAAAATCAGCACCACCGAGTTGATTGCATCGATGATGCACAAACTCTCGCCTGAGCTCATCAACACGATTTGCACGCTCGGCGTTGAGAACCGTTATTCGGCGATGAATAATTACTCAGACTTTTTGACTGGCGCTCCGATGAACCCGACCAGCTCGACGACTGAACTCGGCGTGAACGCGACTCGCAAGTGCATCGAAGAGTGGGGCGGCGACCCGTCACAGATTGGCTTGCTCATCGCGGCCACCAACACCCCAGACCAGATGCTTCCCTGTCTCGCTTCCGAAGTGATGGCGCGGACCCACGGTCTGCTGCCGCGCTCTCTGAGCACTGTCAGCATGCAGTCGCAGGGTTGTTCAGTAATGCTGAAGTCGGTTGAAGTTGCGCAATGGTACCTGGCGGCGAACCCCGGAAAAATGGCCGTCGTGCTGATGTCTGAAGCGCACACGCCTTATGTAGCCCCGCTGCTCCGCGACGAATACCACGGCTTCCGCGAAATCGCGCGGATGCGCAAGAACGGCAAAATTACTGATTCCGAATTTGAAGAGCAGCGCACTGAGACCACGCTGGTCATCCAGTCAATGCTGTTCGGCGATGGCGCGGTGGCTTTGCTCCTCGGCACCGACCAGGCCGGCAAACCCACTTTCGGACCAATCTCGCACTTGACCAACGATAACCCGGATGACGTAAATCTGTTGTCCATGGTCAGCAACAGCACTCATCCCGCGCTGAATGGTAAGCCGCAGTACTTCATGCGGCCCGCCGTTCCAACTCGGGGAGCGCACTATGCAGTCACCACCGTGAACGACGTACTGGACAATCCCATGTCGCCGGTTTCCGAAATGAGCCAGGTGGACGATTGCTTGATTCACACGGGCAGCAAGAAGATTCTCGACGGCGTCTGCTCGCAGCTTCATCTCGATACGGATTCGACCAAGGTTGAGAAGTCTTACGACGTGCTCGAGAACTTCGGCAACCTGTCGAGCGCTTCGACCGGATTCATGCTGGCGGGAAAGAAAGAATGGGCCGGGCCGGCAATGGTTGTGGGCTTTGGCGTCGGCTTCACCGCTAGCGCAGGCCTGATGAGCGTGAACTAGAACTGGATACCAACTCACACGATTCGACTAAGGAAAGGAAAAGCCATGACGAACTCAACGACAACATCGACGCACCAAATGATTGGAGTCAACACCCATATTTCCACCAGACGTTCGGACGAAGCCCCGATGGTGATAACCCGTTTGTCCGGCTGGATCGAGGTGAGCGAATCAAAGACGGCAGCTCCGGCATGGATTGTTCCCACGCGCATGCATGCGCCGGCGCGATAGCCGCGGGAACCTCGAAGTCACGGCTCCCACGCGGGCATCTCTCTCGGTACTCAAGAGAGGCTGATGTTCCAAGCCAATTAAAGCGAGCGCGAGCAGGTGGGAGAGTGACATGGATCTCGAGGGTCTCGGGGGAATAATAGCAACCCGAAGGTTTCACTTTGTTGATGAAAGCAATATCCAGAAAGCCGTCAGTGTCTTTGTCGGCCGGCCGCAACAGTCGGATGACTCATCAGATTATCAATGCTCATTCCAGGTGGTTGGGATCGGTAACGAAAAAATTCAGCACGGTAGCGGCAGGGACTCCATCCAGGCTTTGCAGTCAGCCCTCATTCTAATCTCTGCAAGTTTGAACTATTTAAATAACGAGCTCGGCGGAAAGTTGGTTTGGGACCTCGGGCCCAAAGGCGAACTCGGCTTTCCTTAGGTGCGGGGGTTAGCCGCAAGGTGGCTGGCGCAATGACGCCATAGCCTGATGAGATGGGTCGAAACGTTTCTCGGTCCGATCTCGATTCAAGAGGAAATTTTGAAAATGCTAGACCTCTCACTAAGGAGCAAGCTTATGAGCAACGAACCCAAATACACCGCAGACTTGATTCTGCCGAAGGCCGGAAAGCAAGCCTGGACCAATCTCATGCAAGGCCAGGCCCCTGTGCCCGACCAGATAAACCCTGGTTCTCCAATAGTCATGGCGTACGCTCGGTTTGATGACGGCGTGCAAGTCGCTGGTGGAGTCTATAAAGGGGAGAATCCCACAGATTACAACGTTAAGTTCATGTGGGTTTTTGACGCCCACGGTAATCAATATCCGGGCTGGCCGATAGATGTCAGCGACGACGAGGATTTCCTTCAGACCGGATATAAGTTTTCCCTTACTGAAGGTGTAGATAATGAATACCTCTTGAAAATCGTCGAGGCTCAATCATAATTCAAGACGATGTGCATTCAGGTCTCAAATGACTTGAACTTGATCCTATCCGAGTCAGGGCAGAGTCAGCCCCATCCGACTGGGACACTACCTACACCCTGAGGCGCAGGTTCTTCATTGCCCGTCAGCTTTCTTCCAACAGCATTTTGGAATAATGACAATACAAAGAGGAGAGATAAATGACGACCAGCAATAACAGCGGTTACACCTTTAAGTTCAGCCTTCTCGATGCCTGGGATCCGATCGCTGGACCGAATGTAGTGTACACGGGAACCATCACCCTTGATGAAGGTGAACCTTCGAGCATTTCGGGGACTATCAACTTTGATAGCAGTTTCACGAAGCCGATCGAGATACAAGGCATCTCAGCCACAGGTTACGAGGACACCGGCACTCTCGTTAATGCGTCGGGAAGCAGTTCCGAAGCCCAGATAAATCTCGCCTTCGTCTTTGTTTCTGATGGCACTGCGGGGGGCGGGGACGATTCTCTTCTCGGGGGTATGGTTAGCCTCTTTGATGCTTCAGCCCAAGAGTGGAACGCCTACATCATCCAGGCAGTTTCGCCACAGATGTAAGGCGGAGCCCTCTATGCCAAGATTACAACCAGCCCATTCGTCGGCTCGGTCCTAAGAGCGACGGCGACCGCGCTGTGTCTGAAGATCTCCTAACTCTTTCGACGGGGCGAGCTCGGGTTTCCTTAGTCTGTTGCTCACGCGGGTAAACCTGGTCCACAAACCCGCGCAATAGTTCCCGTGACCTGATCAAAGTCGAAAGGCTTGCCGATTATGCCGGCCACCAAATCAAGTTCACCTGACGGCGGCTGCGCAGTTGCTCCATAGCCCGTCACCAACACAACCGGCAACCCCGGCCGTTGTTTGCGAATGGCCCGGGCAGTTTCCCAACCATCCATCTCAGGCATCGCTAGGTCGGTAAAGACCAGATCAAAATCGCCCATGGAAACTTCCTGCAGCGCCTCGCGGCCGCCTTCGACCATGACCACTTTGTGATCAAGATCCTCGAGCATCTCAGCCAGCGTCTCGCGTACGAACTCTTCATCATCCACGACCAGCACTGAGAGTGAAGGCATTAGGCCCTCTGCCGGTTTCTCTTCGGGCTTTACTTCACTCGCTTCCGCGTGCGGCAGATCGATGTAGAAAGTCGTTCCTCTTCCCAGTTTCGACTCGACGGAGATCAGGCCCTGGTGACGTTCGATGATGCCGTAACTCACCGCCAGCCCAAGCCCGGTCCCATGTACGCCCTTGGTTGTATAGAAAGGCTCGAATACACGCTCGCGCACTTCTTCCTTCATGCCGGTGCCGGTGTCGGAAAAACGCAATCGCAGTCGATTGCCATTGCGGTTACAGCAAATCGTCAAGCTGCCGCCCTCAGGCATGGCATCCACGGCGTTAACGATCAAGTTCACGAACACTTCACGCAGCTCAGAAGCATTTCCCAGCGTAAGCAATGCTTCTTCGGCATTCAGAGTCACGTCTACATTCGAGCCCTCGGCCCGCGCTTCGTTCTGCCAACGGGTGCGAGTGATTTCGATTGCATCGCGCAAGAGGCTGCCAACATCGAGCAATTCCAACTCGGCCGCCACCGACTTGCGCGCGAATGTCTGAATCCGCCGCACGGTGGACGCTGCATCCTCGGCCGCCGTCACAATAATGCCGAGGCTGCGAATCAATTCTTCATCCTTCACGCGCCGGAGAATTAATTGAGCGCGGCCCAGGATTGCCGCCAGCGAGTTATTGAAGTCATGCGCCACGCCGGACGCCAACTGGCCCAACGCGCGCAGTTTGTCGGCTCGCGCCGCCCGATCCCTCTCTTGCTTCTGCTCGGTAATGTCGTGGGCGATACCAAGCACGCCGGTCGTCTCTCCATCGACTATGATCGGCGCGCTATTGACTGAAGCAAACCGGACGCTGCCGTCTCTGGCAATGTAACGCGATTCAAAACTCTGTGCTTCGCCCTGCAGAGCCGCGGCAAATTTTTCCGTGCGCATCTCGCGATCTTCTTCGTGGGTGCGCTCGAGAAAATGGTGCCCAATAATCGCGTCTATTCCGTAGCCGGTCATCTCCAGCATGGCG
Source organism: Blastocatellia bacterium (assembly GCA_033858155.1). Taxonomy (GTDB): domain Bacteria; phylum Acidobacteriota; class Blastocatellia; order Pyrinomonadales; family Pyrinomonadaceae; genus UBA11740. The sequence goes on from JAWVCT010000085.1 coordinate 6,464, forward strand.
TGGTTGCACCACTTGTAGTTGCCCTCTTTGTCGAGCGCATAGATCGCTTCCTGGGCGCTCTCCATGATGTTTTTTAGCAGCGACTGCCGCTCGCGCGCCACGGCTTCCACTTTGCGCAGTTCGGAAAGATCGCGCGCGGTGCAAACTGCGCCGACCCTCTGGCCGCGCTCATCAAGAACCGGCTCAACCGTCACCAGCACCGGCCGAGCTAAATGCTGCGGCACTATTTCCAGATTGATGCTTTCGGATTGGCGCAGGGACTGCTCGACAATACAGGCGGCGCCATCAGAACTAGTGCGCAGAATATCGCAACACTGGAGGCCGAGCAGCGATTCGGGAGGCGCGTTGTCCATGGCTGCGCCGGCCCGGTTGACGCGTACCAGCTTTCCGGTTTGATCGAAAATGAAGATGCCGTCCGACATGGCGTCAAAGGTGGACTCCCACTCTTTCTTAGCCCGGGCGACCATTTCAAAAAGCTCGGCCTGGGCGATACCGGTGGCCAATTGCGCCGCCACCGATTCGACCAGCAACACTTCATCTTCAGACCAGCGGCGAATCGACTCAGTCTGATGAATCGAGATCACGCCGCGGAATTCTCGATTAACCGTGAGCGGATAATCGATTTGCGATCGCGCTCCGGTGCATGCGCTACGAAGTCGAATGCAGTTGGCGAACTCGGGCGTGCCCTCGGCGTATTGTTGGGTGTCGCCAATCACCAGCGGCTTTGACGACTTAAGGAAGTGGCCACGAAGCAATTCGTCATAGCCGGCGTCAAAGTCGTTCACACTCTTACAACCCGCCGCCACGTATTCACCTTTGGCGACTGACTGGTCGCCGGCGGCATCGTAAAGACGAACTTCCACGCGCGAGGCTGAAAGGGCCTGGCCTAGTTCGCGCGTCGCCGTATTGAGCACCGAGGTGAGGCTCAGCGAGGCCCGGATGGCGACGCTCAATTTGTTCACCAGAGCTTCGCGCATCGAAGTGGCCGCGGCCTTTTGATAAAGACGCGCCTGCCGGATGGCAATGCCTGTCTGATCCGCGGCGGCCCTCGCTACTTCGATATCGGCTTCGCTCCAATGACGGAGTCCGCGCGTCGTGGACAGCGCAAAGGCGCCGAGCAGTTCGTCGCCCACGCTGACGCCGACGTACATGATGGACTTAACGTCGAAGCGCTTTAGGATCCCCTGGTACAACTCGCGAACTCTTTCATCATTGGCCACATCGTCGAAAGCCAGGACCCCGTACTTCTCCATCGCGGCATTGAGACCCTGAACCTGTGGTAAGTCAAAATCGCTGCCGGCCGGCACCACGTCCGACACGTGGTATTCCGCCGCGTTGGTCACGCGTCCAGCCTGTTCGTCTTTCATGAAAAGCGAACAACGGTCAACTTCCAGGTGCACGCCCAACTCACGAACTGCGGTTTCAAAAACCTCGGAAACTTCGAGCGTGCGGCGAACCGCCTGGGAAATGCGGTTGGTCAGCGCGGCCCGCTCGGCCTGTTGGCTTAAAGCCTCTTCGGCCAGCTTTCGCTGTGTGATGTCGCGGTCCGCGCCGCGATAGCCGATCAGGGCGCCCTCGGGATCGAATACGGGAAGACCGTTGGACTCGAGATAGCGATGGCCTTCATGCTTGTGTTTCCATCTCAGCACCAGGCCTGCCCAACCGCGCTTTTCGCTAATCGATTGCCTGAGCAGTTTTTCTAACTCGCTACGGTCCTCCGGGTACACAAAATCCAGCACGTTCGCACCCAGAATTTCCTCTGTCCGGTAACCGAGAATTTGTTCGATGGCAGGATTTGTGTAGGTATGTCTGCCCTCAAGATCGATTGCCCAGATCCATTCATTGGTCGTTTCGACAATCGAGCGGAATTTTTCTTCACTGTCTCTGAGCGCTTCTTCCGCGGTCTTGCGCGCGCTGATATCGCGCGCGATTCCCTGCACGCCAACCGGTTTGCCGTCTTGATGAATCAGCCGGCTGCTTAGCTCCAGCGGCAGATGGTGGCCAGACTTAGTGATGATCTCGGTCTCATACACGCTCGACGTGTCGTTGCTGCCAATCTTACGCGCAAGATTCTCACGCACCTTGGCAAGCTCGTTGGGTGCGACTACCTGCGCCAGGTTCATGCTGAGGGCTTCCATCTGGGTGTAACCAGTCAGCCGCTCACCACTTTGATTTAGTGAAGTAAAGTTCCCGGTGAGATCGATCGTATAGATAATATCGTTGGCATTCTCGACCAACTCGCGGTAGCGCTCTTCGCTTTCGCGCATCGCGCGTTCAACTTTTTTCTGCTCGGTGATGTCATTCGCCATCACCATGTAAGCGGGCTGGCCGGCAAAATCCAGCTTCTGCCAGTTAACCTCTACATCTATTAACGCGCCGTCCTTCTTTCGATGCTTCCAGACTCCGGCTTCGTCGTGCCGTTCAGGATGCTCGGCCAAATAAGCCGTCAGCTCGGGAATATCTTCGCTGGGGCGAATGTCCAGCACCGTCATGCAGAGAAACTCTGCGCGCGAGAATCCATAATGATGGACCGCCGCCTCGTTGACGGCGAGAAACTGCAGCGTATTTTCCGCGCAGACGTACATCGGACACGGATTGGATTCAAACAGAATCCGGTACTCTTCGTTTTGCTTCTGTAGGGCGGCTTCAGCGCGTTGACGTTCAGTCACATCGCGCACAACCGCGGTGAATACCGGCCCGCCATCGGCGAACACCCGGCCGAATGAGATTTCCAGAGGCACATCGTGACCATCGCGATGACGGCCGGAAACACTGACCGCCTTCCACTCAACCTGGGGGCGCGACGCATCGAAAGGACCCGCCATTTCCAGACTGTGGATATGACCTGAATACTCTGGAACCAAACGGGTCAGCGACGAACCCAGGAGGTCAGAAACTGGATACCCAAAGATCTTTTCCGTTGCCGGATTTGCAAACAGGATCTGCGTGGATTCGTCAATCGTCATGATTGCGTCGGAAGCCGTCTCAGCAACCACACGATAGCGGCCTTCGCTTTCGCGAAGCGCCTTTTCCATTATCTGCTGGTCGGTGACATCTCTAACCACGCCACGAACGCCAAGGAATGCTCCGTGGGAGTCTCGTTCGAGGCTGACGATGCCTTCAAGGTAACGCAACTCACCCAGCGCATTATTCAGGCAACTAGTAAAACGAATGGGTTCGAAGCTCTTAATATTCCGCATCTCAGCGACGTCGCGAGCGGCGGCTTCGTCGCCAATTAATACGCTGAGGGGACGGCCAATCAATTCAAACGCAGGCCGCCCAAAGAACCTGGCGCCTGCTTCGTTGATGCTGGTGACCAGCCCGTTCATGTCGCGGGTGTAGATTATGTCGACGGCCTGTTCGACGATCTCGCGATAGCGTCGCTCTACTCGGTAACGCTCGACCAGGCGCGCGACTTTGACCAGGAGTTCTTCATGCCGGAATGGAATCTCGACATAGTCGTCCGCGCCGGCGGCGAATCCTTCCAGGCGCGCCGCCTCTTCCTTGCGAATCGCGCTGACCAACAAGACCGGCGTAGCCGAAGTGCGCCTGTCTCTCTTCAGGCGGCGACACAATTCCATCCCGTCCATCTCAGGCATGACGACATCGCAAATAATAATGTCGGTGCGCAACGTTGAGGTCAGCTCCAGAGCTCGCTGAGCGCTCTGCGCTGTGAATACCTTGTAGTCTTCCGGCTCGAGCAAGTCCCTCAACAGATCGAGGGCCACCTGATCATCGTTGACGATCAAAACGGTCGGCGAATTTTCCGGATGTCTATTCATCAGGAGAAAGTCTGCGAATTAAGCGAGAATGGTTTTGAGGGCTGCTATCTCAATGGACAGCAGAACAGGACAGGACGGAGGCTCAAGCGGCGATCGCCGCTAAGCCCAACGCAGTATAGCAGAGGCCAACTGCGTTTGTCACGAAAGATAAAGAGCGAATTTTAGGGCTTTTTTGGGGTTTCAGAGGTTGTGGCGCCCGGCGTCTTGGCAAAATAGCCTGGACGGTAGGTGAGTTTGAGGCTCTCTTTGCGGAGCTCAGGATTGACGATTTCGATTGTCACTCGGCGATATGAACCGTCCCGAGTCTTGTTGGACGGAGAGTACGCGATCAAATACTGCTCTCTCAACTCCCGCTCGATTTGGGCAAAGGCCTCTCGCAATTCCCGTTCGTTCCGAGGGAAGTAAGCGCGGCCACCCGTGCCTTCAGTAATTTTTTTCAGCGCCCCTTCGTTGATGCCGAACTGGTAACGATCACCGATTCCAATCGCATAGATTAGCGCGTCTGCTTTCAGGGCGCGGCTGATCGCGTCCTGCATATGCATCTGGCTAATCGTGTCCTCGCCGTCCGTCAACAGAACGATTGCCCGCCGTTGGTGCTCGGCCGAGTCTGACAACAACTCATTCGAGGTAGCCCAGATGGCATCCCAGATCGCCGTCGAGCCGGCCAGAGTTTGTTGCGTCCCGGAGATTGGCGGCGTGCCCCCGACGACGACTCCGCCGCCGATGTAACCCGATGGCGGCACAAACTCAACCTGATCGATGGCCCGACGCAAGCGTGCGACGTTTCCCGTCAGCCCCTGCTCGAGCGTAACTTCGCCGGTAAACGAAACTACCGCGGCCTCGTCCTTCGCCGGACGCATGACTGATTCCAGAAACGCTCTGGCCGCCGCTTTCTCTTCCGGCAAAGTTCGTTCTTCGGAGCCGCTGGTGTCGATCAGAATTGCCAGTGACAGAGGCAGGTCGCTGTTCGGCTGAAAAGTAAAGATATCCTGCGGCGTGCCGTCTTCCAGCACGCGCACGTCCTCGCGTTTCAGAGTGCTGAGGAAACGCTTTTGTTTGTCGGCGGCAGTAAAGAAAACATTCGTCAGGCTCGCGTCGACGCGCACTACCTCATCCGAACTCAGCGTAATGTCGTCGTCCTTCTTCGGCGGAGTTGGCGTGGCCTGGGGCACATCCTCGGTACGTCGTGGGCGGCCGGAATTCTGTGATTCCGGTCCGCTTTGAGCCAGCGATGCGCAGGTAACGACCGCGGCGACGGTCGCCGTTATCAGCAGCGCGCCCAGTACACTTAATCCTCTTCGCGATAACACTTTCACTCCAGTCACTTTGCCGTCACACTATCCGAGACAGCCTTGTATCCACGTTTAGTCCGCGGCCTCAGGTTGTCATGTCCCGACCCCAGCCTGACCTCAACACGGCGATAGCTGCCATCGTAAACGGTGTTCGTTGATTTATAGGTGATCAGGTACTGCGAGCGCAGCTCTCTCGCAATCTTGGTAAACGAGCGCTCCAGCGCCAACATGTCGCCGGTAAAGAACGCTGCACCGCCTGTTTCTTCGCAGAGACGTTCGAGCCCTTTGTCGCCGCGGTCTTTGATTGTGCCCGCCTCAACGCCGGGTACCGACCCGGAAAGTCCGGCCTTGGTTGAGATCGCAAAAATTGTTGTTTCGGTACGCTGGGCGATGTCGATCGCATCGTTGATGTCGGCGCGGCTGTAGGTATCGTCGCCGTCGGTGATGATCACCAACGACCGCCGTCCCTGGGCAGATCGCATCTTCTCATCACAGAATTGCCAGATGGCATCGTACAAAGCCGTCTGCTTGCCGGTCGCTTTCGCCGCGAAGACCGCGCGGTCCAGCAACTCGAGACGATCCGTAAAATCCTGCCGCAAAGTAATCTGATCGTCGAAGGTCGCAAACAGCACTCGGTCCTTGCGCGGCCGCACGACGGTTTGAATGAAGTTCATCGCCGACTCCTGCTCGAACTTCAACTTGCCGGCCGTCGATGGTGATGTATCCATCAGCACGCCGACGTAAAGCGGCAGGTTATTGTTCTCTTCGCTCGTGAAGGAATCGATTTGCTGCGGCACCTTATCTTCCAAAATCAGAAAGTCGCTCTGGGTAAGTCCGATCACCAACTGGCCCTTCTTGTCCGTCACTGTGATCGGCAGACGGACCCGGCGTACGTTGATGACTTCGGGCTTCTCCTGTCCTGGATCGGTCACGGCTGGCTGCGCCGGTTTTTGTGGCTTGGATTGCTGGGCGAGATTCGCCGCCGCACTAGCCAGCAGCAGAGTTAGACATAGGAGATGGGCGAAAAACTTTTTCATGTTCATTGGATCGGAACTGAGGCAGTGCTCGCGAACCGCCGTTTCGATGCGCCCGCGACTTAAGTCAGTTGCCCTTTCGATGAATATTGGCGACTCAGTATACCAACCCGGCGCGCGGCGATGCATCCCCACCAGCGCGGCGCCGTACCCACCAAGAAACTTTACAATTTGTCGATTTTAGCAGCGAGCACGAAATCGCTCTCGGTGAGCCCGTCGATCTTATGCGTCCAAATCGTCACCTCGGCTTTGCCCCAGCCAAAGTAGATATCGGGATGGTGGCCCTGTGATTCCGCCAACTCGCCGATTCGATTGACGAATTCGAGGCTTTCGCGAAAGTCCTTGAACCGATAGGTTTTTTGCAGATGATGTTCGTTGACGACTTGCCAACCGTCGAGTTGCCCCAGGAGATCTTCGATTTCCTGCCCCTGCAGCGGTGGTACGCCGCCACGGCACGGCACGCATTGAAGTTCAGCTAACTCTGCCATTTTCCTCCTCGGAATCACTCAGGTTGTCGAATGCAATCAGACTATCACACGTTATCCACTCGCGGCGCGATTCACGTCTAGAGTTCAACCTTCAGGTTGCTGAATGCAGGCACAAGCTAAAGCTTGAACTCTGAGCTAAGCCAAACGGAGTCCGCGTTACTGACTTCTGTTACGTGGTCTGCGATAATGCCCGTTCCGAATTCTTTCCTTAAAGACTTACAGAGGTGCCTCGGTCCTCCGATCATGAGTGAAGCTTTGGACAAAGTGCGTGGAGTGCGCGAGTTGCCACTCTTTCCATTACCGGTCGTGCTCTTTCCCGGCATGCCGATGCCGTTGCACATTTTCGAACCGCGTTATCGCAAGATGATGGCTGATATTCGCGCCGGGGATAACCTGTTCGGTCTTTCCTATTTCGATTCAGATTCATCGGAGAAAGACGTGCCGCCCGCGGGGCACATCGGCTGTGTCGCCGAAGTGACGGAAACCCAGGCCTTGCCGGACGGGCGATCTAATATTCTGGCGGTTGGCGTAGTGCGTTATCAGGTCGAGGATTACATCGAGCGTGGCGATTCTTACCTCGTGGTACGCCCGAGCTATTTCGAGGACGAGGTCGAGGATGCTGCGGCGCTGGCCGCAAACGCTCGCGAAGTAGCGACGACGTTTATGCGCGTGGCCAATGCAATCAGAGTTATCAATGATGAGCGCGGCAACCTGCCGGACATCAGCGACACTGAGCCACAAAAGCTGTCGTTCCTGGTCTCAGCCGCGATGGAAATTGAAGTGGAAACCAAGCAACAGTTGTTAGAACTGCGTTCGACATCCGAGCGCCTGAGCCGGCTTCGCGATCTACTCGCGCGGGTCGTGAAGGGTTATGAGGAGCGCGCGCGACTTCACATGGTTGCCAAGGGCAACGGTCACGGCGGCAAAAAGATCGACCTCGAATGAGTGGCACAGACTTTAGTCTGTGATTTATCGTGAGGTGTCGGAACCCTTGCCAACATGATCACAGACTGAAGTCTGTGCCACTTTGCGTATCATTCGAAAATGCAACCCCGTAGCGACAACACGAACATCCGCGTTAACGTGCTTTTCTTTGGCGCTGCGCGTGACGTGACCGGCACCGACGAAGCTCAATTGATCCTTGAGCCTCCTCATAATTCGCGAAATGCCTTTGAACGAGTTTTGGAGATCTACCCTGACTTGCGACGCTTTGGAAGATCCCTTTTACTTGCCGTCAACCAGGAGTACGCCCTCACTGATCGAGAAATTTCGGACGGCGATGAGCTGGCTGTATTTCCACCAGTCAGCGGCGGGTCAGGAGAAGTGGCACAGACTTCAGTCTGTGATTCCGCCGGCCAGGATTTCTTCGAACTAACCACTGACCCCATCGATATAGGCGAGGTCGCCCGTCGAGTCGTGCCGCCGGAATGCGGCGCGACCGTGACACTGGATGGTTATGCGCGCGAGTGGACCCGCGGCCGGCGCACGCTGCATTTGGTTTACGAAGCTTATGAGCCGATGGCGCTGAACGAGCTGCGACATCTGGGCGCGCAAGTGCACCAGAAGTTCGATATCGCGCACCTCGGCATCGTGCATCGCACCGGACGCGTGAACATCGGAGAGACCAGCGTCGTCATCGCGGTCAGCGCCCCTCACCGCCGCGCCGCATTCGAAGCCTGCGAATGGGCCATCCGCGAACTAAAACGTACCGTGCCGATCTGGAAGAAAGAGTTTTTTGAAGACGGAGAGGTTTGGGTAGAAGGTGAGGGAGCGCCTTCACGCTAAGAATTCGTTCTACGGCTTTGCCGCCTGATGTGCGGAAGGTCTTTCGGCGTTCGCTCCGTTAGGAGCGAGATATTTATAGCACCGACCGCCCGGTAAGCAGCCGTCAGCTCGGTCCTTTAAGAGCGAAACAACCGGATCCAGACGGCTCCACACATTACGCTCCTAAAGGAGCTTTGGACTTTGGGGTATTGCCTTCAGAGCTATAAACATTTAACCCCCCCGGGGCTTCTAGCTCGCGGGAGTTTCTTCACCCTCTTCTTCAGCCGCCGCCTCAACCAGAGACGCGCTGGTCACAATGTCGCCTTCGTCGGTCTTGATCAGGCGGACGCCCTGGGCGCTGCGGCCGGTCTTGCGAATGGCGTCGGCTTCCAGGCGGATCAGCTTTGCCTGCTGAGTAATGATCATGATTTCCGAGTCGGCATCGACTGGGAAGACGGCGACCACCTTGCCGGTTTTGTCGGTCGTCTTCATGTTGATGACGCCCTTGCCGCCCCTTGATTGCAGGCGATAAGTCGAAATCGGCGTCTGCTTGCCATAGCCGCGCTCCGAGACCGACAGCATCTTTTCTGAATCGTCCGCCGATACGGCGCAGAGCGAAACCACAAAATCGTCCTTGCGCAAGTCGATGCCGCGCGTGCCGCGGGTGGCCCGGCCCATCGGCCGCGCGTTCTTTTCGTCAAAGCGAATCGCAAAGCCATTGTTGGTGGCGATGAAGATGCGCTTGCTGCCGTCGGTGGTCACTACGTCAAGCAACTCGTCGCCTTCGTCGATGTTGATGGCGATGATCCCGTTCGAGCGAATGTTCTGAAAATCAGAGAGGGCCGTCTTCTTGATCACACCTTTCTTGGTGACCATCAGGACGTAACGGCCTTCCGAGAATTCACGGACGGGCACGACGCCGGCCAGTTTGCGCTCGGAAGAAATCTGAATCAGATTCACAATCGCTTTGCCGCGCGCCGAAGCCGCCGCATCCGGCACTTCATGGACTTTGACCTTATAAACCAATCCGTCGTCGGTGAAGATCATCAGGTAAGCATGCGTCGAAGCGATGAAAAGATGCTCGACGTAATCGTCGTTCTTGGCCATCGCGCCAAAACGTCCCTTGCCGCCGCGGCCCTGGCGAGAATAAGTAGTAATGGGAGTGCGCTTGATATAACCACTCTTGGTCACAGTGATCGCGACGTCCTCGTCGGCGATTAGATCTTCGATTGAGTAGTCGGTTCCCGCCTCCGTGATTTCCGTCCGGCGCGCGTCGCCAAATTCCTTCTTCACGTCTTCGAGTTCTTTAATAATCACGCGGCGCAGGGATTGTTCGTTGCCCAGAATCTCTTCCAACTCGGCGATATGCTTGATAATCCCCTCGTACTCGTCGATGATCTTTTGCCGCTCGAGGGCTGACAGCCGACGTAGTTGCAGATCAAGAATGGCCTGCGCTTGAATCTCGGAAAACGCGAGCTGCTCCATCGCTTTTCTCAGCTTCGGCAGGTATTTGTTCAGCGCCTCTCCTGAGGGAACGCCTTTCCAGGTCTTAACTTCGCTGGTGGTTTTCAGTTCGCCCGTCAGCCACTGGCGCGCTTCGTCAACCGAACGCGAGTTCCGAATCAGGGTGACGATATGATCCAACGCATCGATCGCTTTCGTAAGTCCTTCGAGGATGTGCGCGCGGGCCTTTGCCTTGCGCAACTCGTACTCGGTGCGGCGGCGCACGACTTCGCGACGAAAGTCGACAAAGGCTTCCAGAATCTGCTTGAGATTCAGCACGCGCGGTTGGCCATTAACGATGGCCAGGTTGATCACGCCGAACGATGACTGCATCGGAGTCATCTTGAACAGCTTATTAAGGACTACCTGGGGCACGGCGTCGCGCTTGAGCTCGACGACGATGCGCATGCCCTGGCGATCCGATTCGTCGCGCACTTCCGCGATGCCTTCGAGCTTCTTTTCATTCGCCAGTTCGGCAATGCGCTCGATCAGCCGCGCCTTGTTAACCTGGAAAGGGATTTCTGAAATGATCACGGCATCACGTTCCTGTGTGCCGCGGCCGACGCGATCAATTGAAGCGCGGGCGCGCATTTGCAGAATGCCGCGGCCGGTGAGATACGAATTGCGAATCTCTTCGCGGCCACAAATAAAGCCGCGCGTGGGAAAGTCCGGACCTTTCACAATCTTGAGCAACTCTTCGATGTCGATCTCTGGGTCGCGCAAAACTGCGATAGTGGCGTCAAGGATCTCGGTCAAATTGTGCGGCGCGATCTTGGTTGCCATACCCACGGCGATGCCGTCCGAACCGTTGATCAAAAGACTTGGAATCCGCGCGGGCAGCACGGTGGGCTCGCTCAAACTTTCGTCATAGTTGGGTTGAAAGTTAACTGTCTCTTTCTCGATGTCCGCGAGTAATTCGTTTGCCAATTTCGACATGCGCACTTCGGTGTAACGCATGGCCGCGGGCGCGTCGCCATCAACTGAACCAAAGTTGCCCTGTCCATCAACCAGCGGATAACGCATGGAAAAATCCTGCGCCAGCCGGACAATCGTGTCGTACACGGCGGTGTCACCATGTGGATGGTATTTACCGATCACGTCGCCGACTACGCGCGCGCTCTTCTTGTACGCTTTGTTGTAGGTGTTGCCGAGTTCGTTCATGGCCCAAAGCACGCGACGATGCACGGGCTTCAAACCATCACGTACATCCGGCAGGGCGCGGCCGATAATCACCGACATGGCATAGTCCAGGTAGGACCGGCGCATCTCGTCTTCAATACTTATATGTTGTCGTTCAGCAGTTTCCATTAATCAGACCTTTCCGTTACAATCCGCGCTGCCCGCGCTATACAGCAACATCGGTAGCGTTCGCTCACCGAGTTTTATCCGGCACGAATTTTCGAAGGCTTTGGTGCTTACCGGGGTTCGGGCAAGAATAATTCATGCAGTTAAATTGCCCGCATATTTTACCTCGAAACAGGCTACTTCGCCAAGTCAGAAAAGAGCCTAAAGGCTAATAAAATCAGGGCCTTTGGCCGGGCGGCCGGATACCGCTACAAACTCTACCTCAGCATTTCAAGGGAAGGCTATTTCTTGACGAGAGAGGTTGAAAAAGGCGAGGGAAAATCGCGGCGGCAACGTGAGCGATTTGAGTTAGCGCTGCCCGTGCGCGTGCAATGCCGCGAGAGTCCGGACGACGAATGGAACGAGGTGTCGCGCCTGTTAGACGTAACGCCTTTCGGCGCGCGGCTGAGATTGAAGCATCCGATCGAAACGGGTCGCCTCCTGCTGCTGACGCTACCCATGCCGCGTCCCCTACGCTGTTTCGATCACGTAGAAGATCAATATCGCGTCTGGTCGCTGGTGCGAAACATCAGACTTCTCGATCCTGGTCGTGAAAAGGGCGCGCTAGTAGAAATAGGCGTAGCGTTTGTCGGCAAACGCCCGCCGCGGAGTTTTGACGCCGATCCATCGCGGCGCTATGAAATCGCGCAAACCAGCTCCGAGGTTGGCATGTGGGGGATCCAGGAGGAATCAGGCGAGACGATCTCTAAACTGTCGGCCACAGATAAGCGGAAGGACACCCGGCACAATATTCCGGTGGAAGTATTGATTGAAGTTTATGACAGGGAGGGAAATCCTGCGCAGAGCGAAAGTACGGTTACCGAGAATATCAGCCGCCATGGCGCGGCGATTTTCACCACCCTCGATCTTTTGCCGGGCCGTTTTGTGAAGCTAAGCAGTCAGCAATATCAGTCGGCTTTTCTTGCCGTGGTAAGGAATCGTCATATCGCCGCAGATGGCATTGCGCGTCTGCATCTGGAATTCATCGGCAGCGAATGGCCGCTTTGAGGTCTCGCAGGGCATGGTCTCGAGCTCGTCATGCAGATAAAGCGAAAGCACAGTTTCTATTTTCCACGGCAGACGCTGCTGATTGAAATCGAGCGGCGCTGCGCATTCCCCGGCTGCGGCGCCAGGAATCAAATTGGTTTGACGAAACCAGAAGCAATTGAGTACCGTGGGTTTGAATGCTTCCAATGTGAGCGGTGGAATGAAGACCTCGTGAGTCAATCGGAATTGCCTGACTCGTGGACGACTTCAATTTGATTCGCGATCGCTCTAACGCCCGTTTCGTGCCGGCCCTACAAGACTAGCTGCGGTTTTGAGCCTGACCACCAGTATTGAACAACCTCAGCGGCGCAGTCCATCGCGTCCTTATCCAAGAATGCTTCCACAGTGGGCGCTGGATATTGTGCGCCCGACGGTCGGCCTCGTGAGCCGCCTTATGTGGCGGATGCGTTGGCGCAACACGGAACATATTCCGAACACCGGCGGCGTGATCATCGCCGCTAATCATCAGACTTACCTCGATCCGTTCTGGATTGGCAGCCACATCAAACGTCCGGTTAGATTTCTGGCGTGGGATGCCGCTTTCAGTTGGCCGCTGATTGGGCGGATGCTGGCTTTGTTCGGCTCCTGGCCGTTGAATCTGGAGGGACACGATCCGGCGCCGATTCGACTATCGCTCCAGTGGGTTCGCGAGGGTGGCGCCGTCGTGCTTTTCCCCGAAGGAGCACGCGGCAGTTCCGATGGGTCAATGAAAAAGTTCAAAGGGGGCGCGGTGCGAATGGCTTTGGAAGCGGGAGTGCCGATCCTGCCGGTCACCGTTCGTGGCGGACACCGGGTCTGGCCCAACAGTTTCCGCTTGCCGCGGCTGCGACAGACCGTTGAGATCATCTATCACCCGCTGATGTTGATCGAGCAACGCGAGAATGAAGACGTGCGCGAATGTGCGCGCCGGGAAACAGAAAGACTGGCGGAGATCGTGCGATCGGCGCTGTGAGTTACTCTCACAATCTGAAATTTCAAATTTGAAATCTGAAATCGGAATCTGAAATTGAAATCTGAGATTCACATGCTGAGCACCCGCATCATCTGTTCATGCAGCAATCCATTGCTCGCCATCATCGGTGGCGTGTAAATACTCAGCGGCGCCCCGTCGTATTTTGAAGCGCGGCCACCGGCCTCTTCCACCAGCAACGATCCGGCGGCTACGTCCCAGGGCTTCAAACCTTCTTCCCAAAAGCCGTCAAACCTGCCGCAGGCCACATAGGCGAGATCAAGCGCCGCTGCCCCATCGCGGCGCACTCCCTGCGCGTTCATGATGAAGTTCGCAAAGTGCCGCGCGAACTCGCTGCGCTCGCGCACGTCGTAAGGAAAACCTGTACACAGCAACGCGCCCGCTAGCGAGTCGACCGGCGAGACCTGAACGCGCCGCCCGTTGAGCGACGCGCCCTCACCACGCTCAGCCGTAAACAACTCATCGCGCATAGGATCATAAACGACCCCGACTTCCATCCGGCCTTTATGTTCCAGACCGATCGAAACGCAAAAACAGGGATAGCCATGGGCATAGTTGGTTGTTCCATCCAGCGGGTCGATGATCCAGCGCCACTCGTCTTGCCCGTCAGATGCTGCGCCGCCAACGCCCGATTCTTCGGCCAGGATCGCGTGGCGCGGATGGTACGTCTTGATGCGCTCGATGATCAGCCGTTCTGAAGCCAGGTCTGCCTCGGTAACCAGATCAAGTTCACCTTTATTAGTGACGCGCAGCGTGCGGCCGAAACGTTCGGCAAGTACTCGCCCCGCATCGCGAGCGGTTTGAATGGCAAAGTTAAGCAAACTATTCCCTTTCACTTCCTGACGAAGTTAGACCAGCGCGTTTTGTTTTTAGGATATATCAGATCGAGGCGGGCGGCGAACACAGTGACTCCAGGCAATCCTGATTTTGAGATTACGAGGTATCTTGGATTGAATAAGGCGAGAAGGTCTGCTACTCGAGGACGATATCAAAACCAAGCGGCTTAAGACTGGAGACAAAGCAACTGGATCGGGTTCCGGCCTTTGGTCCTTCTACTCGCCGGACTATGGCGCGCGCGGATGAGTCCAATTCGGCGCCTACTTTTTCAACCTGGACCCGATGGCCGTCGGGTGTCATGCAGAACTGGCCGACAATGCTGGTTGGTGATTCATTCTCCGCAGTGTTCATTGTGTTCATGTGTTCACTATACGCTGAACTGGCGGATTAAGACAGTTGCCGTGAATTATTCTCTTAGTTTACAGACTCCTAGTGGCACAGACTGAGGTCTGTGATCGGATCCGCACGCCGGATCGCAGACCTAAGTCGGTGTCACACTTGCCAATAAATCTGGACGCTTCGGTTTCCCACCGCCTACAATGCCCCAGTTAATGTGCCAGACATATGAAACAGGAGATCAAACATGCGAGGAATCGTTTCAGTTAGGTCGCGGCTAGCAAAGACGACCCAGCCTCCGCTGCTGCTTCTGCTTTTTGTTTTCGCCCTGCAGGCCCAACCCGGCAGCTCGCCAAAGGACACACGCACGCAAACGTCCTTCCCCGCGTCCACTGAACAAAAGACCGCGCGCTACTTCGAATCGATTCGCAGATCGCCGCCCCAGGAATTGGCGTTCCTGCTCAAGATGCCTAAGGGCGGCGATTTGCACAATCATCTCTCCGGCGCGATCTATGCCGAGTCTTACATCCAGTGGGCCGCGGACAATGGTCTATGCGTCAACACCAGAACGATTGCCTTGTCAGCGCCGCCGCCGCAAAAAAAATGCGACCCGAACTCAGAACAGCCGCCGGCAAGCGCGGCACTCAGGAATTCCGGTCTGTATGGCCAGATGATCGATGCGTGGTCGATGCGCAACTGGCCGCTCTCGGGACAAAGCGGCCACGATCATTTCTTCGACACCTTCGGCAAGTTTGGCCCGGCTAGCTGGAACCAGAACGGAAAGATGCTCGCCGAAGTGGTCGCGCGCGCCGCTCGCGGGCACGTGCTCTACCTGGAATTGATGCTGACTCCGGACGGCACGACAACCGGCGTTATGTCCAGCCAGATCGGAGACAAAGTAGTTTGGGATGGAAACTTTCAAAGCATGTTGGATAAGTTGAAAACCAACGGGATTGCGAACGCAGCCGCGACGGGGATTACAAATCTACAGGCCGCCGAGGCCGAGAAAGATCGGTTGCTGAAATGCGGCACCGCCCAGGCCGACGCGGGCTGCTCAGTAACGATTCGCTATATCGCGCAGGTTTCGCGCGGTGCGTCACTGAGCCAGGTCTTTGCGCAGATGGTAACTGGTTTCGCCCTCGCCAATGACGTGAACTCAAAAGTCGTAGCTTTGAATTTGGTGCAACCCGAGGACAGCCTTGCGTCAATGCAAAACTTTTCGCTTCACATGCAGATGTTGAATTTTCTGCGGCCGCTTTATCCGCAGGCGCATGTCAGCCTGCACGCCGGCGAACTGGCGCCCGGCATGGTCCCTCCTGACGGTTTGACGTTTCATATCCGCGATTCCGTCGCTGTCGCGCGCGCCGAACGAATCGGCCATGGCGTGGACATCATGCACGAGAACGATCCATACGAGTTGCTTAAAGAGATGGGCCGGCGCAACGTGTTGGTAGAAATTTGCCTTTCGAGTAACGATTTGATTCTGGGAGTCAGCGGCCCGCAACACCCACTCGCCACTTATATGAAATACGGCGTGCCGGTCGCGCTGGCAACCGATGACGAGGGAGTCTCGCGTTCGGAAATTTCGCGGGAGTTCTTGAAAGCCGCCGAGGACCAGGGACTCGGATACCTTCAACTCAAAACCATGGCGCGCAACGGTCTTCAGTATGCGTTCATTTCAGGCGGGAGTATCTGGAGCGACGCGCACAAGTTTGTCTCCGTCACCCAATGCAGACAAGACATCTCGGTCATGAAGCTCACGTCGAACGGCTGCCGGCAGTATCTGGCGAGCAGCGAGAAGGCGAAGCTGCAATGGAAGCTTGAAGAAGAGTTCACTGAGTTTGAGCGCGGTTTCTGATGGGCACGTGAGACGAGTAACGAATCGGGTATCCTCACTCTCCGATGCAGCCCGGGCTGACGCGCCCTACAAGACCACGAAGCATTTAAGGATTCGGCGTTACTCTATTTCGGCGCCCTCGCCTTAAGGGAGTGCGTGACGCCACCGGCTTCATGCACCGTCGCGGTGACGAATTTCGGAGGGGTCTTTGAAACTAACCCCCAGAAGAAACTGCTGTCGCCTTTGCCCGGCGCTCCGCCTTCGCAGATCGGCGAGGAGAAATTGAACTTGATGTTGCTGCCGGTCTGAATCGCGGAAGCGAGACCGATGGTGCCGATACCGCCGCCCGTGACCACGAAAACCTGATCGGGCTTGGGCGTCCCGCCATAGTTCAACGTACCAACCACTGAACCAAAACTAATCGTCATCGAGTCGATACACGAGATCGCTACGGCGCCCACGGCGTTTCGCAGATCGATGCGGTATTCGTAAGCATACAGTCCAGCCGCCGGCGATCCCGGCGCGCCGATGTAGGTTCGCGATTGCAGAAAGCCCGTGCCGCCGGTACTCATCAGAATGTTGTCCGACGTATCATTGACTGTAACCGTGCAGGTTGAATTAAAGACGCAGTTAATCGCCGGAGCGCTGACGTTGACGACTTTCAGCGGCACAGCTTGAACAAGAAAGGGAACGAAACAGAGCAGCAAAGCTAGGAACAGTTTCTTCATGAGATTTTGCCTCCAGTTGCAGGTTGAGTTAGCGGCAAGCCCTCCTTCAAGAGCTCGGACCAACATTCAGTGGCTCCCTTTTATGCTCATCTGATCGGTCTGTCAATAGAGTATCGACTGCCGTTCGTGTCCCAACGTTGCATCCTTCTTTGAGTAATCGATAAGTCCGCGCTGCTCCGCTGACTTCATCCCAAAAAGAAAAGAGCCGGAACGCTCATCAGCGGCCCGGCTCATTTTCGCAATCCAATGATTGATGTTCTTAGGTAACGTCTGCCTCATTCGCCGCTTTCAACGCTGCGGCGGTTTTACGGCGGCGGCGGACTGCACCGGCCAAGCCAACGAGACTGGTACCGAACAGAACCATCGTAGCCGGCTCAGGAACGGGTCCAGCCGTGCCACCATAACTGAAGCGCTCCGGTCCACCGTTAACGTTGCTCATGCTTGCCGACAATCCCAGTCGAAGAGCGGGGTTCGCGTCAAGCGCCGCCTGCAAGCGGGCCGCTGCTTCGCTGTCTAATCCAAAGGCGTAGTCTGAGTTTGCACCCTGGCCATGCCTGAACTGATCCAGGCTCATAGGTCCGTTGACCAGCGCGGCGCTGAAGACCGAGTTGCCGTTCTGATCGTAAGCGGTTAGGACAAGAGAATCGATTGTGATGGGCATCTTACCAGGACCGTTTGCCTCATTGATGTTCATCAGAACCCGAAGGTCACTGGCCCGGCCCAATCCGAGGTCACTGAACGCAACCGTATGTTGATGAGGGCCGGCACTGATATCGCCAAAGGCGAGATCGCCACTACCCGTATAACGCACTCCACCAGATTCGGTCGAGCTGTTGCCGTGATGCTGAAGGTTCAGCGCGGCCAGAGGTGGTACCAATTTCTGTATGTCGGGACTCACCAGCACAATGCCATCTGCGAAGGCGCTGCCACTGGCCATGCCAATGAAGATCAGGGCTGAAAGTGAAAATGCTAATTTTGATACGAGTTTCATGGTTGTTACGGCTCTCCTTATTTTCCCTTTTATCGCTCAACCTCTTGGGGCAATGGCTGAGACGCTGCGGGGGTCGTCTACGGGATAAGAAAACCCCTAAAGCATGCTGTTTTTCAGAAGTAAGTGAGACCTGCCTGCAAAGACTCAGCAAAACTGGGCGAATTTTTAGGTAAAGCCGGCTCGGCGCGAGTGAGCGAGGACCAATAGGCCAACCTAAGTGCAGGAAGCTTTTGATCGACGAGAATGGGTTCTAGTGCAGTTTGATTCCTGGCGGTTTTTCTGATTAGTACCGCGGCTTGAGCCCGGTGATCCGTCGTTGGGTCCGTTCGCATGGAAACCGTTTCAAACGGTTTCCTATCGGTAACGGCCGCAAAATTCACCGCGCTAAAGCGACGGTGCTAATGAGAGCGGTAAAGGCAAACTGCCGAGGATGACGCGGAAGAGATGATTCGCTGAGAACGCCTTAACCTGATGGAGAGCGCAGAGCGCAACTCATCCGAACGGCTTATCAACTGACGGGCTTTGATTCGTAAAAAACTTTGGACCTTTCTCAGTGATGTACAGACAATCTTCCAGGCGAATCCCAAACTCGCCATAGATAGCGATGGTCGGCTCGTCGCTAAAGCACATGCCGGGTTGGATCGGTGTCTTATTGCCGCGCACGAAGTTGGTCCATTCGTGTCCGTCGAGCCCGATGCCGTGACCTGTTCGATGCGGCAGGCCGGGCACCTTGTAATCTGGACCGAAGCCCTCGTCGGTGATCACCTTGCGCGCCGCGGCGTCCACCGCTTCACAAGGCGCGCCGACTTTCGCGGCGGCAAAGCCGGCGTCCTGAGATTTGCGCTCGAGGTTCCAAATGTCGCGTTGTCTCTGGGTCGGCTTGCCCAGGACAAACGTGCGCGTGATGTCCGATTGATAACCTTCGACACTGCAACCGCCGTCCATCAACACGACGTCGCCTTCTGATAAGGTTTGCGGCGTGCTACTACCGTGCGGAAAAGCCG
This sequence comes from Blastocatellia bacterium, assembly GCA_033858155.1. GTDB lineage: Bacteria > Acidobacteriota > Blastocatellia > Pyrinomonadales > Pyrinomonadaceae > UBA11740. The sequence goes on from JAWVCT010000085.1 coordinate 25,421, forward strand.
TGTACTTTCCGAAGCTGCAAAAGATGCCGCCTTGCACGCCCAGATTGCGCAGCGCCGTGGCACAGTTGTTCGCAAACTGATCCTGGGTCATGCCCTCGCGCATCGTAGCCCAGGTGGCGCGATAAGCGATCAGCAGAAGGTCGTTGGACTTCTGCAGCAGAGCAATCTCAGCCGGCGACTTGATCATGCGGCAACCTGCGGTCACCGGCGTGGCACTGACGAATTCGAGTTTAGGGGCTTCCTGACGAATACCATCGAAGAGAAAGAACCGCACGCGCTCTTCTATGCCGATGCGCCCGGATCGAATCCCGCGATCGCGAAAGATTTCCGCGACGCGACGGAAAGGGCTGGCATCTTCTTCCCACGTGCGCACGTCGTTACCGAACTTGATCAGCTCGCGCGCGCGCTCCTCCTCGAACTTGGGACAAACCCAGGCGAGTTCGCCGCGCTGGGGAATCACCAGCCCGAACATCCTTTCGCTGGTGCTCCAGCGCATGCCGGTAAAGTAGAACATGCTCGAGCCCGGCTCGAGATAGACGGCATCGATCTTGTTCTGGGCCATCAAGCGTTGCGCTTTGGCGATGCGCGCTCTGCGCTCGTCATCGCTGATCGGCACCACCCCGGCAGTCATTTTCTTAAGGCGCTGAATCAGCTCGGGTGTGTCTTGTCGCTGTTGGCTGGCCTCAACGTCGTCGGTGGCGGCAAAGAAAACGTTACCGCCGAGCAGCGCGGCTCCGGCGACGCCGGCGGAAAGGCGTAGGAAGTCTCGTCTGTCTGTGCACATTTTGTGTGGAGCGCGAACATCCCTGTCCGCATTGAGCGCGAAGCGGGAAAAATTGCCGACCAGAGCAGGGCAATCCTACACGAGCCGATGAGCATGAACAAGATTTCCCTGGAATAGCATTCTTCGAATTGGGAGATGCTGATATCGGCTTGGAACAGCCGCGAAAAGGCACAAAAGGCGCAAGCAGGAAGGATTATTGTTTTGTGCTTCTTGCGCCCTTTTGTAGCTAACACCCTTCTTATCCGCGTCTATCCGTGTCCATCTGTGGCTAAAATTCTAGAGCAAATTCATTGGCGTCGGGTTCTTCGGATCCTTGCTGTAGTCGTAAAAGCCTCGGCCCGACTTGCGGCCATAGAGCCCGGCCAGCACCATGCGCTTGAGTAATGGCGGCGGGGCAAAGCGCTTCTCGCGAAACTCATTGAACATGATCTCGGCGATGTAATAGGTTGTATCGAGCCCAACGAAATCGCCCAGGGTCAACGGCCCCATCGGATAGCCGCAGCCAAGCTTCATCGCGTTGTCGATATCCACGATCGAGCCGACGCCTTCCTCCAATGCGCGAATCGAGTCGAGCATGTAGGGAACCAACAACCGATTTACGATAAAGCCCGTCTTGTCGCTCGCGCGCACCGGCACCTTGCCCAACTTTGTCGCGAACGTCACCGCGTCTTCATAGACCTCGGGGCTGGTCAGAATCGTGCGCACGACCTCGACGAGTTTCATGATCGGGACCGGATTGAAAAAGTGCATGCCGATGAAGCGTTGTTGCCGCTCAGGCGAGGCAACCGCCATCATCTCGGTTATCGACAGCGATGAAGTGTTCGACGCAAAGATCGTTTCCGGCTTGCAGATCAAGTCGAGCTGTCGATAGGTCTGGTGCTTCTCTTCCAGGTTTTCGATGATTGCCTCGATGACGATGTCGCAGTCTGCCAGGTCCTCGAACGAGGTAGTCCCGAACAAACGATCGCGAGTTTGTTTCTGCTGTTCAGCGGTGATCGTTCCCTTCTGGGCAAACCGCTCCAAAGACTTTTCAATCGCGACGAAACCTTTCTGCAGCACTTCGTCGGACACTTCGCGCACCGTCGTTTCAAAGCCCGCGCTCGCCGCCGTCTGGGCGATGCCGGCCCCCATCAGCCCGCAACCGAGCACTCCTACTTTCCTGATCTCCATCTTCGGTCTCCTTCTTCTTAGTGCTAATCTCGATCCCGTCGGCAGATTATTTCGTGGGTGTGGGCTCCGGACGTTTAATACCGAACTTCTGACCTTCCGTCCAGTACCAGTCTTCATAGCGCTTTTGCCACAGCTCAAAATCTCTGACCAGCTTTCGTTCCTCAGCCTCACCGGCTGTCGTTGTCTTGCGCGGCGGTTGCGAATCGCTGACCTGCTTCCTGGCTCGGCCCAGGAGTGACTTAAGTTCAGTACGCAACGTGTCGGTCTCAGAGCCCAGGCTTTCCATCTGATCGATCTGTGTGACTGCCTGGTCAATTCCGCTGGCATCCTTCTTCGTGAGCGCGTTGATGAAAGCAATCTGTCCTGCTTGAAATGCCTGGTAGTCCGCCTTAAAGGTCGCCAACTCTCGATTGCGTGCAGCAATATCTGAATTGATCGCGGCTCGATTGCCGGCTTCCGGATTCTGTCGGTGGGCCCGCGCCGCCATCAAAAAACATCCCAGCACTAACACCAGCGCCGCGATTTGCAGTACGCGCCAGGCAGTCGTCACGCCGGTCGGCATGCCGGGACGCTTGTAACTCACGACCGCCGCGAAGGCAGCTCCCGAAAGCAACCCGCCCATATGCGCGGCATTATCAATGACGCCGCGCGCCATAAATCCGATTCCGAGATTGAGCAGGATTATGGGCAACATCCCAGTGCCAAAGGCCCGCTTGAAACCTTCGGGCAACTCATGACGATACTTAATGCCGAAAACAAACAGCACTCCGACCAGACCAAACAGAGCACCCGATGCTCCAGCCGAAGGCTCGTCGCTGGCCTTGATCAGAAAACTCCCGATCAGGCCCGGATGCGAACCCGTAATCACCGTCAGGTAACTCGCCAATACTCCGGCAATACCAGTCACCACCCAAAACACCACGAACTTTGCCGAGCCATAAAGCTTCTCGACCCAGGGGCCGATGACCCAGAGGCTATACATATTGATCAGCACATGGATCAGATTGACGTGAATGAAAATTGGCGTGACGAGGCGCCAATACTGATGATTGAAATGAATGAAGTAGTTGGTCTTGGCGCCGAAAGCCAAGAGAACCTCTTCGGGAAACGCTCCCCACAGAACGGAAGTTTGCATCCCGCTCGCTTCCCACATGAGCATGAAGATAAAGAGATTCGCGATCAGAAAAACGATAGTGAAGATGTAAGGTCGCGAAAGCACTGCCCGCGCATAACTCATCGCGTACCGTTCGTGCAAAGGCATCGGCGGCGGCGGAGCAGCGAGCAGCGGCGACTCACAAACCTGGCAACTATTTTCACCAGAGCCAATCAGTGCGCCACAATTGCGGCAGACGCTCGGGCGGCCCACATAGCTTTTTTGTTTGTCCGGCAAAGTTTTCTGGAGGGTCTTCGAGAAGTGCCAACGGCTCCGTGGCCTGGGATCAGATCAGCCCCAGCTATCCGAACCCTCCTGCCAGCGTTTAGAGGTGGGACTTGTCCCACCAGACCGGTCGGCACAAGTGCCGACTCTAAACGTCTTCAGGAGGGGAAATCAACGCTCTGACGCCGCGAACTATTTCCCGAGATCGTCGAGCAGATTTACCAGATCGTCGGCATGCTCTTCTTCCATGGCCAGGATGCCTTCCATCATGCGCCGCGTGGTCGGATCGTCATTGCCGAGGTATTGGATTATTTCGCGATAGCTATCAATCGCGATGCGTTCGGCCACCAGATCTTCCTTGATCATGTCGGTCAGCGTGTCCCCCTCGACGTACTCGGCATGACTGCGCGACAGCAACCCTTCGGGATTAAGATTTGGCGCGCCGCCCAGTTGGACTATTCGCTGCCCGATTTGATCGGCGTGTCCCTGCTCTTCAGCGGCGTGTTGCAGGAATTCCGCTGCCACGCTCTCCGCGTGAATTCCAGAGGCCATAAAATAGTGCCGCTTGTAGCGCAACACACAGACGATTTCCGTCGCCAGCGCTTCGTTCAGGATCTTGATCACAGTCTCTCGATCGGCACTATAGCCTTCGGTGACCGCCCCGCGCTCGATGTGTTGCCGAGCTCGCTCGCGCAGTGTCTTAACGTCAGTCAGAAATGGTTTATCAGCCACAGTGTGACTCCTTATGTCTAAGTTTTCTCAAGGAAGCGACGATGTTACCCGTCAGTGGGGAGCCAGAGCAAGTTGGTTGAAAGGCGCTTGGTTTTTTCCTTTCTTTTAGGTGGGGTTTAGGGCGAGTATCTATAACCCACGAATGCTCTTGCGGCTTTGCCGCTGCACAGTGCGGTAAGGCTTTGCCTTACCGGCCCGTGGCCCAAATTGAAACGAGGAGCCTATGCCTCCGAGTCGAGGCGCAACCTCTCTTACAAATGAGGCGCAACCTCTCTTACAAATAAGGACGAGCAAGCGGAAGGCAGATCGGCGATCGATTCGTTCAAATGCCGTCAAGTATTTTGTCCAACCCATCAACCGCTCTTCTGAGATGTGGGATCGTAATCGATCCACCCACCACCAGGGCGACATTGAATGCATCCATGAATTGTTCGCGCGTCACCCCATTGGCGGCGCACTGTTTGACGTGATAGGTAATGCAGTCATCGCAGCGCAGGACGACTGAGCCAACCAGGCCCATCAGTTCCTTGGTTCGCTTATCCAGCGCGCCGTCTTCGTAGGCCTGAGTATCGAGAGCAAAAAATCTCTTAATGCCCAAGTGGCCGCTGTCTAAAAGTTTTTCGTTCATCTCGCTGCGATAACGATCAAACTCATCCATCGGAATAGTCCTTTCACATGTGCCCGGCGCAGTCTTTAGTGTCCTTTGGGAAATGTACCATAGCGAGATGCATTGGTTCAGTTTCGACGACAGCTTGAGTGAGGCCACTTGGAGCTGGGAGCGCGGACGGCTCGTCCGCACAGCGCGACAGCGCTCAAAGTCTTCGGGATGAAATAAATCTTCGCCCTACGCGCTTAAGGCGGCCAGGACAGTCAGCGCTCCAGCGAAACGTACCCCTACTCCAAACCTGTATTTTCATGCTGGCATCCTCGCCATGCCGCTGTACAATTCAAAGACCGATGAGCGACTCTCCACTTCCAGATGAAAACGCGGCCGTGGTAGGCGAAGTGGCGGCCGACCCTCAACTGCACGACCTCGTTCCATTCGTAGCCGGGGACAAACTCTTCGCGGTCTTTGCCGATCAGGTTGAAGGCACGGCCGAAGCTAAAATGCCTGCGGCGCTGCCAAACGCGCCGGCGGCGGTACTCGGTGTGGTTTGCATGCGCGGGCACATGCTGACCGTGCTGGATCCCATCGCAATCTTAAATGGAGAAGCGTTCGATTGGCCGGCCAGCGTGCCTTCTGTGATCGCTTTGCGGGGAGACGAGCAATTGGCGCTGGCCGCGCAAAGCTGCCGCGACACGATCACGATCGCCGCCGAGGACATTCAACCATCAAGCCAGATCGACGAAGACGGCTCCGAAACCGCTGTTCTGGGCATCGCTCGGTATGCCGGCGAGGAGATTACGATTTTGAGAGTGGATAGATTGTTCGCCGCGGCGGTGCGACGAAAGGAACGACGGCGACGGCGAATCTAAAAGCTGTAGCGCAAATTGTTAATTTGCGATGGGCAAGTTAACAACTTGCCCTACTTCCTCGTCGCGGGCGTGATCTTTAAAGTCAGCCGTTCGCTTCCGCGCACGATCTCGACTTCGTATTCCTGGCCGGCTTTCATTTCACCCAACGCATAGGTGTAATCGTAAACATTCTTCACGTCGTGTCCGGCCATCTTGACGATCTTATCGCCGGCTTTCAGACCGGCCCGCGACGCGGGTGAATCATCGCGCACACCGTCCAGTTTCAAACCATCATTCGATTCCGCGTAATTCGGAATCGTCCCGAGATAGACACGAAAGCCCATCGAGCGGCCCTGCGATTCGCCCTTGGCCACCGCGTACGTCGGCCGTTTGTCGCTGCTGTCCAGGTCGCGCACGATTCGGTCGACAAAAGTAAGGATGCGGGCTTCGCCTTCATAGTTGATCTTGTCGGCCGTATCCGAAGGTTTGTGATAATCATCGTGCGTTCCGGTCCAGAAGAAGAGCACCGGAACCTGCTTGGCGTAAAACGAAGAATGATCGCTGGGACCGTAGCCGTCTTCGTTTAGAGTGAGCCGAAACTGTTTTGCCGGATCCATGGTCACCACAGGTTGGCCGTTCGCGCCGATGATAATGGGCAGGGTGGCAGAAGGTGGGCCGCCGGTCCTACTTGTGTTGAGCGAAACAGTCATGCTCCCCACGCTGTTGTCGGCATCGATCAGCGAGCGCCATTCCTGCGCCGTGCCCACTCCACCAACAATCAAGCTCTTATCTCTCAGCCGCCCAATCATGTCCATATTGATCATCGCTACGGTGTTTGCCAGCGGCACGATGGGATGGTTGACGTAATAGCTTGAACCAATCAGGCCTTCTTCTTCACCGCTGAACGCAATGAACACCACCGTGCGTTTCAGCTTCTGCAAAGAAAGCATCCGCGCCAGTTCGATCAACCCGGCGACGCCCGAAGCGTTGTCGTCTGCGCCGTGATGAATATCCCCTTCACGCGGAGCGAGGCTGCCCTCGCCGCCGCGTCCCAAATGATCATAGTGCGCGCCGATCACGATCGCTTCGTCTTTCAATTTTGGATCGCTGCCCGGCAGGACGCCGATGACGTTGAATGAAGGTGATTCGCGGCGAAGGAGATCAACGGAAAGGGATATCGTCAAGCCCAAGATCGGGAGACTAACTAATCTCGCCGGACCCGTCCCGCTTAAATCGGGTAGAAATTTTGCGGCATCGGTAAGCGTCGGCAGCACGTTGCCGGCGTCGAGGCGAAAAATCTTACCAGCCAGCCGTCTTGAGATAACCACCACCGGCAGGCCGGTATCGCCTGCGCTATTGTCGTAACGCAAACGTGCCAGCCGATCGTCTTTTAGATTCTCCTCCTGCGCAATGATGAGCAGGGCCTTGGCTCCGGCATTGCGTGCCGCGATTGCCTTCCATCGCGCGTCCTCATAACGCGCAAACTGTCCATGCGGGTTATCGCCGTCGGGAGTCCCCGGCAGAGCAATGGCAATTCGATCCTTCGCCCCCGCCTCCGGATAACTGTTGTACTTTAATTCTGACGCCGTGATCCCAAAACCGACAAACAAATATTCCGAACTCTTGATTGAACCATTCGAAGAGAAGCCCAAAGGCATCCAATCCTCGCCTACTCTGAATTGCGCAAGGTCATCAGCCCTCCCGTGATTCACGAACAACAAATTGTTATTGCCGAGTTCTACGCTCGCGACGTAAGGAAACGGTTGCAGGTAACGCGCCTGAGTTTCACCGCGCGTGCGCGCCGGACGGGCCATCTGTAAACCCGGACGCAGGCCAACCCGATTGAATTCGCCGGCGATGTAATGCGCGGCGTCATTCGCTCCCGGCGTGCCGGTGCGGCGTCCTTCCAACGCGTCCGAAGCAAGATACGCGATCACCTGTCGCAGGCGATCGACACTGGGCGTGGCGGCGCTCGGTTGCTGGCCAACCGCGACGGTGAACGTTAGCGCGATGACTAACGCGAGATTGAAAAACTTGCGAATCATATTTACCTCTCTTTGGAGCGCGGACATCCTGTACGCCTGAGCGCGCAGCGCGAACACTCCATGGGCAACACTTTCGAACGGTTGAGCGCGGTGCGCGCGCTGGCGGGCAGGATGCCCGCGCTCCATTTACTCGACCCAGTCCGCGATGAAGATGTTCGTCTCGCCCGGCTTTCCGCCGTGGCGGTTCGAAGCGAACACTAGCTTCTTCCCGTCGGGCGAAAACATCGGAAAGCCGTCGAACGTGTCGTTGTAAGTTATGCGCTCCAGCTCGGTGCCGTCAGTTTTAACTGTATAGAGATCGAAATCGCGGCCCTTTGGATCGGCAACATTCGAAGAAAAAATGATGCGTTTACCGTCGGGAAGAAAGTAAGGCGCAAAGCTCGCCTTGTTCAGGTTAGTCACTTGCCGCTTGTCCGATCCGTCCGCGTTCATCACCCAGATATCCAGCACCGTAGGCCGAATCAGGTTCTGTTTCAGCAAAGCGAGATAGTCGCCCTTGTCCCTTTCGGTCGCCGGATGATAAGCACGATAGACAATCTGCTTTCCGTCGTAAGACCAGAACGGCCCGCCGTCGTAGCCGACTTCATTCGTCAAACGCTTCACGTTCCTGCCATCTGCATCCATCGTGTAAATATCGAGATCGCCGTCGCGCTTTGAAGTGAAGACGAGTTTCTTTCCGTCGCGCGTGATCGTTGTCTCGGCATCATAGCCCGGCGCGTTGGTTAGTTGTTTGAGATCAGACCCGTCCGGGTTCGCGGTGAAAATATCGAACGTGTCATAGACAGCCCAGACATAGCCTTTTGAGAAATCAGGTTTCGGCGGACACTGCTTCCCACCGAGGTGCGTCGACGAATAAAGAATCCGTTTGCCATTCGGAAAATAGTACGAGCACGTCGTGCGGCCATCGCCGGTCGAAACCAGCCGCACATCCGAGCCGTCAATATTCATCGTGTAGATCTGATCGCACTCATGCCCTTCGCGCGTCGATTGAAAGATTAGCTTCCTGCCGTCCGCCGAGAAGTAGGCCTCCGCGTTCTCGCCGCCGAAGGTCAACTGCTTAACGTTGCGCAGGTGTTTTTCCTGGGGCAGGGCTAGCGATTGCGCGCCAATTGAACGTTCGCGAAGATTCACGGTAACGAGGCAGGCATCTATAACAACCCCGACGAGAAATGCTTTGAGTAGGTTTCTCATGAATTATTATTTTGCTTCCGAATTGGCCTTGTTGACTTCAGTCAGGCAAAGCCGAGCTATGCGCGCCAGCGGATCGTCTGAATTAGCGGTGATACTGCGCAGCGAGACTCTAACATCTCGAAGCATTTTGGGCTCCATGCCCCCGCCGTCAACTGTGGCCGCTAGCATCGCGTCCACGCGTTGAGTCTTGGGCGGAAGGCCAGAAAGTACGCCAAGAAATAGTCTTGGTTGTTTCCATAGGATCGAAGAGTAAAAGTCTCCGAGGCTTTCTGACAGTGCTCCATCACTATGCACCCCGATCTTCAGAAGGGGACGCAGAAAGGTGTGGTCGCCGCGGCGAAACAGACCGATTATCGGTTCTATTACTGCATCCCAGCATTCCGCTGCGTGTGGATATGGTTGGTGTTCACAGCTCTCATACTTATCCACCACTATCTTTCGATTCGCTGCATAATCATACTTCAATATCGCTAACAGATAAGCGAGGCTAACGACACGCCAATCTCTCGCTCCGACTTGTGCTTTCTTCAATGCTCGAATCTCATCTGCTCGCTGAAAGCGACTCAGTTGCTTAGTGTCAGCCCAGTTACCATTCGGCAACAACGCTCGAATAATTTGATCGTCGTCCGTTGAGCGCACGCCGGCTTGCGCGTGACAAACGCTCGCCAGAATCAACTCGAACAAAACCATCGCGAGGATGCGTAACATAGTTCTTGGCCACAAGCACGATTGAAGGCGATCAAGTTTCTGTCGCCCTCTTCGAGGGCTCTGTGATCTCTGTTGGACTGTTACCCCGGGCTTACGCCCGGGGCTACACTCTGCCGCCATCTTCGATGGCTCGTTGGGCAGGACCAATTGAGGGAAGGAATTGCCAAACAGCTTCCTTAAATCCGCAATCGCAAATCAACAATCGGAAATCTGATCACCCATTCTTCTTCTCAAACTCTTTCATGAACTCAACCAGCGCTTCACAACCCTCGCGCGGAAACGCGTTGTAGATCGACGCGCGAATGCCGCCGACCGAACGATGGCCTTTCAAGCCGTCCATGCCCGCGGCCGTTGCTTCGTTGGCAAACTTCTTTTCCAGATCTTCGGAAGGCAGACGGAAGGTCACGTTCATCATTGAGCGTGAATCCGGATCGGCATGGCCGCGATAAAACTCCGTCGCATCGATGGCGTCGTATAGCAGTTGAGCTTTCGCTTCATTCTCGCGCTGCATCGCCGCAAGTCCGCCTTTTTCTTTCAACCACTTGCAGACCAGATTAATAAGGTAGATCCCCCACGTATTAGGCGTGTTGTGCAACGACTTGTCTTTGGCGTGCGTGCGATAGTCGAGCATCGTAGCCAGCCCTTCGCGCACGCGCGGCAAAAGATCTTCACGCATGATGACCAGAGTCACGCCGCTAGGGCCCATGTTCTTTTGCGCGCCACCATAGATGAGGCCGTACTTCTCAACCGGAATGGGCCGCGAAAGAATGTCCGATGAAGCGTCACAGACCAGCGGCACTTCGCCGACCTCGGGTTCGCTTTTGAACTCGACGCCTTCGATCGTTTCATTGGAAGTGAAGTGTACGTAAGCGGCGTTTGGATCGAGTTGCAGTTCGTCCTGCGTGGGTACTCGGGTAAACCCTCCATCGGCCGTGTCGGCCGCGAGGCTCACGTTACCGAATTTCTGTGCTTCCTTGACCGCCTTCTTACCCCAACTGCCGGTGACAATATAGTCGGCGCTGCCGTCAAGCGACAGAAAATTCATCGGCACCATCGCAAACTGCAAACTCGCGCCGCCCTGCAGAAACAGCACGGTATAGTCTTTCGGAATGTTGAGCAGTTCGCGCAGACCTGTGTCCGCGCCGGCAATGATTTCATCGAAAGTCTTCGAGCGATGGCTGATTTCCATCACCGACATGCCGACACCGGGAAGCGCCAGCATATCTCTCTGCGCCTCTTCCAAAACCGGCACGGGAATCACCGCCGGGCCGGCGCTAAAGTTGAAGATACGTTCTGTCATAGTGGTTCCCTTTGGAGTGCGCCGGCTGAGCGAAGCGATGACGGCGCTTTGGTTTGAGCTGGTGTCAGAAGATCCAAAGCGGCGTCGCGCTGCGCTTGCCGCCGCACCCCACATATTTACTCTTTATTGCCAACTGACTTCCGCAACATCGTTCCGGCTATCCGCACAATCAGCGAACGCGGCACCAGGCGCTCAGACTCGATCATCATGAAATTAGTCCAACCGGAAATCGTCGAAGCCTTGCCCCGGGCCAGGCCCCGCAACGCCGCATCGACGACAGCTTCCGGTGTTTGCGCGATGCGGGCGGGCGGCCTCAGCATTTTTGAAGCCTCGAAAAAATTTGTCGACGTAACGCCGGGACAAAGCGCCATCACTTTGATTCCGAAGGGGCGGTTCTCTTCCCACAATGCTTCGGAGAATGAAAGCACGAACGCCTTCGTGGCTGCATAAGTAGCCATGAAAGGTACCGCCTGAAAACCGGCCGTCGAAGCGACGTTGATGATCGAGCCGCTTTTTCTCGCTCGCATCGGGACCAGAAACCGATGCGTCAACTCTACCAGCGAGCGAACATTCAAGTCGATCATGTTCAGCTCAAGCTCGCGGTCAAGAGTCGCGAAGTCACCCATCGAACCAAAGCCGGCGTTGTTGATTAAGAGGTCGATCTCCAATTCGCGTTTCTGCGTTTCTTCAAAAAGCCGCGCCGGCGCATTCGGTTCTGAAAGATCCATCGCGACGTACTGCGCGCGACTGCTCCCACTGCGCCCCAATTCATTGCACAGATTGATCAGCTTGTCTTCCGAGCGAGCGACGAGCAAAAGATTGTCGCCCCGCGCGGCCAGCTTGCGGGCAAACACTTCGCCAATTCCTGAAGATGCGCCGGTGATGAGTGTGGTGTTCATTTGGCTAACACGACCGATCGCGATTGCGTTGGAGCCCCGGCAGGGGCGAATCGAAAATAGCCCAGCATCGCTACCCAGCGATGAATCGCTGGGCTATTTTCGGTCGTCCCCGCGGGACTCAGAACATTCTGCGCCCTCGCGCCTAACCTATTTCCAAAACGTTCAGCTCGATGATGTCTTCATTCCCCGCGCGCAGACGGTCGAGCGTCGCCTGCGACGGCGCCTTATCCAAATTGATCCGCGCGACAGCGGCTTCCGCTCCTTCGAAGACAATGTTCTCCATCTCTTGCACGTTGATGTGTTCGGCTTTTATTGCCTCGAGCACCTGCGCCAGCACGCCGGGACGATCGCGATGACGGACAACTAATCGATGCGTCGCGGGCGTGCGTTGCGCGAGGTTAACGACGTTCGGCACCTGGCCGGTTTCCTTGAATGATTGAATGATGCGCACTGTCTCGGCCGCGATTGCTTCCTGCGCCTGATCGGTCGAAGCGCCGATGTGATGCGTGCCGTAAACCGCCGCTTCATTTGCGATCGGATCAGCGAACTCGGCCACGGCAGAAGTCGGCTCGATCGCGAAAACGTCGAGGCCGGCGCGAATACCCTTCGCGTGAATCGCCTCAACCAGCGCAGCTTGATCGACAGTCTCGCCGCGCGAAGTGTTGATGAAGTAGGCGCCATCGCGCATGGCTTGGAAGAACTCAGCTCCGATCAGCATGCGTGTCTCGAGCTTCAAAGCCACGTGCACGCTGACGATGTCCGCCGCCCGCGCGACACCGAGCGGTGTCTCCATTCTTTCGACGCCCAACTCAACCGCGCGTTCCGGTGTCAGGCTGCGGCTCCACGCTACGACCGGCATGCCAAAAGCTCGCGCCCGCGGAATCATCTCCTGTCCAATCTTTCCCAAACCTACTAAACCCAGCTTGCGACCAAACAATCCGCGCGCTTTGGAAAACTCTTTCTTGTTCCACTCTCCCGCGCGCAAAGCAATTACCGCGTCAGGGATCCGTCGATCGAGGGCGAGAATCAGAGCGAAGGCCAACTCGGCGACCGCGATCGAATTTTTTCCCGGGCAGTTGGAAACATAAATGCCCCGGCGCGAGGCGGCGGCCACGTCGATCGTGTTGTAGCCGGCGCCCGCGCGCACGATCAGCTTCAAAGGCCCGGCAGCCAGCATCGGTTCGGTGACCTTGGTTCCGCGCACGACCAGCACGTCGGGCTTCTGCTCGGCTATCGCCGCGACCAGAGCGTCGTCTTTCAGCTCAGGCTGAAAGGAAACTTCGCAACCGATCGCCTGCAGGCCTTCACGGCCTGATTGTTCGAATTTGTCTGCGACTAAGACGTGCATTTTGCGTTCTCAAATTTCAAATCTGAAATCAGCGTTTTCGCTAGCGCGCTCGTTGACCCACGGGCGAGCGCGGGGTGCCGACCTCATCATGCTGGAAGCGCGGACCTTGGAGTGCGCCGGCAGAGCGTAGCGGCGACGGCGCTTTGGTTTGCTTCGATAAATCGAAAGCGGCGTCGCGCTCCGCTTGCCACCGCAGTCCAAATTCACTCCTGATCGAACACACTGAGCAGCTCGTCCGGCTCTGCTGGAAGAATTCCCACGAGCTGTAAATTCTCTTCGACGTGCGTGGGTTGGCTCATGCCCACCAGCGCTGTGGTAATTCCCGGGGCCGAGCGCACAAATTGAATACCCGTTTGCGCGTCCGTGGCAAGCGAGCCCAATGGATCGCGAATCGCTTCCGGCAAACCACGCGCGACCTGGCCCTGCAGCAGCGAACCACTGGCCATCGCCGTGATGCCGAGCTTCTCGGCGGCTTCCAACGCGCTCACGTATTCATCGCCCAACTTTTGGTTTTGAAAGAACAGCGCTTCGGGCATGGCCAGATTGAACGGCAACTGAATAAAACGAAAGTGATGATCGTGGCCGCTCACTTCCCTCGCGATCTCTCCCATGCGCTCCAGCGAATGATACTCGCCCGCGTCAGGCTCAACTCGAAACCCATTCCAGGTCGCCACGCCATAATTTTTGATCTTTCCATCGGTTACACTTTGCTCGAGAAACTCGAACGCCGCGCGCAAGCGTTTCCAAAACTCTTCCGGCGAGACGGCTGCCAACTGTGACTCGGGATTGTGAACATAGTAGACGTCGACGCACGACAAATTCATATTCCGCAGCGACTGATGAAGCTGACTCTCTAAGTACCGCGGCGTCATGCAGTGTGAGCCACCGGCAATATCCGCGAAACTTGCTATGCCGGGCTTAACGAACGTGTCTTCGACGTATTGCCGCACATCAATCGGCGGCTCGCCGTCGAACGGCAGATAACCTCCCTTGGTGCAGACAACCATCTCCTCGCGCGCAAACCCGCGCGCGTTCAGTTCTTGCAAGGCCGCGCCGATCGATTTCTCGCTTCTTTGAAAACGATAATTGGCGGCCGTGTCAATGACGTTCGCGCCCAGCTCAACCGCGCGCGCGACACTTTCGGCATAGCGAGCGTCCGTTTCATCGTCCGCGTCGCCCAGATAAGTCCCGATGCCGATCGAAGAGAGCCACAAGTCCTGCGCCTTCCGAAAGTGACCGTCCGCCGCGACTTCGCGGAACCGTTCGCAATAGCGCGCCGTGCCGTCCAGCGTCGCCCAGCCGTCAAATGGCATTCTCGAGTTTCTCCGATTTGGTTCGTGATTAGAGTAAGCGCGAAGACTATACGCGGCGCGCCGCACCCCTCGCAAGCGGGGCTTCGATCAAGCGTCGGCGATGTGTTAGCGTGTAGAGAATCTTACGATGAACTCAGCACCGGAATCAGATTACCAATGCGAAATCCTCGTGGCCACGGAACTCGCTCGTCAGGCGGGAGCTGTCTTGCTTGAGCACTACAACAGTCCTTTTTTGGTGGAGCAGAAGGTGAACGCTCTCGACGAACTCGAAGAAGTCACGGCGGCCGATCGCGAAGCAAACGAGCTTATCGTCGGCCGTCTGCAAAGGGAATTTCCCGATGACGGAATTCTCGCCGAAGAGTCAACGGACACCGAGCGCCGGCTGGAAATCAATCGAGTCTGGTTGATCGATCCGATGGACGGAACGAAAAACTTTATTAACCGCGACGGCGATTTCGCCGTGCAGATTGGGTTGGCCGTCGGTGGCGAAAGCGTCCTCGGCGTCGTTTATCAACCTGTGCGCCGCGTTCTCTATCGCGCCGAACGCAATGGAGGCGCGTGGATGGAAGCGGGCGATAACGCTGCGGCGCGGCTGTCGGTTTCGAACCTGACTGACGCAAGTGAAATGGTCCTGGCGTCGAGTCGTTCGCATCGCAGCCCGCGGATGGAGCGCGTCGTTAACGCGTTTGGCTTTAAGAATGAAACGCGACGCGGTTCGGTGGGCGTGAAGATTGGGTTGATTGCCGAACAGCAGGCAGACCTCTATCTGCATCTTTCGCCGAGCACAAAGCAATGGGACACCTGTGGGCCAGAGGCAATTCTGGCCGAAGCAGGTGGACGACTGACCGACCTGTTCGGCCAACCGCTGCGCTATAACGGAGTCCGCGTAGACAATCGCAACGGGATTGTGGCTACCAACGGGGCAGCCCACGAAATGGTGATCGAGAATCTCCAGCCGCTGCTGCGCGAGTTTGGCCGCGAGCCGGTGTAGGTTTTGGAGTGCGGTGACTTGTCGCCGCTTTTCTTACTCGTACCCAAAAGAAAGCGCTGACAAGTCAGCGCACTCCAAATCAATTCAGCGCCTTCTTCAACATTGCTATCTGGCCCGCATGATAGAGGTCGTGTTGGACGACTCCGTGCAGCGTGACATAGACAGTCGACATTCCTTCGAGAATCGGCTCATCCAGACGCGATTCATCTACGCGCGAGATCGCTTCGCGCAAAGCTTCATGACCGCGATCGAGTGCCGCTTTCGCCTGTTCCCACGCTGCTTCGCTCGTGTCATCGGCGGGCGGCCAGTCATCAGGCGATGAAATTTCGATCGCGGCGCGATCGCCTTCCAACCGACGCCGGCCCACGCTTTCCCAAACAGCTATGTGCTGCACAAGTTCCCAGATGCTGTGCGCGTTGGCGAGCGGCCGCGCATGAGCCTGGGCCGCGGTCACACCAGCTAGCGCCTCGCGCACTGACGGCCCGTGCCAGGCGCTACCTTCATAAGCGCGTTTGAGTTGATCCAGAATCCGTTCTATCTCAGTCATTGGTTTCACCTGTAGTTAGTTCTTCGAGCTCGCTCCTGATCCGCTCGCGTTCAGCGTAAAGCGCGGCGAGGTGCGCAGGCAAAGCGATATTCTCTGTCTGAGCAGGATCAAATCCGCGCGCGCGCATTTCACGATCAAATTCGGCATCGAGAGTGCGAAGGTGCTCGCGCATCGTGTTGAAATCTTCTTGATCACTACCCATCGCGCACATTTTACGATATAGAAGCGTTGAGCGTCGCGGCTTTCCCGTAGTTCGGGTGGCAATGGAGCGCGGACATCCTGTCCGCCTGAGCGCGCAGCGCGAACAATTCCCGGCAACACTTAGTGTGCGAGCAGAGCGTGCTGCGCACGCTGGCGGACAGGATGTCCGCGCCCCGGTCGGCAGGCAAGAATGTCCACGCTCACTACTTTGCAAATCATCTCGGCCACAGTTAGTCTTACGTGTCCCTAATATTCAAGCCTTTCAGGAGAACGCGTGGCCACCATTCGTCCTTTTAATGCTCTCCGTCCGCAGGCCGAGAGCGCGCCGCAGGTCGCAGCCGTGCCCTACGACGTCGTCAACACTGAAGAGGCACGCGCGCTGGCCTCTGGTAACAGCTTGAGCTTTCTGCATGTGTCGCGCCCCGAGATCGATCTGCCCTCAGGCACGCCGATTTACAGTGACGAAGTTTACGCGAAGGCCGTCGACAACTTTGAAAAGCTGATCCGGGAGTGCCCTTTGGTGTTGGAAGAGACGCCGAGCCTCTATCTCTATCGGCTGATCATGGGTGACCACGAACAGATCGGAGTCGTGGCCTGCTGTTCGGTGGATGAATACGATCGCGACATCATTCGCAAACACGAACGCACGCGGCGCGACAAGGAAGATGATCGCACACGCCACATTCTGGTGCTGCGAGCCCAGACCGGCCCAGTGTTCTTGACCTATCGCGACCGGCCTGAAATTAATTCGCTGGTCGCAAACGCGCTTGCCGGTAATGCGCCGCTCTACGATTTTGTGGCGAATGACGACATCCGCCACACCATCTGGCGCGTGCCGAATTATGATCCGCTGGTCGAAGCCTTTCGCGAAGTTCCTTACCTCTACATCGCCGACGGTCATCACCGCGCGGCCAGCGCCAGCCGTGCCCGGGCCGAGTTCAGGGAACAGAGCTTTGCGAATATTGGCAACGAAGAATACAACTACTTTCAATGCGTCCTGTTTCCCGATCAGCAGTTGCAGATACTTCCCTACAATCGCATCGTGCGCGATTTGAATGGACTCTCGAAGGCAGAGTTTTTGGCTCGCGTGCGCGAAAGTTTTTTAGTGACTGAGAACGCAAAGCCCACGCCGACAGAGCGCGGCCGGTGGAGCATGTATCTCGATGGCCGCTGGTATGGGCTGGCCCTGAAGGACGATGCCAAAAGAGACGCGGGCATTGTTGAATCACTCGATGTCAGCATCTTGCAGGATCGGCTGCTCGATCCGATTCTCGGCATTAAAGACGTGCGCACCGACAAGCGAATTGATTTTGTGGGCGGGATTCGAGGTGCCGAAGAGCTGGAAAAGCTGGTGAAGGAAGGCAAAGCCGCGGTAGCGTTCTCGCTCTATCCGACGACGATCGACGATCTGCTGAAGGTATCCGATGCCGGTGAGATCATGCCGCCCAAATCAACCTGGTTTGAGCCCAAGCTCAGAGACGGGTTGCTGAGCCATCAGATCTAAGTGGCACAGACTTCAGTCTGTGATTATTTGTTTCGGGAGAAATCACAGACTGAAGTCTGTGCCACCTCACGCCAGCGCGGCGAAGACTTCATTCGACAACAGCGCCCCTCGCTCGGTCAGCCGCAACAGGCCTTCATCGATCTCGATCAATCCCGCGTCGACCAAACGATCGAGATCCGAATCGTACTCATCCCTCAAATCCGAACCGAACCTCGTCCGGTAGTCCGCCAGATCCAAACCACGCATCAGGCGCATGCCGAGGAATATCGACTCCGAACGCGCGTCCTCTTCATTCAAGTCGGTGCGCTCAACAATTGCAGTTTGCGCCTGCTCGATCAAATCGACGTACTTCGCCACGTCGCGTTGATTGGCCCAGCGGCGGCGGTGCCCATCGTAAGAATGCGCCGAACACCCAAAGCCATAATAAGGCGCCCCGATCCAGTACTTCGTGTTGTGTCGCGATTCAAATCCCGGCTGACAGAAGTTTGAGATCTCATAATGCTGATAACCGGCCGAGCTAACTTCATCAACCATCAGCTGGTACATTTCCCCTGCGAGATCGTCGTCGGGCCGGGGCCGCATACCGCTGCGAATTTGATCGGCGAGCGGCGTACCTTCGTGCAGGTCCAGCAGATAAAGCGACAAGTGATCGGGGCGCAGCTTCAAAGCTTCTTCGAGATTTCGCTGCCAACCGGACAGTGTTTGATTCGGCAATCCGGCAATCAAGTCAAAGCTGATGTTTTCGAATCCCGCCGCACGCAACTGCTGAAAAGTGGCCGGTATGTCGGCCGCAGAGTGCGTGCGGCCCAATTGTTTTAATTCACGATCATCGAAGGTCTGGGCGCCAAAACTCGCGCGATTAATTCCCACGCGGCGAAACTCGCGCATCGTCTCCTGTTTCGAGGCGACACTTGTACCGCCATCGCCGGGATTCAACTCGATCGTCACTTCGGCGCCATTGATTATTTGAAAGCGATGATGAACCGCTGTCAGGATTCGCTCGACTTGCGACGGCGTCAACAGTGAAGGAGTGCCGCCGCCAAAGTAGACCGTGTCGACCGACGACGGCCTATCCACTTCATTCCAGTTCGTGATTTCTTTAACGAGCGAATTCACATACCGGCCCGCCAGTTCACCTTCATACATGCCGGTAGCGAAGTCGCAGTAGGAGCAACGCGAGCGGCAGAAGGGAATGTGTAAGTAAACTCCGGCGTGGTTCATCGTCATCCACAGATTACGCAGATTACACAGATTCATTCAACTCAAGAATGATTCTCTGGCCCTCGTATAGTCGACGTTCCAGTCTTAACGCTCCTGTGTAATCAGTGAAATCTGCGGATACTCTTCAGAACGCTGTTCGACTTTTATGCTCTGTGTATTGTTTGAGTGCTGGCATTTCTACACCACATATTCTTCACCCCTTTAATTCGTGCGGGGAACTAAATGGCACGGTGGTTGATATGACTGAACTCACCAGCGGGCTGCGGATTTATTCGAACCGGCCCAAAAAATTTTCGCTAATCAACAAAGGGGGAGGAATCGAAATGGCAGACGACAATAAGAATCAAGGCCAGCAAGGTGGCACGGGTGAAGGTCAACAGGGCGGCGGCGGTCAGCAATCGCCGGGTCGTAACCCGCAAGATGAAAAGTCGACCGGGGGTCAGCAAGGCGGCCAGGGCGAGGGTGGCGACGGCGGCTCTTACAAAGAAGGCGGCCAGAACGAGCAGACCAGACGTTAAAGGTTGGTGCTGTCCACACCAGGGCTCACGTTTGATCTTTCGCAAGGAAGCTCATCGTGAGCCTTTTTGTTTTTGGGGGTGCGCCGGCAGAGCGAAGCGGCGACGGCGCTTTCGTTAGTGAATTGCGGGCAATAGATCCAAAGCGGCGTCGCGCTTCGCTTGCCGCCGCACTCCAAAGGCTGGTCGCTACTTAATTCTCTTCGTACTCCCGCCGCCGCTGATCGACCGGCTCATCTTACGCGCTACGAGTTCGGCTTGAGTAAAAACTCTTAAGAAGTTCTCGCCGAGAATCTTCCGAATGTCCGGCTCGCTATAGCCGCGCTTCAATAGCTCATAAGTAATGTTTGGGTACATCGAAACATCGCGCGCACCTTCAGGAAAGTCATTCGCGCCATCAAAGTCCGGACCCAGCCCGACGTGATCGATGCCCGCAACCTTCACGATATGGTCGATGTGGTCGATGAGTTTCGACAGTGGCAATGGCGGCAAAGGGTATTGGGCTTCGAGCTTGTCACTCTCTTCCGCCAGACGTTCCGGATCGTCCGCGTACTTCACGCTGAGCGCTTCCTGCTGAGCTCTCAGACGCTGGCCTCGTTCATCAGCCTGCGGCGCCACAGTTTTCTGATCGACAAACAGGCTGTAGAAGTTGATCTGCACCACCCCGCCGTTTTTCGCGATGCGGCGCAGCAGATCGTCGGGAATGTTTCGCGGCACGTTGCTCAAGGCGCGCGCCGATGAATGCGACGCAATGATCGGCGCTTTCGAAACGTCCAGCGCGTCGCTCATCGTTTTGTCTGAGACGTGCGAGACATCGACCAGCATTCCCAGACGATTCATCTCGCGCACGACTTCCTTGCCAAAGTCGCTCAGGCCGTTATGCTTCCGCTCCCCGCGCCCGGCGTCGGCCCAGTCGTTCGTGTTGTTCCAGGTCAGCGTCATGTAACGCACACCGAGGCGATAGAACTCGCGCAAGGTGGGCAGCGAATTTTCGATCGCGTGGCCGCCTTCGATGCCCATCAGACAGGCAATCTTGTTCTGAGCTTTGGCGTGGCGAATGTCGGCGGCGGTGGTGGCAAACATTATATCGTTGGGATGGCGCTCAACCGCGCGATAGACCGAATCGATCATGTCGAGCGTGCGCCGGGCCGCTCCACCGTGCGCGACGTACCAGGGTTTGATGTAAAGCGAAAAGAATTCAGCGGTCTGTCCGCCCTGCTTCATGCGCGCGATGCTGGTGCGATAAGGCGTGGGGGGCTCGCCGCCCAGATCGTAATCATCATTCGTCATCGCCGTGGTGATGTCGTTGTGCGTGTCGATGACGATCGCGCGTCGATGAATCGCCAGCGCTCTCTGCCAGAGTGCTTCATCGCGCCCTGAACGCGTGCGCTGCGCGGGCTGCGGTGCAGCCGAACGCTCGCGCTGCGCCGGTTGGGTGGTGCGCTGCGCGCCGATCGGAATAGCAAATGAAAAGCAGGAAAGGACGAGTAGCGAAATCAGCAAAGTTAACAGCAGTCGTCTTGGTTTCATGGCCAAGACATTTACCACAAACAGCCAGTCAGTACCATCTGCGTGAGCGGATAGATTATGGAGTCTTCCAGAAACACGAGGCTCGACTGATTGACGCACCCGCCAGCGCGAGTTGCACTGATTTCATATCGCTGCACCATTAAGCGCCCCAGCCGTAGGCGAAAGTGTGGCAAGCCACATTGATTAGCGATCAAGTTTGGATTAATAAGGTTTCATGAACCGCACGGTTTGGTTATTAGTCCGAGCAATCAGAGTCTTGTTAGTCTGCGGTCTGCTAATCGGCACTCGCCCGGCTCCGGCGCAACCCCAGAAACAAAGTCGCCCAAAAGAGATTTGGATCGGCGATATTTTCACCGATGATGATAGCCTGAGCTATGGAGGTTATGTGCTGCAGAAACTACACAGGAAGGTTAGCTATGACTACCCTCGAAAGACCCAAACACCGTCGACACGGATTGATGTTTCTTACGCTGTGCTCAAACGAAGAGGCAAGTCTCTAGCCAAGTTTGACGACCACATTTATTTCGGCATGGGCAACGACACGCGCTTTGGCTTGATTTCAATTCTCGGCGACTCCGCGAAACAGGTGGTAATCTCGCAGGACGTACCTCGCGGAGGCACGCAATGGGTGGTCACTCTCTCACCGCACCCGCGAGTGATCTTTGATGGACCTCGGTGGTCAGTTGGGAGAGAAGGTGACGACATGGGGATAACCGATTTTGACGCTGACGGCATCTATGAGATCACCGTTCCGATTACTGACTTTTATGCGCTGCAGGACAAAATGTCGATATCGCAAATTCCGTTGCCCGAAATTGTTTTCAGATATGCGCGAGGCAAGAGAAAGTACTTGCCCGCCAATCCGCGCTTTCAGAACTACCTGCTGGGCGAACTGAGTCCGACCGATGACCGCCTGAGTAGCAATGATCCGCTTGAACTGAGGTCCGCCGTACTCAAGAAATTGTTGACTTACATCTACGTTGGCCGCGAAAGATCCGCATGGGATTTCTATGATCGAGCATACAAACTCGATGACAGATTAGAGATCAAACGCCGGGTCAAATCGATCTTACATAGAGAGCCGGTTTACAAATTCATTTACAATCGCGCCGGATCGAGACGATGATCTAAACCATGTCCATCCTAATCGCCGAAGACAACGTGGCCCAGCGCAACTATCTGCGCGAGATACTCGAGCGCGAGTTTCCTTCGCATCAGCCGGTGCTCGAAGCCGTCGATGGTGAAGAGACGATTGTGCTGGCGCTCAAGCACAAGCCCGAAGTTTGTATCCTCGATATCCAAATGCCCAAGCTTTCCGGCGTGAAAGCGGCGCGCGCGATCTGGCGCGACTTCCCCACGGCGCGGATTATTTTCTGGACGCAGTTCCCGCACGAGATTTATATCAACGAGATTCGCAAGATCGTGAAGTCGGTCGATCCGCCGCCTGCCTACGGCTTCATTCACAAGAACAATCCTGAATCGCGCTTCCTGCGTTTCGTCGCCGCGGTGCTGGAAGACGGCGCCGACATGATCGACCCAGCGTTCAAGGATTCATTCAAACGGCCGCTGCTGACTGAGTTCGAAGCCGAGGCGCTTTACTATCTCGCGCTCGGTCTTTCGAACTGGGCCATCGCGCGCAAATGCAGTCTTTCGCTGCGCGGCGTTGAGAGTCGGCTGGCTACGCTCTACGAAAAACTTTTCATCTCACTGTCTGAAGGCACGCCCAACGAAGCGTACGAGAAGCTCGCTTATAACATGCGCACGCGCGCGTTCTTTGAAGCGCTGCGGCGCGGCCTGCTGAACAACGATGAGTTGGAGAAGGCGGCGGTAGAGCTGGAAGGATGGATCGAACGGGATCAGAAAAAGTTTCTGGAAGAGCAGAAGCGGGCTGCGGTTAAGAAATAGTGGGAATCAAAGACTTAACGCAAAGGCATTCGCGGAGGACGCCGAGGAAGACTTCTTTGCGACCTTTGCGGAGACCTTTGCGTTCTTTGTGTTTGAAAGTTGTCTGCATTTCGCTGCTTGCTGTCTTCTGCCTACTGCCTACTGCTTACTGCCTTCTGCCTGCTGCCTTCTCGCAAAACCAAACGGCCTCGCCACAGCCGCAACCATCTCCATCGTCCGCACCTTCGCCGTCACCTTCGCCCACGCCGCCGCCGAACCTGCATCAATGGGGCGCGGTGACTTCGTTTCACGGGTTGCCGTCCGATCGAACACACGCGATCGCGCAGACGGAGTTTGGCGTGACGTGGTTTGCGACTGACGGCGGACTGGCACGTTACGACGGGCGCCGCACGAACGCGATCAACGCTGAAGGCTTGCCGCCGGGCCGGGTGCTGACGCTGAAAGCCGACGGATCCGGCGCGCTCTGGATCGGGACCGAGAATGGCGCTGCGCACATGGCCAACTCAAAGTTCGAAACCATTACAGAGACAGCCGGCAAAGTCATCACCACTATCATTACCCCGCAGCCAGGTCACGCGATCATGGCCAGCGAGACCGGCCAGATATTTGACTGCCAGGTAAAGCAACCAGCCGCGGTGAGCTCAAGCGAACGCGCGAAAGTAAGCTACGAAACTCCCTCTTTCTCAGTAAAAACGCTCCCGGATCAACCTCTACAAAGCTCTGACAAGGAACATCCGGGACCTTTGAAGATCACCAGTCTCGCGCTGGTGGGCGAAAAACTTTACGCGGGCACGCAAAGCCGAGGCTTGATCGTGATTGAAAACGGCGAGGCTCGCGAAGTGTCGAGCAAGCCACGAAGTTATTTCATCAACGCGCTGGGAGTTGATTCACACGGACGGCTTTGGACCGGCGCCCGCGTGCGTCTTGAAGAGAGCGGGCTGTTTGACTATGACGATCCGCTTAAGCCGACGAAGGCCAATGCATCCACGGGGCCAGTCACGGCGATTGCGCGCGGGTCGCGCGATGATGTTTGGGTGGCGACCGACGGCCGCGGTGCTTTTCACTTTGAAGATCAGAAAGCGTCTGAGCACTTCACCTTCGAAGGCACCGGCGGCGCGCTGCGTTCGGATCACATCTTTGGTGTGTTCGTCGATCCGGAAGAGGTCGTCTGGTTTGCCACCGACAAAGGCGTTTGCCGCTACGACCCGCATGCCATGCGGACGGAGAGCATCAGCGAAGACCCGAGCGCGAATTATGTGCGCGCACTGTTTCGCACTTCGCGGGGTGTCCTGTTGGCCGGCACGAACTCCGGTCTCTACAGAAACGACGGAGCGAAAAAAAACTGGCAGGCGATTTCGGAAGTTGGCCGCCGAATTGTTTTTGCTATCGGCGAAGATCAGACCGGGCGCGTACTGGTAGCCACAGCCAGTGGCTTGTTTGCTTCAACATCCGGGGCCTTCACTCGTATTCCAGCTTCCCTCGATAGACTTCCCCAGGGCGATAGCGTCCGCGCGATTCTCAGTTTTAGCGGCGCGACTTACATAGCCACCTACGGATACGGAGTGGAGCGCGTTCAGGGATCGCAACGCGAACTGGTTTGGCCTGACGCCGCCGCGGACAATCACGAGCGAGAGATCACCAGCCTCGGCAAAGATAATCTCGGTGACGCGTCGGGCGAACGTCTGTTAATCGGAACGGCCGCCGCCGGTATTTTTGTCTTCAACGGCAAACAAACCAGCACCGAAAACGCCCTGGATAAGCTAAAAGGCGGCGCAATCTGGGCAATCGTGGCATCGGGCGGCTACTCATGGCTCGGCACAGAAAAGGGATTGTTCCTGTTTCAAACAGGACAACTAAAAGAGATCGTTCCGGGAGTAAACGCGAGGCAGGTGGTGACCGCCGCGAACAATGATCGCGCGAACCGCGCGTGGTGCGCGACGGTCGGCAATGGTTTGCAGACTGTCGTGCTCGACGATCAATTCGGCGCGATCGTGTCGCGGCTGGACGTCGAGCAAGGGCTGCCTTCGCAGAGGGTCTTTGCAGTCTTGTCGGAACGGAATGCCGATGGCAGCGAGACCGTCATCGCCGGTACCAATCGGGGTCTGGTGCGGTACGAGCCGGGCCACATCACACCGACGGTGTTGCCGGCGCGCATCATTAGCCAGCGGATCCACGAACAGTCCGAATTAAGTTCCGGCCTGAAGCTGGATTATCCGCAGAACAGTCTGCTGCTGGATGTCACGGCGATCAGCAGCCGGACATTCCCGGAACAATTTCAATATGCGTTCACGTTGTCCGACAGTTCGGGGAAAGTCATCAGAGAGAAACTGTCACACGATTCTCAGTTCGCGATGGAGAAACTAAAGCCGGGCACTTACAAAGTCGTGGCGCGAGCGTTTACTAAAGACCTGACACCGGCAACACCGCTCTCGTTCGAGTTCACCGTGGCCCGCGCTCCATTCCCCTGGACTTCGACCGCGCTCGGCGTGCTCTTGTTGTTTGCCTTGATCGCTTTGGGCTGGGGATATTTTCAGAATCGCCGGATCCATCGCACCAGCGCCGCTCTGGCGTCCGCGAATCGCGAGTTGGCCGACGCGCGTTTGCAACTGGCGAATGAGACCGAGACCGAACGCCGGCGAATCGCGCGCGACTTACACGATCAGACGCTGGCGGATTTACGCAATCTGGCCTTGCAGGTCGATCAACTTCCGGCGGGGCAAAATGTACGTCCCAACCGCGCGCCTTCGGCGCCGGGCGCGCTGCGATCGGAAATTGAATTGATTTCGCAGGAGGTGCGGCGCATCTGTGAAGACCTGAGCCCGTCGGCGCTCGAGAACGTTGGCCTGGCAGCGGCTTTGCAGTTCGCTCTGGCCCACGCCGTCGAACACGCCGCGCCCGACTGCAAGTTTGAGTACGAGTTTTTGTGCGATGACGGTCTGGATGAAAAATTGAATCTGCCCGCGAGCGTACAAATCCAAATCTATCGCGTGGCGCAGGAGGCCCTGAGCAATATCTGCCGCCACGCAAACGCAAAGCACGTTAAGATGAGCGTCGCGGTAAACGATGCGGGTGTGTTCAGTTTGCAGGTTGAAGATGACGGACGCGGTTTTGATCGAGGCGAAGCAAAGAAGAAACCGGGTCGAGGTGTCGCCAATATTCGTGCCCGGGCAAGCATGATCGATGCGTCGGTTGATTGGGCCAAAGGAAATGGTGGTGGGACTGTGTTTGTATTGCAAAAAAAAAGGAGCGGGAGCAAATAGCGAATAGTGTGAATCACGGCTATGTCGCCTGATGTGCGGGAAGCCTCTGGATTTCGCTCCGTTAGGAGCGAGATGTTTATAGAACCCGCTGAATGGTGTCATCTTTAGCTCCTTTAGGAGCGAAATGAGTCATGGGCTACGCGTATTCCGCTCCTAAAGGAGCTTCTGAATTCATCTTGAGTTGGCACGTGCTATAGACATCTCGCTCCTAACGGAGCGAAAGCACTTGTCGCCTCTCCCTCAACCCAACGGCAAAGCGCGAGAGTGAATGGATAACAGCAAATTCTTAAAGACAAATCGGGAAGTAGCAACGGCGCTTTCGGATCACCGGCCCATCGTCGCCCTTGAATCAACCGTGATCGCGCACGGCTTGCCGCGTCCGCATAACCTGGAAACCGCGCTGCGATTGGAACAGATTGTTCGTGATAACGACTCGACTCCGGCGACCATTGCCGTGCTCGATGGAAAACTTTGTGTTGGATTGGACCGGCAACAACTGGAACATCTCGCGACCTCGCGCGACATCAGGAAACTCAGCACACGAGATCTCGCCGTCGCGGTGGCGCACGAGTGGGATGGAGCCACGACGGTTGCTTCAACAATGTGGGTTGCGCATCGCGCCGGCATAAAGGTGTTTGCTACCGGCGGCATCGGCGGCGTGCATCGGGGTTCTTTACCAGACGTATCTGCTGATCTACCGGAACTCATGCGCACGCCGATGATCGTAGTTTGCTCTGGCGCGAAGATCGTTCTGGACTTACCGGCAACTCGCGAATGGCTGGAAACATGGGGCGTTACCGTCGTCGGGTACGGCTGTGACGAAATGCCGGCGTTCTATTCGCGGCAGAGCGGTTTGCCGGTTGATGTTCGCTGTGACGCTCCGGAACAAGTTATTCGGTTATTCAAAACGCAACGCGAGTTAGGTGTCGCCCGCGCTTTGCTCGTTACGGTTCCGGTACCAACCGAAGCTGAGATCCCGCCGGAAGAACTAAGAAGAATTCTCGATCAATCGCTTGGTGACGCGGAAGAGTCGCACATTGCCGGTCGTGACCTGACGCCCTTCCTGCTCGCGCGCATGGCCGCGTTGAGCGACGGCACAACCCTGCGCGCCAACATCGCGCTGTTGGAAAACAACGTTCTAGTGGCCGCGCGGATCGCGAGCGAGTTGAGCCAACCGTGAAAGAGTAATAGCGTTCGGAGTTCAACCTTTAGGTTGCTGATTGCGGGCCTTCGTTGCACAGACTTCATTCTGTGATTCTCATGTGCGCGACAACACAGACTGAAGTTTCTGCTACTGGGCACAAGCTAAGCTTGAACTCTGAACTGACCCGCTACGGAATACTTCCTATCCCTAAATTCGAATAGCCGCGCACCGAAATCAAATCCATAATTTTGGATCGCTTCGTGCAGAAATCTTTTCTTTGCAACTGACAACCAACCCATGCACAGCTCGCATCTCACGCGACAAGTCCGAAGAGATCCCCAGCCTTTCGCGATTCATTTGAAGTTGAATGAGCAGTCTTAAGCGTCGAGTGCCTCCTCAGGCTCGGCGATCGTAATCCAACTAATTGTCGGTCGGCGGTGAACTATTTCTTCGCGAGCCGAAGGTGTGTCGAGTTCGATCATTCAAAGCGAGCAAGAAACTTTGAGAGCCTGAGCCCGCGAAAATATTCAGGAGGCAACCATGAGCCGCAAGTGGCTTCTCTTCCCGTTTTGCCTTTCAGTTCTGCTCACGCTGGCGCCCCTGTCGAGCGCCAGCCTGACGCTTCGCATCGACGAATCCGCTACCAAAGTTTTGTTCGAAAACGAGGGTACCCGCGTCCTGCTCGCAGTTGAAAATTCACTTGGCCGGCGCGTAGCTGCGCATGTCCAGCTTGAACTTATCGACATCGACGGCGCGGTTCGCGCCAAGGCCGAAGCCAATGATCAAATCAAGTCCGGCGCAAACACTCTGAATATTCCCATCGCTCTCTGGGTATCCGGCAAGTCGGCCACCGACACGCGTGAAGTGCTGTGGTACCGCTTGCGTTACAAGGTTGCGGCCGCAACGGAGGGGCAATTCGATCCGCTCAGCGGCGTCATTTCGCTGTCAGAGATTACTCCCGACATTTTCGCGCTTCACGTGGCGGCGCCTGAGAAAGCGCAGCAAGGCGCGGCGTATCGCCTGCGCGTGCGCGCCGCCCAGCCGATGACCTCGCGCGCGGTTGCTGGCGTAAACGTCGAGGCCGAAATCAAGTTCGACGGTAACGACAAAGATGACATTGTGCTGAAGCAGTCCGCGCGCACCGACGCGAACGGGTTTGCCACGCTCGATTTTCAGATTCCGCGCGGAGTCGAGGACAATGACGGAGAGATAAAGATCATAGCTCGCCGGGGCATCCTGACTGAGAGCGCGGAAAGCGAGGTCGGCATTGATCGCAACGCCCAGGTCATGGTTAGCACCGACAAGCCGCTCTACCAACCAGGCCAGGCGCTCCATACGCGCGTTTTGATGTTTGACTCTGCGCGCCATGCCCTCGCCGATCAGAAAGCAACCCTCAAAGTCTCTGACCCCGAAGGTGCGACGGTCTTTCGTGCGGAGCTCAACACGTCGCGTTTTGGCGTGGCCAGTGTCGATTGGACCATTCCGGAAAATACGCGGCTGGGAAACTATCTGATCGAAGTCGAACTCGAAGGCGATAAGTACGAGGACGCGCGCGGCGCAGCTTCAGTTAAGATCAGCCGATACGATCTCCCCAACTTCTCGGTCAGTGTAAGGCCCGATCACTCGTACTACCTTCCGGAACAAAACGCGGACGTTGAAGTGCGCGCCGACTATTTGTTTGGCCAGCCGGTGAAGCGCGGTCACGTGCGGGTCGTGCGCGAAACGGAACATCACTGGAACTATCGTGAGCAGAAATATGATACAGAAGAGGCCGATAAGTATGAGGGCGACATGGATGCAAATGGGCGCTTTGTCGCTCACATCAACCTCGCCGATGAGCACGCAAAGCTAAAGGAAGAGGACTATTCACGCTATCGGGATCTTTCTTATGCGGCTTACCTCACCGATGCTACTACTAATCGCACCGAGCAACGTCGTTTCGATTTGCGTCTCACCAAAGACGCCATCCATATCTATGCCATCGCGCGAAATCTTCGGCAAGCGCGCGATTTTCCGCTCGACTTCTATCTTTCTACCGCGTACGCCGACGGCCGACCGGCGACGTGCGACATCACGATCAGCCGGGTCTGGGAACGAAATAATTCGCGTTCGGAAGTCGCGCTACGCACGATCCGAACAAACAAATATGGGCTTGCCAAGGTGCGTGCTCTGACTCCGCCCCGAGACCCGGACAACGAGGATGGTGGATTATCGTTGATGCTGCGCGCTCGCGACGGCCAGGGCGCCGCCGGACAGCACACGGAAACTCTCAACTTCGAGGACCAGCCGGTAATCCGCATCGAGACCGACAAGTCGCTTTACCGCGACGGCGATCCGATTCGCACAGAGATTGTCGCCAGCCAACCCAATCTGGTGCTGACGCTTGATGTGATCGGCGATGAAAAGGTTTTGGAATCAGAACTGGTGCGTCTGCAAAACGGACGCGCCTCCCTCGTTTTTCCGTACCGGAAAGGCTTTGATGGCCCAGTGACTCTGGCCGCTTATGCGCCCGCGCCCAGCGGCGGGAATGATGTGATCAGCAGTTCGCACACGGTGCTCTATCCGCACGATCGCGATCTGAAATTCAAACTCGCCCTCAATCAGGAGAGCTATCGGCCGGGCGACGAGGCCAGCGCCAGCTTTCTCACGCGCACGGCGCAAGGTCGCGTGGCGGAAAGCGCGCTGGGCATAGTCATCTTCGACAAAGCAGTCGAAGAACGGTCGCGCACCGATCAGGAGTTTAGCGGCCGTTACGGATTCTATGGCTCTTATTGCTATCTGGCCGGCTGCAGCGATGACATTGCCGGTGTCAATCGTAAAGATCTGGATCATGTCGATCTGTCGAAGCCGTTGCCGGACGGACTCGAACTGGTCGCCGAGGTGCTGCTGAATGAGAACAGTTTTGCGCCTCGCTTTTTTCATAGCGAAAGATTCGACGGCGACCCCGCCAGGGTGTTCTCAGATTTCATTAAGAGTCAGATCGATCCGCTACGGGATCGTCTCGACTTCGAATACAAGGACAACTGTGTCTATCCAACCGACCTGGCGGCGTTGCGAAGACTTGTGTTGACGGCTGGGATTGCTTTCGAAGATCTGCACGATCCGTGGGAGACGCCCTATCGGGCAGCGTTTTTTGCCGCGGGACCAATGGACGTCTTTCAACTCACCAGTGCGGGCGCCGACAAACAATTCGACACCTCGGATGATTTCACCGTCTTGCGCACTGAGCGGCCTTACTTCCGTTTCACCGGCGAAGCAATCAATCGCGCCGCGGCACGCTATCATGCGCGCACCGGACAGTTCATTCGTGAGGCTGCGACT
The DNA here is from genome assembly GCA_033858155.1 of Blastocatellia bacterium. Lineage (GTDB taxonomy): Bacteria > Acidobacteriota > Blastocatellia > Pyrinomonadales > Pyrinomonadaceae > UBA11740. Next base: position 55,883 of record JAWVCT010000085.1, read on the forward strand.
TTGAAGAGCGAGTTGCGCCAGGAGGGAATCGATTTCGACACTCTTCGCGATCCGTGGGGCCGCCCATACCAGGCGGAATTCGGTGTGAGTCAAACAAAGTACCTGGTGGTCGTCCGCAGTAGCGGACCCGACCGGCAATTCTCATTAAAGGACAATGACGACATCCTGCTGTGGACTTCATCAATCGACTACTCGGCTGACGTGCAGGCGAAAATAGATTCTGCGCTGGTTGGTTACTTCAAAACAACATCGCAGATTCCCCAGGGGGAAGCGGCGTTTAGAACTGCGCTTGAAAGTTCAGGCGTCGACCGTGCCGAACTGCGCGATCCGTGGGGCCGGCCCTATTACGTCACCTTCAAGCAGAATGCTATTTACGGTAATCGGGTGACCATTTTCAGTTATGCCACCTACGGCGAGAAGGCTAAAGAGAAGACCGAACTGACACCGGTCACGCAGCAAATCAATTACATCTATCTGCGTAGCAACGGCGAGGATGGAACGGAAGGGACGTCTGACGATTTCAACGTCGCGACTTTTTCGCGCCTGGTAGCCGAGCGGGCCGGCAACGAAAGCGCCCCACAGTCAGTGAATCCCGGCGTTATCTTGCCCGGATCGACGGGAGCAATCAGCGGGACGGTAATGGATCCAAACGGTGCAGTTGTAGCGGGAGCCACGGTCACCGCGAAGAACAAACGAACCTCTGCAGAGTCTTTGGCTCCGACCGATGAGAACGGAGTCTATCTCATTCGCAACATGCCTGTGGGATTCTACGAAGTCAGTTTTTATGCGCCGGGCTTTCAGAAGACCGTGTTCACTGACGTTCCGGTGCGCTCGTCCAGCGTCACGCAAGTTAATGCCAACCTTAATGTCGCGGCAGCCACTGAAACTGTGACGGTCACGGCTACTGCGGGTCTGGTTGAAATGACCTCAAGTCAATCGAGCTCGAACAGCTTCACTTTGGAAGGAGTGAATTCCGTAACAAAATCCGGAGCTTCGATTCCAAGACTTTCAACCCCACGCCTCCGCGAATATTTTCCTGAAACACTTGTATGGCAGCCGGCGCTGGAAACAGATAAGCAAGGCCGTGCCCAACTGAAGTTCAAGCTCGCCGATAACATCACGACCTGGAAGATGTCGGTGATCGGGTCGACGGAAGATGGCCAGATCGGCACTGTCGAAAAAGAGATCAAGGCCTTCCAGCCTTTCTTTGTCGAACACGATCCGCCCAGAATTCTGACTGAAGGTGACGAGATATCTCTGCCGGTAGTAGTGCGCAACTACCTCGATCATTCGCAGGCCGTTAAGCTCGAGATCAAACCAGAGAATTGGTTTGCCCTGCTCGGTCCCGCGACAAAAAGCATCAATGTTGCCGCCGGTGACGCGACCCGAGGAACATTCGATTTTCGCGCGAGCGCTGCGGTGAAAGACGGCAAACAGCGAATCACCGCGACCGGCGCCGAGGCGAATGATGCGATCGAAAAACCAATCACAGTGCATCCGGACGGCGAAGAGAAATCGGTAACCGCGAGCGACGTGGTGACAGACGACGGCGTGCTTACAATTAACATCCCTAACTCTCTGGTTCCGAATTCCGCGCGCTCGGAATTGAAAATCTATCCCAACCTGATGGCGCACGTCGCCGAAAGCGTCGAAGCGATCATGGCACGCCCCTATGGCTGCGGCGAGCAGACGATCTCATCGACATACCCGAGCCTTTTGCTGCTGCGCAACTACAAAAAGGCCGGCCAGGATTCCCCGTTGCGGGCAAAGGCAGAGCGTTATCTGCACGCGGGTTACGAACGCCTGCTTAATTATCGGGATAGCAGCGGCGGTTTTACCTACTGGGGCCGTGGCGAACCTGATCTCGCGTTGACTACGTACGCGTTGCGCTTTCTAACTGAGGCACGAGAGTTGGTCGCGGTCGATGACGACGTGATCGCGCAGGCGCGCGCGTGGCTGATCCGGCAGCAGCGCGCGGACGGCAGTTGGGCCGCGTATGACTATGGAGACAAACTCGAGAACAAGCGACGCACGGCTTTGCTCACAGCTTACGTCGCGCGCGTACTGGCTATGACAGCTTCCTCGATCCGGATCGACGGAACTTCCAGTAAGCCCAATCAGAAACCTCTTAAGACTGCCCAGCCGGAGCTGAAACACGCGCTCGATTATCTTGCGGCACGGGTCGAAGAGATCGACGAGCCTTACCTAATGGCGTCTTACGCCTTGGCGGCTTTGGATGCAGATGACCGGGAACGTGGTCAAAAGGCGATCGCAAAACTGCGGTCGCTGACGCACGACGAGAACGGCGCGAGCTATTGGTCGCTGGAAACGAACACGCCCTTTTATGGTTGGGGACTGGCCGGCCGGGTTGAGACCACCGCATTGGTTGTGCAGGCGCTGGCGCGCTACGAGTCAGAAACCGCTGCCGGATCCAGTGTCACATCGGGGGCCGATCTTTTTCGGCACCAGGATAAATTGATTAGTCAGGGTATGTTGTTTTTGCTCCGCGCAAAAGATCGCTATGGAGTTTGGTATTCAACCCAGGCGACGATCAATGTACTGGATGCTTTGCTGGCCTTGCTGGCCCGGGACGTCGATGCCGCGCGCTTATTCACAGGGCAGCCAATGGCTGAGATTCTGGTCAATGGACGCAATGTGAAATCAGTCGAATTTCCTGCGCCCGGGCGCTTATCCGGCCCTCTGACCATCGACTTGAACGGATTCATTCAAAGCGGCGCGAACCTGATTGAGATCAGACGTGGTCGCGGGAGCTCGCCCGCTTCAGTGCAAGCAGTGGCGACCTATTACGTGCCCTGGGCCGAATCAATCGCGACCCAGAACGAGAATTGGCGCGCGAATGGATCGAGCGGTCTGCGACTGGTCACCAGGTTCGATAAGACGGAAAGCAACATCAGCGATCAGATCAATTGTCATGTCGAAGCCGAGCGTATCGGCTCGCGCGGCTACGGGATGATGCTGGCAGAGATTGGTCTGCCGCCGGGCGCTGATGTCGATCGCGCCTCGCTCGATTTAGCAATGAAAGGATCGGACGGGAGCATTAGTCAGTACGACGTTTTGCCCGATCGCCTGGTCGTCTACCTTTGGCCGCGAGCGGGAGGCACGAAACTCGATTTCAAGTTTCGCCCGCGATTCGGTTTGCGGGCGCAAACGGCCGCCTCAACGGTCTATGACTACTACAACCCCGAAGCGCGCGCGATCGTGGCGCCGATCAGGTTTGTAGTGAAGTGATAGTTAGCCCTGTCTCAGCCAGCGGGCGGCGAATAGCTTTCGATCGATGAATCAGTACAAGGGAATCTAAACGCAAAGGTCCTCCGGCAAAGTAACCGAAGCACAACCATTGCGCCCTTTGCGATGACCTCGCGGCCTTTGCGTTTCAAACTCGGTCTTTCATCCACGTACCTCGATGGTCCTCATCCCTCGAAAGCTGGGCCAAACACTTGGCCCAGCACCCTCCTAAACCCGCACGCCCTCAATTACGCTGAATGGTGATTCGGTAGGAACGACGCGCGTCAAACGAAAGCCTGCTCGTTGGTATAGCTCGCGGAATTCCGCTTCGGTGCGCTCGCGTCCGCCGGTCATTACCAGCATGTTGAGGTCGATGAACTTGCTGAAGTGGGGCGCGCCATCAGCAGGGACCACGGCCTCGACCAGAATCAGCTTGCCGTCTTTCGCGAGGGCACGATGAGAGTTCTTCAGAATCGTCACCGACTGGTCGTCGTCCCAATCATGAATGATCCATTTCAGGATGTGCGCATCGGCGCCCGCGGGCACCGATTCAAAAAAGTTTCCGGCCGACAGATCGCAGCGGCCCGCCAGATCTGACGCATCAATCACGGTCCGGGCGCCGTCAATCACCCGTGGCGAGTCGAACAGAATGCCCTGCATCTCAGGGTTGCGAAGCAGGATCGAAGTGATCAGGGCGCCGTGTCCACCACCGATGTCAACCAGAGTGTTGATGCCGGTGAAGTCATAAGCAGCATGAAGAGCTTCGTTCGCCTGAGCAGTCATCCCGCTCATGGCGTCGTTGAAAATCTTCGCATTGTCCGGATGCTGCTCAAAGTACTTCCAAACATCCATTCCAAACGCCTGATCAAAAGCGATGCCGCCCGTCTTCACGCTGTGCAGCAATTCGCCCCAGGCGGGATAGTGTTCTTCGCCGAGTTCGGTCATAGCAAATGCGCGGAGCGATCCGGGAACGTCTGATCGCAGGGTCTGCAACAGAGGTGTATCGCCGAAGCGATCCTGCGCGTCCTGAGTAAATAGACCAACGCTCGCCAGCGCCCGCAGCACCCGGAACAGCGAAGGTCCATGAGTTCCGGTTGTTGCAGCAAATTCCGAAGCTGTTAGCGGTCCGCCCTTAACCAGATCGGCAAGACCAAGTTTTGCGATAATGTAGATGCCGCGCGAGATCCAAAAACCCGAGATCAACTGCAACATAGCGAGAGGCGGCGGTACCTGTGTCGTGTCCTGAGATTCTGCTCTATTCAATCGACTTCCCTCCTGGTTAGTTTGCTCCTGTGTTAAGCCATGCAACCTACTCGCTTCCGCTCAGCGAATAAGCCAGCATGCGGTTGTCCTGCGAGATGAAAAGCATTTGAAGTATTTCGTCACTCAGGAAACGATCATCCGGCGCGCTCATTCGGATCGAGCGCTCGTCGGCGCCGGTATTGACGTTAACTCCCAACAGCCCATTGCCACGCCCGAGGTCGGTATAGAAGTACATCCAATCCCCGCGCAAGGCAGCGAGCCGACGCGTGCGCAACAAAAAACGAGAAAGCCGTTCAAGCTGATGCGCCGGATCGAGTCTGTCTAACAAACGATCTTCTACGTCTCCGGAGCGCGCTTCAATCGCGGGGCGCGGAACAGTTACGCGGGGACGGGACGCAGAGGCCTGTCGCGCTCGGGCAAGGATGCCGTAAGTCGCGATTCGGTCGCGCGCATATTCAGACGCTTTATTGCGGGCATATTCGGCAGCTTTGTTTGACGCCAGCGTGGTCAGACTCGGCAATGCTGCATGTAAGCTCAGGCCCGCGCGCAATCCATTTAAAGTATTCAACAACTGCACTCCGCGAAAAGCCGAGGAGGCCGCGCTGCCATAACGGAAGTAGAGAGCGGCGGCCCGTGCCGTGATCGCGGCCGCGGTGCGCAGCAAACCGCGGCCCGGAGGATTATGACGCGAGCGCCAGACGTTGGCGCCCGTGTTCAAATCAAACGCTGCGATCTCGTTCTTGCCGCCAACTACGGCTTCGCCTCGTTCATTCAACAGCACGAAAGCGGCCTTTTCTACCTGATGCGAAATCTTCGAACGGCGCTTTCCAGTCCGTGAATCAATAATGATCAAGTCGTCCCGATCGGCAATCACGATCGTCGAAGCATCGGGCATGACGACATTGGTGATTCCTTTGTCGGCGCCTTTGTAACGCCACAGGACTTTTCCTTTTTCCAGGTCAATGGCGCTAACTCCATAGGGGCCGCGCTCGACCGTCTCACCGTCGTCCAGTCGCGCGAATTGTCCGCCCGTGCGCGCGTACAAAATGTCGCGCGTAAGAATCATCTCTGGCACTGAGCCGAGATCTTTTGCTTCCCAAACTTCTTCGCCATTCAGACGCGAGATGGCCCGGATGTGTCCGCGTCCTGAAGTGTAAACATTGCGCTCGTCGGCGGCGGGGTCAGCTTCAGTCAGAGCCAGCCCTTCTTCGTTCACGCGAAACTTGTCTCGCTGGCGTTCCTTGCCGGTGTGCGCGTCCAAGGAAGTTAAGCCCTCGTAGAACAGGTAAAGCCGATTATCGAGAAAGACCGGCGGGCGATAGTTGTCGAGCGTGTAAGGCACATCGTCTTTGTCGCCCCAACGCGCCGGCATCATTTCGACTTCGCTTTCGAGTTCACGTTTCCAAAGCTCTTCGCCGTTAGTGATATCAAAAACGTGAATGACCGGTTTGCGCTTGAAACCGTCTTTAGCTTTTCCTTTCGCGTCGTGCACCAGCACCACTGCTAGCAGGTTAGCGTTCTGATCCAGGGCCATCTGCATTACGGCTCCGCGCACTTTGTCACTACGCCACAGCGGTTCACCGGTCATGAGATCAAGCGCTTCGACACGCGTCTTGCTCCCTGACTCGATTGTCAATAGCACGAGGTCCGTGCCAGGCACCGGCGCGACATCGGTCTCGTCCAATTTCATGTTCTTGCGCCGCCACAGCACGTCACCTGTTTCGCCATCCACGGCGTACAGCGACTTCTCTGTGCCGACCACCAGCACGCCCAGCTCAGTTGATTGATAGAAGCGCACCTTGCCATCCAGTTTCGTAGACCAGTTCTGGGCCGCGGCGGCGGGATTGAATCCTCCGCAAATCAAAAGGAGGACGGCCGCAAGATAACCGGCGAGCCGAGCAGTCGATGAGTTTTTGAGAGCAGACATTATCTGAAACTTTCTCTTGAATGAATTAACCGAGTTTGAAAACCCAGGGTAGTCTTAGTCGAGCTGGGTCTGACTTGGTCCTGACCTGCAAAACATCGCCACGGGCCATAGTCTAATTCATTCGCTTTTCAAGCACGAATCGCTGCACCGCTAACTCAAGAAACCCGAACCCTGACATCCCAGCCGCATCAGTCGTGCTTCTCCGAAGATAATTGAAGCAGCAAAACACTCTTGACAATTATCATACCTGGGAATATTGTGGCCGCGCTTCTTGCTAGCTCTGGCATCCCACGGAGGGGCTTATGGATAATCGGATAGAAAAATTTTACGAAAAGTATATGGACTCTCTGACGTCAGAGGCCCACGACTTCGGCTTGCTGTATTTCGACCATCTGTACAGCGAGTACATGGCGATGAGGTCCACCATCGATTTTGAATCACAGGAATTGATGGACGGACTTCACCAACGTCGGGTAGACCGCGATCCTCCTCTAACCTGGAACGATATTTATCTTTTTGATTTGGAGCTGCTGAAGTACTTGCCCCTCGAGGATCTGGTAAGCAAAGCATATGACATGCGCGCGAGGTACCGAAACGTCGCGGGCGAAAAAGAGTATGAGCTTTATACAGCCAGCAAGCCTCCTGATCTAAGTGCAGCCAAGTCAACTCCTGCGTCCCCCGCAAGTCCACTGGAAGCGAGCCCGCTGGAAGCAAGTCAGACAGAGCAGACGCCGCCCGTGAACGAAGCGGCTTTGCGCAAAGACATTAGATACCTGATGAAGGTTTTCTATTTGAACTATTCCCTGATGAAGGTTCGCGAAGGAGTGCGCGAAACACTCATGAGGAAGGGTGTCAAATGGACGTTATTTGCTCTCGGGCTTATCAGCGTTTTCGTCGCCCTCAACGACTTCAGTAGCGATGACCCGACCAGTCGCGTCTATCGCTATACCCGCGGCTTGACCGTCGGAGTAGTGCTGGCGGCAGGGTGCGTCGGTGGTTTGATGAGTATGCTCCAGCGCATTCAGAGTGCGCCTAGTGAAGGTGACGCGCTCTTTAATCTTGCGTCGCTGACAAACGGCTGGCGCAGCATTTTTCTCGCGCCGCTAACGGGAGCGGTCTTTTCAGTCTTGTTGTTTGTGCTGTTTGCCGGAGGCGTTCTGAAGGGTACAGTCTTTCCCGACATCTATACGCCCAACGCTAAGTCAGGTCTCGGATCTCTACCACAAATACGACAGTCCAAGCCGGAGAGCACTCCCACGCCAGAGGCGAAACCTTCAGCGACACTGACACCTTCACCAGAATCGACGTCTTCAGCAACGCCACCCGCCGTCGCGACCGTGACGCCGTCTGGAACTGCAACGGCGACACCCCCGCCAACACCCGCCCGAGGAGCCAGGACTCCAGTCGCCGCGCCGACCGTGGCGAAACAAGCAGAGGCAAAGCCCACGGTGATTCCGACGGCAAGCCCAACAGCTTCTTCGACTCCGAGTCCGGAGGGCAGCGATTCTGTAGCGTTTAGTAATTTCATCAAGCAGACGGGACCGAGTTCCGGGGTAAATTATGCTCTGCTAATTATCTGGTCATTCATCGCTGGTTTTGCCGAGCGTCTTGTCCCTGACACGCTTAGCAAGCTGGTTACGAAAAGCAATTTATAACCGAAGGCTTCTTGCCGAGATTAAGACTAGGCGGCTGCTGCACCCTCTTGCCCGCTACGAGAAGACTAGTGTCGGCGCTAGCTGTCCCTCGACGCTAATCTATTCGGCAGCGTACTAATTTTATTTCTTACCTTCCTGTCCCGCTAACGGCGGGAAATCAAAAACGATCCACGGAACATCACTAACAAGACTTCGGGTTGATTCAGGTGGTTTCGTGGATCGATTTTCTCAACTGAACCAACTCTCAAATTAGGACATCACCAATCTATTCCACCACACGCGCCACACAGGTCACGAGTGTGTTAACTTCTGCACGCTGAAGCAGCCGTTCGTTCTAATAGAGGTGAAGCCATCGACAAGGTCACGTTTTTCCCGTGAGATCAGCGGGCTGTGATTTTGATTAGAGTATGCAAACCGAATCCAGGACCGCAATTTTCGCTGCGATCGCCGGCAACCTGGCCATCGCCGCGACCAAATTTTTTGCCGCATTTTTTACCGGCAGCTCTGCCATGCTTTCAGAGGGCATACATTCGCTGGTCGACACCGGCAACGGCTGGCTGATGCTGCTCGGATTTCGCCAGAGCCAGAAACCGCCCGACGCCGATCATCCTTTCGGGCACGGCAAGGAACTCTACTTCTGGTCTCTGGTAGTAGCGATTTTGATTTTCGCGCTGGGCGGCGGCATGTCGGTTTACGAAGGCGTCACCCACCTTTCGCATCCGCAGGTCCACCATTCGATCTGGAATTATTTAGTGCTGGGCTTCGCGATCGTCTTTGAAAGTCTGTCGCTCTATTTTGCGTACCGGGCTTTCCGGAAAGAGATGAGCGGACAAGGAGTGTTCGAGACCATTCGCTCGAGCAAGGATCCGACCACCTTCACGGTTCTCTTCGAAGACACGGCCGCTTTGCTGGGGCTGCTGGTCGCTTTCGTGGGAATATTTCTCGGGCATCAGCTTAATAATCCTTATCTCGACGGCGTGGCATCGATCGTCATTGGCCTTATCCTCGCAGTGGTGGCGGCCTTTTTGGCCTATGAAAGTAAGGGCTTATTAATCGGCGAAGGCGTTGACCCCGTGGTGCTCGCCAGCATTCGCTCGATAGCAGCAGCCGATCCGGCGGTTGCGGAAGTCCGAAAATCGCTCACGATGCACTTTAGCCCGGACGACGTGTTGCTAACTTTGGATTTAGGTTTTAAAAAGCATTTGACCGCGGAGAAAATCGCCGCCGCGGTCAATCGTTTGGAGAAGCAGATCCGAGATCAGCACCCCGAGATAAAACACATCTTCATCGAAGCGAAATCTCTGTACGAGGTCTAGCATGGAGCGCGGACATCCTTGTCCGCCAGCGTGCGCAGCACGCTCAGCCCCAACCGATCACACTCAAAACATGTTCGCGCTACGCGCTCAGGCGGACAGGGATGTCCGCGCTCCAATTACTTGTCCTTGGATAAGAATTCCTCGGCCGCGGCGCGAGTCTCTTCATCGCTCTGCGCTTTCAGTTGCTGGTTAATGCCCCACTCGTGACCGAACGGATCGAGGATCTTTCCGTAGCGAGCCCCCCAGAAAAGATCCTGCAAAGGCATGAGCACGCGCGCGCCCGCAGCCACCGCGCGTTCGACCAGCGCATCGGCGTCTTCGACCTCGATCGTGATCCGCACGCAGGTTCCGCCCAGCGCCTGCGGTGACTTGAGCGTGCCACCTTCGCTGGCCTCAAATTCATCGCTGAGAAAAAACTTGTGGCCGTCGAGAACAATCTCGCCGTGCATGAGACGCTTACCGTCCTGCGTCATCATCCGGTGTCCTTCCTCAGCGCCAAAAAGCTCTTTGTAAAAGTCGATGGCCGCGACGCCGTTGGAAACCATCAAGTGGGGAATGAATTGATCTTCTCGATGCATGGTTTGCTCCTTTTGTTTGAATCTCGAAATGAATAGCCGTGCGACAAAGTCACTAGCGCCGCGCTAGGCCCGGACGGCAATCGCTTCCGCGGCGTCCTTCGATCTAACCACGGGAACTATTTCAAAATCGACCAGATCTTGCCAGTTGTTCGTCCACTGCTGCATTAGCTGTGGATCGTCGCACTCCATCAACTGAAAGCATCTGGCAAAATCGGGCTCGACCCAGCTATCAATGTAGCTCAGGCCGTCCGGCATCATTCGTCCTCGCTCGCGATATCTCTCATAAACCGGGGCGGCATCGCGATTCTTGAAACGCTCGATCACCATGAAAAGCATTTTGCCTCCTTGAGCGGTTGCTGCATGTACCCCGATCACTGATATTTTGCCGCAAGCTTCTTGACCGTAGTTGAATTTCTAAATGTCACTCGCATCCCCAGAATCTTTTCCGCCAGAGCTCCCGAGAACTTTGAGTCGGTCATCATTTTTGCGCGACACAGCCAATAAACTTCACGTCCGTGAACATGCAGGTCATCAACGCCGCAGATGAATGAGAGTAGTTTCTGTTTTGACTGCTCACTGGGCGCGTCAGCCATAAAACCGACATACAGACTGTGAGTGTTCAGCTCTGACTCGCTAAAAGGTTTGTAGTTTGCCACGGCTGCGAGTTCAGAGATCGCCCTGACAAAAGTCTTCACTTCGTAGCCGAGAGTCGCTTGTAAATGCTTCTCGATCTTTCGTTCCAACGCGGGCCCGTCTTTGGATTTCGAATCAAAGATGACGTTGCCGCTGGCGATAAACGTTTCGACATTCGAGAACCCGATCGCTGCAAATAGACTGCGAAGATAGTCCATCTTGACCGTGTGACCGCCGACGTTTATGGCCCGAAGGAGAGCTACGTATTTTGGCATCGAGGTTCGTCTGCTTCGCGAACAGAATCGCACAAAACGCATGCGAGGCAATTTTGCCACCGTTATGATGTGAGTACCACCTGTGTAAGTGGTTGGGTAAGTAGTGAGGGTGCGACAAGCTGTCGGCTTTGCCGCCGGATCGTGCAACGATACTGGCACCCGTCGGGCCATCGTTGTAGCATTGCCGCATGAACGAACAGTTAACGGCAATCGCCGAGTTTCGCGCGTTGCATGAACAGGGCTGTTTTGTACTGCCGAACCCTTGGGGTGTCGGTTCGGCTGTGTATCTTCAGCATCTTGGATTCAAAGCTCTCGCCACTACGTCCGCGGGTTTCGCCTTTACCCAGGGACTGCCTGATTCAGTTTCGGCGGTCCCTCGCGACATGATGCTCGCGCACATCGCGCAAGTCGTCGAAGCCACGCCGTTGCCCGTGAACGCCGATTTTCAAAACGGTTACGCGGACGAACCCGAAGCGGTCGCCGCGAACGTGGCGATGTGTATTGCCACCGGAGTCGCCGGGCTCTCAATCGAGGACGCGACCGGAGACAGCGTCGAACCGCTTTATGAATTTGATTTAGCAGTTGAGCGCATCAAAGCAGCTCGTGCCGCGATCGATGCTTCAGGCATTCCCGTGATCCTGACTGCGCGTTGTGAAGCCTATCTGGTTGGGCAGCATAACCCGCTGCGCGTTTCGCTTGAGCGGCTGACCAGGTTCGCTGAAGCCGGCGCTGATTGTCTCTACACCCCCGGCGTGCGTGAACCCGATGAGATCGCCGCCATCGTAAAGGCGGTCTCTCCAAGACCAGTCAACGTGCTGGTGTCGGCGCCCAATCCCGCGCTTTCCGTAAACCGGCTCAGCGATCTTGGCGTGCGCCGTATCTCAGTCGGGTCAGCTTTGGCGCGAGTCGCGTGGGGCGCTTTCATGCGCGCGGCGCAAAGCATCGCCGAGACTGGTACGTTCGATGCCTTTGCCGGCGCGGCTCCGTTCGCGGA
>JAWVCT010000086.1:0-9023 GCA_033858155.1 Blastocatellia bacterium
CGGTGTTCGCGTGTGACGTCAGCGCCAAATGAATGGCGAAGAGGACTATGAATGCGCCCACGCCCGCAACAACCCGCCCACGTCGAGGGTTCTCTCGCAATTGAGTCACGGTTTGTATGCCTCTAGAAAAGAACTCTTGCGTGTAGTATGAATTGGAGTGGTGCCGAGGGCGGGAGTCGAACCCGCACGCCCTTACGGACAACGGATTTTAAGTCCGTAGCGTCTGCCATTCCGCCACCCCGGCACGCGGGAAAGATAACATAAAGCAGTTGGCAGTAGGCAGTAAGCAGTGAGCAGTACGAGCGATCTTGACGCCCGGTTGAACCTCATTTGTTTGTGCTACCCATAGTTCGCTTCCTTGTCCAACTTGAAGCTCATTTCTTTGAAAGTTCGGCAGGGTGTAGAATGCGTTCGTCTTCTCAAACGAGTCTGCTGCCTGACGAAACATCAATGACCGAAGAGCAGGAAGTCTTCCTCAAACACATTCAAAAGGAAGGGCTGAAACGCACGGCCCAGCGGGATCTTATTCTCGATGTTTTCCTGCGTACTGAGGGTCATGTGTCGGGCGAGGATCTTTACGGTCTGGTGCGCAATCAGGATCCTACGGTCGGCCAGACGACGGTGTACCGGACGCTGCGGCTGTTGACTGAGGCCGGTCTGGCGCGCGAGGTGCGCTTCGGCGACGGCCGCGCGCATTACGAGCACAATTACAAACACGAGCACCACGATCACATGATCTGTTCGGAGTGCGGCAAGATCATCGAGTTCTATTCACCCGAGCTGGAAGCCATTCAGGATGAGATGGCGGCCAAGCATAAGTTTGAATTGACTGAGCATCTGCTGCGAATGATCGGAGTCTGCGCCGACTGCCGCCGTCAGCGGCGCGTCAAAAAACCTGATAGTGCGAACCAACCAAAAGCGCGCGCGGCGGTGCGCGGGTCGCGAGGAAGGGATTAGCCATGAGTGTCGAGATAAAGTTTACGCCCGGTGGATTAAGCGGAGTGTTTGACGAAGGGATCTCTGTTACGGAGGCGGCCCGGCGCGTTGGCTTTCAGATTCCGGACTGCGGCCTGTGCGACGGCGGTTGCGCTATTCTGATCGTCGCGGGAGGTAAGTTGCTTTCTGATTTGACCGACAAAGAACGGGCGCTGTTGAGCCCGGAACGGCTGGCCAACGGCGAGCGGCTGGCCTGCCAATGTAAAGCAGCGCGCCCCGGTGAACTTGTGATCAGATTAGCCGTCGACGCCGAATCCACTAGCGCCGGCGAAGAGAAGACGCGTGACCTGCGGCAGGAATTCAGGGAGCTGTCTTTTGAAAGTAAGATTTCAACACTGATGCAACTGGAAACCATCGCCATGACGCAGGCTTTCGATAAGATCACGGACGCTTCCATTTCGCTGGGCAAGAAAATTTTTGATAGCGTGATGCCTGACGATTCAGCAAAGACCGATTCGAGCGGCGCTGCGGAAAAGGAAAAGACGGTTTGAACTCTGATTCAAAGGTTATGACTAATGCTTCCTCGATGAACGAGGTTTTGAAGAAGTCGTCTCGCTTTTTCGCCCTGGCCTCTGTTCTGCTCGTCCCGTTTCTATTGCTCGGCTGTCCCAGCAACAACAAGCCGACCGACGGTTCAACCACGCCGCCTGCCTCAACGGCGAAATCCGACTTTGACGGTGAACGCGCCTTCGAGTTGGTCCGCAAGCAAGTGGAGTTCGGTCCGCGGCCGGCTGGGTCGGCGGAACTCGAACGGACGCGTAACTTCATGATCGATCAGTTGAAGTCGTATGGCTTGAAGATCATGACCGATGAGTTTCATGCGACCACGCCGATCGGTGATCGCAGAATGGTCAACGTTACTGCCGAGCTGCCCGGCGAATCGAATAACGTGGTGATTATTTCCAGCCACTACGACACAAAGTATTTTAAGGAGATTAAGTTCGTAGGCGCCAACGACGGCGGCTCTTCGACCGGCGCTGTGATGGAAATTGCGCGCGTGATGGCGGCCAGCAAACAGAAGCCGAAAATGACTTACTGGTTTGTTTTCTTTGATGGTGAAGAAGCGTTCTGTTTTGACTGGGACGAGTGCCACAACCCGAACCCGGCCGATCCCAAGACGCCCTTGCCGGATCACACTTACGGCAGTCGTCGTTACGTAACCCAGCTAATCGAAAAGAACGAGTTGCAGCGCGTGCAGGCGATGATCCTTTTGGACATGATGGGTTACAAGAACCTGCGCCTGGGACGCGCCGATCTGGGTACCGCCTGGCTCACGGATATTGTCTGGCAGACCGGGAAGCAACTTGGGTACGGCAACGTCTTTATTGATTCGCTCGAAGGCGTCGGCGACGATGATCACGGGCCGTTTCTCAAGGCTGGGGTCGACGCGCTCGACATCATTCAACTAAGTACCTATGAGTACTGGCACACTAAGGAAGATACACTCGACAAGATTTCCGCGAAGAGCTTGAAGGTCGTCGGTGATGCGGTGTTGGTAAGCTTGCCGAAGATCGAGGAGCGGCTGGCGAATAAGCGTTAGTGATCGAGTTCCAGAAGAGCCACGTAGCGGCGAAATATTTATAGCCCGCGACTAGGCTACTGATAGATAAGCTCCGTGGGGAGCGACATATGCGGCCCCTGACGGGGCTTTGGCTTTGGGGGCCGTGCTAACTATAAATATGTCGTTCCTACGGAACTTTTTTTACGCTTCCTGTCGATAACCTTATTTCGCTTTCTTAACGTATGGCTGAAGACAAACGTATCGCAGTTATTCCCGGAGACGGCATCGGTCCGGAAGTGATCGACGCGGCGCTCGGGGTGCTTGCACGAGTGCGTGAAACACACAACGTTAATCCAGCGCTGACTCACTTTGATTGGGGGGCGGAAAAATTCCTGCGTGAAGGCGTAACGCTGCCGGCGGGCGCGCTGGAAATGCTCAGCCGCGATTTTGACGCGATACTCGGCGGCGCCTTCGGCGATCCGCGTGTTCCTTCCAACCAGCACGCTGAAGATATTCTGCTGGGGATGCGGCGCGGTCTGGATCTCTACATTAATCTGCGGCCGGTTAAGTTATTGCACGAGCGTCTGACGCCACTGCGTGAGCGTACACCTGAGGAAATCGATTTCGTGGTTTTCCGCGAGAACACGGAAGGCGCATATTGCGGCGCGGGCGGCTTTTTGAAGAAGGGGACTGCGGATGAGATAGCGACGCAGGAAGAACTAAACACGCGCCGGGGAGTTGAGCGAATTATTGTCGCTGCGTTTGAATACGCGCGCGAGCATGGACGAAAGCGCGTGACGATGGCGGACAAATCGAACGTGCAGCGATTTGGCGGGGACCTGTGGCAGAGAGTTTTCAAGGAAGTCGCAGCGGGTTATCCGGACATTACGACCAATCATCAGTACATCGACGCGATGGCGATGTTCATGGTACAGGATCCTTCGCAGTACGACGTCATCGTCACCGGAAATTTGTTTGGCGATATTTTGACTGACCTCGGGGCGGCCCTACAGGGTGGACTCGGTTTGGCGGCGTCGGGCAACATCCATCCCGGTCGCGTCTCGTTGTTTGAGCCGGTGCACGGCAGCGCGCCGCCGCTGGCGGGAAAAAATGTGGCGAATCCTATCGGCGCGATCCTGACGACGGCGATGATGCTCGATTATCTGGGCCATAAGGAAGCCGCCGTGGCGATCGAAGACGCCGTCCAAATGGCAATCAACGACGGTGAGACGACTAGCGATCTGGGCGGATCATTGTCGACGAAGGAAGCGGGCGCGGCGATTTGCGATCGGATCAGTTGAGTTTGAGGAGGGCGCGCGATTACGGCCCCGGTTGTTGAGAGTCGGGCTACTGCCCGACTAGGCGGGCATTAGCCCGCTTCTAAACGGTCAGTTTTGTAGACATCGTATGCTCTCAGCAGAAATCATCGCTATCGGTTCCGAGTTGCTCGCCTCTGATCGCACCGACACCAACAGTCTCTGGCTGACTGAACAACTCAATCGCATGGGCATTGATGTGAAGCTTAAGACGGTCGTCGGCGACGATGATGCGCGCTTGGAAGAAGTCGTCAAAGATGCGGTCAAGCGTTCCCGCGTTGTCATCACCACCGGTGGCTTGGGTCCCACCGAAGATGACATTACGCGCAAAGTTGTGGCGCGGGCGCTGAAGTTGCGGCTCAGCCTTAACGAGACTGTGCTGGCCGAAATACGCGAGCGGTTCAAGAGCTTTGGCGTCAACATGCCTGAGCGAAACTCTCGCCAGGCAATGGTGATCGATGGCGCTGAGGTGCTGCCGAATCCCAACGGCAGCGCGCCGGGTCTGTATCTCGAACACGAAGGTTGTGCGGTTGCTTTATTTCCCGGCCCGCCGCGTGAGATGAAGCCGATGTTCGAGAACCACGTCGCGTCGCGTCTGGAAAAGCTGGCGGGTGATATTCGTTTCGCGCGGCGCGTGCTGCGCGTCGCGGGCATGGGCGAATCCGCGGTCGATGAGCGCATCGCGCCGATCTATTCCAAATACGAAAACCCGCAGACGACGATTCTCTTCAACAGCAGCGAAATCGAAGTTCATCTGCGCGCGCACGGACGAACAGAGGCGGCGGCTGAGACGCTCCTGGACGATCTCTCTCTTAAGATCGAAACGGAACTGGGGAATGCGGTGTTTTCGTTTCGCGGCGAAAAGATGGAAGAAGTCGTGGGACGAAGTTTGGCGATCTCCGGCTTTACGCTCGCCGTGGCCGAGAGCTGCACCGGCGGTTTGATTGCTCAGCGCCTAACCAATGTGCCCGGGTCATCAAAGTATTTCGTCGAAGGCCTGGTGACTTATTCAAATGAATCAAAGACACGTCTGCTCGGAGTCGATAAGAAATTGATTCGCGAATTCGGCGCAGTCAGTCAACAGGTGGCGCGGGACATGGCGCGCGGCGTCCGTCATCGCGCCAAAACCGATTTCGGTTTGGCAGTGACCGGAATCGCCGGCCCGGACGGAGGCACCGAAGAAAAGCCCGTCGGTTTGGTCTTCATAGCGCTCGCCGACGACGCGCATACCGAGCATAAGCGTTTTGTTTTGCCGGGAGATCGGGAGTTGATTCGGTGGCGGGCTTCGCAGGCGGCTTTGGATATGTTGAGAAGGCGGTTGATATGATTGAGGCCCTAAGTGCGTTGATGAACCGGCAGCCCGACGCGCACGAGATGAGCTTGTATCCAAAGTCGCGCAAGCTCATAAAGGCGGTCAACCTCTGGACGTTTTACGGGAGGCACTTCGCCGCACACCTCGGCATGACGAAGGTCATTGTTGTTAAGAATGGATCCGAAATATTTCCAATCATTGTTCGAGATACTCAGATCATTTCGTGTTTTGGATTCCCCTCCATAAATCGTGCCTAGAACTTCCCGGATCTTGTACAAGTCTATGAACCAAGACGGGGATTCGATGCGGGACCGATAATAGTACTCAACCCATGCTTGCTGGTGGTATTGCAGAAGTTTACCTAAGACGGGTTCATCTCGTATCGCTACGGCAAGACGCGACGCCGTCGCAAGCGGAGGTTGCAAGTAGTTTGCAAGAGTCTCGAAACCGATCGTTGCGATTTGCTTAACCGGCCTTAGCCCTTCGCGAGCAAGTTGCTCGTTACCGACCTGCTGGGTATTGCTCTCATAGCGGGGGGCGGCAGCTTCATTACGCGATTCGGACCATGAACGAACCGCCTGAGAAAGGCCATGCCAACGCTAGAAGGTTAAGCGACGTTATGAGTTCAGCTTCAACAACCTCCACCTCAGTCGAGTGTGCGACCATCTTTTCGAGTGAGAGCACGTAGAAGGCCGAGTCAACACCTGGGGGAAAGAAGTCAGACGCCACAATACCGTTCCATAGGGCGTACTTCATATTGACGCCAGAACCATTGAGGGATCGGAGAATGACGGGCCCTTCCTTGAGAACTATTCGTACAGGTTCGAATTTCATTTTGGAGAAGCTCTACTCGGACCTGTTGGACGCCAAGTTCTTCGACGATAACCTCATCGACCCAACTCATCCGGCGACCAGAGGAAACCGTTCCGGATGCTTAATCGATTCAACCGACAAATCAATATCAAGATCGGGCCAGTACAGATGGTGTGGCTGAGGTAGCTGAACGTTTAGAACTGCTGAGACAGGCGCGTCCTCGAACCAAGGGAAGTCTTGATATGACAGAAACAGTTCTTGATGGCGAAGCGAAAGCCAAATGCCATGTTCGGAAATGTGGCTGACCTCGGCGATCAAGCCCCCGCCTCTATCAATTGCAGAGTCTTTGCCTGAATCGAGTCGAGTACGGCGTCACGCAAGAAGGAGCTGGCGTTGAGAATCTCGACTCCGATCATCTCGTTCTTCTCGTTAAGTTCGACTGTAATGTTCGGATTGAGCTCGACGCTTCTGGTTTCTGGCTCTTCGGTGATGAGCAGGTGAAGTACATCTTCCTGCTCGAAGTATTTGATGCGTGGGCTATTCATGCTTAGATCTTCGGCATTGCGACCAATTGATCGGCGACGACCTCACTTTACTATTTGGCTTGAGGACGAGTCCATCGATTTAATGCCATCCGGTTGGGAGGGGCAAAGCCAACCATGCTAGCTGCGTCCGTTTCTGTCACCCGCTGAAGTGGGCTCCGGGATCATTAGGTGGCGAGATTCTGGGGCAGCGCGCTTCGCCCTCTGCTCCAGGCTATTCTATTTCACGCTTTCAGCGTGAAGAACCTGAGCCTCCCTTACGGTTGGGCCACGGCTCCGTTGTTCACTCGATACAGCCAAATATCCATTCGCAGAAATCGCGAACTGCTATGCATTACCGGGTCGAAGATCTCTGTTCTTGTTCCAGTCTGCAACTCCGGAAATAATCTCGCCGGCGTTGAGTCTCCTTTATTCACAAAAATCAGATACTTGACATGCTTCTCTTGCAAAAACGAGAGGAAGCCGGCCCGGTCCCTGGGCGCATAGGATGAAGTCAGAAACACTTCCTCTGGAATACCGGACATCACCGAGACAGTCCCTTCGTCGCTGAAAATGAAACCGTTCGCGTTGTTATCGACGTGAGTGTGAAGGTAATCTGCGACGGCGCGCTGGGCGGATGTTTGGTTAAGTGACCCGACTGATCCAACGAGTTCGACGCTGGCATCAAAAACGCAGAGCACAATCACGGATACCAGAATGAGTCGCGCCCGTTGCGGGTTTTGCCGTGCCAGCCTCAGCAGCGTCCACATCAGAATCGGAATGCCGATGCTGAACAGTAGCAATCCGTAACGCGGAAAAATCATCGGCTGCTGATGCGTTAGATAAGCCGTAACCAGGAGACTGAAGAAGGCGAAGAAGAAGACGACCGGCACCCGAATCATTCGCCACTTTTCGGGCAGGCCGGGTCTGGTAAAACTGAGATAACGCCGCCGGAACGCGAACCACGCCGCGACGAACGCCGAGATCAAAACGGCAATGTTGGTGGAGACGATCAAGATGGCGCTGTCACGAAGAACGCTCGCAAGCGAGAAGCGCGCCAGCGCGGGATTCATCGCCAGCAGCCAATCGTGATAGTACTGGCGCTGTATAAAACACGCGAGCCAGTTACCCGTCGCCCGCCACGAAATGTAGAACCAGAACACAGGCGGGATCAGAAGAATCAAGGGCGCCGTGATCGAAATGCGCCGCTCTCTTAAGAGCTGAATCGCGGGGATCACGGCAATGAACATCCAGCTCTCGACCCGGGTTAGACCGGCGAGCGCGGCAAAGACTGCGGCGAGGACCCAGCCTCTCTGCAAAACAAAATAGAGACTGGCCAAGACGAAAAACGCATGAGGCACATCGGTCATCGCCGAGGCTGAGTAGGTGATGTGGAGTGGATTCAAAGCGATGAGCGCAAACCCCATCAACGCCGCCTTGCGATTCGCCGTCAAGCGCAGGGTAATGCTGTAAACAAGGAGGCACGATCCTATTCCGAATAGCGCCGAGACGATCTTTCCCGAATAAAATCCGTTCCTTATGAAGACGTTCACCGCGGCGGAAATGAACTGATACAGCGGCAGCCAGAATCCGTAGAGGTCCGTCAAGGCGAACGTTCCATGCGACAGCTTCGTGCTCATCGTGCCGATATCGCGGATGTAAACGTAGGCGTCGCCAAAGGCGTTGGGCAGGAAGAACGCCCCGGCAATTCGCGGGATTCCTGAAACCAGAATGAGTGTTGGCCAGAGTGTTCGAGGGTTTGTTAGAGGCTGCATATCGATCAAGGGCTTTGAGAATACCAGCAAAATCAAACCATCCGAAGTGTTCACTCCAGTGCAGTTTGTTCGTACCTGCCTCATTAGCACCGAGCTCTAGCCCAGTGAATTCAGCATCCAACACACCTTGAAGCCGTTTAAAAAGTTTCCGTGAAATCATCAGCACTCACCGTGCTAAAGACCGGTGCTAATGTCAGGCCGCCAGCAATCGCTCGCTTGTTCCCCGTTCACTTGCTTGTTATAGTCAGCTTTCGCTTTAGTACAACTTGAATGGCAACGGCGACGCAAGAAAAAGTCCTGGCGACGAACCGCGCCGCGTTTCACAACTATCACATCTCGGCAAAGTACGAGGCCGGTGCGGCGCTTCTGGGAACTGAAGTGAAGAGTGTTCTTGATGGCCGCATTCAGTTGAAAGAGTCATACGTGGGAGTTCGTGACGGCGAGGCCTGGCTCTTCAACGCCCATATCTCGCCCTACACATTCGGCAACCTTGCGAATCACGAGCCTTTGCGGACCCGGAAGCTCCTGCTTCATCGACGCGAAATTCAGAAGCTGGATGAAGCGGCCTCGATCCAGGGCATGACCCTGATCATTACGCGGGTTTATCTGAAGAGCCGAAAAATTAAATTCGAAGTGGGCGTCGCGAAGGGTAAGAAACTGTACGACAAACGCGAAACCGAAATGCGACGAATAGTGGATCGTGAAACCCAGGCGCAATTGAAAGAACGAAATCGATAGTAACCTGATTGGTTTAGAGTCGGGCTACTGCCCGACCAGGCGGGCGGTAGC
>JAWVCT010000087.1:0-60639 GCA_033858155.1 Blastocatellia bacterium
TACGGTTTGGGTAACGCTGGTGCCCGCGATGCTGTCGGTGACGGTCACACGCAAATCGTATCTGCCGGGCGCCAGGGTTTGGAGCGCCATCTCTTCTCCGAACGGAATTCTATCCGGGTCGGAGCCGCTCTGGTTAAGTTTGCGTTGCGGTGAGGCCAGCACTACTCGCCCATCACGCAGCACGTGCGTTTGAGCGGTCAAACTGGGCTCGCCCGCCGGGTCACGTTTAGCGTTATAGATAAACATCCAGTAGCCCAGGCGCGTTCGACGCGAGAAGCGATGGTCCACGCTCAGTTGGATCTGCGGTCCGGCATCTTTGTTCCTGGCGTTTTCCAGAACCTGACCGCCCAGGAGTACGCTGCTCGTGTTCAGTTGCCGGCTCGCCAAATCCGGGATCACGACGAACTGCATCGCGCTGCCGACGCGCCCGCTTTTCTCGTCCCGCGCCGCCACTCGCACCTGGTAAATGCCGGGCGTCAGCGGCGTGTGATGGTTGTAGATGACTCCCGAGGCCGCGGACTCACCGCTATTGAGCGGGTTCAGGTTCAGTTGGTTCTTGAAGCTCGAAGCAATCTTGCCTTTGTCGTTCAGAATTACACCGGCCAGCTTGATCGTGGCCGGCTGCTTTCCGTCTTCACCATAGTTCAAGCCGCGATTGCCAATCTGGATCGACGAAGTCAAAACGGTTTCGTTCTTTGGCGTATTAAGATAAGTCAGCGACAGGAGCGTGGGTAAGCTACTGCTCGGGTAGTAATCGCTCAGCGCCGCGCCTAGTGCGGCTTCGGGCGTCTTCGCCTTCTGGTTGCCGGGCGCTTTTTCAGTTGGCGAGACAGCCGCCGTGTCGGCAACTGTCGGCCCTTCAACATAACCACGCGGCGCACGTACCGTGAGTTCCGGGTGGCCGGTGACAGTCACTTTAACGTGGCGGAATTTCGGCGCTTTTTCTTCATCCTTATCAGGGCGCCACGCCAGCAAATAGTAATTCGAAGTTTCATCGAGGACCTTATCGACCCAGCGATCAAAGTAGTTCTGGTTACGCAGGGCCCGGCCGCCCGTATCTCCCGCCAGTGCATTCATGGCATTCTGATAAGCCGAGACTTCTCCGATCATGGCCATCTGCAGGCCGGGATCGGCAGAGCCGATCATCGGTCTGCTGTTGTCGGCGTCTACCACGCCGCCGGCGCCCAGGCCGCGTGCGTCAATCGTATAGATCACCACCCCCGCGCGGGTTGCCGCATCGATGATCCGGTCGAGCTTCTCTGGCAGGTTCGGGCCGTTTATTCCCGTGTCCGTCAGAAAACCGTCGGAGATAAAAAAGGCCAGCTTCCTTCCGGGCGCCCGGGCGGACGAGCGCATCAGGGATTCGAGCGAGGCATACGTGTTCGTGGTGATTGAGCCCGCCTGCATGAGCACGGCGCGGGCGCTGTTCTTTACCTCGTTTTCGCAAAGCGCCTTCAAGGCCGCGACCAATGTCGAATAGCCAGGCATGTTCTTTGGCGGCATGTTCTGCTTCAAACACTCGCCCATATAGAAAGCCTGGACCTTGTTGTCAGATTTACTATTCTGGATGCTGAGGGCCAGGTATTCCGTCATCTTCGTGCTGCCGGTTCCGAAACCTTGCACGGTGTAAGGAACCGGAGTGAGCCGCCCCATCGCGGCATCGAGCACCACCTTGTTATTTGTGAACTGTTGCAGGAATCCGATTTGTCCGCTGGCTGAGGCAATCGCGACTGAATCTTTCGAGCCCATTTCACTGTCGAGAAAGCGCCGCAGCATTTGTTTGGTGCGATTCATGCTGTCGGGCGAAAGGTGGAGATCGTCAATGAAGAAAACAATGATGCGGCCGCGGACGGAGGGAGGAATCGCCGGCATTTTCGCGGGCGCGGCGCCGAGCTCGCGACGGACAGCCAGTTGGGCTTCTCTCTCGCTGCCGGCCGTCACGCGCTCAAAGAAACTGATGGGGCGCGGCTTGCCGTCAACGGTCAATTCGAACTGTGCGCGATCCAAACCTTCGACGAACCGGCCGCTCTTATCGACCACAGTGAAGGCCGTCTGCACCAGATCGGTGCTGATACGTAGCACGTCGTCGGACTGTGGCGCCGGGAGCTTTTGCTGAGCGTTCGAAATCGACGGCGTAAAATTCACGAGAGCAGTGAGGCACAAAAATAAAAGCGCCTGACGCATTGCGGTTGGGTTCGTAGACTTCATGGTTGGTACTCCCGGGACTTATTTAGAGCGTGGTCTGATCCGTTAGTCGGCGCTGGCCGCCAAACACTACGCGGCTTCTGGCTTAATCAGTGCCCGGATTCTACCACTAAGCGAAGAGTTCGGCGACGATTCTATTGACGTGGATCCTGGTGGTGTCGAGGAAGGGAATACCTTTGTGCCGCGGCTCGCGCAGGATCAGGGGCAACTCAGTCCCGCCAAGGATTACGGCTTCGATATCGTCTCTGGCTTTCATCCGATCAACTATCGCCGTCAAGCCGTCGCGGGTCTCTGGCAGGAAGATATCGTTGAGAAGTTCGTTAGTGTATTTCTCGTGAATATAGGTCTGCTCATCCTCCCGAGGCACGACGATCGTAATCCCGGCTTTCGAAAAAACCTGGGGATAGAATTGTCCCTGCATGGTAAAGCGCGTGCCGAACAAGGCGACTCGCTTCAATCCCAATGCCTGAGCTTCGTTGCAAGTGGCTTCGACGATACTAATCAGTGGAATGGAAGAGCGCCGGCGCAGCTCATCAAAAACGATGTGGGGCGTGTTGGCAGCGACTGCGGCAAAATCAGCGCCCGCCCGCGCCAGTCTTTCAATCGCGTCAGCCAGATAATTCGTGAACGCGTCCAGTTCGTTCGCCCCGATCCAGGCGAGCAGTCTAAGGACATCGACACTGTTAATGATTATTGACGGACAGCTTCCGTCTGTTTGCCGCTCGCGATAGGCGGCGATGATCTGACGGTAGTATTCAATCGTCGATTCGGGACCGACACCGCCAATGATGCCCACTGTCTTCATCGCCTGTCAGAACCGCCTGCGATAGCGGGCGGCCTCGCGTTCACGAGCGAAGGTCTTGAGTAGATAGACGATTAACCGCCCGCTACGGCAGGCGGTTCTGACCCTTAATTCCGGCCGCACCAGGTCCAGAAAAACCCGCTGGACCAGTTAAGGCGATTGGCTCTGAAGTCCATCTCTCCCTTAATCGTCATTGTCTCGTCATCCAGAAAAATCCAGGGACCGTCGAGACGACCAGTATCCCGAGTGCCGTCCTCGGTGATGCTTAAAACCTCGCCGCGAGCATTGTGGGTCACGGTGCGAATGCGAGTGCGGCTGCCGCCGAAGCACCATTTTCCGTCGACGCGCATCAGGGTCCACGAACCGTCGCGAACTTTTTGATTGTGCCAGGGACCACCAAGAAAATTGTTCCAGCTTAGCTCCAGCCAACCGCTTCCCGTCTCGCCACTCGAATTGGTCCACGTGTGTTGCAGACGTTTGCCGGACAGGGCGCCGTTGATTGAGCCGGTACGGCCGTCGGCATAATGGATTACTCCTGAAACGTTCGAGCCGCTTTGCGTGAAGACAACTTCCGAGGCGCCGAAGTCATTGCCGCTTGTCCACCACTTGCCGTCGAGTGAGGCCGGCGTTCCACTCGCGGGTCCCGCTTTAGAATTGTTGGTTTTCGGAGTCGTCTTTGCGGGAGATTTCGGCGGCGTCTTAGGCGTGATCTTGGGTGTTGGGCGAGTGTCTGACGTCTTGCCGCCCGATGGTTGGGCCGATGCCTGTGCCGCGACAGCGATAATTATCAGCGTCGCGGTCGCAAGAAATCGAAAGGCGTGCTTCCCGAGATGTGCCACGTCGCGGATTGTATCATCGATGCTAAGGTGGAGGGACGAAGTATCTCTACGGTTCATCGTTGCCAACCCATTCTTGTCTTAGCAACCCATAAAAGAACGCGTCCTGGATCTCTCCGTTAACCTGCCAGCGTTCGCGCAGAATGCCTTCGCGCTGAAAGCCAAGCCTTTCAACCGTCCGAATCGACGCGGCGTTGCGCGGATCAACGTCAGCTTCGATGCGATGCAGATCGAGGACTTCAAATGCGTACTTCAGCAGGGCCATCAGCGTTTCGTGCATGTAACCGTGACCCCAATGCTCTCGACCGAGCGCATAGCCGATCTCGGCCCGGCGATGATTAAAGTCCAGGTTAAAGAGCGTCACACTGCCGATTAGCAGATCGTCTGTCCGTTTGGCAATGCCCCACTTCAAGATTGCGTGACGTTTCCAGTCTGCCTGAATTTTCTGGATGAGGTCAGCGGCAGCCTGGAGGTCGGCAAGCGGCGGCGTGCTCCAATACCGCATTACTTCCGGGTTTGAGTAGATGCCAAAGAACGCCTCTGTATCGGCCGCGGAAATCCAACGGAGAGAGAGCCTGTTTGTGTCGATCGTGGGTAGACGGTCCCAGTGCATATGGTCTCCGCTCTGACGTTGAAAGCGTCAAAGACAATAGCCGAGGGCAACGCCCCGGATCGCATTCCAGAATGAACCGCGACCCTGAAGGGGTCGAATAAATTTGGCGCGCTGTGCGACCCTTTCAGGGTCAGAATCCATGGTGCCTGTAAGCCGGGGCGTTGCCCCCGGCTATTAAATGTCACGCCTTCGGCGTAATGAGGTTATCGAGTTATCGAGTTCCTATTGCGCAACGTCGTACTCAGGCTTAGGCATTCCCATCAACCACTTATCGAACCAGCCGACGATGTGCTGGAGGCGCTCGATGCGGTGCCAGGGTTGGCCTGAGCGCGACAGTTCATGCGACTCGTTCGGAAAGCGCACCATCACGGTTGGGACACGGCGATACTTCAGCGCGCGGAACATTTCTTCCCCGCCAGCGCCGGGAGGCGTGCGGTAATCAGCCTCGCCCAGAATCAACATCAAAGGCGTCTTCACGTTGTTGATGTAAGTGATTGGCGAACGCAGTTTGTAATCTTCAGGATCTTCGAAAGGCGGCTTCTTGAACCACGTCTCCTGGAATAGGGTGAAGTCCGCCACGTACCAGAAGTCGGCCCAGTTCGCGATGTCACGCTGCGACACGGCGGCAGCAAAGCGCGTCGTTTGCGTGATGGTCCAGTTGGTCAGCAGGCCGCCGCCGCTGCCTCCGGTCACGCCTAACTTCTTTTCGTCAATGTAACCTCGCTTGATAACTTCATCCACGCCCGCCATCAGGTCTTTATAGTCGTCGCCGGGATAGTGGTATTGAATGATGTTGCCAAAGTCCTGTCCATAGCTCGTGCTGCCACGCGGATTCGGATAGAGCACGACGTAACCCTTCGCCGCCATCCACTGGAACTCATGATCGAAGATGAAACCGTAGGCCGCGTGCGGCCCGCCGTGAATGTTGAGGATAAGCGGATATTTCTTATGGGCATTAAAGCCGGGCGGCTTCTGGATCCACGCGTGAATTTTCTTGCCGTCGAAACTTGTGTACCAGATTTCTTCCGGCTCGGTAAGATTGAGTTTGGAAAACAATTCATCGTTGAGATGAGTGAGTTGCTTCGGCTGGCCGCCTGCACCTTCCATCCAGAAGATGTCGCCGACGCGCGTCGGCGAGGAAATCACCAAAGCGAATTTCGACGCGTCGGGCGTGGCGCGAAAACTGACTACGGCCTGGTTGCCGCTGGTCAGATCGGTTTCTTTGCCGTTGACGGCATCGAACCTGCCGAGACTTGCTTTACCTTCTTTCGCATAGATTACAACGATGCTGCGACCATCAGCCGCCCATACCGGCGGGTTGCCGCCGCCGCCGCGCGGCGCGGTGTTGTCTCCGCCGACACCCGAGCCGACATCGTAATCAAAGTCACGCGTCAGATTTCGCGGCTGCGCGTTGGGCGCGATATCCATCACCCAGAGATCGGGTTCTGTATAAGATTGCACTGGCTTGCTCGCTGAGCCATAGAACGCGATCTGTTTGCCGTTGGGGCTGACTGAAAAAGCGCCGGTGTCCATGGCAAACGAAGTGAGCTTAGACGGCCGCCCGCCACCAACCGGGATTGAATAGATAGTCGTTGACGGCAGTTCATAGTAAGGCTCGTCAATCTGATCGGACGCGTAATAAATTTGCGAGCTGTCTTTCGCCCAGGTTGCTCCGTCTTCTGAGAAGCGTCCGCTCGTGAGTTGTTTAGGCGTGACTTTCTCGTCGCTGGTTTTTGGCGCGGTCACTAGCCAGAGATGGTTTGGATGCTTTGGATCGGTATAGCCTGCGCCGTTGAAGCGATAGACGGCCCGCGTGATCACACGCACGTCACTCTCACGCGGCTCTTCCGGTTTCTTAGCGTCAGCCGGAGTTGGGCTCGGCGAGGGCTGGGGATTTTTAGGCGCCGCCTTCGCCAGGTCTTCCGGGTTGGCGCTGTTGCCGAATGCGATCATCTTGCCGTCAGGAGACCATTGCGGCCCACCCGCGCCGCGCGTGACAGTCGTAAATTGAAACGAATCGCCGCCGGCCATCGGCAGCATAAAGAGCTGCGGCGAGTCGGGCCGTCCGTCTTTCTCAGTGACGCGGACGAAGACGAGAAACTTGCCATCAGGCGACCAGCGCGGCGTCGAATCTCTCGGGCCGCTGGTGAGTTGATGCGACTCGCCGTTGGCCGGAGAAACGCTCCAGATCGAAGTGTTGTATCCGTCCTTCTTTTCATTCACCGTCACGCGCACAAAAGCGACGCGCGAGCCATCGGGCGATATTTGCGTATCGCCGGCCCAGACAAAATTGAATAAGTCCTTCTCGGTGATGTTCCGCTTCTGCGCCAGGGCCGGAACGGCGAGCACAGTGATGGTGATCAAGACAAACAAGAGGCGAGATCGCATAGAGTTTCCTTTCGGGACGGGTTGGCAACGCGGCGATATTCTACCGGGGAACAGGGAAACGGGGAATAGCGAGCGGCGATGCAGGGGCCTACGATGCGTCAGCTCGGTTAAGCGGCACGGTTGGGCGAGACTAACGAGTGGTCGGAGAAACTATCATTAGCACGTGGCTTCAGCCAGGTGATCAGGATACGCAGAGAGAAATTGAAACCGTTTCAACGGTTTCAGTCGTCTCGCCATTCCAAACCATACTTTCTCACAAACACTTCGAACTCCTGGCTGAAAGTTTTCTTTCGATGATGGTTTTCCTGGCCCGCAATGTAGGCTGCAACCCGATCGACGTGTGAATGGGACACCGAAAACGCTCCATAGCCACGGCCCCACGAGAACCTTCCTCGTAAGAGCCGGTTCTCGTTAATCCAATGAGACGAACTTCCCTTTAGCAGTTTTACGACTTCTTCAATCGATTTGCTGGTAGGCAGATCGATCAATGTGTGCACGTGTTCGGGATTGCAGAAATTGATTTTCATGTAGATGCTTTTCTCAACAGCGTACTGAGTGAGAAAACGAGAGGCTCTTGCCGCCGCGGCCTTCGTAAGCATTGGCTCCCGATCCAGAGTTGTCCAGATAAGGTGAAGCCAACAGCGAGAGTAGGAATGTCTTGACATGGCAGGGAATCCTTTCGATTTCCGAATTGGTACAAAACCCTACCACGCGCCACAAGTGAGATTTCTTGCATGAGAATGAAACCGTTGAAACGGTTTCCATTTTTTGTTTTCGGTGATCACCTGGCTGAAGCCAGGTGCTAATGAGATAAGAGCACTTGGGTGAATGCGAAGTGCTGCGTGTATGGTCGCCGTGTAGTTTCTCGCATGGAAAAAAACCCGGGTAAACCGTTTCGCTTCCTCGTCGTTGCAATGATCACCTGGCTGAAGCGAGGTGCTAATGAGAGAAAGCCCCGCTAATTCGGACACCTCGGATCCTTATCGACGTTCACAATCGGAAAAGACGCCAGCTTGTTTTGCTTCAAAACCTGATTCAGGGCCGGCACCGTCTCGCTATTGATCTTTCGCCAACGCGCCAGATCATTCTTCAAAGCCACACATGAGGGCGCGGCGTTTTCGATTACCGATCTGGCCGGACGAATGTCACCGCTTTGAATCATGGTCACGAAACGCGCCACGTCGCGGTTGACTGCGCCAAAGCCCGGCACCGTATTCGTGCCGTCTTGAATCTCAGCGAGCTCCTTGTCGAGCGCCTGTAGCGCGACTGTCACCGGCGAATCTTTGGGAAGATCTTTCTGAGCGGTAACCAACGCTGCCCGCAACGCGCCAACCTCCTTATAAGAGTGATAGCTGACATTCATCCACGCATCGATCATTCGCGCGAGATCGAGTTGTGCTTCCAGGTCGCCCGGCGCCACACGCACGCGCGGATCGAGCGTGACCGTCAACGGCTGGCGATATGTCTTACCATCTACCGTCAGGACCAATTCGTAATTCCCGGGCACGGCCAACGGCCCGGGCGGTTGACTGATAGGCGTCTTGCCGGCGACCGCGTGATCGGGCAGCGTGTACTCGACATAGTCGATATGTCTGCCGCGAAAGTTATAGGTCAGTGTGTCGGGATGCGGCCATTGCATGTCCCAGACAAAACGGTTCAGCCCAGCGTTGGTAGTTAGGACGTCGGGGCCAGCAAACCAGTAATCGGGGACGTTCTTCGATCCAAGTTCGAGCTGCGTCGGTTTGTTCGAAAAGCGACGGACAACATCGCCATGTTCGTCGCGAATCTCGAGCGTGATCGATTTCGCCGGCGATTTGAGGTGATAGTAAATAATCGCTCCGTCGGGCGGATTCTCTCCGGCGGCCATGTCGGCGGAAAGCGGCGTATCCGGATGATTGTCCCAATGCGCGCGCACGGCCGTAGCGGGCTTGAACAGGTAGGCATTACTCTTAGCAAACTCCGCGCTCACCTGCCGCAGCGGCGTAAGGTCATCGAGGATCCAAAGGCCACGTCCGTAGGTCGCCACCACCAGGTCACTTCCGTGTACATTCAGATCGCGGACGGAAGTTGTCGGCAGGTTGAACTGCAAAGACTGCCAGCGATCGCCGCCGTCGAAGGAGACATAAACCCCCGTTTCAGTTCCGGCATAAACCAGGCCTTTGCGCGATGGATCTTCGCGCACCACCCGGGCAATGGCCGACTCGGGCAAGCCATTAACGATTTTCTGCCACGTCTTGCCGGCGTCACGCGTGCGGAAGATGTTTGGATGGGAATCGCCCCACGCCGCCGCGATTACATAGGCAGTCTCGCCGTCTGTGGGCGAAGCTTCAATCAGTCGTACTTCGCTGCGTTCATTCAGACCGACAGGCGTAACGTTGAGCCATGTCGCGCCGTTGTCTCGCGTGAGTTGCACCAGACCGTTGCTCGTGCCCACCCAGATTTCTCCCGGCGCCGCGGCCGACGGAGAGATGGCCTGAATGACACCTTGATCGTTCGGCGTCGGGTTCTTTGAAGTGAGATCGGGACTAACCTCCTGCCAGGTCTGCGCGCCGTCACTCGTTTTCATGACGTACTGCATTCCCAGGTACATCGTCTTCGGGTCCCTGGGTGAAAAGACCAGCGGCGTCTCCCACGTGTAACGATACTTGGCGCCGGGCGCGAACACGGTCGCGATCTGGCCGGTGGTTCGATCCAATCTGAACACCGAGCCATACCAGCCAACTGAATAGATGAGATTCGAGTTCAGTGGATCGGGAGCGATGTAGCCACTCTCGAACGCGCCGGTCGAGAACCAATCGCGATACGTGATCTGGCCAAAGTCGCTGCGACTCAACACGGCGACCGATCCGCTGTCCTGCTGCGCGGCGTAGGCGCGATAGGGAAACGCGTTGTCGGTGGTGACGTGATAAAACTGCCCGGTTGGTTGAGTAAACCAATCGGTCCAGGTGCGTCCGGCGTCGAGGCTCACGATGGCTCCCTGGTCCGAACCCAGAATCATTCGCTCAGTATCTTTCGGATCGATCCAGAGCACATGCTGGTCCTCACCACTCGGCGCGCCTTTGTACGATTCGAAAGTTTTACCGCCATCCGTCGAGCGATACATCGAGGTCTGCATTACATAAACTACATCCGGGTTGTGAGGGTCCGTGTAGGTCTTACCAAAAAAAGTACTGCCGGTGATGCGTGGATCCTGCGTGCTGCGATGCCAATTGACGCCGCCGTCGTCTGAACGAAAGAACCCCGAATTAATGATCGCGTATACGCGCTTGCCCCCGGTCGTGGGCGCGACAGTCAGACCGATAGTTCCGCGACCCGTTTCAGGCAGCCCGGTGGCGCTCAATTGTTGCCAGGTGCTTCCTTCGTCAGTTGATTTGAAAATCTGAGAGTCGGTTCCCAGGGCGCGTCTCTGGTTCGGATCGATCACCAGGTTGTAGGTAGCCGCATAGATTATTCGCGCGTCGTCGGGCGACGCGACCATCTCGACCACGCTGGTCTTGTCATCTTTGAAAAAAACTTTCTTCCAGGTCTTGCCGCCGTCGATGGTTTTGTAGATGCCTCGGTCCGAACCTGCCGCCCAATAGTCGCGTGCCGACGCGATCACGATGTTGGGATCCAGCGGATCGACCAATATCGCGGTGATGTAACGCGTGTCTTTCAGACCAATGTTCGTCCAGGTTTTTCCCGCATCGGTTGATTTGTAGATTCCATTGCCGGCGGTCTCTTCGCCGGTGCCCACGTAAATAATGTCCGGGTTTGAGGGCGCCAATGCCAGGGCGCCAATCGAAGCCACATGAGCTTCATCGAAGAGGGGCTTCCAAACTCGAGCACCGTCGGTCGACTTCCAAACGCCGCCGCCCGGCGTGCCGAAGTAATAGATCGCCGGCTTGCCCGGGATTCCTGCTACACAAGTGACTCGGCCGGCGCGATGCGGTCCGACCAGGCGCCACTTCATGGCTGAGAATGTTTCCGGGTTGTATTGCGCGAGCGCGGTGATGAAAGCAATCGAAAAGATTATTAGTAACAAGAGTACGCGACGAATCATATTTGGGCCTCCGGTGATGGCGGGCAGTTTATCATCGGAGACAACGGGGCAGTAGCGCGACCGTGAGGGAGGGCGTCACAACGGTTAGGCGATTTCGCCTGAGGCAATTGAAGACCCGAGAAAGAATCAGGGAGGCAGAGGCGCGCTGTCGGTCTTACGCCTCCTGTAATTCCCGAACGTGAGTCAAATCACGGCGAGTAACAGGTCGCACTTTGCGAGGCTTCTAATGTTGCCACTGCGGCGGTATGGCCGTCGAGTGTTACAAACTCAACCTCGTACGCCTGTCCGTCCTCGTAGACATGCACCACAGTGCCGACATCTCCTGCTTCGAGACCTTCACTCGGAAGTGGAGTGCTTAGTACCACTCGGTCGTGTTCCTTGATCATAATTAGTAGCGGACGGGGCACGATACTAGAAGCGAGTGTACTGGTCAACGGAAGTTGTCAAAGAATTATTCAGTGCGGATACGGAACTGCTTGCGGTAGCAAGCGGGTAACTTGTGCGGCTAACGCGATCGGTACCGCGATCGGTTCCCCACCAGCGCAGGCCACCGGGCAGTAGCCCGACCGTGAGGGAGGGCGCACTTGCGGAGCGATGAGATGAACCGAAAAGAATTAAGCGCAAAGGGACGCAGAGGTTTCCGCAGAGGCCGCAAAGAATTTCCTCTGCGTACCTTTGCGGAACCCTTCGAGCCCTCTGCGTTAGAGTTTGTTCCGAGTAAGACTCAACCAAGCAACGCTCGCTCTGACCGCAGGTGGTACTGACCTACTTCACGTCAGCCCACGCCTTGCCGTCTTTGTAATGCAGGGTGAGCTCGGAAATCTTCATCAGGTCCAGATTGTCCCATTCAATACTGTGCTTGTTCCCATCGGCAACTTTCAGATCCCACTTCACGCTCTTTTCTTGATCGTCGAAAGTGATCTTCACGCTTTCGCCTGCCGGGAGCGTGTCACGCCCCAGCACGTCCTCTCCCCACTCTCCCGAACTATGGGGCGAGACGTAAAGCTCGTGAATCTCGACTCCAGTCTGGTTGTGCATGACGAAGTCCTGCTTGCCGCCGCGGGCAAAAGCCACCGCCGCGAATAACATTGCGATCGCGCAGAAGGCGATCAGCCTCGATCTCGAAATGATTTTTTTCATGATTCAGCACCTTCCTGTTTGAAATGATCTAAACGGGAGAGCGATTCCTTTCGGCTTACATCCGTACTCAGGCACCGCGACTGTTCTGCTTCATGAATTTCAGCAGCGATCGTTCGGCTGGATGCAAGCCCCTGCCGCGATACGACATCAGTTCCTTTACATCGGTGAAATAGCGATCGATGGCCTGTCCCTTTTCAAAGCCGTTCATGACGAGAGGACAAATGTATGAACTGCGACAAACCGCCGGCGTGTTACCCAGAGCCGCCGCGGTTTCCTTAATGGCCGCTACCAGAAGACGTTTGTTCGCGGTCCGGTTGCCGTTGACCTGGGTCCGCACACGCGCCAGCGCGCAAGCGCAGATTAGAGTGCCGGCCCAGGTACGAAAATCTTTAGCGCTAAAATCTCCGCCCATGATTTCCTTGATATAGGTATTGATGTGACGCCGCTTTACGTCGACAAACACCCCGTCCTCATTCTGATACTTGAACACATCGCGGGCGGGTTGTTTCAGGAGTTCACGGACGATTCGGGCGGTAGTGCGATCGCGAAGCTCGCGGTGCTGCCGGACTCCGGACTTGCCTGGAAAATCAAAAATGATCGAGTCGCCCCTGACCGTCACGTGCTTTGGCCGCAGCGTGGCGATGCCGTAGCTGCCATTTTCACTGGCGTAGATCTCGCTGCCGGGTCGGATAAAACTCATCGAAAGAATTCTGAGAATACTCGCCATCACCCGCTCTCTCGGAAATCCACGCTGACGTAAGTCTCTGGCCATCGCTTTTCTCATCGCCGGTAATTTCTCAGCGAAGTCGATCAGCCGCTGAAATTTCTTGCTCTCCCGATGGCGGACACGGGATTCGTGATAGATGTATTGCCAGCGTCCGGCAGCGTCTTTGCCCACGGCTTGCACGGCCCCCGAGGCCGCTGCGTTGATGCAGACGTCTGTCCAGGCTGGGGGGATCTTGAGCGCTTCGACCCGAGACAGTTCCGCGCGATTGATCTTTCGACCGTCGGCATTCAAATAGCGAAAGCCGCGCGCGGGCGAGCCGATTCGGTGGATGCCTTTAGCGCATAACTTTTCGATTCTGGTCATAGATTTCTTGCGTTCAACTTTAGGTTGCTGATGTGAAGTTAGTACCACCTGCGTGAGCGGGTGGGGCCGACACTCAACTCGACCACTGGCATCCTCGATCCACGCGCTCACGCAGGTGGTACCGACCTCAACTCTTTACTACTCTTCCCGGGCCGTTAGTTCTCCGGTGGCGCGCTCGTCGTTGCCTTCGAGGCGGCGAATCCGTTTGAACTGGGCGTGCAATCGCTCCAGTTCTTCGTCAGAGAGCGCTTCCAGATCGACTAAATCGGTGCGCGCGCCTTTTACTCCTCTGAGCAGTTCATCAAGTTTCAGATGGATGGCTTTGGCGTCGCGGTTCTGAGTGTTTTGGATCAGGAACACCATTAGAAAAGTAATAATCGTCGTGCCCGTGTTAATGACCAGTTGCCAGGTGTCGGAATAGTGAAACAGCGGCCCGGTCAAGGCCCACACGAGGATGATGACGACAGCGAGAATGAACGACCAGGAGGAACCCACCACCTTCGACGTCGTCTGTGCAAATTTTCGGAATAGTTCGTTCATTTCATAATCTCAAATTGTGAATAACGGAAGTACGCGGGTTTCACCGCGCGTTCCCTTTCGGAAACAAAACTTTATCCGGCGCCGCGTTGAGCTCGGCCAGGAGCTTCTTGATCAGCCTGGTTTTCACCTGGCCTGCTTCCTTTGGATGAACGAGGTAACGCACGATCGCATCAATCCAGGTATTCGGGTTGACGCGGAACAGCACCGCCGGGTGCTCGCGCACTTGCAACTGATCCACTGGCGTCTGGGCCAGCAGTTCACGGAACACGCGCACCTGTTTCATCATTGCCTCTCCGACTTCCGCCTCAGCGATCCGTTGCATAGTCTCGGCCACGAATTCCAGGTCACTCTCGTATGCGACATTGAACTTGACCTCGTTCCAAATGTAAGGGAACAGCGGCCAGGTATAGTTGTAGACGGTCGAATTCAGGACTTTGGAATTCGGAAACTTGATTACCCGGCCCGACGGGTGATCGGTGGAAAGAAAGTCGCCACCAAATTCCCAGAGCGTCGTGTCCAGATAACTCACGTCAATGACGTCGCCGGTAGCCTCGCCAATCTTGATCCGGTCGCCCACCCGGTAGGGCGCTCGCGCCAGCAGGTAGATCCAGCCGATGAAGCTTGTGATCGGCGTTTGCAAAGCGAAGCCCATGATCAGCGAGATCAATCCCAGTGAAACGACGGCCGTGTACCAGTTCTGAAAAAGGATCGAGACGACGACAAAAGCCAGGATCAGAACGAGCGCCAGCTTGGCGACGCGACGCAGGTTGTATCTCGAAACCGGATTGTCGAGGCGGCCGATCAAATAAACGTCGACGATCTTCGCGATGGCCAGCAATAAAACGATCGCCATAACGCTGAGGTCGAGCTTTTGCAGCAGGTCAATGTACTTCGGATGTTTTGCAGCGAAGCCAAAAAAACTAAAGTCCAAAACAAAGCGAACGACTGCGAGGGCGATGAGGATGATCGCATGCGTGCCCAGCAACAGCTTGTCTTTGGTTTCAGCCGCGGGAGTTGTGTCAGGCTTGACGATGCTGGTCTGCTCCAGCGCCTGCTTGACCTCTACCTGTTGCTTGACCTGTTCGACTTCGGTGCGTAGCTCGTCCGGCATTCTTACAGATTCCTGGGTTTAGACTGAGTTCTTCTCGCGGAAGCCTTCGCTGACGCGGAGTTTGTAAACTAGGCACTCTGCATGCCATAAATCTTGGCGATGAAGCAAACGAGCGATTCACGCAAATCAGTTACAGACAAACTTGCCGTCGCCGCAGCGCTGCAGGAGATCGGCGCCCTTCTTGAACTGAAGGGCGGCGAGTACTTCAAAGCGCGCGCTTACAAACTCGGGGCCCGCGCCGTCGCCGAGTTAACCGAAGACATCGGTAAGTTGATCAAGGAAAACCGGCTCACATTTGTTAAGGGGATTGGCTTTGCCTTAGCAAAGCAGATTCAGGATCTCTATGCGACGGGTCAATCGACTTTGCTAAACCAACTGCGGGCGGAAATGCCACCGGGGATTATCGAGTTGGGCAACGTGCCCGGTCTGAGTGTCAAGAAAGTCGAACGCCTGCACGAAGAACTTGGGATCTCGACCGTTGAAGAATTAAAGGCCGCCTGCGAGTCGGGCCAGATTGCCGGCGTCAAAGGCTTTGGCGCCAAGACCGAGCAGAAAATTCTGGCGGCGATTGTCGGATCAGAGAATCGCGAACGGCGCATCCATATTCATCACGCCCTGCGCACGGGGCAGGGAATTTTCGACTATCTGAAGGTTGCCCCGGGGTTTGTTCAGGGCGAGCTAGCCGGCTCTGTCCGGCGTTGGCAAGAGACATCGTCGCAAATAGTTGTCGTGGCTAGCGCGAAAAAGCCCAAAGCGCTGATCGATCACTTCCTGGGTTTTCCCTTGGTCGTCAGAGTAGCAGAGCAAACGCCGCATGGGTGTTCAGTTGTCCTCAGCGAAGGATTCAAAGCGACGCTGTTCGCAGTCAAGCCGGAGGAGTTCGCCGGTACGCTGTTGCACGCGACCGGATCAAAATCCCATCTGGAAAAACTCGATCAAGTGGCCGCGAAACGGAAGCTGAAACTAACTGAGCAGGGAATTCAGAAGCTCGGCGCGTCGAAATCGAAAACGCGTGGGGCCACGATTCTGGTAAAGACTGAAGCGGAAATCTACGGCAAGCTGGGCATGCAATTTGTGCCGCCCGAGCTGCGTGAAGACGAGGGCGAGATCGAGGCCGCACTCGTCAATGCCTTACCGGAAGATTTGATCACGACCGCAGACATCCGGGGCATGGTCCACTGTCACACAAAGTATTCCGACGGCAAGCATAGCGTTGAAGAAATGGTCTATGCGGCTGAGTCGATGGGCATGAAGTACATCACGATCACAGATCATTCACCGACCGCGTTCTACGCGAACGGAGTGAAGATTGATCGTCTACAACGGCAGTGGGAAGAAATTGATCGGGTGCAGGAGCAAGCGAAGATTAAGATTTTGAAAGGCACTGAGTCCGACATTGTGCAGAATGGCTCGCTGGATTATCCGGATTGGATTCTGGAGCAGTTCGATGTGATCGTCGCCAGCATTCATTCGCGTTACAAGATGAACGAGGACCAAATGACGGAACGAATAGTCAGGGCGATGCGCGAGCCGGTATTCAAGATCTGGGGACATGCGTTGGGGCGTCTGATCGAAAAGCGGCCGCCGTTCGATTGCCGGGTCGAAGAGATTCTGGATGTAATCGCTGAGTCGCGCGCGGCCATCGAAATCAACGGCGATCCTTATCGCCTCGATATGGAACCGCGCTGGGTGCGCGAAGCACGTAAACGGAAGATCAAGTTCGTCATCTCAACCGATGCTCATTCCACCGGCGCCCTCAACAACCTCAAGTTTGGAGTAGGCATTGCGCGCCGCGGATGGGTGAGACGCGGCGAAGTCTTGAATGCTTTGGGAGCGAAAGCGTTTCAGAAAGCGGTGCGGCCGGTTTGACTTTGTTCAGGTTCCCTCGCCCTTTGGGAGAGGGCCGGGGAGAGGGTCCAGCGTGCTCCCCTTACTTTTTATTCTCCCGTGTAATGGGAGAGGCTTCGAAAGAGTTGCTGGGAGCTTCTCTGGAAAAAATGTGAGCAATCGGCTTGAGGCCCGCGACGACAGTTGCACCGTTCTTTGGTTCGGTTGCTTAGACCCTCTCCCCGGCCCTCTCCCAAAGGGAGAGGGAGAAAGCAGCTATCCGACCTTCCGCTTTCGCGCCGCCACGGGTTTTGCTTTGACCAGCGTGAGCGCTGCTTTTTTATTCGCGGCCGGAGTCGCCTTGACCATGGGCTTGCGCGATGACGCCTGCACGCTCTTTTTTAGCGCGGTCATGATGTCCAGCCGCGGCATCTCTTCGATCTGTTCAAACTCAGTTACTTTCTTGCCTTTGATCTTTTGGTCGATCAGCTTCCGTATGGCCTCGTGATAATGATCGACGGTATCAATGTCCGCGAACGAAGTGACCATTTGCTCGACCAGGGTTGTAGCCAGACTGAGTTCTCTCTTATCAGTTTTCTGCATAGCGTCGAGTTCCGGCACGTCTTTAATGCTTCGCACTTCCGCCGGATAGCGAAGCTTCTGCAACACGATGCCGTTGTCGTGCGGAAAGACGGCGACCAAATCCTCTCGGTCGCGCAGGACGACTTTCGCGAGTCCGACCTTGCCGGTGTCTTTCAGCACTTGTAACAATAATGCGTAAGGTTTTTCGGCGACCGGACCATCGGGGCCGAGGTAGTAGGGCGAGTCATAGAAAGTAGGTGGGATTTCTGAGGCATCCACGAAACCCAGGATGTCTACCGCCCTGGTCGTCTTGATTTTGACTTTGGCGATCTCTT
Source organism: Blastocatellia bacterium (assembly GCA_033858155.1). Classification (GTDB taxonomy): domain Bacteria; phylum Acidobacteriota; class Blastocatellia; order Pyrinomonadales; family Pyrinomonadaceae; genus UBA11740. Next base: position 17,512 of record JAWVCT010000087.1, read on the forward strand.
CCGGCTCAATCAGCGCATAGCGGTCCTTTTCGTATTGGAACCCTTTAGTGATGTCCTCGCCGGTCACCACCTGATTGCACTTCTTACAGCGCTTATCATAGCCAATCGGACCAAAGTCTTCGCGGTGCAATTGATTGAACTGAATTTTTTCCGACGCTTCGATGGCGTTATAGACGCGCACCGGAATGGCAACCAGCAGGAAACGTATGTGGCCTTTCCAAATCGATCGCATAACTTGATTCTCCGTGTAGCGCAAGTTGTTAACTTGCGGGGCGTTGGGAGGTGCGCAAGTTACCAACTTGCGCTACTTAAGACACAAACGCGGGCCTCGCGCCCGCATCTTCCCGAGTCCTGATTGAACTCAGCCCTGGCCCATCGGCGCAAAGGGGAGGGAATTATGGGCCAGTTGGCCCATCAAGTCAAAAGATTTATCTGTTGCCCAAGGGAAATTAGGTTGAGCGGTAATCACCGCAAAGAACGCCGAGTTTTTCGCAAAGGTCGCAGAGGAAACCTTCGCGTTCCTCCGAGAAATCCCCGGCGTCCTTTGCGTTTAGAATTCGATCTTTTGTGAGCATTCAAGTTGGCCACGGCCAGACGCCCAATTGACCGCATGACATCTATTCCTTATTCTTCCATCCGTAATTGACCTGCTGCATTGACCTACCATGCGCGAATGTCCCCGATGCGAACGATGTTATGAAGACGACGTCCTGCTGTGTCCGGACGATCAGTCCAAGACAAAGGCGACGCTGCCGGGCACGACTTTGCTCAACCGTCGCTATCGTCTCGACAAACGTTTGGGCCGGGGCGCCATGGGCCAGGTCTATCTCGCTCGCGACGAAAATCTGATCACCCGGCGCGTCGCGGTAAAGACAATTCGGCCCGACGTGCTCTCCGACGAAGATCTGCAGGAAGGCGAAGCGATCGCGCGTTTTGAGCGCGAAGCCCGCACCGCCGCTTCGGTCCAGCATCCGAACGTCATCGACGTAACCGACTTTGGCAAGAGCGATGAAGGCGTCTTCTTTCTGGTGATGGAATACGTCGAAGGCGAATCGCTGTATCAGCTTCTGCGCCGTGAAGGGACCCTTTCAGTCCAGCGTGCCCATGCTTTGCTGCGCCAGATTTGTGCCGGCGTCGAAGCCGCGCACGACGAAGGAATCCTGCATCGCGATTTGAAGCCGGCGAACGTTTTCATCGTGCAGCGAAAAAAGAAGGATGGCACGATCTCCGTCGATGACTTAGTGAAGGTCGGCGATTTTGGCTTGGCTAAGATTATCAGCCAAAGCCTGGCCGGCGATGCTTCGGGAAGTGGTCCGGCTTCACGCGGCATTCTCGGCACGCCAGAGTACATGGCGCCCGAGCAGATGCAGTCCGGAGCCAATCTCGATGCGCGGGCCGACATCTATGCGCTCGGCGCAATGGCGTATCACATGTTGGGCGGCCGGCCGCCATTCACCGGCGACATCATGCAGATCTTTGCGCAGAAGCTGACCCAGGACACTCCGGCACTCAGCACGCTGCGCTCAGATATTCCGAGTCCGGTAGAACAAGCGGTAATGCACGCTCTCAAAAGAGAAGCAGATGGACGGCCGGCGTCTGTCGCCGTCTGGTTCAACGAATTCGACGATGCAGTGAGTGGCGCGACGGTTACCGAGGATGAAGGCGAATCGCGTCTGGTGATCATGGCGCCGACCGGCGCCGAGGTTTACGTCGACGACGAGCGTCACGGCAGCATCGGCAGATCGGGCCGAGTCATTCTGAAATCAATTCCGCCCGGTCAACACGTGTTGCGCGTCGCCCACGGAGGCGATGCCGACGATGAACGAGTGATCGAGATCCGCGCCGACGGCGATGAACAGATCATTCAGGCTCAATTTAAGTCGGCGCCGTCGAGTGGCCTGACTCCTTCGCAGGGCGGCAGTCTCGGCAGTGTTTCCGGAATGGCCCTGCCGGCACATACGCCCGTGGTCGCTTGTACAAAGTGCGGGTCGCGCTTCGCCGGCGGCGCGAAATTCTGTGGCCGCTGTGGCAACACGAGCTTTCAGCCCGTTACTTCCGACAGTGCGGCCGTTCCGGCGCGTCCAATGCCCACGGGGCCATCAAGCTCACCCAGCCTGAACCAGCCCAGCATCGGCGGGTCGAGGATTCGTTGCACGCGTTGCGGCATGGACCAGCCGGCGGGCACAAAATTCTGTGGCCGCTGCGGCGCGTCACTGGGGGGCAGCGCGATCGCCTGGAACGCCCCGCGACCAGTCGAGGTTCTTTGCGGCGGGTGCAATTCTACTTATCCTTCCGGAACCAAATTCTGTGGCAAGTGCGGCCGCACGCTATGACTCCCGGTCTTAAGGAGAGCCGCGGAGCGGCGAAAGATCTGTAGCCCACGGCGTCAGCCGTGGGTACCAGAGCCGCCTCGAACCGCAGCCCCAGCGGGGCGAAACATCAATCACCGGAAGGCTAGTTACGCCCCTCCGGGGCTCTGCGTATCTCACGACCGATGACCCATGGCTCACGCCATGGGCTACAGATCTTCTGCCGCTCCGCGGCTCTTAGCGCAGAATTCACTAATGAGATCGTTTCCCCGGACGCATCACCTTTTAGACAAACTAACCCTTTCGGGCCGTGATTTCCTGTGCGCCGATCACAGACTGAAGTCTGTGCCACTTCAAGATTAGACTTGAGTGCAATTCATCTTCTCGTATAGACTTGCCGCGCGCACCGACAGACTGAACGCCTGAACTGAGCGGCTATCGCTCGCGCTACCGTACCTTTCAGAAAACGAGGCCGAACATGAAACGCTGTCCCCAATGTAATCGCACTTATACCGACGATGCCCTGAGCTTTTGTCTAGACGACGGCTCGCCGCTGCTGAGCGCCGGCAGTCCCGGGCCGTCCGATCCCAGCGCCACGATTCAATATCCGCAGCCGCGTGATACCAGTCCGCAGGCTACCATCGCTTTTAATCCGGGACAGGCGCCGCCGCCCCCGACTCCGCCGCCGTCGTGGAACCCCATGCCGCCCCCGGGCCCCCAAAAACGCAGCGTCTGGCCCTGGCTGCTCGGCATTGGCGCAGTGCTGGTCTTCCTGGCCATTGGGGTTGTGATTCTGATCTTCGCCGTCGCCAGCATCACCAATGACAACAATAACAACAAGGGCAATGCGAACAACTCCAATCGAGTAGTCAACAAGAACACTAACAAGAACACGAATGCTGATGACACGAACACAAACGCGAATTCACGTTCGTCCCTGACTACTTTTACCGACGACTTTTCAAATAAGACGTGGGGCGTGGGCGAGTCGCAATTCGGCAACATCGCGTACCAGGACGAGGAATATCATATGCACGCCACCAAGGGCGGCTTCATCGTCATGTACGCACCCGACAAGCCTGAGTATAAAACTGAGGACGCCACCGTCCGCGTCGGGCTACGCAGCATCGATGGCAATCCCCCGTCCACCGGTTATGGAATTGTTGTACATGGCGAAAAAAAGGACGGTAAGCTGGAAGACTACGGATTCTTGATTGACAACGGCGAGAGCCCGAAATACAAGATTGTGCTGCATAAGGCGGGTGCCGAAACCAAAGTCGTCGATTGGACACCGTCCAGCACGATTCGCACCGGCACTTCGCCAAACCAGATTGAAGTAAGAATCCGCGATCTCAAAATGGACTTCTACATCAACGGTCAATTCGTTACCTCGATTACTGATGAAGCAAACTACCGTCGTGGGCGAGTCGGCCTCTACACCAGTGATGTGGGCGAAGTAGCGTTCGACGATTTGGAGATCAGCAGGTAAGCTGCTTGCCATGCGCGTTACTCTACGAGTCCTGGCTGGTCCCTATACCGGGCGCGAGTTCACTTTCGATCAGCATGACACTTTCCTGGTTGGCAGAGCCGACACGGCGCACCTCTATCTGCCCGAAGACAGATTCTTTTCCCGCCATCATTGCCTGCTGGAGATCGCCCCGCCGCGTTGCTTTCTGCGCGACCTCGGGTCAACCAACGGCACCTTCGTAAATGGCCGGCGCGTGCCTGAGGCTTTTCTGGTCAGCGGTGATCGGATTCAGGGCGGCCAGACTGTGCTGGAAGTCGAAGTGCAGTCCGAGCAGCCGGTAACAGTCAGTGGCTTGGAGGCCCCCACGCTCACGAGTCCCACCATCGTTCCCATCGAATGCGCGAATTGCGGGCGTCGTGAGCAGGCCGAAGCTTCCCACGTCAACGAGAAGATGTCGTTCGTGTGCGAGGACTGCCGCGAAGAATTGAAGCGCCAACCCCAACCTATTCCGGGTTATGAAATGATCAAGCTGCTAGGCCGAGGTGGAATGGGATGCGTCATGCTGGCTCGAGACGAAAAGACCGGCGGCTCCGTCGCGATCAAAAGTCTCTTGCCGGAAGTAGCCGTAACCGAAGTGTCTCTGCGCCGTTTTATGCGGGAGATTCAGGTCGCGGCCGCGCTGGACCATCCGAACATTGTTCGGTTCATTGAAAGCGGCACGAACAATGGCTCGGTCTATCTGGTTTCGGAATACGTCGAGGGCTCAGATGCGGCGCGGCTGGCCGACGCACAAGGTGGCCGCCTGCCAATGCGCGAAGCGATCGATATCGTCAATCAGTCGCTGGACGCTTTAGCGTACGCGCACGCGAAGGGATATATCCATCGCGACATCAAAGAGTCAAATATTCTGATCAGCGGTACCGCGCCGAATCTTACCGCGAAGCTAACCGACTTTGGACTCGCAAAAAGCTTCACCCAATCAGGAATGAGCGGCATTACGATGGCCGGCGACATGGCGGGAACTTTCGCTTATATGCCGCCGGAACAGATCAGGGACTTTCGCAACGTGCGCCCCACTTCGGACATTTACGCGATTGGCATGACGGCCTACAGCCTGCTCGCGGGAGACACCGCGCTTGACCTCGGTCCGAATAACGACATCGCCAGCACCGTCAAGGCCATCTTTGAAGGTAAGGTGATTCCCCTGCGCCAGCGCGCCGCCGAAGTTCCGCAACAGGTCGCGGAAGTGATCGAACGAGCCCTCGCCAAAGATCCAGCGGACCGTTGGCAGTCCGCCGCGGCCATGCGCACCGCGCTGATGCACTCCGTTTAGCCTCCCCTGCTATCGTTGTTTCGGGTTTTCGCGAGACAAGAACGATCTACGAAACCACATGGACCTGACGAACAAACAATTCGGCCTAGGGTATTTCCTCCTTTTCGTTTTCTTGGCGCCTTCGGCGTTTGCTTTGCGCCTTTGCGTGAAACCGTCGAGTGAGAATCAAAGGCGCGGAATGAAATCGAAAGGCGCAAAGGAAATGAGGATCCCTCCTCTCCCAACGCAACCTTGCTCGCGGTTGCGGCATCCGTTAAGATTGGCAGACGACGTATGCGTCGCGCATAGAATCATCGTTCAATGGGCTCCCCTTAATTTGTCGGTCTTTTCATTGTGAGGTTTTCTAAGTGAAGAATAAATTCTCGCTGGCGCTCGTGGCGCTGATCCTGGTTTCCCTGGCGGCCCCGGCATTTGTTTTTACTCAAACGAAACGCGACCAAACCAACAGCTCGGCCGGGACTAACAGCTCGGGTAAGACGGTCGCGCCGGCGACTCTCCCGGGAAGGCGTCCGCGCCGCTTGCCAGGGGCCGCGACCGCTGCGGTGGCCCAGGATTTCAGCGAAGCGCTGAGCGTGATTCAGGATCATTACGTCGACGGCAAGAAGATTGATTACAACGCCGTCTATAAGTCCTCGATTATGGGCATGTTGAGAGTGCTGGATCCCCATTCGAACTATTTCGACAAGGAAGAGTTCGACGAGATGCAGACCGACCAGCGCAGCGAATACTTGGGCATTGGGGCGTCCATCCAGAACTATACGATCGGAGATTCGGTAGACACGTACGTGGCCGCGACGTTCCAGAATGCGCCGGCCTCGCGCGCGGGATTGCGGTTTGGCGACCGCATCGACGCCGTTGACGGCATTTCGATGCATGCCAAGTCGTCATCGGAAGTGCGTGACAAGATTCGCGGCCCGCGCGGCAGTCACGTGAGGGTCACGATTACGCATGCCAACACCGGCCAGAGCGACGTCGTGGAAATTGTTCGCGATGCGGTGTCGCAGCCGTCGGTGCCGGATGCTTACATGATTCGTCCCGGCGTCGGTTATGTCGATATGACGCGCGGGTTCAACCTTGACACTGCCGAGGGTTTGCAGTCAGCCCTGGATTTTTTACACGAGCACGGCATGAACTCGCTGGTGCTCGACTTGCGAAACAATCCGGGCGGATTTCTTGACCAGGCGATTCACGTGGCCGAGACTTTTTTGCCCGCTGGTCAATTAATTCTGAGTCAGAAGGGCCGCAACGGCGCAAACGATCGGACCTATAACTCACAAAATCCGAATCCGGATCGGACGCCGCTGGTAATCCTCGTCAACGACTACACGGCTTCAGCGTCAGAGATTGTCGCCGGCGCCATGCAGGATCACGATCGTGCATTGATCGTCGGGCAGACCAGCTTTGGCAAGGGCCTGGTGCAAAGCATCATTCACCTGGAATACGGAACCGGACTGACGCTTACTTCGGCGAAGTACTACACGCCGTCCGGGCGTTTGATTCAGCGTGATTACTCAGAGGGTGGTTTCTATAACTACATCAATCGCGGCGGCACCCTCAGGGACAACAGAGACGGGCAGGCCAAACCCGCCGGGCCGGCCAGTCGCACCGATACCGGCAGACCGGTGTACGGAGGCGGCGGAATTACGCCGGATGAAGCTGTCAAACCACAGACGCTTACTAACACTCAGGTTCGCCTGCGCGATCCGATCTTCTTCTTTTCACGCGATGTCGCGAGCGGTCGCGTTCCAGCTCTCGAAAAATACAAAATCGATCGCGCCATCGAGTTTGGACACGATCTGCAAGCGACCGATTATTCGATGAATGACGAGGTATTCAACGCTTTCAGGGATTATGTAGCTAAAGACCCGAACTGGAAGACGTTTACTTCGTCGCTCGATCGCAATCGCTCGGTCATCGAGCAGCAGATCAGATTCCAACTGGCAACGGCGGCGTACGGCACTGTCACTGCGGTGCAGGTTCTGACCAAAGAAGATCCGCAAATCGCCAAAGCCATCGAGTTGGTGCCGCGCGCGCGCGACCTGGCGATGGCCGCCACGCGGGCCCGGCTGCAACAGCCTTAACAGTGATTTCATCTCCGAAGTGTTTAGAGGCGGGACTTGTCCCGCCTCTTTTTTCGTGTAGGTTTAGCGGCGGGCGAATTCAAAGACCAGCGGCCAGTAGCCCGCCTCTAACGGGTCGTTCGGGAGGACGGTGCTGTTGCGAGGATAAAACACAGTCTTGCAGCTAAAACTCATTGAGTGGTAAGCTAGGGGCCATGTTAAAGAAATCCGGAGTCAATACCTCTGAGTTGGGCGGCGCGGTTCGTCGTCGACGCGAGCAGCAGGGCTTGAGTCTGCGGGACGTTGCCGACTTGACGGGAGTTTCCGCCTCGACCTTGTCGCGGATTGAAAACGGAACAGGTAAGCCAGACGCCGATAATATCTCGCGTTTGGCGTCGTGGTTGGATATGCCGATTGAGCGGGTCATGCATCACGGCCATCGCAGCCCGACGGATCCCAAACCGGTCGTTTACTATCCGCATGAATCAACTCCTGAGATCGTCGAAGCGCATCTGCGCGCGGATAAACACCTGACCGCGGACACTGCCAAAGCGCTCTCGGAACTTTTCCGCGTCGCCTACGCACAGTTCAGCCAGACCTCAACGCGAAAGCGCTGACTGTAGCGCAAGTTGTTAACTTGCGTTCCTTCCCACCGACTCTTCTCGCGAACTGATTCGTTCTCGCGTCGTTACCGCCTGCGTAAAAACTCTGGTCTGAGCGCCAACGGCGCGAAATGTAATAGCCTGGCCATCGGCCCAGGTAAAGGACGAGTTTGAGCCGTCCCAAGCGCTGAAAGCGCGAAATAATGTTCGAAGGCGGCTTAACCAGTCTGTTTCGGTCGTCAGTATTCTATCTCGCGCCAACGGCGCTGGGACCGATGAGTTTTCACACAGCCTCTACCGCTCCCGCCACTGACTTCAAACGCAAGTTAACAACTTGCCCTACAATGTCCGCTCGTGCGAAATCTTCTTTTGCCCGCGGCTGAAAAGCGAAAACAATTCGAACTGCGCGCGCTCGGTCTGCGCGAATTCGCCGGCGTCAACGGGGACCAACCTCTCGATCCGTTTGCACTGGCAAGTTTCGCGAGGCTCATGGTGGTGGATTTCAATACCATCGAAGGGTTGTCGGCTGAGTCGCGCTCGCACCTGCTGGGCGCAGCCGTCGATCAATGGTCGGGCGGCGCTTGTTCGCGGCCTTTGCCGAACGGTTGGCGGCTGGTGATCTTGAATCCGGCGCACGGCATACAACGAAACCGGGCGACCCTGATGGAAGAAGTCGCGCACGTCTTTCTCGGCCACAAACCAAATCGTCTGGCCGCGATCACCAGCGACGCTGGCCCAGGCCAATCGTCGGAAGCAGCAACCCAATCACGGGGCCGTGTGCTGGCGCGTGATTACAATCAGATGGATGAGGAGGCCGCTTACTCTGTCGGCGCGGCCGCCCTCGTGCCCTTTGCAGGGCTGCGCCGCCGGGTATTGGAAGGCCGGAGTTCACGGGAAATCGCCCGGCATTTTCGGGTGAGCCGCCAATTGGTTGAATACCGGATCAAGGTCACGCATTTGTGGCCGGAATATAAACGCCTTTCTGCGACACGCCCTGAGCACGTATAATCAAAAACAAGAGACGTATTGGATGGTCTCGCCTTTTATGCCGGAAACAATTCAAAAAGCAGCGGGTCTGTCGGTGGTCGACAAACTGCGCATGCTGCTCGACATCACCAAGACGATCAGTCGTTCGTTGGACCTTGACGAAGTATTGAACCTTGTCATGGACACGCTCGATTCGCTGATCCCTTATGATGCTGCCGGCATCTATCTGGTTAAATGTTCGCGGCCAATACCGGAGTGGGAAGGAGGCCCGGACGATTCGTGCGTCTTTCATACCCAAGCCGTGCGCGGTTACGACATCGACGATTTGCAGGAACTGGGTTTGAAGATGGGCGAGGGCTTGATTGGCCACGTGGCGGTCAGCGGCAAGCCATTCACTTCACCCGACGTGCGGAATGAGCCTCGTTATATCAACGCCCGTGCTCGCACCCGTTCCGAAATGGTTGCGCCGATCATTTCCAACCTGGAAGTTATCGGAGTCTTCGATCTGGAGAGCGATGAGCTTGATGCCTATGGTAAGGATGATCTGGAAGTCCTGGGCCTGCTCGCGTCCCAGGTAGCCATCATTATTGAAAAGGTAATGCTGCACGATCAGTTGATCGAAAAGCAGCGCTTGGAAGCTCAACTCGAAGTCGCCCGGCAGGTGCAGCTTGAGTTGCTGCCTGGCCGCGACCCTCAGCTCGAAGGCTTTGACATCAGTGCCTACAACTTCCCGACCGAGGAAGTGTCCGGCGATTACTATGACTGGGTGCGCATCTATGACGATCAGATCGGGATCGTCATTGCAGACGTTTCGGGCAAAGGCGTGCCGGCCGCTCTGCTGATGGCGTTTCTGCGCGCGAGTCTGCGCGCGGCCACACACATTGGCTATGCGCCGCATATCTCGATGTCGAAAGTAAACTACCTGCTCTGGGAATCGATCGAACGAAACCAGTTTGTCACCGCTTTTTATGGCATCCTGGATGCGACAAATCGGACGGTGGCTTACTGCAACGCCGGCCATAATCCACCCTTTCTGATGGAGGCCGACGGTAAAGTGCATTTCGAAGAACGCGGCGGCGTGCCGTTGGGAATGTTTCGCGATACGCGCTACTACGAATACTTCGCGACGATTGAGCCTGGCCAGGTACTCGTGCTTTACACGGACGGCGTCACCGAAGCAATGAACCGCGCCCGCGAAGAGTACGGACGCGACCGTTTGGTGGAAGCCGTGCGCAACTGCCGGCACCTGAGCTCGCGTGACATGATCGACTTCATTCATCGCGACGTGCTTAGCTGGACTGAAGGCCTGGGCGCGACTGATGATGTCACGTTCTTTATTATCAAAGCTGTCTAGCTGAAATCCAAGGACATTGCTCCGCGAATAAGGGAGCTGACAAATTCCATGAGCGCAATTCAAGAACCGCCCGCCCCTGAAGCGCCGCCAACACCGGGCGCGCTGAATCTGGGCAAGGTGCTGCAGCAAATGCTGGGCGTGTCCGACAAGGTCAGCGATCTGATCTTCTCGCCGGGCCGCCCGCCGCAGGTTGAGCTGGTCAGCAAGCTGCAGGGAGTTCCCATTGCCGGTCTGGAAAAGCTCACTCCGGCACAGACCTACGCCATCGCCAAGCTGATCATCGGCAATCACGAAACCTCACACGAAAGTCTGGAAAAATACGGCTCAGCGGATCTGTCTTTCGGCGTGCCCGGACTGAGCCGTTTTCGCGTCAATATTTTTAAGCAGCGAGGGACATACGCGATCGTCATGCGCGTGATTCCGCCCCGCACGCCGCGCTTTGAGGACTTTGATCTACCAAATCAGCTTCGGGAAATAGTCGAGCTGAAGAATGGGATCGTGCTGGTCACCGGTCCCACAGGCAGTGGCAAGAGTTCTTCGCTGGCCGCCGTTATCGATCTCATTAACGAGACAAAGTTCTATCACATCGTCACTATCGAGGACCCGATCGAGTTCCTGCACGCGCACAAGAATTCCACTGTTCATCAACGCGAGCTGCATTCGGACACTCCCAGCTTTGCGTTGGCCCTGCGGGCGGCCTTGCGGCAAGCGCCAAAGGTAATCCTGGTCGGCGAGATGCGCGATCGAGAAACGATTGAAGTGGCTATGGAAGCTGCGGAGACCGGGCACCTCGTACTGTCGACCTTGCATACAATCGACGCGGCGAAAACAGTCGAGCGCATCATCGGCGTGTTTCCCAAGAACGAAGAAAAAATAATTCGTACGCGGCTGGCCCAGTCGTTTCGTTACATTGTCTCGCAGCGTCTCTTGCCGCGGGCTGATGGATCTGGGCGGGTGGCCGCTATGGAGATTCTGAAAGCAACGTCGCGCACAAAGGAATACATCGAACGCGGCGAGTCGGAAGGAAAGTCGCTGATGGATGCCATGGCCCAGGGCGAGATGGAAGGCATGCAGACCTTCGACGGCGAAATCGAAAAGCTAGTGCGGGCCGGCGTTGTGACCAAGCAGGACGGATTAGCGTATGCCTCAAACCAGGGCAACTTGCTGCTCCGGCTGGGCGAACTAAGTGAGAGTGGCGCAGCCAAACCGATACCGCCGCCCGAGCCGGCGGCCGAGTCGATCCTGGATATGATCGAAAGATAAACGATCACCTAATACGATGTTCTTAGCTCTACTAAAAGAACGCCCTCTCCTCGATTCCCGCAAAAACTCATTGGGCTTGATCGTGGTGCTCTGTGTAGCGCTGGTCGCGAATGCCGGGGCAGCTTCGGCTACGCACTTCCAAGCCGAAGGTGTGCGCTTTGAATTGCCGGCGAACGGAAATCTACGGATCGAAAATCTGCGTGGCGGAGTGATCGTCGAGTTGTGGCCGGAGAACTTTGTTTCGGTCGTCGCCATTACCGACGGTGGCCAACAGAGTCGTTCGCCGGCCGTCATTCAGCGCACCGATAGCTTGCTTTCCATCCGGGTGGCGCGGGGCCCGCAGCATATCAACCTGCAGTTGCGCGTTCCGGCGCGCGCGCACGCGGCCATCATCACCAACAACGGTTCAGTGGAAGTCCATGGATTGCCGGCCGCGCTACTGGTCCAAACGATCTCAGGCGAGATCAGGGTGGACCTTCCCAAAGGCTCGGGCGCCGATCTGATCGCCGAGTCGAAAACGGGCACCGTCACTTCATCGTTTGGTTCGGCCGTTGTTAACCAGGCAATTCGTCCACAATTACAGGTCCGCCTTGGCAGTGGCGGCAAGGGCATCAGGCTCTATTCACAAGCAGGCAATATCACCCTCGCCAGCGCCGGGGACGATCCGACGACGCGAATCGCTTCGACGCCTTCCGCAACGCCCTCAGATCGTCGTGAACGACTCGAGCCCAGTGAAATACCCGGTCCGAAGCAACGGCCGGAACTGACCGGTGGCGGAAAAAATAATAGCGGCGCCGGAACTCCGGCTACGGTTTCGACGGGGCCGGAAGAGATTTCAGAGGGCGACGTCATCCGGGTCGATACCGAACTGGTAAGCGTGAATGTCAGCGTCGTCGATCGCGGTACCAGTCGCGGTGTGAATGACCTCACCAGGGACAATTTTCGTTTGTTCGAAGACAATGTTCCTCAACAAATTGCTCACTTTGAGTCGGCCTCGGCCCCTTTCAACCTCGTTCTTCTGATCGATCTGTCTGGTTCGACGACGAAGGTCGTCGATCTGATCAAAGCCGCAGCCCTGCATTTTGTCGGGGCAGCTCGTCCGTTCGACCGCATCGGAGTTATAACGTTCGCCGGCGGGCAAGTAGTCGTCTCGTCTTTAACGACCGATCACGAAGCTTTGCGTCAACGCATCAACGCGATCGAACGGCCGGACGGCAGTACGAAGCTCTATGACTCGCTGGCCTTTGCCATGGATGAAGTCTTCCGCGAAGCGAAGGACTCTCGCCGTAACGCGATCGTCGTGATGAGCGATGGCCTGGACAGCGTGATGCCGAATGTGACGGGTGAAGGTTCGAAACTTCCTTACGAGGAGTTGCTGAGGCGGGTGAAGGAATTCGATGGAGTCGTCTATTCGATCTGGACCGATACGCAGAGCTACGAACCCCTAAGCCCCAAAGATATTCAGCAGGAGACTTTCGATCTCGCGCACGATCGGATGAAAGAGTTGGCTGACGCGGGCGGCGGGGCGTTCTATGAATCCGAAGAGCTGAAGGACCTCGCGGGCGCTTATGATCGCGTAGTCGCCGATCTTGGCACTGTCTATACCTTGTCTTACCGGCCGACGAACAAGTCGCGCGACGGGTCCTGGCGCGCCATCCGCGTTACCGTCAGCCGTCCGAATTCCGTCGCTCGCGGCAAGCGCGGATATTATGCGAAGTAAGCGGTTCCCTACCGGTTTCGCATTGAGCCGTGAGTCAGAACGTTCCGATGGCGAGGATCCAGTGCTGGCGCTGGAACTTCCAGGTACACGATGTTGGATCTCAGCAATGTCTTAGTTTGGTTTCGCGCTTCTTTCCCGTGGGAAGAAAAACGATCCACGAAATCACACAAAACCGCGCGAGCAAGGCAATTTCGGCTCCGTGTTATTTCGTGGATCGTTTTACCTGGAAAGCAGCACCCCCTCAAACCAAGACACCACCTGGCGTTCTTTACTACTTTGTTTCGCCCGCCCAGCCTTTGCGGGCGCTGGGTTCTGCTATTCATCTTTTTCCTGCTCACTGCTTACAGCTCACTGCTCACTGCTAAGGCCCAAACACCCGAATCCCTCGACACAATTCGAATAGAGTCGGACCTCGTCAATCTCAATGTCAGCATCATCAATCGAAACAGGCCAGCGCCGTCTCGTCTCGAGCAAAAAGATTTCGCTGTGTTAGAGAACGGCGAGCCGCAGGAGATTTCGTTCTTTGCGTCCGGAGATACGCCTTTTGATTTGGTGCTCTTGTTGGATCTCTCCGGATCAACCTCTGACAAGATCGGCTTGATTCGCAAATCAGCGAAACGCTTTGTCGATGCCGCGCGCCCCGCCGATCGAATCGCGATTTTTACATTTTCCTCCGAAATTCAGGTGGTTTCCCGGCTTACCAGCGATCACAAGGCTCTGCAGAAAAGCATCGAAGACATCGAGAAACCCTCTGGCGGCACGAACTTTTGGGATGCCCTGCGATTTGTTCTAGAGCATGTGGTGAATCAATCGCAGGTCGAGAATCGTCGCAGCGCGGTGGTGGTCATGACCGACGGGATAGACAATGCGCTGCCCGGTGTCTTCGGCGACGGGTCAGTCACGAGCTTCGAAGAGTTAATGAAGATCGTGCAGCACTCAGAGGCGATCGTGCTGCCGATTTATCTGGACACTGAAACAGAACAAAAGAATCATGTGAGTCTCCAGGAAGCTTACGCCCTGGCGCGGCAAGAACTGGCAATGCTGGCCGCCGAAAGCGGCAACGAGATTTATCGGGCGCGGAAACTCAAAGATCTTAATGGTGTCTACGAGCAAGTCATACGTGACCTCAGCACGGTGTATAGTATCGGCTATCGTCCGGGAAACCGTGCGCGTGATGGATCGTGGCGGGCGGTGACCGTGAAGTTGATCGGGTATCCTGATCTGGCTGTGCGCACGAAGCGTGGTTACTATGGAAAGTAGGTTGAATTCTATGATCAAGATCATGGCGGCGCAGGTGAGTGGGCGGTTGAGTCTCGTGATGGGCGTGGCATTGCTCGCCTCGCTCGCTTCTTGCTCGTCCGGGAATTCATCGGAAGGACTGGGTGTCTATCCGAAAGCGATGGGCGCGGCGGATGAAGCTTCCGCGATTCAGGCGTTACGAACCATCGCGACTGCCGAAGGCCAGTTGAAAGCAACCCGCGGATCGTACGGAGATTTTGAGGCGCTCACTCAGAGCGGCTACCTGGACGCAAGATTTGCGAGTCGTACTCCTAACCTCCAGGGTTATCGCTTTACTCTGTCAGCGACCGACGCCGACTTCAAGGTCAACGCCGATCCCGAGGCTACACAGACGCACCCGACCACCGGCAGCCGGCACTTCTATCTCGACGGGTCGGACAACGCGGTGCACGCCAATCCAAGTCAGACTGCGTCCAAGGGTGATCCGGTAGCCGGCGCCTAATGAATCCGGTTTCAGCGCTCACGCTTTGGCTTGCCCTGGTAAACCGCAACCTGAAGGTTGAACTCTGGACTCTCAACCCTGGATCGCGCTTAAATCGCTGGACACCTTGATGCACCGGCGTATAATCAGCCCACACCCCGAGTCGCCAACGATGGCCGATACTTGTTTTGCTGAAAGAGGAACCATCATGAAAAATCTGCACCTCATGCTTAGAACCGTCGGATCAGTACTTCTGCTGAGTGTTTTGGTCTCGGCTGGTCAGGCCCAGAATCGTGAAAAGTTTGGCATTTCGGCAAAAGCCGGCGGTGTCAACGCGGTCAGCGGGCGCGTGATGGTCACGCGAGCCGGTCAGACCGATCAGTTGCTTAGCAGCCAGGACGATCTGGTCGCCGGCGACGTGGTGACCACGAGCGGCGAAAGTCAGGCTGAGGTTTTGCTCAACCCAGGTTCCTACCTGAGGGTGGCGGAGAATAGCGAGTTTATACTGGTTGATAATTCTCTCGACAATCTGGTGGTCAAGCTGATTAAGGGTAGCGCCATCGTCGAAGCCACGGGCGGCGTCGACGTCGATCAGCGAATCAATGTGTTGGCTAATCAGAAACATCTGGTGATAATTCGCGGTGGGATCTATCGCTTTAACGTACAGCCGGCTGCAGCCGACTTGCTGGTCCGCAAGGGCCGCGTCTTGACGGGCCTCGATCCGGGTGAAGTGGTGAAGGGCGGCACGAGAGTAACCTACGCCGCCGGCGGGCCAGTCGTAGCTAAGCTCAACAAGAAAGATCAAGACGACTTTGATCTTTGGAGTAAGCAGCGGGCCCAGACTCTGGCTCGGGCGAATCAGAAAATTTCGGGTCGCACCGTCAACGGTTATCTCGCCAGCATGAGCATGTTCGACCTCGCGTTTTCAGGTGGGCGTTCATGGGGGCTTTGGACTTATAGCCCCTTCTCGCGCTGCTATACCTTTATGCCGTTCCGTTGGGGATGGTCATCGCCTTACGGGAATTCTTACGACAACTATTATTACAATCCATACCGCGGCCCGAGCTACGGGCCTAATGGACTGATTGTCGGAAACTCAGGATCATCGTCAGGAGGCTCTGGGCCAACCTATCCCGGGGGATCTTCAGGCGGGAGCTCGGGTGGTTCAAGCGGTTCGCCCAGCGTCGGCCCCAGCGCTCCTTCGTCAACGATGGGATCGCAGGCCGGACCGCGCGATCCTGATTCTGGCAGCCGCTCGATCAACCGAATCAAAGATCCGAATAACTAAATCGCCAGCGCTCAGAACTCAACGGTCGCGTTTGAATAGTTGACGGATTTCTTCGTTAACGATCTCCACGATCTCTGGACGAGGCAGACCCGCTAAGACCAGGTGGGCAAGACTAGCCCGCAAAGCCTTGCGCAGCTCGGCATCATTCTGCTGTGTTACCTTCCGAGCTGAGACCGTGGCACCGGAACCGTGCCTGACTTTCAGTAAACCTTCCTTTTGAAGTTCCCGATAAGCCGCCGCAATCGTATTCAGATTAACCCCCAGATCGTCGGCCACCTGACGCACGGGCGGCAGCGCCATCCCCTCGCGCAATTCCCCGCGGGCAATCAGACCCTTTATCTCATCGGCTACCTGTCGGTAGACCGGCCGGCGATCGGATTCATCAATTGTTATGTACATAGTCGCGTGTCGCCAGACACTATACAATAATTGCAGGCCCCCGTAAACAGGGCACTTATTTTCGATCCGTGAGGACGTTTACGAGGTCGTGAGCCGATTGAGAGATTCCAGCCAAGCCCCCATCGGCGGAGACGGTGTCGCCTGCCAGAAAGACGTTTGGAAAGATCGTTCGCCCCGCTTCACCTGCTATTCCAGACCCACCGGTCCGCCCAACCATGCCGAGCTTTCGGCGGGTGTTCTCATAAAACGTGCGGGGCGTGGCGGTCTCGATTACTTCGATGCTGTCGCCGAGTTCGGGCATCGCGGCATGAATTCGGGGCCAGAGAGATTCCAGGGTCGCCTGATCCTGCTCTTCATGCGCGTTCTCATCCAGGTGGAAGGCAAACCAATCTTCGGCGTTGGTAAAGGTCGAGACGGTCACCGCAAGTTTGTCGCCGGGCGCGCGCGCAACCCCTGGCGAAGCCGCGGCAAAGACGAACTGCGCTTGATCGGGCAAATAGGTCTGGTCTTCCTGCCAATCGGTGAGCGCCATGATGCGACTTGAGCTTAGCCGCGAAGCCGCAGCTCGATCCATGCTAAGAAACAGCAGGTAAGCTCCCCAACCTTGCAGTTGTCTTAGTGCGGCAGAGATTGTCTTTGGGCTGCGACTCGAACCGATCAGCTTTCCATAGGTGTCCCAAACGGTTAGGTTGCTGACAATCGCGCGTGTGGCCGTAACCCGCTCGCCACTCAACAGGTCGACGCCGGTGGGTACGCCATCTGGACCGTAGGCCAGGCGCAAGACGGGAGAGTTCAAAACTAACGAGCCGCCGCTTTGTTTCAAAGACTCACCCAGGACGTCAGCCAGTGCCTGGGCGCCACCGCGAATCGCCCACATCCCACGGCGCGGAGTGATCAGCGCCGTCGCCGCTTGCTTGAGTGCGCATTGTTCGCTCGCAACCTGAATAAAAGTTTGCAGTTGCACATCGATGAAGCGTTTGAACCTCCAGGAGCAGTTTGTTAAGTGCGTCGTCAACGGGGCACTACCCACGGTTTTATTCACCCCGAAAGAACTGATTTCATCCAGCACGTGATAGAACGCGACCGCAGCTTCAGCGCATTCCGGAAAAGCCGCACGCAGATTGTCTTCAAAGTGATTCACGCTCTCGCCAACCGCGACTTCGGCGCCATCCGGTAACCGCACAGCGTATGCCGGTGAAAGGCGATCGACTTCCGGAGGATTCGCGGGCAGCTCGGAAAAAATTCTTTCGTAAATTCCACCGGGTTCCCAACCGGAATACAAACCAGCAGTCGGCTCGAATGTATAACCGAGATGCTCGACGTTCGCGACGCAACCTCCCAATTGCGAGTTCCGCTCTAACAAACAGACTTTGACGCCGCGCGCCGCCAACAAAGCAGCGGTGGTTAGTCCGCCGATGCCGCCACCCACAACGACTACTTCGTAGTCCATTTTTTAGTAGAGAGATCGCAGAAGGTAGATGAGAGCCCCGGTCGTCGGGTGTGGTCGCCAATGCTCGAAGAGTGCCCGGAGATAAGGTTCAAGAACGATGATGAGCGATTGGACGCCGTTGAAGACGAGGTGAACCACAAAGCAGGGAAGCAGCCGTCCCGTGCGCGCGCGGATCACAGTCAGGACAACACTGAGCAAGGTTATCGAGGTGATTGCCCCCAGGTTCTGGCGGTATTGCCAAACGTGGAGTCCGGCGAACATCGAGGACACCACGACCACCGCGAACCAGGGACCAAGGGCTCGTTGCAGCGCCGAGTAAAGCATGCCGCGATAGGTCAGTTCTTCAACCAAGGGCGCGGTCGCTACCGCAATCAATGCGAGCATTAATGCCGCTGCGCGAGAGCTGGTCAGAAGGCGATCCAGGTCCGTCGGTTGGGCGCCGAACCAGGCGGTTATGAACAGCGCAGCCAGGAACAGAGAAATCGCCAGACCGACGCTCTTCAAGACGCCAAATCCGGGCGGCCAACTGAAGCCGAGCACTTTCGTAAACGAAAACTTCCCCCGCTTCGTCGCCACTGCCCAAATCAACATGAGAGTAAGTAAGTGGGCCGGCAGCCAGCCAATAACGAAAAGAAGTACAAAGGTCTTGTCGGCTAATAAAACCTGTTCAGTGGGTGCGGGCAGGCCGCGGTAGTGAGAAAGAAGATACGGGAGCACAAAAACATTGGGAGCGAGAAACAGTAAAGCGATGCTGGTTAACCACGTTAAGATTGCCGCCGTCACGCCCCATGGAGGGTTCTCAGGAGTTGCGCTCGACGGCGGAATCGCGGGCAAATCCGAGCCACTTGCCGCAGCCGCCGAAGAATAAACTGGCGGTGCCGAGTAGGTAGTTTCTGGCGGTGTGCTCACGCAGTTTTGGTTCAGCTCAAGGTTGAAACACTTGCGATTAGGTATCCGATGATTCGGAATCGTTCCGCCGGCCGTTGTATTGCTCCAGCTTCCGATAGATTGTTTTGCGACCAATATTAAGCAGGCGGGCCGCTTTGGTCTTATCTCCGGAAGTATAGTCGAGCGTAGCCTCGATCGCGTGACGCTCAATCTCGTCCAATGAGGCGGGAACGTCTATTTCGAGTTTTGCGCTGCGGCCTTCATTGGCGGCTTGCGCTCGCTCAACGCGAACCAGGGCCTGTCGTTCTGAAATGACGTTACCGATCGCGGTGGGAAGATCGTCGATCTCGATCTGTCGTCCGGCGGCGATGATCACGGCGCGCTCAACTGCGTTCTCGAGCTCGCGAACATTCCCCGGCCAGTCATAGTTGATCAAGGCCCGCAAGGCGGCTTTGGATATGCCGGAGACAAACCGGCCGGTTCGTTGCTTGTAGTGTTCCAGGAAGTGGATCACCAGCGGGTGAATATCTTCGCGCCGTTCGCGCAGTGAGGGCAGCGTAATGGGAAAGACCGATAGCCGGTAGAAAAGATCGCGTCGAAACCTGCCCTCATCGACCGCGCGTTCTAGATCAACGTTGGACGCGGCGATGATGCGCACGTCGGCCTTCAGGACTTCATTGCCACCGACGCGAGTAAACTCACCATCCTGTAGCACTCGCAACAGACGCACTTGCGCGGCCAGAGTCATCTCTCCGACTTCATCCAGAAAAAGCGTGCCGTTATTGGCATCCTGGAAGCGGCCCTGCCGGCGCGCGCGCGCATCTGTAAACGCTCCCTTCTCATGCCCGAAAAGTTCGGATTCCAGCAGCGTTTCAGGGATGGCGCCGCAATTCAGTTTGATGTAGGGCTGGTCTTCCCGGCCGGAGTTAAAATGGATCAGGTTCGCCAGCAATTCTTTGCCGGTGCCCGATTCACCCTGAATCAGGACGGACGTTTGAGTATCGGCGACACTCAGCGCCAATTCCATCGCGCGGCGAATTCCGCGCGCCTGGCCGATGATTCGATCCTGGCCATAGCGCTCGTGCAGGGCGCTCTTCAGACGCATCACTTCGGCCGAAAGGTGATCGCGCTCGAGCGCCGTGCCGATCTGATCGGCAATGCCTTCTACCAGGGCGACTTCATGATCTTTGAATTGATCGCGCGGCTCGCTCCAAACCAGACCCAGCAGGCCGAAGGCGTGGCCGCCGATACGCACCGGCGCCACCAGCGCCGCGCGTCCTCCAAGCGTCGCGTTGAACATCACACGCATCGCTAGCGGCAGATCGCTTTCCAGCAGTTTCAGGGTTCTGCCTTGAGATAACACCTCAACCATTGCCGGAATCCCGGTAATGTCGAGCGATTGTCCGTGCGCCTCAATCAAGCCACGCACATTGTCAGTGGTGGCGTGAGGGGCGGCTTTGAAAGCTGCAAGGCTGATCCTTTTTTCACCGGCGTCCAGCACGCCCAGCGCGCAATAGTCAGCTCCCACGAGTGATAACGCGCGTTCCAGGACTGCCGAGGTGACTTCCCCAAAGTCCGAACGCGCGTTGAGTGCGTTGGCGATTTCCAGCAAGGCCTTTGTGGTTTCGGCCTCGCGTTTCTTGTCGTTGTAAATGCGTGTGTACTGATATCCAATCGCCAGTTGCATCGCGATTGACACCAGAAACGCAACCTCTTCATCGGACCAATGCCGGGTAGTGCGCGTGTGGTGCAAGCCAATCAGGCCCAGCACTTCATCGCCCAACACTACGGGCACTACCAGCAACGAGCGCGTCCCCAAACTTTTCGCGAAGAAGCGCACCTTGTGATCGAGTTCCGGGGCGGAAGTGTCGTCCAGTCTGATCGGCTTTCGCACATCCAGGTATTGAGCCAGGGTCGCTGCATCGACGGGAATGCGCGCGTTCAGGCTGGAAGGAACAGTTTCAGATGCGCGCCATTCATGACTGATGCTAAGCTCGCCTTCCGGACTCAGTTTGATGATGTCACAGCGATCGACTTCCATCATCCGGCCCAATTCCGCGACGACGACTTTCAAAAAAGAGTCGAGGTTAATTGACGTGGGCAGGTTGGCCGCCAGGCGCCCGATGATGGATTCGCGCGCCTCGTGCAGCTTGAGCTTACGTTCTATGGAAAGAGTCTGATCTGTTTCGGCTGCGGATTGCATTTAGTGCGAAGTTAACGGCGATAGAATAGCAGAAGGGATTGCCGCGGACTAACGAAGCATCTCTTCCGGAACTGGGGGGATCATAACGAACCGTCGCGGAAGTTGCAAAAAGACTGGTTGGGTCGTCAGAGAGGACGTCTTTCTTCTTGTTGACTGCATCTGAAAACGGCGCGGGATCTTAATTCGGCCGAAGAATTCGAGACTACCAGCTGTTCAGTCTCAAATCAGGAAGCTCCTTTGTGCCGGCAGCGCGGACGGCCCTTCCGCATGAGCGCGGAGCGCGAGCGACTCAATTGACAGGTTTTATTCGAGCGGAGAGGATTTCCCGCCTTAGGTGCGGACGGGACGTCGGCCCTCCCGGCATTAGTGGGGACTGATACTTTCAAATCGGACCACTAATGAGAAACTCTAGTCAGTTTGTAATGGTTGCTGGGGCTCTCGTATAATTCGGGCCTACCCGAAATTTGAAATGATCCTGGGAACCAAGCTGAATTTACGATGCCCATTTATGAATACCGTTGCAAGAAATGCAACGACCAGATTGAAGTTTATCAAAAGTTGTCAGACAAGCCTCCCACTCGCTGTCGCAAGTGCGGAGGGCGAATGGAGAAACAGTTTTCGCGCACTTCGGTTCAGTTCAAGGGCGAGGGCTGGTACGTGACCGATTATGGCCGCAAGGGAAGCGTGGCTGAGAAAGTAGAGAAAGAACTTTCCGCGCCCGAAGCTTCGAGCACCGAAACCACGAAGCCGAAAAAGACAACAGCGAAGAAAACCAGCTCCGATAAAAGCTGAAGAACCCCATTGACGGTCAAGCAAATGCGACCGATATCCAACACCAACGCGCCAGAGAAAAGAACCGGGCAGTTCGGTTGGAGGGGTCTTGTTTTTCTGCTTACCGCAACGTGCCTTCTGGGCACGCTTTTGGCCCAGGCCGGCCGCCGCGCTCATCCTACGTCCGAGGCCTCGACCGTCCTGAATGTGATTGCGACCCGCGCCAGCGGCGCTGCTACTCCGATTACTTCCAAAGATATTTCGCTGTTCGACAACGGCGTCGAGCAAAATATCAGGAACTTCGCTCCCGATCTCTCGCCGGCGCGTATCGTGCTGCTGGTTGATAACTCTCTGACAATTCGCGCCGACGTCGAAAAGCTTGAAGCGGCCGCGCGCGAGTTTGCTTATGAGATTTACGATGGCGACAAGTTATTGATCGTCGGGTATGACAACAATGCTGAAATCGTGTCCGACTGGACGGACGATGCGAAGAAGATCGAAGGCGAGTTGAAGACGTTTCGCAAGAAAGGCGATCCACATCTGTTTGATTCGATCATGGCCGTGATCGAAGATGGCTTGAAGCCTTTGTCAGCCCAGAAACGCGCCATCGTGGTTATCAGTGACGGTCTGGATCGCGGCAGCAAGGCAAAATTTAAGCAGGCGCTGAGCGCCCTGCAGTCGCTCGACATCACGGTCTATTGCGTACAGGCGCAGGACCGGACTCGCGGCGCGATTCGGCGCGATGTGCCGAAGCCGCGGCAGGTGATTGACGATCTCGCTGAAGGAACCGGCGGCCGAATCTTTCCCATTGACGATCCGGGTACGGCGGCAAAGGCAATCTGCGATGAGCTGCGCAAGCATCGGTACGTGCTTTCATACCTGCCACAGAGCGTGCCCTACACCGAAGAACGAAGACTGCTGGTAATGGGCGAAGAGGGAATCAACGCGCGCGCCAAGACCATGCAACCGCCGGATTGAAAAGGCGCCCGTAACGCGTGCCGTTTAGCGGCGGGCTACCGGCCGCCCAACCCATAGCGCGATGGTTGTTCAGTACTAAGTTTTCTTTTTGCGAGAGTACAGATAGAAGAGCGTCAGAATAATCGCCAGCAGAATAATCTCCCAAAAGGCAAAGACACTGCGATCGAATCGGCCCGCCTCATCGTGAGCGTCCATGTAAACTATGAACGTTCCGAAGGTGATGCCGGTAACCAGCCAGATGATTTGTCGCTTAGTGTCCCACATTGGAATTTACGTCTGATTCAGTTGATCAGGTTTCTGATCTCATTCTCCCTCTCACCCTGGGATCCCAGAGTAAGAGGGGAAATTATCGATCCCAGATCCAGGCACGAAGTGCAACCTACCTAGCTCAACAGTTTCCCAACCAGCCGGCTCTGTCTTGTGTTCAATCGATGGCCACCTTCATTCTCGGCAAAGCTCGCGGCTGTCCTTCGATTTCCGATCGCACCTCGCCGATGCGAGTCGCGCCCATTCGTTCATAGAAGCCTTCAGCATTTGGATCGGATGATATCTCGAACGCGGATATGCGTAATTCGGTGGCCCGTTCCTTCACATGATCGAACAACGCGCGGCCCACACCCGTGCCCATGTGCTCCGGCCTGATCCACATGTGCTCCAGTTCGGCCACCTGTTCGGTGAAAACGATCGCGCAGCAGCCTGCGATCTGATCGCCGTCCATGGCGACGTACACTTCGTTTTCGGCAATGAATTCCGGGGTGATGGTCAGATCAGCTTGCCAAAGTTGGATCCAGTTTTCGGGATAGCCCCAGTGGCGTTTGGCGGCGTGCGCGATCTCAGTCAAGGCGCCAGCGTCTTCCGGTTTGGCTCGTCGAATCTGAAGGTTCATGACGCAGATTCAGAGTCTAGCACTTTTGAATAACAAGCGCGTGGAATGCTGCGACGGCGCCTCGCGAAATAGTGGTTGAGGCTGTTGCTCTCTCTGGGTCTCGTGATCTTTTGTGTGACTTCGTGGACCGCTTTCCGGGGGCAAAGGCGCGCGTCCACGAAATCACACGAAACCATACAGAAAAAAGACCTCGCCAGCCTTCGCCGGACAAGTGCGGCGGCTAAACGAACGCGATTGCCTGGCTTTGAAGAAAGATGAATTACGAGGTCGCAGCTTCGTTGGTCGCGGGATGTTCGACGTCCTCGGTCGTGTAAAGATTGAGGATCTCGCGCCCCTGGCGGGACCGCGGGTCGATCGTGCGCAGGTGTTTGCGCCCTTTCATTTCCCAAATCGCGGTGACTACGCCGTCTTTTTCCACGGCCTGGTAGGTTATATCTTCCTTCTCAGTCGCCGCCGGCGCTTCCTGAGATTCGTTTATGGCAGACTCGCTTTCAGACATAGAAACTCTGAGGTGCTCCTGTTTCGCTTTCTCTAATTCGTGTGGAGGATTCTGTCACAGCGACAAAGCCAATGTCTAGCTGGCGGGGCTCGGAGTAGTGCCCGACCGCACTAACTTGATCCCAAAGCCATCTCAACCGCCCGCCGCGCGGAGACCACGCCCCAACCCTGTCGATCGACCTCGACTTCGGGAACGCGTTCGGCGGTGTCGATGAGTATTCGTTTGATCTGCTGCGGAGTCAGACGCGAATTCGCTTCCAACATACAAGCAATGATCGAAGAGACTATCGGGGCCGCGAACGAAGTGCCGTCGACGTACTTGTAGTGCTGATTGATGACGTTGCCCTCGCGCAATTTTAGCGTGATCAATTGACGGACGAGGGAAATCGGCAGGGAGCTCGCTTCGTCCAGATCTTTGTCCAGTCCGGCGTGGCTTTCAATAATCGAACGAAGGTCTTCATCAGCAGCCGCATCAAGT
Organism: Blastocatellia bacterium; assembly: GCA_033858155.1. Lineage (GTDB taxonomy): Bacteria > Acidobacteriota > Blastocatellia > Pyrinomonadales > Pyrinomonadaceae > UBA11740. The sequence goes on from JAWVCT010000087.1 coordinate 42,167, forward strand.
TTCGAGTAAAGCTCAGCCTCTTCCGCAGTCGGTGTCTGCGGCAAAATGGGCGCAGCTACCCAAATCCCCGGGGCGATCACTTCAGGCTTCTGTAGTCCGTCGCTCGTAGGGCCATAAGACGAGCGATACATTCCGCGCCGTGCCCGGTCCAGCGAGTTCCGATCGTCGAGACCTCCGACGGCGATGCACGAGGGCGCGCTCGCGGGTGGCAGCACTGGATGGCCGTGCACGTGTCCCGCATTTCCAACCGCGCAGACAACGGTCAACCCAGCGCGCGTACACCGCTCAACCGTCTCAGACAACGGATTAGTAAGATAGCTCTCTTCAAAGTCGCCGCCGGCTGAAATATTGATCACGCGAATCCGGTGTTCTTCCCGATGGGCCAGAACCCATTCGAGGCCTTCTTGAATCTGATCCTCTCTGATGCGGCCGGTGCGCCCAATCTTGACGAGCACCACGTTGGCGTCCGATGCGATGCCGCGGTAGAAACCGTCCGCAAGTCCGCCGTTTCCAGTCGCGACTACCGAAGTCATCATGCCGTGCCAACTGGCCACGTCATTTGTCTCCAGTGAAGTCTGGTCGCCTTCTTCGGCGAAGATGCTGTGATAGGCGAGGATGCGATTGGCGGGCGTCGTTAGATCCGGATGCGCATAAAATCCTGAATCCAGAAATGCCATCGTCACTCCACGGCCGGTAAACCTTTCGTCCGCGTCCATGCGCAAAGGAGTCGGCAGGACAAAATCGTTCTGCTCAAAGATGGTTGCGTGCGATTCGATCTGACGATGCGCGCGCTCGAAAAGTTCGACACACCGGCTGCAAACCTCGCCGGCGTTTGCCGTCGCCGCATTCGGCAGAATGATCGATTGCAGACTCTCTGACAGCGCCGCGATCGAAAACAATTCGCCCTGCACAGCGCGGTCGCACACCGGACACACGCCGGGCCGAGGCTCGCCTAAACGCGTTATCTCTCCGCCGACTTCAATGGTGTTTGTCATCTCATCTCTAAACGAACTCGTCCTCAGGTCCGGCCGCGAAAACGCGCGGCATCGTCGCGAGCTTCTGCAGGTTTAGAATACGAGCAACAAAGATCGCGCGCGCATAAAACGCCCGAGTCTTGCTGCCGTGGCCCCGGCCTTTTGTCCGCGCCTGTACCAGTTGTCCCAAATCTCCGGTGACTGAGTCAATGCCGCGCGCGCGAATCTGGCTGCGTATCGTTTCGTAGTCGGCGGCAACTTGCTCTCGAATTTTAGGATTATCGAGATCGAATTCCGCAGCGGCGTGCAGCATCGAATGCAGTTCCTGCGGGCCTTCATAGATGCGGCTGACGACCAACATGCTGCGCAGTTTATCGTAAAGATGACTGTCTTCGAACTTGCTTGCCAGGACTTCCGCCGGCTCCAGCATTGTGATTGCCATGGACTCTTTCACGCGCAGCTTTCCCGCGGCATCGCGCCGCAAGGGCACAACCTTTAACTCCCAGTCGCCAAAGTCCGGGGCCTGCCGCGAGTTCTGCGGCAGGCCGAGGTAACGCTCAATAACCAGCCCAGCCCACCCCTTGTTTTCGTGGCCATTCTTCCAAATCGGAATTCCGTACTCGTCAGCCAGCAAGCGCAGGTCCTTGCCAGCCAGCAGATTTATTCGCCGCAAAGCTTCTTTGCGATCCAATGCCTGGTTGGTAATAAAGAAAGACATCGCAGTGGAGCGCAGGCATCCGTGCCGGCGCCATTAGGAGTTCAATAGGGAAACCCGCGCCTGTACCAGAGCCGCTTCAACTTGATCCGGCGCCGTGCCTCCACCTTGTGACTTCGTCGCCAGAGTGCGCGCCAGCGACAACGCTTCAAATACATCCTCCTCGATCAATGAAGAGAAAGATCTGAGATCGTCAAGCGGCAGGTCGTTCAGTTCGACCTGGCGATCGATGGCCAACATCACTATCCGACCCACAGTCTCGTGCGCTTCACGGAATGGCACGCCTTTGCGCGCCAGGTAATCAGCCAATTCCGTAGCGTTCAGGTAGCCTTGCGTGGCGGCCTCGCGCATTCTCGTTTCATTCAGACGAATGTTGGCCAGGACCGTAGTGCTCACTTCGAGACATGCCCTGACCGTGTCCACCGTATCAAAGATTGCTTCCTTGTCTTCCTGCATGTCTTTGTTGTAGGCAAGCGGCAGCCCTTTTATCATCGCGAGCAGCGCGGTGAGATGCCCGAACACACGCCCCGCCTTTCCGCGCACCAATTCCATTGAATCGGGGTTCTTCTTCTGCGGCATCAGACTCGATCCGGTCGCGATCGCGTCGCTCAATTCAAAGAAACCGAACTCAGTAGTGGAATAGAGGATGACATCTTCCGCGAGACGAGAGAGGTGCAGCATGATTAGCGCCGCCGCGCCAGCGAATTCGATACAGAAGTCACGATCGCTTACCGCGTCCAGACTGTTGCGCGAAACCGCTTCGAAGCCCAGGGCATCAGCAACAGCATCGCGATCGATTGGATATGAAGTCCCGGCGAGTGCCGCCGAGCCCAGCGGCAGAACATTCACCCGCACACGCGCATCAGCTAGCCGTTCGCGATCGCGCCCCAGCATTTCGAAATAAGCCAGGCACCAGTGAGCAAGCAAAACCGGCTGAGCGCGCTGCAAGTGCGTGTATCCCGGCATCACGGCGCTTCGGTTCGCTTCAGCGAGATCTAAGAGAGCTTGCTGTGCGCTGCCGAGCGCGCTCGAAATCAGATCGATTTCCTGGCGCAGCCAGAGACGCAAATCCGTTGCGACTTGATCGTTGCGGCTGCGGCCCGTGTGCAACCTGCGGCCAGCGTCACCAATCATCTCAACCAGACGCGCCTCGACGAACGAATGCACATCCTCAGCGGGGGCCTCGTCAAAGTAACCGGCGTGGGAAAGCCCGCGTTCGAGAATGCTCGTCAAGGCCGCGCTGATTTGCGCTGCCTCGTCGGCGGTCAAGACTCCCGCTGCTTCCAGGCCGTCGCAATGAGCGATACTCGCGCGCACGTCAGCTTCGAACAATCGACGGTCGAAACCAAACGAACGATTAAACTCGGCAAAGCCCGGATCAGCTTCGCCCTTGAAACGTCCGCCCCAAAGATTGCTGTTCAGCTTGTCACTCATAATTTGTTCGCTTTGAAGTCCATCATTCTGCCGCAAAGTTACCCCGGCTGCCCAGGGTTGATTGGGTGGGCGCCAGTCCGTACTTGACTAAAGTGCATAACTAACGCTATTTTATGCAGCTATGCGGTAAAAATGCAACTGAAATGCATTTTACGTCGTCTGAGGTGGCACAGACTTCAGTCTGTGGTTCCCGATTGAGCTCTTGCCACGTAAAGATTAATCACAGACTGAAGTCTGTGCCACTATGTTGAAAAGAGAGCGGCAAAAGAAACTGCTTAATCTGATTCGCGCGAAGCGGATTGGAACTCAGGACACGCTGCGGGCGCATCTCGAGCGTGCGGGCGTAGCGGCGACCCAGTCGAGCGTGTCGCGCGATCTTGAAGAGCTGGGGGTAGTGAAGCATCACGGCGCGTACGCGTTGCCGCACGCGAACGGAGCTGCGACGCGGGGACTGTTGAGTCTGGATTCTGCCGGTGACGCTTTGGTGATCGCTAAGTGCCTGCCGGGCCGTGCTTCCGCCGTCGCGGTGGAGATTGACGATGCGGGCATTCCGGAAATCGTGGGGACGTTAGCAGGCGAAGACACGATCTTCATCGCCGTGCGCGAACAGAAGGCTCAACGAATTGTGACGAAGAAGATCTGGGAGTTATTCGGATGAGTTTGGAGTGCGGTGGCAAGCAAAGCGCGACACGTCTTTGAATTCATAAATGGGTGTTTAGAGTCGGGCTACTGCCCGACCCAGTAGTGGGGCGCTTCTAAACGTGAGGGACGATATGTGCGAAGCGATTCAAAGCGCCGTCGCCGCTTCGCTCTGCCGGCGCACTCCAAAAAAGGCGGACGGGAAAAGTGACTGATAAGAAAATCAACAAGATCGTTCTGGCTTACTCCGGCGGACTCGACACGTCGGTAATGCTCCACTGGCTGAAAGAGCAGTACCAGTGCGAAGTCGTCTGTTACTGTGCCGACGTGGGGCAGGGCGCGGAGATGGACGGACTCGAAGAGAAGGCGAAGGCGACCGGCGCATCGAAACTATTCATCGAGGACCTGCGCGAAGAGTTTGTGCGCGAGTATGTGTGGACCGCAGTCAAGGCCAACGCGCTTTACGAAGGCGTCTATCTCATGGGCACGTCGCTGGCGCGGCCGGTGATCGCGAAGCGGCAGATTGAAATCGCCCGCCGAGAGAACGCCGATGCGGTGGCTCACGGCTCTACCGGCAAAGGCAACGATCAGGTGCGGTTTGAACTGACTTACTACGCCCTGCAGCCGGACATTAAAGTGATCGCTCCGTGGCGTGATTGGGAATTCAAAGGCCGCACCGACTTGATTGCTTACGCCGAGGCCCACGGAATTCCCATCAGCGCGACGATCGATAAGCCTTATTCAACCGATCGCAACCTGATGCATGTTTCGTACGAAGGAGGAATTCTGGAGGACCCCTGGGCTGAGCCGCCGGAGAATATTTTTCAGATGACTCGTTCACCTGAAAACGCGCGAGACGAAGCTCAATACCTCGAGATCGGATTCGCGCATGGTGAACCTGTCTCGATTGACGGCGAGCAGATGGATCCAGTTGCGCTGCTGTCAAAGCTCAATGAAATCGGCGGCGAGCATGGGATTGGGCGGGTCGATCTGGTCGAGAACCGTTTCGTCGGGATGAAGTCGCGCGGAGTTTACGAGACGCCCGGGGTGACGATTCTCCAAGCGGCCCATCGCGCGATTGAGTCGATCACACTCGATCGCGAGGTGGTGCGCCTGCGTGATTCGTTGGGGGTGAAGTTTGCCGAGAATGTCTACTACGGCTTCTGGTTCGCGCCCGAATTCGATTTGATGCGCAATATGATTGATGAAATGCAGCAGCCGGTGACGGGGGATGTGCGTCTCAAGCTGTACCGCGGCAACGTGATTGTCGTAGGTCGGCGTTCGCCGAATTCCCTGTACGACGAACGTATCGCGACGTTTGAAGCAGACACGGTTTACAACCAGCGCGACGCGGAAGGATTCATCAAGTTGAATGCACTGCGTTTGCGATTGCGAGGCCGCGCAATTTGATTCGATCGTTTAGAGGCGGGGTACTGCCCGCCGGACGATGATGAACGACCACGGGCGGCAGTAGCCGCCTCTAAACATTCGGTGCGATGACTATGGAGCAAACAAGAATCATCGACGTAGACAAGATCGGATCGGCGACGTCGCCGCTTGGTCTCTCGCGTACCTTGAATGTTATTGATGCCCGGGGCGCCCCCCGCGCTGGTGACGTCGTAGTGGTGCGCGTGCTGACAGACAACGCGACCTACAACATGCTCGAATTGCCGACGGGCAGGCTGGCGAAGGTTAACCCCGGCGACGTGCTGGTGGGTGTACTCGGTCGTCGGCGTGCGTTGAAGGGATTTGTCGGTGACGTGCCCGCGACGCTCGCGGCCGGCGATGAACTTCATCTACTTAACCTCGGCGGTGTGATTGGAAGTTGCAGCGGCCATCACTCGAGCCTTAACGACGCGATCAGAGTTAAGGTGATTGGCCTGGCTTGCGACGACCAGGGCGTGGCGAAGAACATAGCCGATGTCGCTTTACCTCTGCGTGAGCATCTCGGACAAACAGCGCCCCTCGTGGTCATTGCGGGCGCTTGTATGAACAGCGGCAAGACCTATGCGGCAACTGAAATTATTCAACAGGGAACTCGCGCGGGACTGCGCGTGGCCGCGGCTAAGTTGTCGGGCATCGCTTGCCTGCGCGACACCTTGAATATGGCCGATCACGGCGCGATTGCTACGGCGAGTTTTCTTGATTGCGGCTTACCTTCAACGGTTGGAGCCGGCGATCTGGCGCCCGTTGCAAAAGCGATCATAGGTCGCCTCAACGAAAGTGAACCGGATCTGATCGTGATCGAACTCGGCGATGGCATCCTCGGCGGCTATTCGGTCGAGTCGATCTTTGAAGACGCAGAGTTTCGGGCAGCGATGACAGCTTTGGTTTTTTGCGCGTCGGATTACGTCGGCGCGTGGGGCGGGATCGAGTTGTTCCGCCGCCGCGGTATTGATGTGGATCTCGTCGCGGGTTCGGTTACCGATTCACAAATGGGCGAGGATTATATTCAGGATGAGTTCGGCGTGCGCGCGGCGAATGCGAGACGGAACGGAGCCAAGTTGTTTCAGCTCGTTCGAGATAAGTTCAAGCTGAAAGCCTCGATCGCATAGCTGGGATTAATTGCTGGATACGGAACCGCTCGCGGTAGCGCGCGGATAACGCTGGTTGTAAGAAACCCGCTTGCTACCGCAAGCGGTTCCGTACCAGAGTGGTGTCGTACCAATGAAAATCAGGATTGCAATCTTTGGTGGCTCGGGCTATGGCGGCTCAGAACTGCTCCGCATTCTTTTGCCGCATCCTGATGCTGAAATCCAATTCGTAACGGCGAACGAGCACGCCGGCAAAGCGGTCGGCGAAGTTCACCATAATCTTCTCGGCCTGACTGATCTCCGATTCACTAAAGCACCGGATGATGTTGAAAGCCTGGTCGATATTGACTGCGCATTTTTTGCGCTGCCGCACGGGCAGGCGATGGAATTAGCGCCCCGTCTGCCGTCGAACGCGAAAGTAATCGATCTCTCCGGCGACTTTCGTCTGAGCGACAGCGTGGTCTTCGCGCAACACTATGGACGCGAGCACGCGGCGATGGCGGCCCAGTCGCAGTTCGTCTATGGCTTAACTGAAACGAATCGAGAAGTCATCAAGGCCGCGCGCTGCATAGCGAATCCGGGATGTTTTGCGACGGCAACGCTGCTGGGTCTGGCGCCGCTCGTCGCGAACAATCTCTTGAGTGGCCGCGTGATCGTCGATGCCAAGACCGGCTCGTCGGGGTCGGGCGCGAAGGCCGCTGCGAACACTCATCATCCGCAGCGAAGCAATTCCTTCTATGCATACAAGCCTTTCACGCATCAGCACGTGCCCGAGATTGAGCAGGAATTGAAGAACGTCGGCGAATGGAGTAACGAACTCATTTTCATGACGCACTCGCTGCCCGTGGCGCGCGGGATCTTTGCGTCGATCTATACAGAAATGAAAAGGGAGATCAGCGCCGCCGAGGCGCGCGAGATGTTCGCTGATTTTTATCGCGACTCGTTCTTCGTGCGGCTGCTGGACGGCAGCCCCGACATCAACTGGGTGAAGACCACGAACTTTTGTGATATTGGATTTGCCGCGCGCGGCCGGCAACTCGTCGTGTTTACCGCGATCGATAATCTGGTCAAAGGCGCCGCGGGTCAGGCAGTGCAGAATATGAACCTGATGTTTGGTCTGGATGAGAAGACAGGTTTGATGCTGACCGGGAGCAATCCCTGATGGCAGTTGAGAACTTCAACCCCGCGCCGCTCAAGCCTGTGGATGACTTAAGTGCTGCACTGCTGGGAGCGCGGACGGCCCGTCCGCACCCGCGCTGAAGGCGCTTTTCGGTTCGCGACCACATATTTTCGCGTTGTGCGCTCAGTGCGGACGGGCCGTCCGCACTCCCAGCATCAGACGAAATGAAAGCAGAGGCCCCTATTAATCTGGACGAAACAATTTCGCTGGAAGATCAATTCCAGCTCGCGACCTACAAGAAGATGCCGATTGTTGCCGAGCGCGGCGAGGGTGTTTGGATCTTCTTGAGTAACGGCGAGCGCTATCTTGATCTCTATGGCGGCCACGCGGTCGCCGGCACCGGTCATTGTCATCCGCATGTCGTCAAAGCTATCCGCGAGCAGACGGAGAAGCTGCTCTTCTACTCGAACGTGGTTTATTCGGAGACGCGCGCCCGCGCCGCCGAGAAATTACTTTCCGTCGCGCCTGACCTGCTGACGAAGGCGTTCTTCTGCAATTCGGGCACCGAAGCGAACGAAAACGCGATGCGCATGGCGCGCATGTCGACGGGCCGCGAGAATATCATCACCTTCAGCGGAGGTTTTCATGGACGCACTGCCGATGCGATCAGCGCGACCTTCCTGGGCAAGTATCGCGAGATCGGGAAACCAAATGTGCCCGGCCATCGGCGAGCAGAGTTTGGCGATATTGGTTCAGTGCGTGCGGTAGCGGACGAGTCTGTCGCCGCGATCATGCTCGAGCCAATTCAATCGATGGCCGGCGTCCGCGGCGCGGCGCCGTCGTTCTATCGCGCGCTGCGTGAATTGTGCGACGAGCGCGGCATCGTCTTGATCTATGACGAAGTGCAAACCGGCGTCGGCCGCACGGGCGAATGGTTTTTCGCCGGCAGCACCGCGAGCGGAGGAGTTGTTCCCGACATCGTCACGCTCGCGAAAGCGCTCGGCAGCGGCGTGCCCGTCGGCGCTTGCCTGGTTACCGACAAGATTGCGTCGCATATCAAAGAAAACGATCTCGGCACAACGTTTGGCGGCGGGATGATCGCGATGGCCGCGGTGACGGCGACACTGGAAGCGATCGAAAACGATCGAATGCTCGAGAATGTTCGAACGGTTGAAGCTTATCTGCGCGAGCGTTTGAAAGAGGTCGAGCAGGTCGTTAACGTCCATGGTCGAGGATTCCTGCTCGGGCTCGAGTTCGCGGATCAGGCAAAGCCGGTTCACGAAGCTTTGTTGGAACGAAAGATAATCACCGGCACTTCGAGCGATCCGACGGTTCTGCGGTTGCTACCGCCGCTTTGTCTGAAACGCGAAGAGGTTGATCTCTTTATCGATGTTTTGGAACAGGTATTAGCCGCGGATGAACACGGATGAGCGCGATAAGAAAAGGAAGCGTTTCAGGGTTTTGATTCGCGTTCATCTGCGTGAATCCGCGGTTAAGGGTTTCCAATGACTAATCTCTTAACCACAGCCGATCTAACTAAAGGCGTTCTTGAGCAACTGATTGCGTCTGCCTTGCGCTTCAAGAGCGGCGATGATCAATCAAAGCCACTGGCGGGTCGTTCGATCGCGCTGGTGTTTTTCAATCCGAGTCTGCGCACGCGCGCGTCGATGCAAATCGGAGTCTACGAGTTAGGCGGAAACGCCGTCGTGCTCGAGCCGGGCGGCACGAGTTGGACTCTTGAACATCGCGAAGGCGCGGTGATGGACGCGGACAAGACTGAACATGTGGCTGAGTTCGGGCGCGTGCTCGGACGGTATGCAGCAGCGATTGGAGTTCGGACATTTGCGGCTTTGCAGAACTGGAATGAAGAACGGACTGATCCGATTCTGAATGCGTTCGCGAAGTATTCTGAGGTCCCAATCATCAATCTTGAGTCGGCGATGCACCACCCCTGTCAGGCCACCGCCGACATGATGACGATCCGTGAGAAGCTCGGCGAGGGCCGCAAGAAAGTTTTGCTGACCTGGGCCTGGCATCCGAAGCCTCTGCCGATGGCCGTGCCGAATAGTTTTGCGCTGGCGTCCGCGCAGATGGGACATGACCTTTCGATCGCGACTCCGCCAGGCTACGAACTGGATGATGAGTTGATGGGAACGATCAAGCAGGAGGCGACGGTGGCTGGCGGCAGTGTGAGTGTGACTAATGAAATCGAAGAAGCATTCGACGGCGTCGACGTTGTCTATGCCAAGAGTTGGGGCAGCAAAGCTTTTTATGGCGCGCCGGAAAAAGATATCGCGGCCCGGGCGCAGTATCGTGGCAAATGGATCGTCGATGAGCCGAAGATGGCGCGTACCAACAGTGCGCTTTTCATGCATTGTCTTCCGGTGCGACGGAATGTGATCGTGACCGACGGGGTAATCGATTCCAGCGCCTCGGTGGTTATTGATGAAGCCGAGAACCGTCTGCACGTGCAGAAGGCGATCCTGACGAAATTGCTTGCGAGCTAGTTTCACGCAAAGGTACGGGTTAGTTTCACGCAAAGGCGCGGAGAAAAACAAGAGGCGCAAAGAAGAACAAACCGCGATTTATTTGCGTCTTCCGTTCTTCCTTTACGCCTTTGCGAGAAACTAATCTTCGCATAGAAGAGAATCCTATGACCGACACTACCGAGGTAGGCAATCAATTGCGGCTCGATCTCTTGCGCGAGGCGCTGCCTTACATTCAGCGCTTCAAGGGCAAGACGTTTGTCGTCAAATTGTCCGGCAAGGTCACCGAAGACCGCGTCCGCCTGAGGGCGCTGGCGGAAGAGCTCGCCCTGGTGCATCAGGTCGGGATTCGACTCTGCGTGGTTCATGGCGGCGGCAAACAGCTAAGCGACCTGGCCAGGCTGATGGGCGTCGAGCAGACAATTATCGAAGGCCGCCGAGTGACCGACGACGCGACTTTGGAAATGGCGAAGATGATCTTTGCGGGCAAGATTAATACTGACATCCTGGCCGCGCTCAGGCACCGCGGCGTAGAAGCCGTCGGCCTGTCAGGAGTAGATGGAAACATCGTGCATGCCGAGCGCCGTCCGCCCAAAGAGATCATGAATCGCGAAACGGGCGAGAGCGAGCACATTGATTTTGGCCATGTCGGCGACATCCTGGAAATCAATGCGCGGCTGTTAATGGTGCTGCTGGACCATGGTTATTTGCCGGTAATCTCGTCTCTGGGAGCAGACGCCGAGGGCACGGTCTTCAATATCAATGCCGACACGATCGCGTCTGAGATCGCTATTCAACTCAAGGCTGAAAAGCTGGTCCTGCTCTCTGATGTCGATGGGATTTATCTCACGGAGGGCGACCCGGAGACAAAACTTTCGCGCCTGACCGCGGATGAGGCGGAAGCCTTGGTCCACGAAGGAACCGCGACCGGCGGGATGATTCCGAAGCTGGAAAACATTATCGAACTCCTGCGGCGCGGCGTCGGGAGCGCGCATATCATCAACGGCACCGCGCGCAATGCTTTGCTGGCCGAGGTGTTTACTGACAAGGGCACGGGCACAATGATCTCGGCTTAGTGTCGGTACTCCAAAAGATGCGGTGCATTCTCAATCTTCAGCTCTTTCGAACACGACCATCTTGCCGCGAAAATCAAGAGTTAGCAGAAAGTCCTTAAAGAAACCGTTGCCGATGTTGACCTGAAAATTCTTTTTGTCGTGGCCGGTTCCGGCCGGCCAGAAAGATGCCGGGGCAGACTCGACCGAAAGCCTGCCAATCCGCACCGATTTCAATAGACCCGATTTGCTTTCATACTCGCCGTTGTAGCCGACTGATTTTTCCGACTGGCCATTTTGCTCTTCTTCGTCCAATCCCAGGATCGCTACTGCTTCCGGAGTAAGCGCAAAGGTCCCGCTCGATCCCGTATCAAGAGTCGCTTTCAACTTCTGGCCATTTATGAAAACCGAGTCGATGAGCACGCCATCGTCGTAACGAAAGGCGACGGCAATCGTGTTTACTGTGTTTGGCGCGTTTTGGATCCCGGGGTATGGAGTTTCAGTGTAGAAGCGAATCTTCGATGCCGGATAATCAATCTGAATAATGCGATCTTTAAGGAAGCTGTATCCCAACACGCCATGAATGGGCCGCTCGAGTTTGGCGGCCAGCTTCTTGAGGTCGATGGCGCCGGCGGACACATCCTTAGCGGTCACTCTTCCCAGTTCCACGATTGGCAGTCTGGTCAGTTGGACTTGGTTAGCTTCGGCGCCCCCACCACTCGCCGGAAAGCTTTTCGCGTCGAGCCTGAGTCCAAGTTCGTGCGCCGTGGGCAGGTCGATGGCTGACGGATCGGTGTCCGTATCGAGCAGCATGCTATAGGGCCCCTTGCCGGCAATTTTGACCTGAACAATTATTTGGTTGGCGACGAATTCAAACGGAACTTCAATGGGAGCCGCGCGGGTTTGGGAGTATCCGACTCCCGAACCGCCCAAGAGAAGCAGCACAAATCCGAGTAAGAGTATCGATCTGGGGGCTATTCTTTGGGGCGACATGTTCATTTTTTGGGAAGCCTTAGACTTCCTCCTAACAACGGTCGAAGGCCTCATTCCATTTCCGGTCTGCCAATGACCATATCGTACACTGTTTCAGCAGATTGATGGCTTGATGATTTTGCTTGCAAGGAAAGTTTTGCTCTTAGTCTGAGGAACTCAGATGAACGCTTCCGTTTCCTAATTACAAATTCCGGCGTGGCACAGTCATTGCCATTCCCATTTCGGCGATTGGCGATGAGAAAGTCACTAACGATATTCGCCGCTATTGATAATCAAGAATTGAAACGAAATTAAGTTCGGCCGTCTTTTTTTGACGACCGTGGGTTGAGGCCGGGTTGCGAAGGGGAGAGCGCGATTCGGCCTCGATTTCCTTTTGGGGTAGTAGTTCTTTTTGGAATCGTTTAGCTGCCGCACTTGTGCCGCAGACCAAGGTGGCGGACAAGTCCGCCGTCTAAACGAGCGCATGTTATTACGATTACGGATAGATTAAACCGTAAAGCTTCTCGGCCCAATCCTGATCCAGATTCTGCAGCAACACGTATTGCTCGATCGCTCCATCGCGATTGCCCTGCGTCAACAACGTCTTGCCTAGATTAAAATAAGCTTTCCCGAAATCCGGCTTCAGACGCGTTGCCTGCCGGAATGCTTCCACCGCCTCGTCGCGCCGGCCCATTGCTTCATAAGCTTCGCCCAGATTGTTTTGGGCATTCGCGTCGCCGGGTCGCTGGGCAGAGAGCTGCTTGAAAATGTCCACCGCCTCGGCATACTTCTTTTGCTGCAGATAGCGTTGACCCAGGCGATCATAGGCGCTGGTGTAATCAGGCTTCAATCGAATCGCGTGCTTGTACGCTTGAATCTCTTCGTCGAACTGGCCCGAGTCGCGATAGGTCAGAGCCAGCGCATAATACGCGTCGGCGGAGTTGTAAGGATCGAGTTTGATCGCCTGGCGATAAGCTTGCTCGGCCTCGCGGTATTGCTTCAAGTAATAATTCGCCAAGCCGATGTTGAAATAGGACTCGGGCGAGGGCCGGATACTGACCGCTTTCTTTGAAGCCTCGATCGCTTCCGCGTGACGCCCAATCTTCTCGTTGCAGAAACCCGTCTGGGCCCAGGCCTCGCCGTATCCACTGTCGGACTCAGTAGCTTTTTGAAAGTAAGGCAAGGCCCGCTGACAATCGTCTTTGGACAAAAAGCTTAGACCGTCGCGGAAATATTCGACTGCTCGCGCGCGCTTGTTGCGGCCGGTGGTAGCGACCAGATCGCCGAGCGACACTGGTTGTGAGGCTTCGGACTGGGCGGTGCGATCGAGCTGCGCAATGCGCTCAGAAGGAATTGCAAAGTTGACGCTTTGGCCGCCGGTGATCTGCAGGGTAGCAACGCCAATTACCTGGCCCTGCATGTTAACGACGGGACTGCCGCTCGAGCCCGGCGAAATCGGAGCAGTTATTTGAATGATGCGGCCAAAGCCCGGGATGTCGCGCACCGCCGAAACGATTCCGTTGGTCACGCTGCCTTCCAATCCAAACGGATTGCCAATGACGACGACGCTCTCACCTTCCTGTGGCGACGTTCGATCGAGGGAGAGCGGCCGGACCAGATTCGCCGGCGCGTCAACTTTCAGCAGCGCCACGTCACCCTCGGCATCCACGGCGAGTACAGTCTTGACCTGAAACGTGTGGCCTGAGTTCAAATGCACTTCGGCGCGATACGCGCCTTCAATCACGTGCCGGTTGGTTACGACGCGATCGACGTCGATGAAAAAGCCGCTGCCGCGGGAAAGCTTCTCGCCGCGGGCATCGAACGTCTCAATCGCCACCGCGGAAGGCTTGATCCGGCGAACGAGTTCGGGCAGAGCGTCCTGAGTAAAGGCTAGTGGAGCCGAGATGATCAGCAGAACTGAAATTTGGAGTGCGGCGACTAGTCGCCTCTTCTTAAAGCTCTGACAAGTCAGCGCACTCCAAAAGGGAGCGCAAAGCAGAAGAAAAATCTGGATGCTGGTGCGGCGCGAGCGAACTACTTTCATTGCGCTGTCAGTATAACGCCTGATCACAGGTTCTGTGCTGTCGCCTGTCGTTGTTTATGGGGAGTTGGGTAGTTCGCCAAGCTGACGAATGAAATTAGTCCAGCGATTTAGAGGTTGTGTCAAAACTCATCTGCGCATCGGATTACGCCGAAGGCGTTAGATAATTTTAGCCCGGCGTAACACGCCGGGAAGTGAGCTGACAATTCATTGTTGAGAAAATTATTCAACGCTTTCAGCGTACGGTTAAATAAAATCGAATCTGCCCCAGGGTGATACCCTGGGCTAAGTTAGGTAACGCCTTCGCGTTAAGAACTCCACCTTCACTTATCCGGTCCCAATCCCGCCAGCGCCAGCTTCTGCACGTGCGACACGATCTCGCTCAGCTTCACGTCCTCGCTCTGCTTCGTGCGGCGATCGAAGAGTTCCACCAGATCGTCGCCAAGCTTCTTTCCGAGCGTGATGCGATAAGGGATGCCGATCAGATCGGCATCTTTAAATTTTACCCCTGCGCGTTCGTCTCGATCGTCGAGCAGTACGTCCAACCCGGCGTGCTGCATCTCCTGGTATAGCTTATCGCCGGCCTCGCGCAGCTTCTCATCTTTGACGTTGGTGATCGTCACAACCGCATCGAATGGCGCCAGCGTCTTAGGCCAGATGATCCCGTTCTCGTCGTGGCTTTGCTCGACGGCAGCCGTGATGATTCGTTCAACGCCGATACCGTAGCTGCCCATCACGATCGGGACTGGCTTGCCGTCCTTGGTCAGCACGGTCGCGCCCATCGATTCCGAATATTTCGTGCCGAGCTTAAAGATGTGGCCAATCTCCATCGCCTTGTAGACTTCGAGCGTGCCCGTTTCACAACGCGGGCAAGCTTCGCCGGAAGTAACGGTGCGGAGGTCAGCCCACTGATCGACCTTGATGTCGCGTTCGATATTCACGCCACGAAGGTGATGATCGTCCTTGTTCGCGCCGGTGGTCATGTTGCGACGGCCTCTGAGAGCTTCATCAGCGATAACTCTTAGACTGCCCACCGGCCATTTGATGATCTCTTGAGTACCCCCGCCCTCCAAAGTGTGCTTGTAAGTCGCCCTTTGAGATCTTTCATGCGCTCCTACTGCGCCCAAGCTGCCTGCTCCAGCGCCCAGTACTTCGCGAATTTCTTCCGAATGCGCCGGTCTCACCTCTGCACCACCAAAGACTTCTAACAACTTGGCCTCATTAAGCTGATGATCTCCCCGGAGCAGAAAGATTATGGGTTTCGCAGGGAAGCGCGTGTCCCAGCCTCGCTCGCCAGTCATGTAAACCAGAGTCTTGATCTGCCGATCCGCCGCCGCGCCGCCCGGAAACGTCGTCAAGTCTTCAATTGTGCGGACTCCCGGCGTGGGAAATTCTTCATGCGCATCCGGCCCGGCTTCGTCTTCGATCAATGGCAGACGCGATGTCGCTTTCTCGACATTCGCGGCATAATCACAATTAACACAACTGGCGATCAGATCTTCACCCGCATCCGTCTTAGCCACGAATTCACTTGATTCAGAGCCGCCCATCGATCCTGACGATGCTTCGACAATTGAAAACTGGATCCCGCAGCGGGTGAAAATCCGTTTGTAAGCCTCGCGCTGATCCGCAAACGACCGATCGAGTCCTTCGCGATCCACATCGAACGTGTACGCGTCTTTCATGATGAAGGTGCGCAGACGCATCAGGCCTGACTTTGGCCTGGGCTCGTCGCGAAACTTGATTTGAATCTGATACCAAACCTGCGGCAGTTGCTTATAAGATCTGATCTCGTTACGGGCAATCGAGGTGAAGATTTCTTCATGGGTCATGCCCAGGCACAGGTCCGCGCCTTTACGATCTTTCAAACGGAACATGTCGTCGCCAATCGCGTCCCAGCGTCCTGACTCCTGCCAAATTTCAGCCGGATGCAGGGCCGGCAGATAAAATTCCTGCCCGCCGATGCGGTTCATCTCTTCGCGCAGGATCTGCATAACTTTCAGTGCAATCCGTTGGCCCAGCGGCAGGTATGAATAAATGCCGGCAGAGAGTTGGCGCACGATGCCCGCGCGCAGCAGCAGCTTGTGCGAAACGACCTCGGCATCAGAGGGGTCTTCGCGAAGTGTTGGAATGAAAAATTGTGACCAGCGCATAGGAAAACATTTTCGCTTAGCAAAGGATCTAACGCAAACAGGCAGTGCGGGCCCTGCCGCTTGATGTGCGGAAAGGCTTTGCCTTTCCGTTGCGCATGGATTTGGTGGCGAGGCTGCGCCTCAGTTCGGAGGCAGAGCCTCCTGCCAAAATTTGGAGTTCCTCGGAAAGCCGTAGGCTTTCCGCACATCAAGCGGCAAAGCCGCAAGGGAGTCGGCAGTTTTCGACTAAGACAATGAGGCTTCGGTATGAACTCCGTTGCGACTACGTCAACACGTGATGTACCATCGCCTCACAAAAATTCAAACAAGAGAGCCGAAAAATGAAAATAGCAATCGCCAGCGATCACGCCGGTTACGAAGAGAAGGAGCATTTGAAGCCTCTGCTCGATGAGCTCGGGATTCAGTACGAGGACCTGGGCACGGTTTCGGAAGAGTCGGTTGATTATCCCGACTATGCGCGCAAGGTGGGCGAAGAGGTCGCGCAGGGAAACGTCGATCAGGGTCTGCTGGTGTGTGGCTCGGGCACCGGCATGGCGATCGCGGCCAACAAAGTTCCGGGAGTGCGCGCGGCGGTCGCCTGGAATGAAGAGATTGCCACGCTGGCCCGCGAGCACAACGACGCGAACGTGCTGTCGCTCGGCGCGCGCGTGACGCCGGCGGAAGAGCTTCCCAAGATCGTGCGTGCGTGGTTCGCTGCCAAGTTTGACGGCGGCCGCCACGCGCGCCGCGTAGAAAAGATTCGCGAGATCGAACAGGACGAGCTCACGCATCACGCGCCGAAATAGCCAACAAGCAAATCGGGCGACGATGAAAGGTAAGCCTTGCAGACGGATCGTTTGTGCGGCGGTAATCCTTTTGACCTTCGTCGTGTCAGTTGCGCAATCAGCACCAGACGAAAGGCCAAAACTCAAAGACTTTGGCTCCAGCCTCAAACATTTGAAATGGGAGGCGGATAAGCTGGCCGCTGTCGAAATCAAGCGTTCGACCAAACCCGGCGAGGCCAATGACGACGACGTAGTGCGGGTGGAAAACGAAACCTCGTGTTTTCCGGAGCGTCTTTAGATTTCGTTTGATAAGGAGAGTTAGATGAGTGATCTCATGAACGCGGCGCTGGCTGAAGTCGATCCGCTGATTGCCAATGCGATCGACCAGGAAGTCGCACGCCAGGCGAATGGCCTGGAGCTGATCGCCAGCGAAAACTTTGTCAGTGAAGCGGTGCTGGAAGCTGCGGGCTCAGTCTTTACCAACAAGTACGCCGAAGGCTATCCCGGCAAGCGTTACTATGGCGGCTGTGAATTTGCCGACGTCGTCGAGCAAACCGCGATCGATCGCGCGAAGGAATTGTTCGGCGCCGACCACGCGAACGTGCAGCCGCATAGCGGGGCCCAGGCAAACATGAGTGTCTATCTCGCGGCGATTCAATACGGCGACACGATTCTCGGCATGAACCTCTCGCATGGTGGCCACCTGACGCATGGGCATCCGCTGAATTTTTCCGGACTCAGCTACAAAGTTTTTGATTACGGGGTATCGCGCGAAACCGAAACGATCGACTACGACGAGCTACAGCGCATCGCCGAAGAGCATAAGCCGAAGCTGCTGGTTTGTGGCGCGTCGGCTTATCCTCGAATAATTGATTTCAATCGGATCAGTGAAATAGCAAAGAGCGTCGGCGCGCGAATGTTCGCGGACATCGCGCACATCGCCGGGCCCGTGGTGGCGGGGCTGCATCCTTCGCCGGTGCCGGTCGCGGATTATGTGACGACTACCACGCACAAGACTTTGCGCGGGCCGCGCGGCGGTTTGATCCTGTGCAAGGAAGAGCACGCGAAAGAGATTGATCGGCGCTTGTTCCCCGGCGTGCAGGGCGGACCGTTGGTGCATATCATAGCGGCGAAAGCCGTAGCGTTTGGCGAAGCTCTGCGCGACGACTTCAAAGAATATCAGCGGCAGATCCTGGCGAATGCCAAAGCGCTCTGCGCTGAGTTGCAGGAGCAGGGTCTGCGCATCGTCTCCGGCGGGACTGACAACCATTTGATGCTGGTGGACGTGTGGATGGGCGGGAAGGGAATCACCGGCAAGGTCGCCGAGAAGGCCCTCGAAGCTGCCAACATCACCGTCAACAAAAACACGATTCCTTTCGATCAAAACAAACCCTTTGTTGCTTCGGGTCTGCGCATCGGCACGCCTGCAGTCACCACCCGCGGCATGAAAGAACCGGAGATGCGCGAGATCGGCCGGCTGATCGCCGCCATCGTTCGCGAGCCAGAGTCGGACGAAGTGCAACGGCAGACTAAGCAAGGGGTGGCTGATCTCACCGCGAAGTTTCCGTTGTATGCGAAGCGGTTGAAGC